>NZ_CP075339.1:1802091-2402788 GCF_024399335.1 Leucobacter aridicollis
CGCTCCCCTGGATTCAGTGTCACGCTTTCGGCGGCGCGGAGGTCGGCTCCGGCGTCGTCAGCGTGGGCATACAGCGGAGGGTGATCCGCAACGATGGGCACATGTACTACATCAGTCACGTGCTCAGGTTATCGGATCGATCGACGAACGCGCTCGAATGGGCAGGATTCGCCTGCCTCGGCGCTGCACACCGAATCATCATCAGGGAGGCGCGATAATGGAGCCATGACCGCACACACTACGGATGTTCGCTACCGCGAGCGTCTTCTCCCGGGGCCCGGCTTTTTTGGCGCTTGGCTGCTTCTCATTCCGGCGACAGCCCTCGTGATGACACCGATCAACAAGTCGGCCGCGATCCCGGTATCCGTGGGGCTGTATCTGGTTGTCGCGCTGATCTTCTTCGCGTTGAGCCCAGTCATTGAGGTCGAGAACGGCGAGCTTCGGGCTGGGCGCGCCACGATCCCCGTCTCCTACATCGGCGCCGTCGAGGCGCTCGGCACCGACGCACTGCGCGATGCAATTGGTCCTGGCGCCGACGCCAGAAACTACATGGTTGTGCGAGGCTGGATCCACCGTGGGTTGAAACTTGAAATCACTGACGAAAGCGACCCGACGCCGCATTGGATTCTGACAAGCCGAAAGCCCCTCGCGCTTGCTGAAGCGCTCGGGGCTCGGGGGCGTGAAGACTAGGCGTCACACTCGACACAGATCGGGCCGAGGTCAACCTCTCTCGACAGCTGCGACCGGTGCCGAACAAGGAAGCAGTTCACGCATGTGAACTCGTCAGCCTGCTGCGGGAGCACGACGACGTCGAGTTCGACGTCGGAAAGATCCGACCCACCGAGATCGAAACTTGGATTGTCCGCGTCCTCCGAGTCGATCGATGACGGACCCTTCGAGGGGCCGCGCTCCTTAAGCGCTTCAATCGACTCGGCTGTTTCGTCGTCGTTCTTACGAGGTGCGTCGTAATCAGTTGCCATGTTTCTCCTGCTTTTCGTCGCGGCTGGCTTTGGGAGCGGCCATAGTCTGCCTCATAGAACGTTCGAACGCAAACCAATATTGCTGAGAGCGATCTTTGAACCGAAAGTATCCTCCCAATCGCCGGGTCAATGCACCATTCATTTGCGAAGCTGTGGCACTCTTGAGCGAACGTCGAAGGGATCTGCAATGGATGAATTGCGCGTTGTACGGCGCGAGGACGGCTCGCTCATCCTCGCGAACGAGCTCGGCGAGGAGTACCGACTCGCCGTCGATGAGGCGTTGCTGCAGGAAGCACGCCTCGCGCTCCCGCGCGCCACGAGTTCGGTTCCGGTGAGGCCACGAGAGATTCAGGCACTACTTCGCGCTGGCAAGAGCCGCGCGGAGGTTGCGGCTGAGACTGGCCTTGACGAGGGTGATGTCGAGCGATTCGAAGAGCCTGTTCGGGCGGAGAAGCGCTACATGCTCGACCTTGCGCACGCTGTTGTCGTACGCACCGACCCCGCGCAGAATGGCGGTTCGCCATCCGCGAACGCTGACGACGACCAGCGTTTCGGTCAGGTTATTGCCGAGCGTTTGATTGCTCTCGGTAACACCACGAACGAGTGGCGTTCCTGGCGGGATGAAGAGACCGGGTGGCTCATTGGTCTCGCGTTCGATTCGCGGGACGGCGACCACGACGCGATTTGGAGCTTCGACCACAAAAAACGCGTGCTGAGCCCGCTCACACCCGACGCAACCAATCTGTCGAAGCTTGGGGAGATCGGCGACAGACTCATCCCGAAGCTGCGCGCCGTCGACAACACGCAGGGGGAAGACGCCCATCAGGATCGGCGGGAGCAGGCCCCCTTCGACCCTGACGGCCTCCTCGCGCCAACTGCGGAAGTTGAGCCGCTTCCCGCTGTGCCCTCGACCGGCGACGACGGCTCAAAGCCTGAACCCGAAAGCGCCGACGCTGAGTACGAGCGCCGACGCGAGATCGACCAGTTGGCCGTGAAAACAACCGGCGACGAAGAGACCGACCTCAGCCAGACCGCGGATCTCCTTGACGCGCTTCGGCGTCGCCGAGGCGAACGCTCGCGCGAGGTGGATCCATCGGCACCAGACGTTGCCTCCGACAACTCCGGCCGAACGGCACCCGATGCTGGCGGGCCCACCTCGATCGATGCGCTGGGGCTCACTCCAGCGGCCCCAGAACAGCGTCGGGGCGCTGGAGCGAACATTTGGGGCACTGCCGGTGTCTCGGGTGACTCTCATGGAGGCGGTTCTGCCGAGGGCGGCGCTGATACGGCGCAACTCAGGGCTGTGCCACCCACTCGCGAGGACGCGGCAGGCGCACAGGACTCAGCTGATGCTGCGGAGTCGGATGACGCCAGTACGCGACCGAGTTCAGCTGACGTCTCAGACCGCCCCAACGATACCAAGGCGGAGAAGCGTGACGCCCGCGCGGCAAAGCGCGGACGCTCGTCTATTCCGAGCTGGGACGACATCCTCTTCGGCACGCGCAGCGACGACGACCCCGTCTAGCCCGTCCGACGGCAACTAGCCATGCGCTGCCGCGAGCGTCTCGACGGCTTTCGCGAAGCCTGAGCCGGCGAGCGCTCCCGCGAGCACCAGCGGGATACCTCGTTCCTCATCCGTCAACGACCCGTGCTGGCCGACCATCTCGAGTGATTGTTCGTCGTCCGTTGTCATGTAGTAGGCGTACTGGCCCCGAGCTGCAAGGATCACGTCTCCGACCCGTTCAACAACCCCGGGCGTGAGGTGATCACCAAACAACCCGGCTGCGAACGCCTCATCCCTCGTCCCGATCCACGCACGCTTGCCCTCTCGTGCTTCGAGCCAGGCTGCGAGAGCAGCGACGTCGCCAGCAGGATCCATAAAGAACGTGCGGAATCGTGGTTCTCCGCCGACCGCTGTCACGTGAGCGAATGCGGGCTCCCTATGATCGAACACAATCTGCTGGTGGCTTTCGATATCGACCATTCCATGGTCGGCTGTGAGGATCACGCCCGTGTGCGGTGGGAGGCTTGTCAAGAAATCCCCGAGTGCGCGGTCGAGCTGTTCGAGCCTGTCTGACCATTGCCGGCTTTGCCAGCCGTACTGGTGCCCTGCCCGATCGAGCTCGTCGACGTACACGTACGCAAGCAGCGGCGACGGCGACCTCAGATCGCGGGCCGCTGCCGACAGCCTGTCGGCGATCGTGTCGCCACCGACATACTCGGCTCCGCTTAGGATGGCGCGAGTGAGGCCGCTCTCCGAGTGCGCAGGACGCCCGTACGTGCGCGCACGGAGGCCAAATTGAGACGCAAGCTCGAACAGCGGCTTGGCGTGTTGCCAACGGCGAACATCGGCAATCCCGTCCCAATCTCGCAGCGGCGACAGTAACCCGAGCGTCGGATGCATGATGCGATACCCAACGAGCCCGTGCTCCGCTGGCAGACGCCCAGTCGTCAACGTAGTGAGAGCCGCCCCCGTCGTCGATGGCGTGACAGTTGTGATGCGACGTTGAGGGAGCGCAGAGAGATTTGGGGCGTGACCTCTGCGCGCTTTGAGGTTCGCGCTCCCGAGGCCGTCAACCGCGATCACCACAAGCGAGCGGAGTGGAGGAATAAGCGCGAGCGTGCGAGATTCTCGCTCGACTGCGGCAGCAGTGGCTTCCCCACCCACAGCGGTTCGAAGCATTTCGGCTGCTGGCAAGTCATTTCCGAGAGCGAGCGCGGCAAGCCCAGTCGGCACAATCGCGGCAAGCCTCCCGCCGTTGTCGGTGGCAGTCGGTAGCATATTCCCATTATGGCCGACGTAACCGACATGGATACTCCAGACGCAGCACACGAGACTGCCGGTGAGCGCATCGAAGATATTGACATCTCTCACGAGATGGAGGGATCGTTCCTCGAGTATGCCTATTCCGTTATCTACTCCCGAGCCCTCCCCGACGCACGCGATGGGCTGAAGCCCGTTCAGCGCCGCATTCTCTACATGATGACCGATATGGGGCTACGGCCCGACAAGGGTCACGTAAAGTCTGCCCGCGTCGTCGGCGAGGTGATGGGCAAGCTTCACCCACACGGCGACTCGTCGATCTATGACGCGCTCGTGCGCCTGTCACAAGACTTCGCGATGCGCCTGCCGCTTGTCGACGGGCACGGCAACTTTGGTTCGCTCGACGACGGGCCGGCAGCGTCGAGGTACACGGAGGCCCGTCTCGCTGGTGCTGCCCTCGCAATGACCGAGGCGCTCGACGAAGACGTTGTCGACTTCATTCCCAACTACGACAATCAATTGCTACAGCCCGAGGTGCTGCCATCGGCTGTACCCAACCTGCTCGTCAATGGCGCGAGTGGAATCGCAGTTGGCATGGCGACGAACCTTGCCCCGCACAACCTCGTTGAGACGATCGAGGGCGCGAAGCACCTGCTCTACAACCCTGACGCGTCTGTCGAAGAGCTGATGGAGTTCATCCCTGGCCCCGATCTTCCGGGCGGCGGCACGATCGTGGGCCTCGATGGGGTCACCGACGCCTACCGTACTGGCCGCGGCGCGTTCCGCACTCGGGCAAAGGTATCGATTGAGCAGATCGGCCCGAGACGCACAGGACTCATCGTGACCGAGCTGCCCTATCTCGTCGGCCCTGAACGGGTGATCGAGAAGATTAAGCAGGGTGTCGAGAGTAAGAAGATCACGGGCATCACCGACGTTGTCGACCTGTCGGACCGCAAAAACGGCCTGAAGCTCGTCATCACGTTGAAGACTGGCTTCTCCCCCGAAGCCGTACTCGAACTGTTGTATCGGTACACCCCGCTCGAAGACTCCTTCAGCATCAACTCCGTCGCGCTCGTCGACGGTCAGCCCCAGACGCTGAGCCTGCGCGAGATGCTCCGCGTGTTCCTTGATCACAGACTGTCTGTCGTGACACGCCGCAGCGAGTACCGACTACGGAAGCGGCGCGAGCGGTTGCACCTGGTCGAGGGGCTACTCATCGCCATCCTCGATATCGATGAGGTCATCCAGGTCATTCGCACGAGCGACGACGCCGAGGAAGCCCGAACCAGGCTCCAGCAGGTGTTCGACCTCTCCGAGCTGCAGGCCGAGTACATTCTCGAGCTGCGATTGCGCAGGCTCACGAAGTTCTCGCGCGTAGAGCTTGAGGCTGAGCGCGACCAGCTCAATGCAGAGATCGCTGCGCTGCTCGAGATTCTCGGCAGCAAAGAGCGGCTGCAGGCCGTCGTCGCTGGCGAGCTCGATCAGGCCTCGGCTGCGTACGGCACTCCCCGTCGTACACTACTCACCGGCGCCGTCGCTCGTCCGTCTCGCGCAGCAGTCTCCCCTGACGCCATGCAAGTTGCAGACACGCCCTGCACCGTGCTCCTCTCGGCCACCGGCCGAGCCTTGCGCGTTGACCGGGATCCAGAGGCGCCCGACGCTCCCCGCGCCGCGCCGCGAGCCACTAAGCACGGAGCCGTCGCCGCGCGCGTCGCGACAACGGTGCGCGGTGAGCTCGGTGCGATCCTCTCAGACGGCACGCTTCACCGCTTCACGCCCGTTGATCTGCCACTCGTTCCCGGGGCATCGATTGCCTTCTCCGCGGGAGTGAAGCTCACTGAGTACATCGGTCTGAGCGACAAGAAGGTCAGGATCGTCGGCGTCGTGCCGCTGGATTCTGAGGAGCCCGTTGGCATCTTCACAGCCCAGGGAATCGTCAAGCGCGTCGTGCTGACGGAGCTCCCCGCACGCCCCGAGTTCGAAGTCATCACGCTCAAGACTGGCGACGCGGTTATCGCTGCGTTCCCAGCGCCTGATTCCGCCGAGTTCGCAGCGGTCACGAACGACGCGCAGCTGCTCCGGTTCGCGGCGTCGTCGGTACGACCCCAGGGCCGCCCTGCGGGCGGTATGGCCGGCATGAAGCTTGGCGCAGACGCCCGCGTCATTTTTGCGTCGGCAATTGCAGCAGACACGGAGGCGCGCGTCGCAACCGTCGCCGAGGGCTCGGACGAGAACGCACTACTCAGCACAGACTCCGCCTCTGCGAAGGTGTCAGACTGGGCAGAGTTCCCAGCCAAGGGACGAGCGACAGGAGGCGTTCGGGCTCAGCGCTTCCTCAAGGGCGAAGACAAGCTCGTTGTGGCGTGGGTGGGCACCGGCGAACCTCGGGCACTCGCCGCCGACGGCGCCACCCGGAAGCTGCCAGAGGAGCTCGGAAAGCGCGACGGCTCCGGAAGCCCGCTTGAGCACAGTGTGGCCTTTATCGGAGAGGCGCCTTAGCCTTTATTGGAGAAGCGCCTTAGCCCAGAGCGCGAATGTCAGCGTGCGGGGTGTGCGAGATCAAATCTCGCACACCCCGCAGAGCCTTCGACCGATCTCGCTTTCCGCCGATCTCGCTATCCACCGATCTCGCTATCCGCCGAGGGCGCGAATGACCTGGGCCGCGGCCACGTGCCCGCCAGCCTCCGCGAGCGCGACTGCGGTAAGTCCATCGCTCCCTGCCGACCGGGGGTCGGCGCCAGCCCGCAAGGCTGCAACGACCGCGGTCGTCTCCCCAGTCCGGGCAGCTTCGACGAGCGCCGCACCGGGATCAGACGGCGCGGCCGCGGCCGCCAACGACCGCAGCACCTCGGCCTGGCCTGAGAACCCACGCTCCTCCGCCATTTGAAGCGGAGTGAGGCCCTCGGATACCGACAGCCTGTCAAGCTCTGCACCCCCGGCGACTAGGACGCGCAGTGTCGCCAGGTAGGTTGGGTCATCGCGGCCAAGCCACACGGCCTCATGAATCGCCTGATATCCGATGTTGTTGACATGGTTGACGTCGACCCCTGCCCGGATCAAGACGCCCGAGACGTCCCAGTGGCCCCGCTCGGCCGCACGAATCAGTCCAGTTCCCTGCCAGCTGTCAAGTGCCTTTACGTCGCCGCCGTGCTTGAGGGTCAGACGCAAGAGCTCGAGGCGCCCCTCGCTCGTCGCGATAAGGTACGCCGACTGAACGGTGTCGTCTGCTGCATTCACGTCAGCGCCCCACTCGATCAGCTGCTCGGCCGCCACGACGTCGTTGGCCCAGGCAGCGTCCCGAAGACGCTGGTCAAGTTCAGCCTGGGTGAGATCTGGCTTCTCTGGGACTTCTGGCTCTGCCGGGACCTCCGGCTGTGCGCTCTCAGACGGAGCAGGCTTTGGCGTCCCGGTCGTCGTCGGGGGTGTCTCACCGGGCTCGGGAGCACAGGCAACGAGTCCGGTGAGACTCAGAGCCGCAAGCGCACTAGCGGCAATCGCCGCGCGTAGTCTGGCATTCATCAGTGTTTCTCCTCGGTCTTCTTCACCCAACCGTAGACGGGATTGGATGGGCATGTCTGGTCGTTCGCGACGGTCAATCGTGAGCTGTCCCGGCATTGGTATCGCACAGCTCGTGTGTGGGAAGGGTGGCCTACAACCCGATAAGTGCGACGCCGCAGACCACGACCGCCGCCGCCGCGAGCCGAAGTACTGGGTTGCTTTCGCGGAATCTGAAGACACCATACAGCCCAACGAGCACGACGCTCGTTTCACGCATGGGTGCGACGAGAGACAGTGGTGCGATCGTCGCCGCCGTCAGTACGAGCACGTACGAGAGCGGCGAAAGCACGCCGAAGGCGAGGAGGCTTCGCCAGTTCGCCCTGAGCTCGCCGCGAAGCCGCCGAGCAGGCTTCAACCCGCGAAGCCCCTCCGCGCCCATCATGCCTCCAAAAATGACTGCCTCCGCTGCACTTGTGCCGACCATGAACGCAACCGGAGCGATGCCGAAGCCGTTCACCATCGATACGTCCCAGAGTGTGTACGTGGCGATCGCGACCCCAGTCAATAAGCCAAACACAATCGACGGGTCGAAGCGCGCTTGGCGTTGGCCTCCGGCGAACTCTGTTCCTGCAGCGGACCGCGACCGGCCAATGAGGCCGAACGCGGTAACGCCGACAACTACGAGCAACACGCCCCCGAGCGAAAGCAGTCCGGGGCGTTCGCCGAACAGCAAGATCGACACGACCACGGTGAGGACGGGTCCGCTACCGCGGGCAGTCGCGTAGACCGTGCTCAGGTCTCCCGCGCGATAGCCGCGCTGCAGAACGAGCATGTAAAGCACGTGCAACACGCCAGACACGACGACGGCGCGCACGAACTCCCAGGCGCCGCTCGAGCCGACGCCGCCGGTAAACGGGATCGCCGCTGACCAGACAATGGCGCTGACAACGGCGCCCCACAAGAGGAACGGCACGCCAGACCTGCTCGACTTTGCAGCAAGTATGTTCCAGGCGGCGTGCGCGACGGCGGCGGCGAGTACGAGACCGAGGGCTGTGAGACTCATCGAGCGTTGACGCTAGGCGTCAATTCGCTCGCGGTCGAGATCATCGGCGTTCTCAATGATGAACTCCTTGCGTGGCGCGACGTCGTTCCCCATGAGCAGCTCAAACATTTGTGCTGCGGCGTGAGCGTCTTCAAGGCGCACTCGCCGAAGTGTGCGGTGCTCTCGGTCCATCGTTGTCTCAGCGAGCTGATCGGCATCCATCTCGCCGAGGCCCTTGTAGCGTTGGATCGGCTCCTGATACTTCTTCCCCCGCTTCCGGAGGTCGGCGAGCAGGGTCTGCAGTTCCTTCTCGCTGTAGGTGTATATCACGTCATTTGGCTTCCGGCCGGAGTTCTGCACGATGACCCGATGCAGAGGCGGGACAGCGGCGTAAACTCGGCCGGCCTCAAGCATCGGCCGCATGTAGCGGAAGAATAGAGTGAGCAGAAGGGTGCGAATGTGCGCGCCATCGACGTCGGCGTCGCTCATCAAAATCACCTTGCCGTAGCGGGCAGCATCTAGATCAAAATCGCGGCCCGAACCCGCTCCAATCACCTTGATGATTGCCCCGCACTCAGCGTTCGAGAGCATCTCGGCGAGCGATGCCTTCTGCACGTTGAGAATCTTGCCTCGAATTGGCAGGAGTGCCTGATACTCACTGTCACGCGCAGGTTTCGCGGTGCCAAGCGCGCTGTCGCCCTCGACGATGAACAGTTCAGAGTTCGCGACGTCCTTGGACCTGCAATCGATGAGCTTCGACGGCAGCGACGAACTCTCGAGGGTGCTCTTGCGGCGAGCAGTGTCGCGCTGCGCACGCATCGCGATCCGAGACTTCATCTCGGACACCATCTTCTCAAGCAGCGTCGAGGTTTGCGCTTTGTCGTGCTTCTTGGGTGAGTCGTACCGCTCGCTGAGCGCGCTCGTGACCGCGCGGGAGACAATCTGGCGCACTGCCGCAGTGCCGAGCACTTCCTTCGTCTGCCCCTCGAACTGCGGTTCAGGGACCCGGACGGTAACAACTGCTGTCAGTCCAGTGAGGATGTCATCTTTGTCGGGTTTATCTGAGCCAGCCTTCAGCTTGCGCGCATTGGTCTCGATCTGCTTCCTGAAGAACTTCGTGAGCCCCTGCTCAAAACCAGAGAGGTGCGTGCCACCCTTCGGTGTCGAGATAATATTCACAAAGCTCTGGATCTCCGTGTCGTAGCCGGTGCCCCAACGCAGTGCAATATCCACCTCACACTCGCGTTCGACCTCCCTCGAAACGAGATGGCCCGTCGTCTCGTCCATGACAGGAACTGTCTCCGTAAACTTCCCAGAGTCCTGGACGCGCCAGGTATCAGTGACAGGTGCGTCGAGGGCGAGAAAGTTAACGAACTCGGAGATTCCGCCCTCATAGTTGAAGCTATGCACCGCCGGCGCGCCAGACTCATCGAGAGATTCGGCTCGGTAATCGGAAATGTCGATCGTGAGCCCCGGGACGAGGAACGCGGTCTGACGCGCACGGCCAACCAGCGAATCGACTTCGAAGCGGGCGGTTGGCAGGAAGATCTGGGGATCCGCCCAGTAGCGAACTCGGGTGCCAGTGACACCCTTCTTCACCTTCCCGACGACCCGAAGCTCGGTGGCACGGTCAAAGGGCGTGAAGGGACTATCGGGCCCCGCGCCCGCGAACACACCCGGCTCGCCGTGGCGGAACGACATCGCCCACGTCTTGCCGTCGCGGTCAACCTCGACATCGAGGCGTGACGAGAGCGCGTTCACAACCGAGGCGCCGACACCGTGCAGGCCACCTGAGGACGCGTAGCCGCCACCGCCGAACTTACCGCCGGCGTGCAGCTTGGTGAAGACGAGCTCGACGCCGCTGAGGCCGCTTCGCGGCTCGACGTCCACTGGCACGCCGCGACCATTGTCTGCGACTGTGACTGACCCGTCATCGTGCAGCGTGATCTTGATGTCTGCACCGTGTCCGGCGAGGGCCTCATCGACCGAGTTGTCAATGATCTCCCAGAGGCAGTGCATAAGCCCGCGTGAATCGGTCGTGCCGATATACATGCCGGGTCGCTTGCGAACTGCTTCAAGCCCCTCGAGGACAGTGAGGTGCCTGGCGGAGTAACTGGATTCAGCCACGTGAAAGAACCTGCTTTCTTGGAGACTCACCCACTGTAGAACACACCTGCGACAGTCGGGCTGAGCGCGGGCGGCGAGTGAAGAACTCGCTGCCAAATATCCGTTCGCCGTACGCGTTGAGCGAAACAAGCGCAGCAAACAGGGCGCTTGCGGCATTGGGGTGGTTGGATAGAGGTAATTGAACTACCGGGAGGTGGCCATGAGCACACTGGAACAGACCGCTGACGTAGCGGACGTAACTGCGGCGGACCGTCCGCTCAGTGGACTTGATCGCTGCGATAGCTGCGGCGCACAAGCGTACGTTCGCGTGACACTTGGCGGAAGCGAGCTGCTCTTCTGCGCGCATCACGCGACAAAGCACGAGGCAAAGCTTCGCCCGATGGCTGAAGCCTGGCACGATGAGAGCCACAGACTGAACGCGTAGTTCTGTCCGCTGCAGGAGTGGGCCCGGGAGTTTCCCGGGCCCACTCCTTTTTTCGCGCGATTTGCGAGCCACTGCAGAGCAACGACGAAAGGGCACGGAGGAAACCTCCGTGCCCTTTCGAGCGAACCTCGCTCAGTCTTAATCCAGGTAGTCGCGCAGCTGCTGGCTCCGCGACGGATGGCGGAGCTTCGCCATTGTCTTCGACTCGATCTGACGAATACGCTCACGGGTGACACCGAAGGTGTCACCAATCTGGTCAAGCGTCTTCGGCATTCCGTCACCAAGACCAAAGCGCATCTTGATGACACCGGCCTCGCGCTCTGAGAGCGAGTCGAGCAGCTGCTCGAGCTGCTGCTGCAGCATAGTGAAGCCAACGGCGTCAGCGGGAACGATCGCCTCGGTGTCCTCGATCAGATCACCGAACTCGCTGTCGCCATCCTCGCCAAGCGGGGTGTGGAGCGAGATCGGCTCACGGCCGTACTTCTGGACCTCGATGACCTTCTCGGTCGTCATGTCCAGCTCGCGGCTCAGCTCTTCAGGTGTGGGCTCGCGACCGAGATCCTGCAGCATCTGTCGCTGCACGCGTGCAAGCTTGTTGATGACCTCAACCATGTGCACCGGAATACGAATCGTGCGCGCCTGGTCGGCCATCGCGCGCGTAATCGCCTGGCGGATCCACCACGTTGCGTACGTGGAGAACTTGAAGCCCTTGGTGTAGTCGAACTTCTCTACCGCGCGGATCAGACCGAGGTTGCCCTCCTGGATAAGGTCCAGGAACTGCATTCCTCGCCCTGTGTAACGCTTTGCAAGCGACACAACAAGGCGCAGGTTGGCTCCGAGCAGGTGGCTCTTTGCGCGCTGACCATCGCGGGCAACCCACTTCAGCTCGCGCTCAAGCTTCTTCGGAAGCCCCTTCTCAGTGCCAAGCTTCTCCTCGGCGAACAGGCCGGCCTCGATACGCATCGCAAGCTCGACCTCCTCAGCCGCGTTGAGCAGGGCGACCTTTCCGATCTGCTTGAGGTAATCCTTCACAGGGTCGGCAGTGGCGCCAGGGATCGCGGTCGTGACTGTCGGCACGTCCTCCTCGTCCCCGGCCTTCAGGACGATCGCTCCAGTCGGGAGAGGCTCTTGATGTTCTGCGGCCGGCTGCTCTTCCTCAGCCTGCTCGTCAACCTCAGTCGCTTCAGTATCGTCAGGCGCGTCGACGATTTCATCGACCGCCTTCTTCGCGCGGGTAGCTGGCTTCTTGGCGGGAGCCTTCTTCGCCGCAGTCGTCTTCGCTGCCGACGCGGCCTTCTTCGCCGGAGCCTTCTTCGCGGGCGCCTCGGCCGCGTTCTGTTCGTCGCTCTCAGCCGCCTTCGCCGCGCGAGACTTGGTCGTTGTCGCTGTTGCCACGCAACTTCCTCTCAGATCTCGTCGATGCGCGTCCAAAAAACTGCGCACACCATGAAAACCCATGTCAAGCCCGCGGTATTCCCGCGACGGTTGAATGGGTTCCTGCTTTCTATTATTGCACGGCTGGGCCGTCATTGTTTTCAGGGCCCTGCTGACGCTCCGCAAGGAACCGTTCAAGTTCACTCGCGAGCTGATCGGCGGTCGGCATCGTCCCCTCCTCGCCGAGCAAGGACGACGAACGGTCGCCGTGCGCTTCAACGTACGCGTCGAAGCGGCGCTCGAGGTTGTCAAGCATCTCTCGCGACTCCTCGTTCTCGGCGATCTGGCGATCAACCTGAGCCCTGAAATCGTGCGCACGTTCCTTTGCTTCATCAATTGCGAAAAGCAGTCCCGTCGCCGCCATCACGTTCTCGAGTGCTGCGGTGAGCAGTTCGGGGTACTCATTGTTTGCTAGGTAGTGGGGCACGAGATGGGCGAACCCGACAACCTCTTCACCAACACCGTGCAGCCTGTACTCAAGAAGATGCACAATGCTTGCAGGCAGCCGCGTGGTCGGCTTCCACGCCGAACGCTCCATGAGATCTTCGCGGGTGCCGCTCACAGTTGCCACGATCGGCCGCGTGTGAGGCACTGGCATCGGGATCGCCTGAACCCAGGTAGTCACCGACACCTCAAACTCGTGCACAAGCAGGAGGACGGACTCAACGAAGGCCTCCCACCGAAAGTCTGGCTCGAAGCCTGAAAGCAGCAGGAATGGCGCACCGAGCTCGTCGCGAGCGAGGCTCAGCGTAAGTTCTTCGGGGCTGTAGTCAGTGAAATGATCCTCATCAAACGTGATGAGGGGGCGACGGGCCCGGTAGTCGAGAAGGGCGTCAGTGTCGAAGCGGACGATCTCTTCGGGCGCGCACCGTTCCCACAGGTATTGCTCAAGCTGCGAGACCGCGTTTCCAGCGTCTGTCGAGCCCGAGAGCGCGACAACAAGAGGGAGGCCCTTGGCGACACTCGCACGGCGCTCCGCGTACACGGCAGAGAAGAGGTTTTCAGTCACGGTTCCATTCTACGAAACCAGGCGCTGAGCGGGACGAAATGCGCGAAGAGCGAACACTTGAGGTTCCGCTGCCGGAGATTCGCAGAAGTAGTAGGCTAAACGATGCGCACCGCATACCGCGCGGATCAGGCACAGTATTGAGACCCGAGGGAGACCCCACTTGGCCGAGCACCAGTTTGACATCGTAGTTCTTGGTGGCGGAAGCGCCGGATACGCGACCGCAGTCAGAGCAACACAGCTTGGAATGACCGCAGCGATCATTGAGAAGGACAAGCTCGGTGGCACATGTCTCCACCGTGGCTGCGTGCCGACGAAGGCCCTGCTTCATTCTGCAGAGGTCGCAGACGTAGCCCGCGAGGGCGCAACCTACGGCATCAACTCGTCCGTTGAGTCGATCGACATTGTCGCAGTGAACGCTTTCCGCGAGAAGCTCGTTGCAGGCAAGCACAAGGGCCTCCAGGGCCTCATCAAGGCGAACGGCATCACGGTCTTTGAAGGCGAGGGCCGTCTGGCTTCGCCGAACACTGTCCAGGTCGGGGCAGACACCGTCGTTGGTAAGAATGTCGTACTTGCTTCCGGCTCGTACTCGCGTTCGCTCCCGGGCCTCGAGATTGGTGGCCGCGTCATCACCAGCGAGCACGCACTCGAGCTGCAGGAGATCCCGAGCAAGGTCATCGTTCTCGGCGGCGGTGTCATCGGCGTCGAGTTCGCAAGTGTGTGGCGCTCGTTTGGCGCCGAGGTCACCATCGTTGAGGGCCTCCCCCACCTTGTGCCGAACGAAGAGGAGTCGGTCTCGAAGCAGCTCGAGCGCGCATTCCGCAAGCGTGGGATCGACTACAAGCTTGGCGTCCGTTTCCAGGGCGTCACGCAGGACGCTTCAAGTGTCACTGTGACTCTTGAAGACGGAACGACTCTCAGCGCCGACTACCTGCTGGTTGCAGTCGGCCGCGGCCCGGCAACGGCCGGACTCGGATATGAAGAAGCCGGAATCGAGATGGATCGCGGTTTCGTTCTGACCACCGAACGTCTCGCCACGAACGTTCCAGGCGTCTACGCCGTCGGCGATATTGTTCCCGGTCTGCAGCTCGCGCATCGCGGCTACCAGCAGGGCATCTTTGTTGCCGAGGAAATTGCGGGTCTTAACCCCGTCGTGGTCGCAGACGTCAACATCCCCAAGGTGACCTACTGTGACCCTGAAATCGCCTCCGTCGGTCTGACCGAGGCGAAGGCTGCTGAAAAGTACGGCGCCGAGAACATCTCGTCGTACGAGTACAACCTTGCGGGCAACGCCAAGAGCTCCATCCTCGGCACCGCAGGAACGGTGAAGGCCGTCCGACTGAACGACGGCCCCGTGCTCGGGGTCCACATGATTGGCGCTCGCGTCGGCGAGCTCGTCGGCGAGGCCCAGCTCATTGTGAACTGGGAGGCGTACCCCGAGGACGTCGCTCCGTTCGTGCACGGGCACCCGACCCAGAATGAGACCATCGGCGAAGCAATGCTCAAGCTCGCCGGCAAGCCGCTGCACGCCATCTAAGCGGCACCACAAGCTAGATCTAGAAGAAATTTAGAAGGAGAATCACGATGAGTGAATCGGTAGTCCTCCCCGCGCTGGGCGAGAGCGTCACCGAGGGGACGGTGACCCGCTGGCTGAAGCAGGTGGGCGAGACCGTAGCGGTCGACGAGCCGCTGCTCGAGGTCTCGACCGACAAGGTGGACACCGAGGTGCCTTCCCCAGTCGCCGGCGTGGTCGAAGAGATCCTCGTCCAGGAAGATGAGACCGCTGAGGTTGGCGCTGTGCTCGCGCGCATTGGCGATGGAAGCGGATCCGCTCCCGCAGCAGCGCCGGCTCCCGAACAGGCGGCTCCCGCAGCGCCAGCTCCTGCTGAGCCTGCTGCTCCGGCAGCTCCCGCTGAGACCGCCGCAGCACCTGCTGCCGCTGCACCAGCTCCGGCTCCTGCCGCCGGAGGCGACAGCCAGGACATCGTTCTGCCGTCGCTCGGCGAGTCAATCACCGAGGGCACTGTGACCCGCTGGCTGAAGCAGATCGGTGAGGCCGTCGAGGTCGACGAGCCGCTGCTCGAGGTGTCAACAGACAAGGTCGACACTGAGGTACCGTCACCCGTCGCGGGCATCCTCCAGGAGATGCTTGTCGGCGAGGACGAGACCGTAGAGGTTGGCGCAGTCCTCGCGCGCGTCGGGAGCGGAGCAGCTGCTCCGGCGGCGGCACCTGCTCCGGCACCGGCTGCGCCCGCAGCGGCACCAGCTCCGGCACCGGCTGCGCCCGCAGCAGCACCTGCACCGGCACCGGCTGCGCCCGCAGCGCCCGCAGCGCCTACACCGGCAGCGCCTGCACCGGCAGCACCCGCACCGGCAGCACCCGCACCGGCTGCAGAGACCGGCGGCTACGTCACCCCGATCGTCCGCAAGCTTGCGGGTGAGCGCGGCGTGGACCTCGCTACCGTGGTCGGAACTGGCGTTGGTGGCCGCATCCGCAAGGAAGACGTGCTCGCGGCTGCAGCGGCTGCTCCCGCGGCAGCAGCGGCCCCGGCTGCAGCAGCTCCTGCGCCTCGCGTTGTCTCCGAGCTCCGCGGCACGACGCAGAAGATGAGCCGCCTGCGCAAGGTCATCGCGGAGCGCGCCGTCGCTTCGATGCAGCAGACGGCTCAGCTCACGACAGTGGTGAAGGTCGACGTGACACGCGTCGCTCAGCTGCGCCAGGCGAAGAAGGATGAGTTCCTGGCGAAGACTGGTTCGAAGCTTTCCTTCATGCCGTTCTTCGCGCTCGCCGCTGCAGAGGCGCTACAGGCCTACCCTGTGATCAACTCGACAGTTGAAGGCGACCAGATCGTCTACCCGGCAACTGAAAACGTCAGCATCGCTGTCGACACTGAGCGTGGTCTCCTCACTCCTGTGCTTCGCGACGCAGGAACGAAGAACATCGCCCAGATCGCCGGTGAGATCGCTGATCTTGCCGCTCGCACCCGTGACAACAAGCTCACGCCGGACGAGCTGAGCGGCGGCACGTTCACGCTCACGAATACGGGTTCGCGCGGGGCACTGTTTGACACCCCGCTGGTGTTCCTTCCGCAGTCAGCAATTCTCGGCACTGGTGTTGTAGTGAAGGAGCCCGGGGTTGTTTCGACACCTGAGGGTGACTCGATCGCGATCCGGTCGACGGTGTACCTTGCGCTGTCGTACGATCACCGGACAATCGACGGTGCCGACGCTGCGCGTTTCCTCACGCAGATGAAGTCCCGCCTCGAAGAGGGCAACTTCGGGGCAGATCTCGGTATCTAGTTTCGACGATATGTGAGGGGTTCTGCGGCGCGATGTGCGCCGCAGAACCCCTCACTCGTTTGTGACGTAGTGGATCGTCCGCCCTCAGCTCGGCCCGCAAGCGTTGCCCCCTCGCACCGCCTGCAGCGTCACCGGCGCCTGGATCCATCGGCGAACAAGGCTCGCACAGCGCCAAACGATTCCTGTCGCAGAGGCGTGGGGGTGATTCGGCCAGCGACAGCGTGTCTGAGTGTCTCTCCGGCCGCATTCGACTCCCACGCCCTCATGTGAGCGAGTTCTGCAGCGACGTCACCAAATAGCTCGCCGAGAAACTCACTCGCGCCCACCGGGGCAACGCTCGTCGCCACGCTCGACAGCTCCCTGAGCGACACGCCGAAGCCGTGACATCCGGCATCGTGACCCGCCCGAAGATGCGCGACACCCTGTGCAACGCGCGCATTGCTCCGCCAGCCTGCTTCTGGGGGCAGCTCGATCAGCGCAACATCCGCCTGTGGGACGAGCCGACGCCGATACTTGCCTTCACCCGGAACGTGCAGCGTCAGCTTTCGGGCAACGTCTGCCCCGAGGCATGCCCCGTGCTCCCGCGCGGCGAACCCCGCGAAGCAGACACCAAGCATGAGGCTCGTCGTCTCCCCCGCCGACAGGAGTACTTTGGGCGGTTGACGGGAAGCATCGTTGGAAGTGCGCATGCATCTATCCTCGTCCTCGCTTGGGCCGGGGCCCCGTAGCATGGGGCAAATCTGTGCCTCTCGGGATAACCGGTGCGGGTGGGACGCCTGTGGGCGAGCCACCTCAGGAGCGAAAATCGCTCTGCCACGAGCGAACTCAGGCCGGGTTGCTCGAGCAGCGCCTGAGAAGCGGTACGATGGAAGGTATGGCAGAGGCGAAGCAGAAGTCCCCGGATCGCATCAAGCAGATGGTGCAGGTGTACAAGAACACCCGCACCCAAGACAAGCTGCTGACCCCGCTGATGCTGCTCTCCTTCGTCGGCCCGATCCTGGTGGCCGTGCTTCTCGCTTGGCTCCTGCCAGGCAACTGGTTTAGCTGGATCCTGTGGCCCCTCACCGGCATTCTTGCCGGACTGCTCATTGCGATGATCGTTCTTGGTCGCCGCGCCGAGGCAGTCGCATACGCGCAGATTGAGGGGCGTCCCGGCGCGGTTGGTGCAATCGTGCAGAGCGCACTTCGGCGTAGCTGGCGTGGGTCGGAGGTGCCCGTCGCGATGACCCGGCAGCAGGATGCGGTATACCGCGTCATCGGGCGCGGCGGAGTCGTACTCATTTCTGAGGGCTCGCGCCAGCGCACTCAGCGCATCGCGCAGGACGAGGAACGCAAACTCAAGCGCGCGATCTCAAACGTTCCGATCTCGCACCTCTACGTTGGCCCTGACGAGGGTTCGGTGGCATTGCCGAAGCTTTCGAAGGAGCTGCAAAAGATGAAGCGTGTACTCAATCGCAACGAGATCGCTGCTGTCTATAACCGGCTCTCGTCGCTTCAGGCGAGCCCCGTTGGAATCCCGAAGGGAATCGACCCGAATCGCGTCCGCGCACAGCGCCCGCGCTAAACCATGTCCCAGAAGTTTGGTGACCTCGCCCCCAGCGAGTATCCGGGGGAGCGTCTCGGTCTTCCCGAGGACGGGCCTCGCTCGGTCGGCCGTGTGGGGCGACGCCTGCTCGCGATCTGCATCGACTGGGCCCTCGCTTCCCTCCCCGCCTACCTCCTCATCGGAGGACCGCAGGCGATGTGGTGGCACTCTCTCATTTTTATGCTCATGCAGATCGTCTTCGTTCCGACAATCGGTGGTTCGCTCGGACATCGACTGGTCGGCCTGCAGGTTGTTCCGATCGCTGGCGGCTGGGTTGGCGTCTGGCGCCCCATCGTTCGCGCGGTGCTCGTCACACTCGTGATCCCAGCACTCGTCTGGGACAGCGACCAGCGCGGCTTTCACGACAAGATCGCAGGGACGGTACTGATTCGCGTCTAGGGCGCAGTCAACTCATCATGCGAAAACACGTTGTCACCGTCGACACCGTAGTTCGTCGCGCCGCAATACGTAACACGCCTGAAACACTGCTTCCACGCTCCCGAAACGCTGGAAGCATAGGCTTGACCTACGAAGCGGCAGACCGCCGCACCGAAAAGTGAGGATCCCGATGTTCAAGACTCCCCAGGAAGTCATCGACTATATCCGCGAAACCGACGTCAAGTTCCTTGACATCCGGTTCACCGATCTCCCCGGCGTGCAGCAGCACTTCAACATTCCGGCGAGCACGGTAGATCTCGACTTCTTCGAGGTCGGGCAGATGTTCGACGCCTCCTCGATCCGCGGCTTCGCTACGATCGCTGAGTCGGACATGCAGCTCATCCCCGACGTCACAACTGCGTACATCGATCAGTTCCGCGCCGAGCGCACCCTCATCATGGTGTTCGACATTTACAACCCGCGCACAGGCGAAATCTACTCGAAGGACCCACGCCAGGTCGCGAAGAAAGCCGAGCAGTTCCTCGCTTCGACCGGAATCGCCGACACCGCGTTCTTCGCCCCCGAGGCAGAGTTCTACATTCTCGACTCGGTTCGCTACGAAACCACTCCGCGCCGTACGTTCTTCGAGATCGACTCGGAGGAGGCCCACTGGAACTCCGCCACAGATTACGAGGGCGGAAACCTCGGGAACACGACCGCGCTCAAGGGAGGCTATTTCCCAGTCTCCCCCGTGGACAAGCAGGCTGATCTGCGTGATGACATCTCGCTTCGCCTTATCGAAGCTGGCCTGCAGCTCGAGCGTTCCCACCACGAGGTCGGCGCTCCCGGTCAGGCAGAGATCAACTATCGGTTTGACACGATGGTCTCTGCTGCCGACGACGTGCTGAAGTTCAAGTACATCGTCAAGAACACCGCAGAGCTCTGGGGTAAGACGGCCACATTCATGCCGAAACCCGTGTTTGGCGATAACGGCTCGGGAATGCATACACACATGTCCCTCTGGGCAAACGGCGAACCGCTGTTCTACGACGAGAACGGTTATGCCGGACTCTCGGACACCGCTCGCTGGTACATCGGCGGCATCCTCAAGCACGCGCCGTCGCTGCTCGCCTTCACGAACCCGACGATCAACAGCTACCGTCGCCTCGTGAAGGGCTACGAGGCTCCCGTGAACCTTGCCTACTCAGCAGGTAACCGTTCGGCCGCAATTCGCATCCCGCTCACTGGCTCCAACCCGAAGGCGAAGCGCATCGAATTCCGCGCCCCTGACGCTTCGGGCAACCCGTATCTCGCATTCGCAGCTCAGCTCATGGCCGGCATCGACGGCATTCGCAACCGGATCGAGCCCGGCGAGCCGATCGACAAGGATCTCTACGAGCTTCCCCCGGAGGAGGCCGCGAACATCCCGCAGGTGCCCGGCTCGCTCGGCGAGGCACTCGCCGCTCTCGAAGCGGATCACGCCTACCTGCTTGAGGGCGGCGTCTTCACTGAGGAGCTGATCCAGACTTGGATCAACCTGAAGAACGAGACCGAACTGCTCCCAATGGCGGTTCGTCCCCACCCGTACGAGTTCGAGCTCTACTACGGCGTGTAGGACTCGCTCCGCCATACACGCGAAACCGCTCAGCGTGCCGAGTAGGCATCTGGGCGGTTTCGTTTCGTGTTGGTGCTAGGAGTTGATATCGTCCTCGATATCGGCATCCTCGCTTGCGAGAATGGCTTCGAGGAAGCTTGCCAGATAGTTCATGGTTGTCAGAGTACGCGCCAAGTTGCCCGCTGGCTAGACCTGGCACGGAACAATCACCGGGAGTTCACCGAGCAGACATAGCCCCGACCTGGTGGCACGTGGTGCTTAGGCCTGCACTTCTGGGAAAAGCTCGTCTTCGCGATAGCCGAAGAACTCGCGCTCAAACACGGCGCGGGCGCGCCTGCTCGCCGTGTGCCAGCGCTCAACAAGCTCGCTCGTGCGGTCGCGTCGCTCTCCGAGAACGCCCGCGATGCCGGCGAGATCACGCCAGTCGCGCGGCAGTGAGTCGGCCGCTCTGCCGTTCCAGAGACGCATCGCCGAGCGGAGTGTGCTCGCGAGGCGCCAGGCGTCCTCAAGCGTTGCTGCGTCCTCCTTGTCAATGAGTCCAAGCCTCGCCGCTGCAGCTAGCGCCTCGAGAGTCGACACCGTGCGAAGCTCAGGGTGTGCTGCACCGTGCTGCAGCTGCAGCAGCTGCACAAGCCACTCGACATCGCTGATGCCGCCCGGGCCGAGCTTCAAGTGCATCGCTGGATCCTGCCCCTGTGGCAGCCGCTCCCCCTCGACGCGTGCTTTCATGCGCCGAACATCGCGCAGCTGTTCCTCCCTGAACTCGCTCGGATACCTGATCGGGTCAGCCATCGCAAAGAACTCGGCGCTCAGGCTCGCGTCGCCGGCCGCGTGGCGGGCCCGTAGCAACGCCTGGGCCTCCCACGTGGCCGACCAGCGCTCATAGTAACTCCGGTATGAGTCGATACTGCGAACAAGCGGGCCGTTCTTGCCCTCCGGCCGCAGATCGAAGTCGAGGTCGACTGGAAACCGTGGGTCTGAGACGAGCGTGCGAAGCTCGCTCACGACCTTGGCCGCGGGCGACACAGGCCCACTACCCGTCGCACCACCACGCGCCACCGCGATGAGGTCGATGTCGGAGGCAAAGCCGAGCTCGCCGCCACCGAACCTGCCCATGCCGACGAGTGCAATCTCCGGTGCAGCGCTCTCGCTTCCGAGATGCCCCCGAATCGCAGAGAGCAGCGCGTCGAGCAGAGCGGTGTGCGCCCCGTCAAGGCCCTTCGCGACGGTCTCCTCGTCGAGCACTCCAACGACGCGGCCCATCGCGAGTCTGAGGATCTCGCGCCGATGCACGCGGCGTAGACGCTCCGCAGCGGACTGAGCGGAGGGCCGACGTGACACCAGCGAGCGCATCTCGGCCAGCAGCGCCTCAGGCGCCGGGGGTTCGAGCAGCGCATCTCGTTCGAGCCAGGCGACGCCCTCGGGGTACCCCTCGAGCAGGCCCGCAGCGTACTTCGAGTTTGCGAGCAGCAGCGTGAGCCGCTCGGCCGCGAGCGAGCCGTCCCTGAGGAGGCGCAGGTACCACGACGCATCCCGGTTCGCCTCGCTCACCTTGCGAAAGGCGAGCAAGCCGAAATCAGGATCGGTGCCGAGCGCCAGCCATTGCAGCAGCACTGGGGTGAGGTTGCGCAAGATCTTTGCGCTGCGCGACGGGCCGCTTGTAAGTGCGGCGAGGTGCCGTGAGGCGCCATCAGGATCGAGGAAGCCAATGCTCGACAGTCGAGCTTTTGCCTCTGCCGTGCCGAGCACAAACTCCTCGTCAGGCAAAGCTGCGACAGCGCTCAACAGCGGCGCATAAAAGATCTTCAGGTGCAGTTCTCGGACCTCGCGGCGTACTCGATCCCAGAGCGCGCCCAGTTCCTTCGCGTCTCGTGCAAGTCCAGACGCCCGCGCAAGCACCCGCCGTCCCTCATCGTCGCTCGGCATGAGTGCGGTTCGTCGAAGGTCGCGAAGTTGAAGCCTGTGCTCGAGCACCCGCAGCGTTCGATAGTGCTCGCTCAGGCGTTCACCGTCCCGGCGGGCCACGTAGCCATCGTCGACAAGTGCTCGAAGCGCGGGCAGTGTGCCCCGCAGTTGCAGGTGCTCGTCGTGCTGGCCATGCACGAGTTGCAGCAGCTGCACGCTGAACTCGATATCGCGCAGCCCTCCGGGACCGAGTTTGATTTGCAGCGGCAGCTCTTCAGGCGCGATGTGCTCAGTTACTCGTTCACGCATGCGCTGCACTGAACCAACGAAGTCCTCGCGACTCGCAGACGCCCAGACGAGCGGCCGTGTCGCAGCAACAAATTGCTCGCCAAGGGCAAGGTCGCCTGCACACGCCCTGGCCTTAATAAGCGCTTGGAACTCCCATGCTTTCGCCCACCTGTCGTAGTAGCTCAGCATCGATGACAGCGACCGCACGAGTGGCCCCTGCCTGCCCTCCGGGCGAAGGTTCGGGTCGACCTGCCAGAGAGGCAGCTCGTGAGCAGGATCCTGAATGGCACGCATCACCTCACGAGCGAGCGCGGTCGCCGCGCGCTCGTCGCCCTCGGCGATGAACATGACGTCGACGTCCGAGACAACGTTGAGCTCTTGCGCGCCGCACTTGCCCATGGCAATCACCGAGAACCTGAGCTCGGAAAGCTTTGCTGTCGCAACTCGAGGGCTGGCGCCGTCAGCGCCGAGCGTCGCCCGGCCAACTGCGATGGCTGCCTCTATTGCCGCGTCTGCGAGACTCGACAGCGCGGCAGCGACGGCCTCAAACGCGGGTCGAGGGTCACGGGCGACCTCTTGTGGCCCGGCGCTCGTCAGGTCGAAGAGCGCGACGCTGGAGAGCAGCGCACGGTACCCGACTCTGAGCGCATTCCAACCCGGTTCTCCAGCGAGCTGCACGCCACCCGGCGCGACCGCGGCAAGCATCTCGGCCCGCGCCTCTTCAGCGCTCGGAAGACGGCCATCCCCGCACACGGTCGCCCCGATGAGTTCCGGGTGTCTGGAGAAGAACTCTCCGAGCGCTGGCGACGCACCAACAAGTAGGCACAGGCGTCGCCAAGCGAATGCGTCGAGTAGTGCGAGCCTCGCTCCCTCGGCTTCCGCAATGCGTAGAAGCATGGCGAGCGCCGTGTCTGGGTCCGCAGCCGCCTGCAACCCCTCCAGAAGCGCTAATTCGTCTGCCCCATCGAGCGCGAGGGCGAGCTCGCGAATGCTCTCCCGGGCTGCTGTGAGGTTCTGAAACC
Organism: Leucobacter aridicollis; assembly: GCF_024399335.1. Lineage (NCBI taxonomy): Bacteria > Bacillati > Actinomycetota > Actinomycetes > Micrococcales > Microbacteriaceae > Leucobacter > Leucobacter aridicollis. The sequence continues at coordinate 1,825,460 of NZ_CP075339.1, forward strand.
CGGCGCGCGCGTAGCTTCCAAGCTCTCCGCGCCGACCGGGTCGCGAGGCTCCGGGCTCCATCATCACTGCGACTAGATCGTGTCGAGCATCGACTTGAGCTCGAACGGTGTCACTTGGCTGCGGTACTCGTCAACCTCGCGACGGCTGTCCCTGATGAGGTAGGCAAATACCTGCTCACCAAGCGTCTCGGCAACGAGCTCGGAGCGCTCCATGACTGCGAGAGCATGCTCAAGGCTCTGCGGCAGCGGGTCGAAGCCCATTGCGCGTCGCTCGCCGTCGCTCAGGGCCCAGACGTTATTCTCGGCCTCTGGCGGCAGCTCATACTCCTCGCGAATACCCTTGAGCCCAGCGGCGAGAAGCACAGAGAAACCGAGGTACGGATTCACTGCACTGTCCATCCCGCGATACTCGATCCGTGCGGCGCCGCCCTTGCCAGGCTTGTACATGGGCACGCGAACAAGCGCTGAGCGGTTGTTATGACCCCAACTCACGAACGACGGCGCCTCGTCTCCACCCCACAGCCGCTTGTACGAGTTCACGTACTGGTTCGTCACGGCGGTGAGCTCGGGTGCGTGCCTGAGAATGCCTGCAACGAAGCGGCGCGCCGTCACTGACATCTGGTACTTCGCGCTCGGGTCGTAGAACGCGTTCTCCTCGCCTTCAAAGAGCGACACGTGCGTGTGCATTCCTGATCCGGGCTGGCCAGCCAGGGGCTTCGGCATGAACGTTGCGTGCACACCCTGCGCGATCGCCACCTCCTTCACCACGGACCTGAAGGTCATGATGTTGTCGGCAGTCGCGAGGGCATCTGCGTAACGGAGGTCGATCTCGTTTTGGCCGGGGCCCGCCTCGTGGTGGCTGAACTCGACTGAGATCCCGAGCTCCTCGAGCATGTTCACGCTCTCACGGCGGAAGTCGTGCGCGGTTCCCCCTGGCACGTTGTCGAAATACCCGGCCCTATCGACGGGAATGGGACCCTCGGGGCCGATTTCTTTCGACTTGAGCAGGTAGAACTCGATTTCAGGGTGGGTATAGAACGAGAAGCCCATGTCGGCGGCCTGCGCGAGCGTGCGCTTCAGCACATTGCGCGGATCAGATACTGCGGGCTCGCCGTTTGGCGTGCGAATATCGCAGAACATCCGTCCCGTCGGCTCAGTCTCGCCGCGCCACGGAAGGATCTGAAATGTCGACGGATCCGGCACGGCAAGGAGGTCCGACTCGTACGCGCGGGTCAGGCCCTCAATGGCTGAACCGTCAAAACCGATGCCTTCGCTGAACGCACCCTCGACCTCTGCGGGCGCGAGTGCCACCGATTTCAGCGCACCGGCGACGTCAGTGAACCAGAGGCGCACGAATCTCACGCCCCGCTCTTCAATCGTACGAAGCACGAAATCTCTCTGCTTGCTCACGCTGCAGCTCCCTTCAGGGCGCGGTCTCGCACCGGGTCCGGTACGCCTTTCAGCCTACCGCCCCCGTGCCGCATCGTGCGCCGGATTGCCCTGTTCGGGGCTTAGCACCCAAGGAGGGCTTAGTATTCTTCCTCGTCCTCCTCGTTCCATTCCCGAGCACGTTCAGCAAGCAGTTGCGGCGCGCGCCGCGCTTCATCACGTGTCTTGAACGGACCGATGCGGTAGATCGCGAGCGACTGCGGCCCCTCTTCAACCTCCCCGGTCTTCGAGTTGAACCAGTAGGTTTCCTCGGGGTCGTCGATCCCCCAGTCCTTCTTGCTCATGAGCGTCTCCTTCGTCAGCTTGCTCCTAGACTAGACCCATGCCTTTCGACGACCACGGCAATCTGATTCCCGGCGTTTTGCCAACGCCGCTCACAGTTCCTCGCGAGATCTCGCGGCCTCCCTACGTCGGGCTACAAGAGCCTCCGGCATATACGGGCGACAACACCTACACCGATGCCGAGGTCGCGAAGATCCGCGCTGCCGGACGCATCGCCTCACGTGCGCTTGACGCCGTTGGGGCGGCGGTTGAGCCTGGCGTCACAACAGCCGAGCTTGACCGCATCGGGCACGACGCTGTCGTTGCAGCTGGCGCGTATCCGTCGACACTGGGCTACCGCGGCTACCCAGCATCCTCATGTACGTCGGTCAACGAGGTCGTGTGCCATGGGATCCCTGACGACACCGTGCTTCGCGAGGGAGACATCGTCAATGTCGATATCACTGCATACCTCGACGGATTCCACGGCGACACCAACCGCACCTTTCGTGTTGGGAAGGTCGCTGAGGATGTCGATCTCCTCGTCGAACGCACGCACGAGGCAATGATGCGCGGAATTCGGGCCGCAAAGCCCGGCCGAGAGGTGAACGTCATTGGCAGGGTCATCGAGACGTACGCGAAGCGTTTCGGGTATGGCGTGATTCGCGACTTCACTGGCCACGGGGTCGGCTCGTCGTTTCACACGGGACTCATCATCCCGCACTACGACTCGGCGCCTCGCTTTAACGATCTCATCGTCCCTGGGATGGTCTTCACAATCGAACCGATGCTCACCCTCGGTACGCACGAGTGGGACATGTGGTCCGACAACTGGACAGTCACGACGAAGGACAAGTCGATCACGGCACAGTTCGAGCACACAATCGTTGTCCGTGAGGACGGCTTCGAACTACTCACGGTCTCCGAGTAGCTGTGTCCGAGTGGCTATGTCCGGGTAGCTATGTCCGGGTAGCCGCCCAGGTTCGCCGCCACGCCGCCACCTCACCACGCCGCACGCCGCCACGCGGCCGGACAGCGCCTTTCTTGCAGGACGCCCCCTCCCCTACGGTCGGGAGGGTGCTCTCCTGCGGGGAAGGTGCTCTCGCGGGGACAGAACTCTCCCGGGCACAGTGCGCCCTTCCAGGCACAGTGCGCACAGGCCTGCGCAGACCTCCGCGGCGCGCGCCACCTGTGCGAGAGGGGAATGGGCCGGCTATACGCCGGGTTCTGTCCCGCCGGCCAAAGCCGGCTTGGACGGTTATCTATCTCGGGACGCCGTTGCCGACGCCCTCTAGCAGCCCACCCGCAGACTCGGCGGGGCGCGTCATCGTCTGCTGTCTGGCCTTGCTCCGAACGAGGTTTACCTGGCCGCCCGTGTTACCACGGACGCCGGTGGGCTCTTACCCCACCCTTTCAGCCTTACCGGCCGCGGCGAACCACGGCAGGCGGTCTACTCTCTGTTGCACTTTCTCGCGGGTTGCCCCGGGTGGACGTTATCCACCGTTCTCCCCTGCGGAGCCCGGACGTTCCTCGGCCCGTTGCCGCACGCGACACGGGACGCAACCGTCCACCGGCCCATTCCGGCTCCCATTCTAGCGTGTCGGCGCGAGGGGTCTCGCCGCAAACCAAAGCTCACTTCGCCGCAGGCAAGCTCCGCCGCGCTTAGTCCTCGATGACGCGGACGAGAATGGCGCCCGTCTCTGGGCAGAACACGACCTCGTCGTCCGCGGTGGCCTTGATTGTCGAGAGGTCTGCAGGGCTGAGTGCCATCCCGCTCGCCTCCGACACACCAGCGCGCAGGCGCGCGGCCCCGATGCCGACCTGGGCGCGGGTCTTCTCGTAGAGCGCGAGCAGATCGCCCTGCACCTCGGCGGCCTTGCCTGCCCGCTCCGCCGCGGTCGCCGCGCGGTCGCGTTCAGTCTCGGCCTCAGCAGCGGCGATGCGAGCATTGATCTCGTCGCGACGCTTGTCGACGCCCGCAAGCACGTGCTCTGCCTCGGCAAACACTGCCTCCGCGGCGTCAGCGACCTCCATCGCCTCAAGCTGGCGCTCCTCAAGTTCACCCTTGCGGCGGCCGAGCGTTTCGAGCTCACCTTGCAGCGCCTGAGCTTCCTTCGCGGAGGTGCTTGCTGCGAGGAGGTCGTTATCTCGCTTCACGCGCTGATCTACGACGTCGACGTCCGCTTCGATTCGTGAAAGCTCAAGTCGCCTGGCGTCAAGCTCGCGCTGCGCATCCATGTAGCGGTTCCGCACCTCGTCGCGCTCCGCTTCGAGGGAGACAAGCTCGGCACGCTCAGGAAGCTGTTCGTGACGTTTGCGAAGCCTTGCGAGGGTGTGGTCGAGCTGCTGGAGGTCGAGCAGCAACAGCTGCTGGCGCGGGGTAGCCTTCATGGTTCCAGCTTACTCTGCGCCCGGCGCGTCGCCCGGGCGTGCCCCGACGGAGAAACTCCACGGGTCGGTGCGGAGGGTGCTCACGCGAAACTCGACGCCTGGAAGCCTCGTGGCAAGCACCGCAGCTGCGCCCTCGAGCCAGAGCGACTCGCTGGCCCAGTGCGCGACATCGATGAGGGCTGGACCACCTGCGACTGCGGAGAGCTCGAGCGCCTCCTGTGCTGGATGATGCCTGAGATCGGACGTGAGGTAGACGTCTGCGCCGCGCACTGCCGGGTTGTCGAGCAGGCTGTCTCCCGCGCCGCCGAGCAGCGCGATCGCTTGCACGAGGCGATCCGGATCGCCGGCCACTCGCACTCCCGACACCGTCGAAGGCATGGCCGAAGCAACTCGCTCGGCGAACGCTCTGAGCGTCTCGGGAGCGGAAAGCTTCCCGACACGACCAATGCCGATCTCGGGGTCCGCGGGATGGGGAACGATGGGCACGGCACCAACAAGCCCCAGGCGGCGAGCGATAACGTCGGAGACCCCACCGGCAGGCTGATCGGCGTTCGTGTGCGCCGAGATGAGCGCGCACCCCCCGCGGATCAGGGAGGCAAGGAGTGCGCCTTTCGCAGTGTCCTCGGCGACCGTGTGGATGCCGCGCAGCAACAGCGGGTGGTGCGTGATGAGCGCGTCCGCCTCCCAGGCGAGCGCCTCGTCGACTGTCGCGGCGACAGCGTCGACAGCGAGCAGCACCCTGCGAAGCGGGGCGGCATCCCGGCCCGTCACCAGCCCGACGCGATCCCACGACTCGGCCGTATCGGCAGGCCACATCTCGTTTGTGACACGCCGGAGGTCGGCTAGGGTCTGCCCCGCGGGAGCGGTGGGTGTGGGTGTGACAGGTTCGGTGTTCGTCATGCCTCGAGGCTAGCGCCTGAGGAGCCTCCGCGCCGTCACGTTGCCGATGAGCTGTGCGATCTGCACGATCACGACGATGATGAGCACCGACGCCCACGTGACCCACGGGTTCGACTGGCGATAGCCATACTGCAGCGCGAAGTTGCCGATACCGCCTGCGCCGATGATGCCAGCCATCGCGGACATGTCGACGATCGCCACGAAAGCGAACGTGTATCCGAGCACAAGCGGGCCGAGGCCCTCTGGAATGAGCACTGTGAAGATGATCCGCAGCGGACCGGCGCCCATCGCGCGGGCGGCCTCAATCTGGCCGGGCGGCACGGTGAGGAGGTTCTGTTCGACGAGGCGGGAGATCCCAAACGCTGCGGCAACGACGAGCGAGAAGATCAATGCGGGGCCGCCGATGCCCTTTCCCGTGACCATGCGCGCCAGCGGTTGCAAGAGCATCAGGATCAGCACGAACGGGATCGGGCGGAAGAAGTTCACGAGCAGGTTCAGCACCCAGAATGTTGGTGCGCTCTGCAGGATGCCGCCGCGCCGCGTCGTCGTAAGGAGGACGCCGACGATGAGGCCGATCAGGCCCCCGATCGTGATCGCGAAGGCGACGTAGATGAGCGTCTCGACTGTCGCATCACCGATCTTTGGGAGCAGTTCAATCAGGCGATCCATTACGCGAGCACCTCCAGCTCGGTCTGCTGTGCGAGTGCTGCGATAGCGTGTTCAACCTGCACGCCCTCGCCGATGAGCTCAAGCGTGAGCTTTCCGAATGTGCGGCCGCCGACGTCAGTGATGCCGCCGTGGACGATGTTCACGCCAACGCCGCGGTCAGCGAGAGTCTGGAACACGATCGGCTGATCTGCGCCACCGTCACGGAAGGTGAGGGCGATGAGCTTGCCGCGGTGCTTCTCGCGCAGCGCGCGGAGATGTGCGGGGTCCGGCTCGGTGGGCAGCGCAGTCGAGACGAAGCGCCGCGTCGTGTCGGTCTTCGGGTTCGAGAACACTTCGAACACCTCGCCCTGCTCGACCGCCTGACCGCCCTCCATGACGGTGACCCGGTGTGCGATCTCCCGCACAACGTCCATCTCGTGCGTGATGAGCAGGATCGTGACGCCAAGCTCGCGGTTGATCTTTGTGAGCAGCGCAAGCACCTCACGGGAGGTCTCGGGATCGAGCGCACTCGTGGCCTCGTCCGCAAGAATGAGGCCGGGGTTCGTCGCGAGCGCGCGGGCGATGCCGACGCGCTGTTTCTGTCCGCCGGACAGCTGCTCGATGTGTGAGTCGGCGTAGTCCGAAAGCCCGACAAAGCTGAGGAGCTCGGCCACTCGGGCCCCGCGCTCCGTGCGTGGAGTACCCGCCACAACGAGCGGGTACTCCACGTTTTTCGCGATTGTACGCGAGTGGAACAGGTTGAACTGCTGGAAGATCATGCCGATGCGTGACCGGACGCTTCGCAGCTTGGCCTCGGAGAGGGCGGTGATGTCGACGCCATCCACGAGGATCGCGCCGCTCGTCGCCCGCTCCAGGCCGTTGACGAGTCGAAGCAGGGTCGACTTGCCTGCACCCGAGTAGCCAATCACGGCGTGGATCTCGCCAGATGCGATGTCGATCGAGACATCGTCAACGGCGACAACCTCGGTGCCAGACCGGCCGCGGGCTGGATACCGCTTGCCGACCCCCTGCAGTTCAACTTTCGTCATGAAGAACGAGCTTAGCCCTTGGTCGCGCGGTAGTTGTCCTCGGCGTCGGCAAGGAGCTTAGCGAGGTCGTCCTGCGAGAGCTTCACGGAGACCGCGCCCTCACCGACGTAGTCCTTCAGCGCGGCCTGGAAGGTCTCGTTGTTCTGGTAGATGTCGACGAGCTTCAGGTAGGTCTCGTTGTCCTTGTCCTCGGCGCGTGCCGCGAAGATGTTGGTGTACGGCTCCACCGCGGCGTCGTCGGCGCTATCCGAGCCGAGCGAGTCCTTGAAGTCGAGCCCGCCGAGCTCAACGAAGTCGTTGTTGACGATGCCGCCGTCAACGTCGGGCAGCGAGGCCGGGATAATGTCAGCCGCGAGCTCGGTGACCTTCACGCGCGACTTGTCGGCAACGATGTCGTCGGGAGTCGAGGTCGCGCTGCCGCCATCCTTGAGCTCGAGCAGGCCGAGCTTCTGGAGCACGAGCAGGGCGCGGGCGCGGTTCGACTCGTCGTTCGGGATCGCGATTGTGCCACCCTCTGGGATGTCCTTCACGTCGGTGTACTTGCTCGAGAACAGGTTGAGCGGGTACACGACTGTCGAGCCGAGCGCGACGAGGTCGTCGTCGGCGTCGACGTTATGGGTCGCGAGGTAGATGATGTGCTGGAACTGGTTGAGGTCGAGATCCCCGGCCGAGACGGCCGGGTTCGGCTGCGGGTACTCGCTGAAGTCTACGATCTCGACCTCAATGCCTTCCTTCTCAGCCTCGTCGACGAAGGTCTCCCAGTAGGGCTGGCCGCCGGGGACGACGCCGATGCGCACAGGGCCCGTCGTCTCAGCGCCGTCATCCTTGGGAGCCGAGTCGCTCGCGCAGCCCGTGAGTGCGGTTGCGGCGATAGCGAGGGCCGCGACCGATGCGGCGATGAGACTGCGCTTCTTCACAGACATGATGTTCCTTTTCGTTTGGTGAACTGAGCGTAGGTCGACGCCGTGGCGAGAATCTTGCGCAGTGGCAAGAATCACTATGCCCCGACCGGTACTAGACAATCCTCGCCGTAACGCCACGAATCCCCCAATCGGAGCGTCACATTGCGTCATCCGCGTGGGATACTGAGGTCGAACATTCAGCGAATCGGGGCGGAAAACATCGGCACCCGAGCACATCGGAAGGATCCGTCGGTTCACATGAATCAGCCCACAACTGACCACCTCGAGGCCTGGAACACAAAGCAGGCACTGGCGGAGCGAATGATTCCGCTCATCGGTCAGCTCTACCGCGATCACGACATCGTCATGTCAGTCCACGGACGCAGCCTGATCGGCCGCTCAGCCATCGACATCATTCGCGCCCACAGCTATGCACGCAAGATCGATGAGGTTGAGCTCGACATTGCAGAGACCTCCGCGATCGTCGCGGCACTCACGGCAATCCAACCCGGCCCCGTCTCGATTGACCTCGCACTCCTCGCGAACGGCTTCCGCGCCGCTGCGACAACCGACCTCGAGGCGTACCTCCGCGACGAGCTCGCGCCCGCCCTCGCCGCCAAGCCCGCAAGCGGACGCGACGTTGTGCTCTACGGTTTCGGACGTATCGGTCGTCTCCTCGCCCGCATCATGATCGAGCACGCGGGAAGCCAGAACGGCTTGAACCTGCGCGCAATCGTCGTCCGGAAGAACGGCGAGAACGACCTGCAGAAGCGCGCCAACCTTCTCCGCCGCGACTCGGTGCACGGCCCCTTCAACGGCACCATCAAGGTCCTTGAAGACGAGAACGTCATCCTCGCGAACGGCGTTCGCATCCAGGTGATCTACTCGAGCGACCCGGCAGACGTCGATTACCCCTCGTACGGTATTGAAGACGCGATCCTTGTCGACAATACCGGGCGCTGGCGCGACGCCGAGGGCCTCGGCAAGCACCTCGAGAACTCGGGCATTTCCCGCGTCATCCTCACCGCTCCGGGCAAGGGCGACCTGCTGAACGTCGTCTACGGCGTGAACAACGACAAGATCAGCGACGCTGACACGATCCTCAGCGCGGCATCGTGCACGACGAACGCGATCACGCCAGTGCTGAAGGTCGTGAACGACGCGTTCGGAGTGAAGCAGGGCCACGTCGAGACCGTGCACTCGTACACGAACGATCAGAACCTCATCGACAACTTCCACTCGGGCGATCGGCGTGGGCGTTCCGCTGCACTGAACATGGTGCTCACCGAGACCGGCGCCGCGAAGGCTGTCGCGAAGGCGCTGCCGGAGTTCGAGGGCAAGCTCACTGGAAACGCCATCCGCGTTCCCACACCAAACGTGTCGATGGCTGTGCTCAACCTGCAGCTCGAGCGCGAGACAACCACCGAAGAGCTCAACGCACTTCTCGAGCAGGTCTCACTCACGGGCGCACTTCGCACGCAGATTGACTACGTTGAGTCACCCGAGATCGTCTCCACCGACTTCGTCGGGTCGAACCGAGCAGGGATCGTCGACGGCCTCGCGACCCTCGTCACGGGCTCAAGCGCAGTGCTCTACGTCTGGTACGACAACGAGTACGGCTACAGCTGCCAGGTTGTTCGCATTATCGAGCAGCTCGCGGGCGGACATCCACTGCAGCTTCCCGCTCTCGCCAAGTAAGCTGAAGACACAGACACCCGTACAGGAAGGAACTCGTTATGTCCGAGAAGTACCTCATCGGAGTTGACGGATCAGATCACAGCCGCGCCGCCCTGAAGTGGGGGCTCGCACGCGCCACGGAGCGCGGCGCGACCGTCGAGCTCATCCACGTCGCAGACGACTCCTTCCTGTCCGAAAGTGTCGCCTTCCTCTCGGAGGCACAGTCGGCCTCGGAGCAGATGCTCGCGCACGAGATCGAACGCGCGCGAACCGAGCTTGGGTTCACCGGGGAGATCGCGGGAAGCGCCGTTGTCGGCCACCCGATCGCAGAGGTCGAGGCTGCGTCGAAGCACGCAGACCTGCTCGTCCTTGGCGCGCACACAGGCGGCAAGTTTGCTGGCTCCGTCTTCGGCACTCGCGCGGTGAAGATCGCGGCGGTTGCGCACTGCCCTGTCGCCGTCATCCCGGCAGAGCAGGAAGGCGCCGGCAGCGGCGTCGTCGTCGGAGTTGATGGATCAGAAGCGTCAAAGCGTGCAATCGCGTTCGCCGCCGAAGAGGCCTCGTTCCGTGGCGTGCCCCTCGTCGCGGTCTACGCGTGGATGCCGCCGCTCACCCCCGGTCTCGAATACCTCTGGAGCGAGGAGCTCGTTACCGCTCAGCAGGCAGCGGCCGAAGAGTCAATCGCGATCGGCACTGCGGGCCTTGCTGAGCGCTACCCAGATCTCGAGGTTCGCCGCGAGATCGTGCAGGCTCCCCCAGTCACCGCTCTGCTGCAGGTCGCCGAGACTGCCGAGATGGTCGTTGTCGGTAGCCGCGGTCGCGGCGGCATCTCCCGCCTGCTTCTCGGGTCGGTCAGTCACGGCGTGCTCAACGCGCTGCCGTGCACGACCGTCGTTACCCGCGCGGAGTAATAGTCCATGGCCGGCGATCTTCGCATTGAGCGCGTCGTCACCTTCGGGGTGCTCGGGGCCGGGCGCCCCGGGTACCCGCCGGAGGGCATTGCGTTAGACAACAATGTGTGGATTGTTGGTGACGACGACAGCGCCCTCATCATCGATGCCGCTCACGACGCTGACGCCGTAGTGACCGCTGTCGGCGACCGAGACCCGCTCGGCATCCTGCTCACCCACGGGCACGAGGATCACGTCAACGCAGCGATCGCCCTCGCGGATGCGCTGGACACCCACACCTACCTCCACCCTGACGACCTCTTTTTGTGGGAGGACACTCACGGGGCCGACAGGCTTCCCGACTTCGAACTTGCGGATGGCGCGTCGTTCTCAGTTGGCGGCGCCGAGCTCGTCACGTTGCATACGCCAGGTCATACGCCAGGCTCGGTGAGCTTCTATGCGGGTTCGCTTGGCACGCTCCTGTCTGGCGACACCCTCTTCGAGGGTGGCCCGGGTGCCACCCGCTGGGAATACTCGAGCTTCCCGAGGCTCATCGAGTCGATCAGCAACAGGCTACTCACATTGCCTGCCGTCACGACGGTGCTTCCTGGCCACGGATCGGCGACGACAATTGGGGCGGAGGCCCCGCAGATCGCAGCCTGGGCCGCCCAGTCAACCTAACAGCTCGCTAGAGGACTTCGCCGAGGCGCCTGAACGTCCGGTCAATGTAGCTCATCGGCTCGGCCGCCTCCCCGAAGTGGGCGTCGAGCACCCCTGCGACGACAATCACTGACGAACCGACCTCGAGTTGATGCAGCGAACGGCAACGCAGCGCGGCGCGCACGCCGGGCAGCAACGGTTCGCCAGTAGGGAGCGTCTCCCACCCCTGCTCGGAAGTGAACCGCTCAGTTCCAGAGACTGCAAACGTCTGCGCGATCCCAGCGTGGCGCGCGTCGAGCAGGTGCACAACGAATGAGTCGGCGTGTAGCACTCCCCCTGCGCTACCCGTAGCTCGTGTGACTGAGAACGAGAGCGCCGGTGGGTCGACGGCCACGGAAGCGACGCTCGAGACCGTTAGGCCAACCGGGCCCACGGGCGTCTGCGCGGTGATCAGGCCAACCCCCGCCGGGTGATCGCGGAATGCCCGCTTCAGCGCGTCGCCAGCCTCAAACTCGTTCACCGATGTTCCTCCGCAGTTCTCTCAGATTGTGGGGACGTGGCCGGTTCTCCGACCTTCCCCCGGTCCAACCCGTGAGGATGCGGGGCTATTCCCCTCGGCTCGGCATAGGCCGCGGCGGTGCGAACGAACACCGTGAGCCAGGCGAACAGGAGGCTCGCCGCCATGAATTCGGTGCCGGTGAGGTTGTAGTAACCAAACGGCACCCACAACAGCACCGCGACGACGATGCCGACAACGACGATCAGCGAGAACACGACGAGCTCCCTCGGAACGTCGACGATACGCCTGAGCGACACGAAGACGAACACTGCGAACACGACGAGCATGCCACTCGCTGACCCAACGTGAACGACGATGTTCTCTGCATCGGGGACCGCACCTGCAACAGCCATGCACAACCCAATTGCGGCAAAGAGCCACGAGAGCAAGCGCACGAGCTTCGGGTCGTCGGAGTTGCGGGCGATGAGGCCACGCCGAATGTCGTGGCCAATGTAGTTTGACAGCGCGACGAGCACGAAGCCCGTGATGATGAGCGAGACGTTGAACCTATAGCCGCTCGAGCCCGACTCGTTGCCGAGCTGCGAGAAGTGGAGCTGCCACCAGGAAGCGTCTGGCGAACTCACCATGCTCGCCATCGTGCCAGTGAACAGTTGTAGAGTTGCGAGCACCGCGATGGAGCCCGAGCTGACCCGCGAGCCAATGAGCGCCCCAATGTACGTCATCGCAGCGGTTGCCGCGCCCGACAGCACACCACCGCCAAGTGGGTCGACAGTCAGGCCCTGGAAGCCAAGTTGGAACAAGCTCGCGATCGCCATGACCGCGAGGTACGCGAGCATGCCTGTCGCGAGCGTGAGCGCGAACACGTCGAAGGCCCGTTTCGCGAGCGGCAGTTGGCGCCGCCAGAGGTCACGCCCGCGTCGAGTCTCGACTATGTGTCCGAGCAGATAGGCAAGGCCCGCTCCACCCCCGGCGCACCACGCCGCGATGTTGCCGAGGGATGCGTCGCCCGCGAGGGGCAGTCGCCGGCCGAACATCACGAGCGCCGTCAAGATCCCGGCAACGACGAACGCAGCAACCGCCAGCCGGGTGGCGCGGGACTCGATTGCAGCGGAGCCGCTGCCGACGCGAGGCAAGAGCCTCCCCTGTCGGAGGGTGCCACTCCCCCCACCCTGAGGGTGGCTGTGCGATTCAAATTCGGTTCGGGCGTGCGGTGTCAAGGGATATCCGTTCAATCTGCGCGACACGCGGGTCCCTCGATTTCGGATCTCGCGCGGTTCCACACTAGACTGATCAGGTTCGCTTCGGTGAACGGAGGGCCTGTAGCTCAGCTGGTAGAGCGCCACGTTTACACCGTGGATGTCGTCGGTTCGATCCCGGCCGGGCCCACCGACATACCCCTCACTCGGATTTCTGAGTGAGGGGTATTGCGTTTCTGCGACAGTGGCTGCACTTCTGGCGCGCTCGCATTACGCCTGTGAGCCACACAGCTCGTTTCATTCTTCTGGGATCTGCCCTTATCAATGCCGGTTTCTCGCTCTTCAGGGATTTCTTCTGCAGATCCCATACCGTGGGCTCGCGCGCGTGAGTGTGTCCACCTGTCCACAGCCCCGCCCGAATGTGCTCGCCTAATGCGACTGCCCACTTTAGCCAGTCACCAGACTGTGCAAAGATGGTTCCCTGCATCGCAAGCACCAATGATCAGCACGCTCACACCAGTCGCGCAGTGGGGAATCGTCTTGCCGGCGCCCCCGGTTTCTGCTTCGACATGCACCAGACGGAGATGATTTCGTGAGCTCACCCGAGCGCACTACCCCCGACAAGACGCCCGACTCGCAGCCCTACGCCGCTCAGGCGGAGACGGGGCGCGCACACGAGGAACTGGCAGACCCTGCGACTCATGCGGGTCCCGCGCCGACGGCTACGCCCGCGGCAACCGAGCCGCCAACAAACACCGAGCCGCCAGCACACACGGACCCTCCAACAAACACAGAGCCTCCAACAAACACGGACCCTCCAACAAACACAGAGCCTCCAACAAGCACAGGCGCGCTCCTGCTCGAGCCCGGAGACCTCGACCTGCCCGATACCGTGCACCTGCACGAGGCTGTGCAGATCAACGATGACGACAGTGACGAGCGCATCACGGCGAAGCTTCGCACGCACGGTGTCCGTATTGGCAAGGGCATGATCTCCCCTCGCGTGTTCTGGCCGGCGCTCGCTATCATCCTTGTGCTTGTCGCCTACGCCGCCTTCTGGCCAGACTCCGCTGAGGCGACGTTCAGCACAGTACAAGGTTGGATCGTGGAGAACCTCGGCTGGTACTACATGCTGATTGTCGCGGCGTTCATCGCTATCGCCACGACCCTCGGATTCTCACGGCTTGGCCGTATCAGGCTCGGCCGCGATGACGACGAACCAGAATTCGGCCTGTTGTCGTGGTTCTCGATGCTGTTCGCAGCGGGCATGGGCATCGGCCTCGTCTTCTACGGTGTCGGGGAGCCCCTGACGTATGCGACCGTCGACCCGAAGCCAGGCTGGGAGGGCAACCAGGCCGAGATCGCTGGCCTCGCGATGGCGCAGACGTTCGTGCACTGGGGAATCCACCCCTGGGCTATTTACGCAATCATCGGCCTATCGATCGCCTACGCGATTCATCGTCGAGGCCGCCCGGTATCTATCAGGTGGGCCCTCGAGCCATTGTTCGGCGAACGCGTAAAGGGTTGGACGGGCGACGTCATCGATGTGCTTGCCATCCTTGGCACAGTCTTCGGCGTGGCGACGTCACTTGGGCTTGGCGTGCAACAGATCTCTGCGGGCATGCTTGAGATCGGCATTGTTGACACTGTCGACAACACGACCCTCGTCGTGCTCATCATCGCGGTCACGCTGGTCGCAATGTTCTCGGTGATCAGTGGGATCGGCGCTGGCATGAAGTGGCTGTCGAACATCAACCTGTCGCTCGCAGGCGCGCTCCTCATCTCGCTGCTACTTCTCGGCCCGACGCTGTTCCTCTTCCAGAACCTCACTGAGTCCCTCGGCTTCTACCTGGCGAACTTCATGCAGATGACCTTCGACGTCGGCGCGTTCCAGCGCGGCGAGGGCACGAGTTGGTTCGCAAACTGGACCATCTTCTACTGGGGATGGTGGATCTCCTGGTCCCCCTTCGTCGGCATCTTCATCGCCCGCATCTCCCGTGGACGCACTGTGCGCGAGTTTGTTGCAGGCGTCATGCTTGTTCCGACATTCGTTGGAATTCTCTGGTTCTCTGTACTCGGAGGCAGCGGCCTGTTCCGCCAATTCTTCGGGGCCGGCGACCTTGTACAAGACGGAACACTCGACGTTGACAGCGTGCTGTTCAAGATCCTCGGCGATCTGCCGTTCGGCACAATCTTCTCGGTCGTCGGGATCCTGCTCGTCGCGATCTTCTTCATCACGTCGTCTGACTCGGGTTCGCTCGTGGTCGATATGCTCGCCTCAGGCGGACACCCGAACCCTCCCACATGGTCGCGTGTGCTCTGGTCGGTGATTGAGGGGCTCGTTGCGATCGCGCTACTGCTTGCCGGCGGCCTGAAATCGTTGCAGGCTGCCGCGCTCGCAACAGCGCTCCCCTTTAGCGTGATTCTGCTTCTGATGGCCATCGCAACGGTGAAGGCGCTACGTATTGATGACAGGGTCCTCGAGCGGGCCGAGCGCACTGCAAGAATTGAACGTCTCACCGAGCACATGACCGCACAGTTCGCAGAGAACATCGGCGACCATCTCGCGGTCGAGAACTATGTCGACGACCGCATCGACTACCGCATCTCTCGCACCCGCGGGGCATTTGCGCCCCGCCGTGGAGCGGCAACGCATCAGGTGAAGCCCCGCAACACTGGAAGTCCGGGAGCACGCTAGGTATCCCCCACTGCACGCAGACGGCGGCCCTCACCGAGAAATCTCGATGAGGGCCGCCGTCTCGGTAAACCGTCTAGTTAAACGGTCTAGTTGTGCCACCGATCTGGCTGCTACGCGATAGCGGCAATCGCCTCACGGTACGCACCAAAGTCGCGAGCCTCGCCGGGGGCGGTCTCAAACGATGCGAGCACCTTGCGCCCCTCCCCGATCACGAGGGTGGCGCGGGTCGCGATGCCGCGCTCCTCAATGAACACGCCGTACTCCTTCGACACTGCTCCATGCGGCCAGAAGTCGGAAAGGATCGAGAACTCGTACCCCTCGGCCTGCGCCCATGCCTTCAGCGCGAAGACGGAATCGACTGAAACACCGACGAGGCGCACCTTGCTGTCTTCGAAGATCTGCAGGTTGTCGCGAAGCTCGCACAGTTCACCAGTGCAGATGCCCGAAAACGCGAGCGGGAAGAATACGAGCGCAACCGGGCCCTCCGTGACGAGCTCACTGAGCGTGAGTTCTTCGCCGTGCTGATCGGAGAGTGTGAAATCGGGGGCGATTGCGCCTACCTCAAGAACCATTGTCAACAACCTTTCAGGCGTCACCGCGCCGCTTAGTGGATCCTCTACGCCCAAGACTAGTGGCGGCTCAGGGGAAATATTGTTCGGGATTCACACAGACCTCCCTCAGATTCTGCGTTTGGTCGTGGATGTTCGCTAGTCTGGAAGGTGCCCGCTAACCTTGCGGGGAGTTTTATGAGTTGCGTGCTCAACGGGGCTGAAACCACATGCCCATGGTTTTGCGCGTGGTGGCGAATGGAGCACTTTCCGTGGCTGTGAACACACAAGATCCTTACTCGCAGGATCACGAAGACATGGATCCCGCTGAGACCGCCGAATGGCGCGAGTCGCTTGACGGCGTCGTAGAGACGCACGGTCCCGGCCGCGGTCGCGAGATCATGACGAGTCTGCTCGAGCGCTCGCGCGAACTGCACCTCAGCGTGCCGATGGTTCCAACGACCGACTACGTCAACACGATCGCGTCAGAGAACGAGCCGAGCTTCCCAGGGGATCACGACACTGAGCGCCAGTACCGCTCATGGATTCGTTGGAACGCCGCGATGACCGTACACAGGGCGCAGCGCCCCGGCATCGGTGTCGGCGGCCATATCTCGACGTACGGCTCAGCGGCCTCACTGTACGAGGTTGGCTTCAACCACTTCTTCCGCGGCCAGGATCACCCCGGCGGCGGCGACCAGATTTTCGTGCAGGGTCATGCCTCCCCCGGTATCTACGCGCGCGCGTTCCTTGAAGGACGTCTGAGCGCTGACCAGCTCGATGGCTTCCGCCAGGAGAAGTCGCACGCGCCGAACTCGCTGCCGAGTTACCCGCACCCGCGCCTCGCACCTGATTTCTGGCAGTTCCCGACGGTGTCGATGGGGCTTGGCCCGATCAATGCGATCTACCAGGCTCAGGTCAACAAGTACCTCACCAACCGTGGCATCAAGGACGCAAGCGACCAGCACGTCTGGGCGTTCCTCGGTGACGGCGAGATGGACGAGGTCGAGAGCCGCGGCCAGCTGCAGGTCGCAGCGAACGAGGGCCTCGACAACCTCACCTTTGTTGTGAACTGCAACCTGCAGCGCCTCGATGGCCCGGTGCGCGGCAACGGCAAGATCATTCAGGAGCTTGAGAGCTACTTCCGTGGCGCAGGCTGGAACGTCATCAAGGTCGTCTGGGGTCGCGAGTGGGACGACCTGCTCCAGCGCGACCAGAGCGGCGCGCTGCTCAACCTCATGAACACCACTCCTGACGGTGATTTCCAGACGTATAAGGCCGAGAGTGGATTGTTCGTTCGCGAGCACTTCTTCGGCCGCGACGAGCGCGCGCTCGAGCTCGTCAAGGACTACACCGACGACCAGATCTGGGGCCTCCGCCGTGGTGGCCACGATTACCGTAAGGTCTACGCGGCCTACAAGGCAGCGATGGAGCACAAGGGTCGCCCGACCGTCATCCTCGCAAAGACGATCAAGGGATACGGCCTCGGGCCGCACTTCGAGGGCCGCAATGCGACCCACCAGATGAAGAAGATGACGCTCGAAGACTTGAAGCTCTTCCGCGACACCATGCACATCCCGATCTCTGACGCGCAGCTCGAAGAGAACCCGTACCTCCCGCCGTACTACCACCCGGGCGAGAACGATCCGACGATCCAGTACATGCACGAGCGCCGCCGCGAGCTTGGCGGCTACCTCCCCGAGCGCCGCTCGACGCACATCGACCTCGCGGTGCCGGAGGAGAAGAGCTACGCGATCGCCGCAAAGGGTTCGGGCACGCAGGAGGCCGCGACCACGATGGTCTTTGTGCGTCTACTCAAGGACCTCATGCGCGACAAGAACATGGGCAAGCGCTTCGTGCCGATCATCCCCGATGAGGCACGGACGTTCGGCATGGACTCGTACTTCCCGACCTCGAAGATCTACAACCCGCACGGCCAGAACTACACCTCGGTCGACCGCGAGCTGCTCCTTGCGTACAAGGAGAGCCCGGAGGGCGTGCTGATCCACGTCGGCATCAACGAGGCTGGTGCAGCCGCGGCGTTCACGAACGTGGGCACCTCGTACGCAACACACGGCGAGCCGCTCATTCCGATCTACATCTTCTACTCGATGTTTGGGTTCCAGCGCACGGGCGACGCCATCTGGGCTGCCGGCGACCAAATGGCACGCGGCTTCATGATTGGCGCAACCGCTGGGCGCACCACGCTCACCGGCGAGGGCCTCCAGCACGCGGATGGCCACTCGCTGCTGCTCGCATCGACGAACCCCGCGGTCGTGTCCTACGACCCCGCCTATGGCTACGAGATTGGGCACATCATGCGCTCGGGCGTCGAGCGCATGTATGGCGGCACGCACGAGGATCCGAACGTCATGTACTACCTCACGGTGTACAACGAGCCGATCATCCACCCCGCAGAACCTGCAGATGTCGACGTAGACGGCATCGTTCGAGGCATCCACCGCGTCAGCACCGCGTCGGCGGGCACTCACAAGGCACAGATTCTCGCCTCAGGCGTGGCAGTCCCGTGGGCGATCGAGGCCCAGGAGCTCCTCGCAACTGACTGGGACGTTGCAGCCGATGTGTGGAGCGTCACGAGTTGGAGCGAGCTCCAGCGCGACGGCCTCGCAGCCGACCAGCACAACTTTGAGAACTTCGGGGGCGCACAGCGCACCGCGTACCTCACCGAGAAGCTCGCAGGCGCCGAGGGACCGAAGGTTGCAGTTAGCGACTGGACGCCAGAGGTTCCCGAGCAGATTCGCCCGTACGTTCCTGGCGACTACTCGGTGCTCGGCGCGAACGGCTTCGGCTTCTCGGACACACGCGCGGCAGCGCGCCGGTTCTTCAAGATCGACCGCGAGTCGCTCGTGGTGAAGGTGCTGCAGCGCCTCGCGCTCGAGGGCAAGATCGACGCGAGCGTGCCGGTTGCCGCGGCCGAGAAGTACAAGCTCGCTGACGTCAACGCCGGAACCACTGGCGGCGCGGGCGGGGACGCCTAGCGGGCGAACGGATGAGTCCCAACAAAGCTCAGGAACTCGCCTGGCTCCGCACGATCTCGGGCGAGCTGGCTACGCTGACGGTGACGCGGCTCGAGGACACGCTCCCCTGGTACGGGAGCATGCCCCCGAGCCGCCGATCGGCAGTCGGCCTTGTGGCGCAGACCGGGATCAGCTCGTTTATTCAGTGGTACGAGAACCCCGGTTCGACCCCGTGGATCGCCTCTGACGTTTTCAGCTCGGCTCCTCGTGAGTTGCTGCGCTCGATCAGCCTGCAGGAAACGCTCCAGCTCATTCGTGTTGTCGTGACAGTCGTCGAGGAGCGCGTGGCTCCCCGCAGTGACTCGCTCCGTGAAGCGATCATGCACTATTCGCGTGACGTCGCGTTTGCTGCTGCGGACGTGTATGCGAGACAGGCAGAAGCTCGAGGCTTGTGGGACGCACGGCTCGAGGCCCTCGTTGTGGATTCGATCCTGACAGGCGAATCCGACGACGAACTTCCGAGCAGGATCGCCGCGCTCGGCTGGCACGGTGACGGCGAAGCGGCAGTGCTTGTTGGCAGCGCCGAACGCTCCGTCGATGTCGATCAGATGCGACGGACGGCGCGACACGCGGGTGCCGATGTGCTCATCGGATTGCAGGGCACCCGGCTCGTGCTCGTTCTCGGCAGAATGGCCCCGCCTCAGCAGGCCGATCCGACAGCAGCCGCCGAGGAGCCGCAGCGAACCTTCCTCGAGATCGCAGCCAAGCTGTCCGACGGCTTCGCTGATGGGCCGCTCGTGCTCGGGCCGACTGTCGACAACCTCATCGAGGCGTCTCGAAGCGCCCGGGCTGCGCTTGCGGGCGTCGCGGTCGCACGGGCGTGGCGCCATGCGCCCCGCCCGGTTCCCGCTGACGACCTCCTTCCCGAGCGGGCACTCGCGGGCGATGGACTTGCCCGGAGAACACTCATCGAGCAGATCTACGAACCGTTGCTCGCCCACTCGGCCGAGCTCATGGAGACCCTCTGGTGCTACCTCGACAACGGCAGGTCGCTCGAGGCGACAGCCCGCGAGCTGTTCGTGCACCCGAACACGGTTCGTTACAGGCTCAAGAAGGTCTCCGAGGTGATTGGCTGGAACGCGACTGGGGCACGAGAGTCCCTGATTCTGCAATCTGCCCTCATCGCTGGTTCGATTGCACAGCAGGGCGGCAGGCGTCAGCCGAAGCGAGGCTCCTAGCCAAGTTTCGGCACCAACGGGACCCTTTCTGGCCGCTACCTACAACGAATCTTTGAATTTATCGTTGGTTATATGCAGCTAGTTCCGCTCGCATCTGAGAAACTATTTGACGTGATTGTTATCGCTTGCCCGGGTCAGGGCTCCCAAACCCCCGGTTTCCTTACTGACTGGATCGCGGATTCAGCGTCCCGCAGCTTCCTCGAGGCCGCCTCGGAGGCCTCGGGCGTCGACCTCGTTCGGCACGGAACCCAGAGTGACGCTGAGACGATTCGCGCAACTGAGATTGCCCAGCCGCTGATTGTCGCGGCTGCAATCCTGTCGTGGCGTGCACTTGCCGCGCGGCTTGATGGCGCAGGTCTCGACGCGACCACGTTAGGCGCCACAGTTGGCACCGCTGGTCACTCTGTTGGCGAGTTTGCCGCGGCGGCGATCTCAGGCGTCGTGAGCGAGACCGACGCCGTGCGCCTCGTCGGCGTACGCGGCCGCGCAATGGCGGAGGCAGCCGCTGTTGAACAGACAGGAATGTCGGCGGTGGTTGGCGGCGTTGAGGCTGACGTGCTTTCGGCAATCGAAGCTGCGGGTCTCACTGCCGCGAACCGAAACGGTGGAGGGCAGATTGTCGCCGCGGGTGCACTGGCGGATCTCGCCAAGCTCGGTGAGTCGGCGCCGCGCGGTGCTCGCGTGATCCCGCTGCAGGTCGCTGGAGCGTTCCACACAAGCTACATGGCGTCGGCAGTTCCCGTCCTCGCGCAGGCAGCAGAGTCCACTGCGGTCAGCGATCCCTGGCTAAAGCTCTGGAGCAACGCCGACGGCGGACTTGTCACATCTGGTGCCAGCTTCCGCGACTCACTCGTCTCGCAGATCGCGAGCCCTGTTCGCTGGGACTCATGCATGGAGTCATTCCAGGCGGCCGGCATCACCGGATTCATTGAACTCACCCCCGCCGGTGCTCTCACCGGCATCGCGAAGCGCGGCATGAAGGGCATCCCTTCGGTCGCCGTAAAGACTCCGGCTGATCTTGATGCTGCCGTGCAGCTCATCACCGACGCAGCCTGATCGAAAGGATCGACTCATGGCAACTCTTGTACAGCCAACTGGCCCGGCGCACACACGCGTGCTCTCGGTTGGCGCATCCCGCGGCGACCTCGACGTACCGAACGACGACCTCGTTGGCCCTATTGACTCGTCTGACGAGTGGATCAGGCAGCGCACGGGCATCGTTCAGCGCCGCCGGGCCCGCAAGGGCCTGAACGCTGTCGATCTCGCGGTTGAGGCTGGCCAGGAGGCCATTGAGAAGTCTGGTCTCGAACTCGCAGACATCGACGGTGTGATCATCTCGACGATCTCGAACGTTGCGGTGACGCCGTCAATGGCAGCGCTCGCCGCGCACAGGCTCGGTCTCACTCCCGCGGCGGCATTCGATATTTCTGCCGCCTGCGCTGGCTACGTGTATGGCGTCGGCCAGGCCGACGCACTCGTCCGTTCGGGTGTCTGCAAGAACGTCCTCGTGATCGGTGCCGAGAAGCTCTCGGACGTCGTTGACCCGACCGACCGTTCGATCTCGTTCTTGCTGGGTGACGGCGCTGGCGCCGTGGTCGTCGGAGCGAGCGATCACACCGGTATCGGCCCGACAGTGTGGGGCTCGGACGGCGAGAAGTGGGACACGATCAGCATGACGTCGACGTTCGAGGAGTACCGCGAGGCTCCCGGAGTCGTTGCGTGGCCTACGCTGCGCCAGGACGGCCAGACCGTGTTTCGCTGGGCAGTGTGGGAGATGGCGAAGGTCGCACGCCAGACGCTCGAGGCCTCCGGTATCGAGCCGTCTGATTTGGCCGCGTTCATTCCGCATCAGGCGAACATGCGAATCATCGACGAGCTTGCGAAGCAACTGAAGCTGCCCGAGACCGTCGCGATTGCACGCGATATCGAGATGCAGGGAAACACCTCTGCAGCGTCGATCCCGCTTGCGATGCACGCGCTGCTCGCAGAGCGCCCCGAGCTCTCGGGGGGCCTGGCACTCACGATCGGCTTCGGGGCCGGTCTCGTCTACGGCGCCCAGATCATCGAACTTCCGTAGCTTTTCGCTCTGGGACGCACCGCGCGCCCTGTCGACTTCCCGCGGGAAGTTGCGAGAAACTACTGCACGAGGTTTACTACAAACCCCCATTAAATAAGGAGAATCCAATGGCATTCAGCAACGAAGAGGTCCTCGCAGGTCTCGCCGAGCTCGTCAACGATGAGACCGGTATTGCGGCCGACGTTGTCGCCCTCGACAAGTCGTTCACCGACGACCTCGACATCGATTCGATCTCGATGATGACAATCGTCGTGAACGCAGAAGAGAAGTTCGACGTGAAGATCCCCGACGAAGAGGTCAAGAACCTCAAGACCGTCGGCGACGCAGTCGACTTCATCGTCAAGGCTCAGGCCTAAGCGAAGCTTTCGCGGCGGGATGAGCGGCGGCCACTATCGGCCGCCCCATCCCCGCCGCTCGCTTCATCACACAGACTTTCGGGAGAACAGCCCCACAAGGGCGACTCCCCCAGAGCCACGCGGAGAGCGCAACACATGAGCAAGAAGATCGTCGTCACCGGTATCGGTGCGAGTTCGCCCCTGGGCGGTACCGCTAGCGAGAGCTGGGAAGCTTTGCTTGCAGGCGAGTCGGGCGTACGTACTATCGAGGCCGATTGGGTTGAGAAGTACGACCTTCCAGTGTCATTCGCTGGCCAGGCCCGAGTGCAGCCGGCTGAGGTGCTTGAGCGCCCAGTCGCCAAGCGCCTCGACCCGTCGAGCCAGTTTGCCCTCGTCGCGGCGAAGGAAGCTTTCGCCGACGCTGGCTCACCCGAGATTCCCGCAGAGCGTCTGGGCGTCGACTGGGCAACAGGCATTGGCGGCATCTGGTCGCTGCTTGACGCGTGGGACACGCTTCGTGAGAAGGGCCCGCGTCGCGTGATGCCCCTCACGGTTCCCATGCTCATGCCGAACGCGCCGTCAGCGGCGATCTCCATGCATTTCACAGCTCGCGCGTTCGCGCGCACCGTCGCCTCAGCCTGCGCCTCGAGCACCGAGTCGATTGCAAACGCCTACGAGCATCTGCAGCTTGGACTCGCCGATATCGTGATCGCAGGCGGCTCCGAAGCCGCCATTCACCCGGTCACGCTCGCGTCGTTCTCGTCGATGCAGGCGCTGTCACGCCGAAACGACTCACCGGAGACTGCCTCACGCCCCTACAACACTGACCGTGACGGTTTCGTGATGGGCGAGGGCGCCGCTGCGCTCGTGCTCGAGACCGAGGAGCACGCGCTCGCTCGCGGTGCCAAGATTTACGCCGAGATCGCCGGCGGCGGCGTGACCGCTGATTCCTACCACATCACCGCAAATGACCCCGAGGGGCACGGCGCCATCCGCGCGATGAAGCTCGCACTCTCGCAGGCGGGTGCTCACCCCGAGGATGTCACCCACATCAACGCGCACGCGACGTCGACCCCTGTCGGTGACATCAATGAGTACACTGCCCTGCTCGGAGTGTTCGGCGATCGCGCACGCGAGATCCCGGTTTCCGCAACAAAGGCCGCGACTGGACACCTGCTGGGCGGCACAGGCGCCCTGGAAGCACTGTTCTCGGTGCTCGCTGTGCATAACCGCGTCGCTCCCCCGACGATCAACCTCGTCGATCAGGATCCCGAGATCCCGCTCATGGTGTCAAGCGAGCCGCAGCAGCTCGCCGATGGCCCGCAGCTCGCGATCTCGAACTCCTTTGGGTTCGGTGGCCATAACGCCGTCGTCGCCATCCGCTCGTACGACGCCTAGCGCGACACATAGGAGCCGTCGGGCGGGCGCTATTCGAACAGCGCCTGCCCGACGAACTCACCGGCGCCGATCCCGCCCGGCACCGCCCACAGTCCAGACCCAATGTGACGAATATACTCGTTGAGCAAGTCTGGCTGCAGTGAGCGCTGCACACGAACGAATGTCTCGGGCGAACGCTGGAACGAGATAAAGAAGAGGCCCGCGCCAAGCTGGCCGAGTCCGTTTGAACCGTCGACGTAGTTGTAGCCGCGGCGCAGCATTTGACTGCCCGAATTGTTCTTTGGGTGCGCGAGACGCACGTGCGCGGCAATGTCGATCACTGGTTCCCCAGAGGCCGGCAGCTTGGCAGCAAAGTCAGGTTCGTCAAACTCGTCGGCACCGGTGAGGGGCGCGCCAGCTCGTTTCGATCGCCCGAAGATGCGCTCCTGCTCGGCGAGAGACGCGCGATCCCACGTCTCAATCGTCATCTGTATCTTCCGCGCGACCAGGTAGCTTCCGCCGCGGAGCCAGGCTGGCGCTTCCTCACCGACCCACACATGCTCGGCGAGCCCCGACGAGTCCTCGGCCATGACGTTCGCCGTCCCATCTTTGAAGCCGAACAGGTTCCGAGGCGTCTCCTGAGCCCGCGAAGTCGACGCGGTACGGCCAAAGCCAAGCTGGCTCCAGGCAAGGTGCGCGCGGCCAGCGGCAATGCGTGAGAGATTGCGGATTGCGTGCACCGCGATCTGGGGGTCATCGGCGCATGCCTGCACGCACAGGTCGCCTCCGCTCTGCGTATCGTCGAGAATGTCGAACGCGAAGGCCGGGAGCGGTTCGAACTCGGCGGGGAGCAGCGAGCGGAGGCCGAAGGGGTCGCCTGCCTGTGTCTCCGCGGCCCTGTCGGCATGCCCGACGAAAAGGCTGCGTCCGAATCCGAACGTGAGCGTGAGGTTGCCAACTCCGAGCCCCGTCGCCTCGCCGGTGTCGTCTGGCGGCAGAAGGCCGTTGTCAGGCTCCATTCCGTCTCCGACTTCCTCGCCGCGGGTCAGCCTCTCGGCGGCCTCAGTCCAGTCACGGAGGAGCGCGATGAGGTCGTCACGGGTCGCGCCGGAGTTCATCGTGAAAGCGGCGAAGTGCAGTCGATCTTGCGCTGGGGTAACGATGCCCGCCTGGTGAGCGCCACGGAATGGCACGGCGCCGGGGCTCGGTGCATCGCCATGGTGCCCGTCACGCGAAAGCAACGTTCTGGCGGCGGCGGCCCCGCCTGCGCCGCCTGCAGCGAGGCCGATCGCCCCAGCGCCGAGTAGCCCGAGAAGTTGGCGTCTCGATGTACCACTCGGTAGCTGCGTCCGAGGATCCTGATCGGGGCCGCCCACCGCTGGAGTGTCTCGCCTCACGTGTACTAGCTTCCCACAACGCCCGCGGTAAGCCGCGACATCGGCTCGCTCAGCGCGGTGAGCTTCGCCGCGAGCTCGTTGCGCTTCGTCGCATCCACGGTGTCATACGATACAAAGCCAGCCTCGTAGGAGCCGTATCCGGCGAGCGTGTCGAGCATGTCGACGAAGCGTGCGTCGAGTTCGGTGGCGAGTTCCTCACCGCCGTTCGCGACGAGCAGCGCGCGCACGGTATCGAAGGCAACCTGCGCCCCCTCGACATTCGCGGTGAAGTCGTACAGGTCGGTGTGCGCGAACTCGTTTTCTTCCCCCGGGAGCTTTCCGTCAGGCGCAGCAACCTCATCGAGCAGCCCCTTCGCCCCCTCAGTGATGTCGGCGAGAGTCAGCGTGAAGTCGGGGCTCCTCACCTTGTCGTTGAGCTCGGAGATGTCAGCGACGAGCTGATCGCCAATTGTTGCGCGCTCCTCGGGCGTGAGCGCAACGAGGTCATCCTTCGGGTAGTGGTTCTTCTCAGGCTGCGAGTAGTTCTCGATGGCCCGGTCGAGCCACAGATCCTGTTCGATTCGATGAAAGCCAGTGAACGGCAGCCCCTCCTCGATCGCGCCTGGCTTTCGATAGTCGATCTTCGGATCGAGATCCCCAAACTGCTCCGCGGTTGGCTCGATCCGTTCGTAGTTGATACGCGCGATTGGGAACAGCGCGCGCGCCTCGTCGTCGTTGCCTGCCTTGTACGCTGCAACGAACTCTCCCACCCGCGGAACGAGCTCCTCGGTTTGGGTCTTCACGTAGGCAACGTACTGCGCAACCACTGCGTCCTCCTCCGGCGTGGTCGCGACAGCGTCGCCACTCACAGTGAACGCGGCATGGCCGACGCCAGCACCGATCATGCCTGGTTTGCACGCAGTGAAGTACTCCCCTGGGCCAACCTGCACCGTGAGGTCCCGGCTGGTGCCTGGCGCAATGTTCTCAACCTCGCCGACGATAGTGAGCTTGTTGCTGCCGAGCAGATAGAACTCGGTGACCTTCGTCCCGTCGTTCTGCACAGTGAAGGTCAGGGTGCCGCTCGTTCCGGTCGCGTTGGCAACCTCGCAGCCCTCATCGTTCGCGGTGACTGCAATTGACGTTGCGTTCGGGGCTCCATTTGGTACGCACCCAGCAAGCAAGAGGGCTGTTGCGCTAAGCGCAGCAACAGCGGCAGCGTTGCGAAGATTGGATGAGGTCATGGGCGTTCCTTTCGTGTGGCGTGCTGCCCGGCGTACGAACGCACGAGGAAGAGTGGCAGCGTGATGATGAGATAGCCCGCCCACGCGAGCACCTCGAGTTTGGTCATTTCAGGTGCGAAGCCGAGTGTTCCCTTGAGGATCACGGCGATCAACCCGTCTGGCGCGATGATGTGCGAAACGTTGAACGCCCACGCGGCCTCCCCAAACCATGCAGCGACGACAGGCCCGGCGCCCTCTGGCGCCGCAACAAACGGTCCCGGCAAGAACCCAGCCTCTTGCAGGTCGTGGATCCCGTACGCCAGCACACCGGCGGCGAAGACGAGCAGCAACACTCCAGTCCACCTGAAGAACACCGTGAGGTTGACCCTCAGGAGGCCTTTGTACAGCGCCCAGCCGATCGCGATGGCAATCAGGATGCCGGAGATCGCGGTGAGAAAACCGACAAGGGGCGCCGTGCCGCTCGCGCGGGTTGTCGCCCAGATGAAGAGTGCAGTCTCGATGCCCTCGCGGGCAACCGAGACGAATCCGATCAAGGCAACCGCCCACCCTGAGCCGACAAGCGCACGATCGACCTGGCCGCGGAGCTCGCCACTGATGCCACGCGACATCTTCAGCATCCAGAACACCATCCACGTCACCATCGCGACCGCAAGGATCGAGAGGGAACCACCAATGGCCTCCTGTGCGGTAAACGACAGCCCGTATGCGCCGTAGGTCAGGATCGCGCCGAGCCCGAGCGAAAGCAGGATCGCTGCCGCGACACCGAGCCAAATCTTTCGGGCGGCGTCGGGCCGGTTGAGCTTTCCGACGTAGGCAAGTAGGACCCCGACGACGAGCGCCGCCTCGAGCCCCTCGCGAAGGCCGATCAGCAGGGTCGCAATCATGGGCTGCCTTTCACTGAAACATTCATCTGTTCTAGGTAAGGCACGCCTTACTCGGAAACATTAGCACGATTCATCTGATGAATGGAACAGCCCGTGGATTGGGAGGGGCCACCGAAAAGACGTGCCGTCGACTGGGCGGGCCGAATGAACCAGGTGCCGCAATTCCACTAAGCTAGAGCGGTAGCACACGGGGCGTTAGCTCAGTCGGTTAGAGCACTGGACTCATAATCCATCGGTCGCGGGTTCAAGTCCCGCACGCCCTACTCATCGCCGTGTCGCCCAAGGTTCGCCTCCGGGGCAGCAAGGTTCGCCTCCGGGCTGGCAAAGCCCCGACATGTCCATGCGGCGCCCACCAGGTCTTCCCATGTGGTCCGGAAGTTTGGGCCTATGCCTGGTCTCGCATCACAGAATTGTTACGTTCGCCTGCTCGGCGAAGCAAAACGAGTAGGGTTGCCTGCAGGGCTGCTGACAACGGCGTCGCCAGTCCGCCCTCTTCAGGCTCCACCGCTGAGCTACCGTGTGACGAGCGTCCGAGTGGTGTTCGCACGCGCAAGCGACTACTCCGCGTCGTCTGGGGTGACAACTGGCAACTTGCCAGTGTGGTCGAGTACCGACTGGCCCGACTGGGGGTGGAACCGCGAAATGCCGATGACCCCGATCATCGCTGTCGCCCCTGTTACCGCGAAGGCGATTGCGACCCAGAGCGGCGCATCGGCGGCCTCCCCGAGGATGAGGATGCCGATGAGCACCGCCACCATCGGGTCGATGACCGTGAGTCCCGCGACCACGAGGTCCGGCGGCCCAGACGAGTAGGCGTTCTGCACAAACAGCATGCCGAGCAGTCCGCCTGCGGCAAGAGCAGCGACGCATGTCCACGTCAGCCACTCGAAGTCGCCCTGCTGGAAACGCGAGATGACCACCTTCGCGAATGTCGCGACGAAGCCGTAGAGCACTCCGGCGCCGACGATGTAGATGAGCGCGATGCCACGGTGGCGGTAGAGCACGAACATCACGAGCGCCGCAAGGAGCACGACGCCGAACGTGATGAGGATCGCGATGAGTTTCGAGTCTGTGACGACCTGGTCGGCGACGTTCGTCGCCGCGACGAAGACAAACACCGCGATACTCACGACCGCAAGAGCGATCGAGGCGGTGACGCGCTTTCCGAGCTTGACCCCAGAAACCCGGGAGTTCAGCACTGAGGTGATGATGAGGCCGACGACGCCGATCGGCTGGACTATCGTGATCGGCGACAGTGAGAGCGAACCGATCTGGAAGACGACTGCGAGCCCAAGTAGCACTGTTCCCACCACCCAGGAGGGTCTCCTGAGCAGCTTGAGCATATGCCTGATTGAGAGCCCCGCGTGGGCGCTCTCCCCCGTGAGACGTTCGACCTTGTTCAGGCCGCGCGACTGGTACTGCGCGCCAAAGGCGAG
Organism: Leucobacter aridicollis; assembly: GCF_024399335.1. Taxonomy (NCBI): domain Bacteria; kingdom Bacillati; phylum Actinomycetota; class Actinomycetes; order Micrococcales; family Microbacteriaceae; genus Leucobacter; species Leucobacter aridicollis. The sequence continues at coordinate 1,854,191 of NZ_CP075339.1, forward strand.
AAGTGCTGCACCGATAAGCGCGAGCGGAATCCCCCAGAACTGCCTGGGGTCAACGGCCATGGCCTCGGTCGCAGCCGTGACGATGGTGTCGAGCGCCTGTGGCAGCTCTGTGGGTGAGATCACCTGGAAAGCTTAGCTGTCGCCGCGCATGAGCTCAACGAGGCGTGCGGCAGCAGTCTCAACCTCATCGTTCACGATGATCTCATCGAACTCATCAGCGGCTGCAAGTTCGATCTTCGCGGTCTCGAGCCGGCGGACGCGCTCCTCCTCGCCTTCGGTACCTCGACCGACGAGCCTGCGCACAAGTTCGTCCCAGCTCGGCGGCGCGAGAAACACGAGTCGGGCGTCTGGCATGCTCTGCCGTACCTGACGTGCACCCTGCAGGTCGATTTCCAGGAGCACGACTTCGCCACGCGCGCTCGCGTCCATGACGGGACCGCGCGGGGTCCCATACCGGTATTTGTTATGCACTGTCGCCCACTCGAGCAACTCGTCAGCGGCGAGCATCCTGTCGAAGTCTTCGTCAGTGACGAAGAAGTAGTGCACACCATCGATCTCGCCGGGGCGCGGCGCCCGGGTCGTGGCAGAGACTGAGAGCTTCACGTCTGGGTGATTGTCGCGCACATAGGTCGCGACAGTCCCCTTGCCGACAGCCGTCGGTCCGGCAAGCACGGTGAGCGGCGGTCGCTCCCCGCGCGGTAGCGCGCCTGAGCGCTCACGCACGAACGTCTCGAGCCGTTCGCGCTGCAGCGCGCCAAGCCCACCGAGTCGCTTGCGCTCCGAGATCTGCAGCTCGTCACGAATGCGCTCCGCTTTCACCTGCCCGATGGAGGGAAACGAGAGGAGGTAGTCGGTGATCCTCAGCGTGGCCGCGGCGTGGCCGGGCACCTTCGAGTACTCGAGCACCTTGAGCGGTGAGATCTCGCCGCCGCGCAGCTTGCGCTTCAACTCGGCGCGAGCCTGACGCGCCGCCACGGCCGCCTTGTTTGCCGCGACCCGGTCTACCTCCGGCATTCCTGCCTGCTGCTTCGTCATGATCTCCCGTAGAGCGCCTCAGTGATACGTTCGGCCCGGTCTTGGACGCGGGCCGCGAGGCCATCGCCTCCACCACTAAGGATACTGCGCGATTCGTTCGCGAGCACAGCGTGGCCGATCCCCCCGAAGATCGAGGCAGCGTCCTCGATCCGCGCGCCCTGGTGGCCGAAGCCCGGAGCGAGCACTGGAAGCGCCGGGCTGACGCGCTCAGCCGTATCGATGCCGAAGTCGGCGAGGGTGAGCGTCGCACCGAGCACAACGCCCACTGAACCGACGCCGTCCGTCGGGTGTTCGGCGGCGTTGAACGCGTTCGCGCTCGCGACCATTGACTCGGCGAGCGTCTGACCGTCGCCGCGCACCGCGGTCTGCACCGCACGCGCCTCGGGATTTGACGTGGCCGCGAGCACGAACAGCCCCTTGCCGTGCTCGCGCACGTACGGGAACGCCCCGGCGAGCGTCTCGAAGCCCATATATGGCGCGACTGTCATCGCGTCTGCTTCGAGCGGCGAGCCAGGCGCGAGCCAGGCCTCGGCGTACGCGGCGAACGTCGAACCAATGTCTCCGCGTTTCACGTCGGCGACGATAAGCACGCCAGCGTCACGCGCGTCCGCGAAGACACGCTCCAGCGCGACGAAGCCAGCGGAGCCGAAACGCTCGTAGAAGGAGATCTGGGGCTTCACGCACGCTGCGACGCCGGCGGCGGCCGCGACGACGTCGCGGCCCATCCGCTCGGCGCCTGCGGGTGAATCGTCAAGCCCCCACTCGGCGAGGAGCGGCGCGTGCGGGTCGATACCCACGCACAGGTGCCGGCTCGCGGCGAACTCCGCCGCGAGCCTGGCACCGAAGCTCGGCATCACTCCGCCGCCGCGAGCGCGGCCTGGCGGTCTGCCTCGTACTCCTGCAGCGACTTGACGTCGAAGCCCTGCGCGAGCGCAGACAGCGCACCAACGGCGGCCGAGAGCTCCGAGACCGTCGTGAAGATCGGCTTGTCGGCCGCCACGGCGGCCGCGCGGATCTCGTACCCATCAGCGCGCGCCGAGCTCCCCGAAGGAGTGTTCACGATCATGTCGATCTCACCACGGTTGATGAGGTCGACGATCGTGTCGCCCTCGGCCTGCAACGAGTGCTTGCGCGCGGTCTCCGATGCGATGCCATTGCGGGCGAGCACAACCTGCGTGCCCTGGGTTGCGAGGATGCGGTAGCCGAGCTCCTGCAGGCGAAGCGCGGGCTGCACGACGGCGCGCTTGTCGCGGTCGGCAACCGACAGAAAGACCGTTCCAGATTTCGGCAGGGAGCTGCCGGCCGCTGCCTGGCTCTTCGCGAACGCGGTCGGGAAGTCGCGATCCATACCCATGACCTCGCCGGTCGAGCGCATCTCTGGCCCGAGGAGCGAGTCGACGACCAGCCCCTCGTTGGTGCGGAAGCGCTTGAACGGGAGCACGGCCTCCTTCACGGCGATGGGGGCGTCGATCGGAGCACGCGAGCCGTCGCGCTCGGGGAGGAAACCCTCAGCGATGAGCTGGGCGACGGTCTCCCCCGCCATGATCCGCGAGGCGGCCTTCGCGAGCGGAATACCGAGCGCCTTCGACACGAACGGCACCGTGCGCGATGCGCGCGGGTTGGCCTCGAGCACGTAGAGCACGCCCTGACCGATCGCGAACTGCACGTTGAGCAGTCCGCGCACGCCGATGCCCTCGGCGATGCCAAGCGTCGCCTCGCGCACCTGGGCGATCTGGTCGTGTCCGAGCGTGACTGGCGGCAGGGTGCAGCTCGAGTCACCCGAGTGCACACCTGCTTCCTCGATGTGCTCCATGACGCCGCCGACGTAGAGCTGCTCGCCGTCGTAGAGTGCATCGACGTCGATCTCGATCGCGTCGTCGAGGAAACGATCCACGAGCAGCGGGTGGCCGGGCCCGACGAGGGCGTGACCCTCGATCCGCTCGAAGTACCCGTGCAGCGACTCGGTGTCGTACACGATCTCCATGCCGCGGCCGCCGAGCACGAACGAGGGGCGGACGAGAACCGGGTAGCCGATCTCCTCCGCGATCCGGATCGCGCCTTCCTTATCGATTGCGGTGCCGTTGCGCGGAGCTGTGAGGCCGGCGCGCTCGAGGATCTGGGCGAACGCGCCGCGCTCCTCTGCGAGGTCGATCGCCTCGGGCGTGGTGCCGAGGATCGGGATCCCGGCGTCCTTCAACGGCTGCGCGAGCCCGAGGGCGGTCTGCCCGCCGAGCTGCACGACGACGCCGAGGAGCTCACCCGACGCCTGCTCGGCGTGGATGACCTCAAGCACGTCTTCAAGCGTGAGCGGCTCGAAGTACAGGCGGTCCGACGTATCGTAGTCCGTCGACACTGTCTCGGGGTTGCAGTTGATCATGATCGTCTCGTACCCGGCCTCTGACAGCGCGAACGAGGCGTGCACGCACGAGTAGTCAAACTCGACGCCCTGACCGATACGGTTCGGGCCCGAGCCGAGAATGACGACCTTCTTACGATCCGACGGAGTGACCTCGGTCTCAAGGTCGTACGACGAGTAGTGGTACGGCGTGAGCGCCGGGAACTCGCCGGCGCAGGTGTCGACAGTCTTGAATACCGGGCGCAGGCCAAGACCGTGGCGGAGGCCGCGCACCTCAGACTCCGAGATGCCGCGGATGGCTGCAATCTGCGCGTCCGAGAACCCATGATCCTTCGCCTCGCGAAGCACGTCGAGCGAGAGCTGCGGGGCAGCCTTCACCATCTCAGCTACCTCATTGATGAGCACGATCTGGTCGAGGAACCACGGGTCGATCGAAGTCGACTCGAAGACCTGCTCAATCGATGCGCCAAGGCGCAGCGCCTGCTGCACGTCGACGATACGGCCGTCAGTCGGGCGCTTGATCGTCTCAAGGATGTCAGCAACCGGGCGGCTCTCTTCACCCCAATGGAACGACGTGCCGCGCTTCTCAAGCGAGCGCAGCGACTTCTGCAGCGCGGTCGTGAAGTTGCGGCCGATCGCCATCGCCTCGCCAACCGACTTCATGGTCGTCGTGAGGGTGTCATCTGCGGCAGGGAACTTCTCGAACGCGAAGCGCGGGGTCTTCACGACAATGTAGTCGATAGCCGGTTCAAACGACGCGGGTGTCTTCTGCGTGATGTCGTTCGGGATCTCGTCGAGCGTGTAGCCGATCGCGAGCTTCGCCGCGATCTTCGCGATCGGGAATCCTGTTGCCTTCGAGGCGAGCGCCGACGAGCGCGAGACGCGGGGATTCATCTCGATGACGACGACGCGGCCGTCCCTCGGGTCGATCGCGAACTGGATGTTGCAGCCGCCGGTATCGACGCCAACGCGGCGGATGATGTCGATAGAGATGTCGCGGAGGTTCTGGTACTCGCGGTCGGTGAGCGTGAGCGCCGGTGCGACGGTGATCGAGTCACCGGTGTGCACGCCAACTGCGTCGACGTTCTCGATCGAGCAGACGACGACAGCGTTGTCCTTGGTGTCGCGCATGAGCTCAAGCTCATACTCCTTCCACCCGAGGATCGACTCCTCGAGCAGCACCTCCGTCGTCGGGCTGTAGTGCAGGCCGTCGGTGACGATGCGCACGAGCTCTTCCTCGGTGTACGCGAAGCCCGAGCCAAGGCCACCCATGGTGAACGAGGGGCGAACCACGAGCGGGTACCCGAGATCCTTTGCGTACTCCTTCGCGTCCTCGAGGGTGTTCGCGACGTACGACTTTGCGACTCCCGCGCCGGCAGCGATCGCGATGTCCTTGAACAGCTGGCGATCCTCGCCCTTCTGGATCGCGTCGACCTTCGCGCCGATGAGCTCGACGCCGTACTTGTCGAGAATCCCTTGCTCGTGGAGCTCCATGGCCGCGTTGAGGGCTGTCTGCCCGCCGAGGGTCGGAAGGATCGCGTCTGGCTTCTCCTTCTGGATGATCGTCTCGATGACCTCGGCCGTGATTGGCTCGACGTAGGTCGCGTCAGCGAAGTCGGGGTCGGTCATGATCGTCGCAGGGTTCGAGTTCACGAGAATGACGCGTACGCCTTCCTCGCGAAGCACGCGGCAGGCCTGAGTTCCCGAGTAGTCGAACTCGCAGGCCTGGCCGATGACAATCGGGCCAGAGCCGATGACGAGGACAGAGTTGATGTCTGAACGCTTGGGCATGTCTGGTTAAGCTCCCTGAGTGGTGGTGTCGTCGGCTGCGGCGCGGTCTTGGACCAGAGCGCGGAAGCGGTCGAACAGGTAGAAGGCATCGTGCGGGCCGGCGGCCGCCTCGGGGTGGTACTGCACCGAGAACGCTGGGATGTCGAGGCACTCGAGGCCCTCGACAACCTGATCGTTCAGGCTGTAGTGACTGACCTGGACGCGACCGAAGCCGGCAGGCGACTCGAACTCGCCGTCGATCGGCGCGTCGACTGCGAAGCCGTGGTTCTGCGCGGTGATCTCGACGCGACCGGTGCGCTTGTCGAGCACTGGCTGGTTGATACCACGATGCCCGAAGGGCAGCTTGTAGGTGTCGAGACCGAGCGCGCGGCCGAGCAGCTGGTTGCCGAAGCAGATACCGAAGTACGGCAGGCCGTCGCGCAGCAGCTGCGCGAGGAGCTCGACCTGTGCGTCGCTTGCAGCAGGGTCACCAGGGCCGTTCGAGTAGAAGAGCGAGTCTGGTGCGAGCTCGCGGATCTCTTCGAGCGTCGTCTGCGCAGGCAGCACTGTCACATCGAAGCCGTGCTCCGAGAGGTACTGCACTGTCGCACGCTTGATGCCGAGGTCGAGCACTGCGATCGAGCCGACGCGCTGGACGCCCTCGGCAGACGGCACCTCATACCGCTCAGGGGTCGTGACCTCCGCCGACAGGTTCTTTCCCGCCATACCAGCCTGGTCACGAACGAGCGCGAGTTGCTCGTCAGCTGACAGCTCGAGGTCTGCACCCGAGAACACGCCAGCGCGCATGGCGCCGACCGAACGGATCTTCCGGGTGACGGCCCGGGTGTCGATCCCGGAGATGCCGACGACGCCGTCGTTGACAAGATCCTCATCGAGTGAGCGCTGGGCGCGGAAGTTTGATACCCGACGAGCCGGATCGCGGACGACGAAGCCCTCGACCCAAATCTTGCGAGACTCCATATCGGTGTCGTTTACACCGGTGTTTCCGATGTGCGGCGCGGTCATCATCACGATCTGCCCCGCATACGAGGGATCGGTCAACGTCTCCTGGTACCCGGTCATCCCCGTCGAGAACACAATCTCGCCAAGCGAGCGTCCGGTCGCGCCGTATGCGCGACCTTCGTATCGCGTACCATCCTCGATCACGAGCACAGCTGCTCCTGTGGGGAGTGCGGATGCTGGCGGCACCGTCACTTCATTCGTCGTCGTGGTCACGCGTCCTCCTGGCTCGTGTGGGTGGTCTTGCTTGAAGCAATTGGGGGTGAAAAGTTCTCGGTGGCTGTGCCCGGGGCGATCTCGCCAACTGCGGCTGCGAATCGTCGCTGGTCGCCAACCGTCGAAAAACGGAAACTCGACTCGACTGGGCGCCCATCGGTGCCCTCCCAGCCCAGCAGCGCGAGGCCATCGCGTTCGACGACCTTTCCGATGCGGCCACCGGCCGAGTCGGTGCCGCGCACGCTTGCAGCGGCGAGGTGGACCGGGCGTTCGCCTGTCACAGCAATCTCGACGCCGTCGCGGCGAACCGTGACGTCAGCCCAACCCTTGTAGCGCAGGCCCGGGATCGCGAGCCGCTCAAGCGGCGCGCCCGCCGGCGTCGTCGAGACGTAGCCGACGTGCTCGAACGTCTGCACGACGTCACCGGCGAGGCCGTGGTCGGGCAGCGCGAGCCCTGCGTCGCGCCGATTGCGTGCGCGCCAGGCGAGCGCCATAAAGGTGAGGATCCCGGAGGCGATGACGAGCCACAGGATCAGGAACATTGTGCGGCTCATGCGCTCGCTCCGTTCTGTGCGTTCAAGTGCTGTGCAGCCGCATTCCGTGCAGCCGCGTGCTCGGCAACGAGTGCCGTGTCGATGAGCTCGCCGTCTGCGAGCGTCAGGTAGCCCTTCCTAATGGTGTGCGCGACCCGGCCTGGCAGCTCCATCCCGAGGAACGGCGAGTTTGTGCTGAGCCCATGCAGGCGCGCGGTGTCGAACACGCTGACGCCCTCGGGGTCGACGAGCACGATGTCGGCTGGCTGGCCGACGTCGATGGCGCTCGGGTGCTCCCCGTCGGCGCCAACCGCGAGCCTGCCGATTTCGGCGGGCTTTCGCGACAGCAGCGCCTCGAGCTCGGCCCAGCTGGCGTGCCCGGGCTGGATGAGCGAGAGCAGCGCGATCGGGAAGGCCGATTCGAGGCCGACCATCCCGAACGCCGCCGAGTCCCACTCGCATTCCTTGGCTTCGACTGGATGCGGCGCGTGGTCGGTGGCGACGATGTCAATGAGCCCGTCGGCGACGGCCTGCCTGAGCGCGCGAACGTCTTCCTCCCGACGAAGGGGCGGGTTCACCTTGTAGCGCGCGTCGTAGCTGCGCGCGAGATCCTCGGTGAGAATGAGGTGGTGTGGCGTCACCTCCGCGGTCACCTGAATGCCGCGAGCCTTCGCCCACCGAATCACCTCGACCGATCCGGCCGTCGACAGGTGGCAGATGTGCAGCCTCGCGCCGACGTGCTCTGCGAGCAGCACGTCGCGAGCGATGATCGATTCCTCGGCGACCGCTGGCCACCCCTTCAGTCCGAGCTCGCTTGAGAGCGCGCCCTCGTTCATCTGCGAGCCCTCGGTGAGGCGGGGATCCTGCGCGTGCTGCGCGATCACGCCGTCAAACGTTTTCACGTATTCGAGGGCGCGGCGCATGAGCAGCGGATCGTGCACGCACTTGCCGTCGTCGGAGAAGACGCGCACCTGCGCGCGGGACTGAGCCATCGCACCGATCTCGCTCAGGCGCTCACCCGCGAGGTCCTCGGTGACGGCGCCGATGGGGCGCACAGTCGCGTAGCCGGCAGCGTCGCCGAGAGCCTGCACTTGTTCGACAACCCCGGCCGTATCCTGCACGGGTAGCGTGTTCGCCATCGCGAACACTGTCGTGAACCCGCCGGCCGCGGCGGCGCGGGTGCCTGTCAGCACGGTCTCCGATTGCTCGAATCCCGGCTCACGGAGGTGGGTGTGGAGGTCGACGAAGCCGGTGAACGCGACGAGGCCGTCGGCGTCGATGACGTGCTCGCCGTCGCGCGGCTCGAGCCGGGGCTTCCCCGCGACTCCGCCGCGCTCGACAATGCGGCCGTCCGCGACACGCAGGTCCATCTGCTGAGCGCCGGTGATGTCGGCGCCGCGCTCGACGAGGTCGGCCGCGAGTCGCGCGCCGCGGATCAGGATCCCTTGAGTCATTACCTTCTCCTTCATCCTTCGGTTCGTTCGCTCTGGGGCCGCTCGCCTGACAGCAGCAGGAAGAGGCAGGCCATGCGCACTGAGACGCCGTTCGCGACCTGCTCGAGCACTGTCGACCGTGGCGAGTCGGCGGCGCCCGAGGAGATCTCGAGGCCGCGGTTCATTGGGCCGGGGTGCATCACGATCGCGCGCTCTTGGAGGCGAGCGAGTCGAGCGTCGTCCAGCCCCCAGTTGCGGGCGTACTCGCGTTCGTTCGGGAAGAACGCAGCGTGCATGCGTTCCGTCTGGATCCGGAGCATCATGACGACGTCGGGCTGTTCCGAGGCAAGGGCTTCATCGAGCGAGTGGTACAGCGTCACCGGCCAGTCGCGCACGCCGAAGGGCAGGAGCGTTTCGGGCGCAACGAGGCTCACCTTCGCCCCGAGCGCGTGCAGCAGCCAGAGGTTCGAGCGCGCGACGCGCGAGTGGGCGATGTCGCCGACGATGATTACGGAGGCGCCATCGAGGCCCCTGCCCCTGCTCGCATCGCCGTGCAGGCGACGGCGCATCGTGAACGCGTCGAGTAGGGCCTGCGTTGGGTGCTCGTGCATTCCGTCGCCTGCGTTGAGCACCCCCGCATCGATCCAGCCGCTCGAGGCGAGACGCGCTGCAGCGCCGCTCGCGGGGTGACGAATGATCACTCCGTCGGCGCCGATCGCCTGCAGCGTCTGCGCGGTATCCTTCAGGGACTCGCCCTTCGAGACCGAGCTCCCCTTCGCGCTGAAGTTGATGACGTCTGCGGAGAGCCGCTTCGCGGCAGCCTCGAACGAGATCCGGGTGCGCGTCGAATCCTCGAAGAAAAGGTTGACGACTGTCTTGCCACGAAGCGTGGGGAGCTTCTTCATCTCGCGCTGCTGGGTCGCGGCCATGTCCTCGGCGGTGTCGAGGATCAGGATCGCGTCATCCCGGTTCAACGTGCGCGTGTCGAGCAGGTGCCTCATGCGTGTTCCCCCGCGTCTCGCGTGCCACCACTGATCGTGACCGAGTCCTCGCCGTCGTGCTCCGCGAGCTTCACCGAGATGCGCTCATCGCGCGAACTCGGGAGGTTCTTGCCGATGTAGTCTGCGCGGATCGGGAGTTCGCGGTGCCCTCGGTCGATGAGCGCCGCGAGTCTGACTGCCTTTGGCCTGCCGTGGTCGCCAAGCGCGTCAAGCGCGGCTCGCACGGTTCGGCCGGAGAACAGCACATCGTCCACGAGCACGACCGTGACGCCGTCGACGCTTACGGGCATGTCTGTGGGGTGCGGGGTGCGAGTCGGGTGCTGCGCGAGATCGTCGCGGTACATCGTCGTGTCGAGGCTCCCGACTGGAACGTCGACACCCTCGATACGCGAGATGTTCTCGGCGATCCGCTGCGCGAGCATCGACCCGCGAGTGGGGATGCCGACAAGCACGAGGTCAGCAACTCCCTTGTTTGCCTCGATGATTTCATGCGAGATTCGGGTCAAGGCCCGCGAAATCTCGGCTCCATCGAGAACCGTTCGCGTGGTCATTCACCGCCCCCCTTCTGCGCCTCACTGGACACCATTAAAGAAAAGCTGTAGCTGCACTAGTCTAGCGCACCGTTCGCACCGCATTCACCCACAGACGCTGATTCAGGCTACGCGCCCGCGTGCTCCGCAATCTTGCCGAGCACACCGTTCACGAAGCGACTCGAATCGTCTGTCGAGTACTCCTTTGCGAGGGCGACCGCCTCGTTGATCGCGACCGCGGCAGGAACCTCGGGGTTGTGCAGCATCTCCCATGAAGCGATTCGCAGCAGTGCGCGGTCGACGTTCGGCATCCGCTCGATCGTCCAGCCCTGGGCGTAGCTCGCGATGAGTTCGTCGATCTCCTCGCGGTGATCGTTCACGCCGTCGACGATCTCGCGGGCGTAGAGCCACGAGGCGACGCGGTCGGGCTCGCCGACCGCGCGCTTCGCTTCATCTGCGACAACTTCCATGACCGGCGTGTTCATCACATCGGCCTGGAAGAGCATGTCAAGGGCGCGCTTGCGCGCCTTCGTCCGTGCTGACACGCCTAGTCGTTGACGCGGCCGAGGTAGTCACCCGAGCGGGTGTCGATCTTCACCTTGGTGCCGGCCTCAAGGAAGAGCGGCACCTGGATCTCAGCGCCGGTCTCAACAGTCGCGGGCTTCGTGCCGCCTGTCGAGCGGTCGCCCTGAAGGCCGGGTTCGGTGTAGGTCACTTCAAGCACGACCGAGGCGGGAAGCTCAAGGTAGAGCGGCTCACCCTCATGGAGGCCGATCTGGACCTGCTGGTTCTCAAGCATGAACTTGTGAGCGTCTCCGACGACGACCGCGGGAACCGTGATCTGATCGTAGTCAGACATGTCCATGAAGACGAAGTCAGCACCGTCCTGGTAGAGGTACTGGAAGTCGCGGCGATCGACGGTTGCCGTCTCGATCTTCGTTCCAGCGTTGTAAGTCTTGTCGATGATCTTGCCCGAGACGACGTTCTTCTGCTTGGTGCGGACGAACGCGCCGCCCTTACCTGGCTTGACGTGCTGGAACTCGAGGACGCTCCAGAGCTGGCCCGCCTCCTTGATAACGGTGCCGTTCTTAATGTCGTTCGAGGTTGCCATGCGGTGTTCTCCAAAGCCTGAGTGAAAGTTCGTGCGCCGTGCGCGCCGATCCATCTTACACCGCGGGGGCTCGGCACGCCTTGGGGGCTACAGGTTTCGGCCGTCGCGACGTACCATGACGCCATGGCACTGCACTGGAAACTCATCATTGATTCTGTCGAGCCACATCCGCTCGCTGATTTTTGGGCGGCCGCGCTCGAGTACGTTGTCGAGGATCCTGGCGCGCTCGTCTCCGAACTCGTGCGGAACGGTGACCTTCCCGAGTCGGAGACCATCGTGCATGCCGGGACACCGAGATTCGCGGGCCTCGCTGCCGTTCGCCACCCCGACGACCCATTTGATCCTGTAACTGGCGCCGGTCACGGCCGGCGCATCCTCTTCCAGGCTGTCCCCGAACAGAAGTCAGGAAAGAATCGCCTTCACATTGACGTCCATGACACAGAACGCACGCTCGAGGAACTCGCGCACAGGCTCGAGCTGCTGGGCGCCACGCGCGTCGAGCGCATAGACCAGGGCCCCGCGGGCGTCTGGTGGATCATGCGCGATCCTGAAGGCAACGAGTTCTGCGCGGTTGGCGCGTAGCAGTTTTGTGCACACCCGCCAATACTGCGCGCGGGGACTTAGCTATCTTCTAGTATCGGGGCATGCATATGCTTCCTCGTACGCTCTGGCACAGGTGGTTCGTGGGCCCGCGAGGGCCGCGCCTCGATTTCAGCGCTGTCTCGCGTTCCGACTTTCGAGTGTGGCCGACAGACCTCGACATCCTGCGGCACATGAATAACGGCAAGTACCTCTCACTCATGGACGTTGGCCGCTTCGACCTCATGCAGCGAAACGGCGTGCTCGACCTCTTCGCTCGCGAGGCCTGGTATCCGGTCGTCGTTGGCCAGACAATTTCGTACCGCAAGTCGCTGAACCCTTGGATGAAGTTCACCATCGAGTCACGCATTCTGGGTGTCGACGAGCAGGCTGTCTACATGGAGCAGCGTTTTGTGCGCCCCGCGCCGAGCGGGAGCGCGATCGCAGGCGAACCCGAGGTGTATGCTCGGGCGATCGTACGTGCCCGGATCCTTCGCCGCGCGGGCGGCGTCGTGCCAATCGACGAAATTCTTGCGAGGTCGGGCGCTGAGCCTGACGCGCTGCACGTCCCTGCTGAGTATCTCACCTGGGGCGAGACGACCAAGCTGCCGTCGACGCGAGTCGACGCCCCGAGTACGTGGGGTGAAGGTTCCCACTCGTCGAGGCAATAGCGGCTGTCGAAGTGACGGCGGCGGTCCAGGCATTAGCGGCGGTCAAAGTAATAGCCACGGTCGAGGGAGCCGACGCGAGGCGCTAGCGTAGCGGTATGGAAGCACGGATCTGGCCTGGACTCATCGCCATTCTCTTTGGCAGCCTGTTTCTCATCGTCATCATCGTGCCGTTGATCGCCGCGAACTACCGCAGGTTCGGCCGGCTCTCCCCCGGCCGAATCTTCATCTGGGGTGCGTTTACTGTCTACGCGTGCGCTCTGCTGACGTACACCATGCTGCCGCTGCCTGAACCTGGCAGCTACGAATGCGTCGCTCCAAGGTTTACCCCGGGAGACTCCGTCGCCGACATTGCCGACTACGACACATCGTCGGCGCGTGCGCTCGTCACGAACCCCGCGGTGCTGCAGATCGCCTTCAACGTCCTGCTATTCATGCCGCTCGGGTTCTTCACCCGCCTCCTTTGGGGGCGCGGTGTGCTCGCGACGGCGCTCATCGGTCTCGGGATCTCGCTCTTCATCGAGACCTCTCAGCTCACCGGCCTCTGGGGCATCTATGACTGCGCCTACCGCCTCTTCGACGTCGATGACATTATCGTGAACACTACGGGCGGGCTCCTCGGCGCTCTTCTCGCAGCCATGCTCAGGCTGCGGCCGGTGACCCCGCGTGGTGAGCTCGGACCGCGCCCGGTCACGTTCGGGCGCCGCTTCCTCGGGATGCTTGGCGACCTGGTCTCCGTCGGGTTCATCAGCGTCGTCGCTGAGATCTCGCGAAACCTCGTGCAGATCAGCGTGCTCGGCCAGGACCCGGCGGTCGTGGCCGAAAACCCGTCGCCTGCGTTTGGCTGGGTAGCGGCGCTCGCGATCCAGCTCGCGCTCGTCCTACTGACGGGCCGCACGATTGGCGACTTCATTGTCAACGTGAGGTACAAACCTGGCGCCGTCCCCGCGGCGCTCGCCCGGCCGCTCCGCTTCATCGGCGGCATCGGCGGCTACCAGCTGCTGAATGCACCGGCCCTGACCGACGCCGGTTTCGGGTGGGCGCCGGGGCTATTCACGCTCACCGTGTTTGTGTGGGCGATCGCAACGCCCGACCGCTCCGGCCTTGCGGGCAACATCTCGGGCCAGCGTGTCGTTGATGCGTTCAGGGCGGCCCCGGAAGCGTAGGCACGGCGCAACCTGAGCTGAGGCGGGAACCAATCGGCCCCCTCGCCTACCCGATCGGCGGGCGGGCGCCGAGGTGGGGGCCTTGGTTTCCGACCTCGCGGGTGTTCACCCTGACGCTGCGCTCGCTCGTGTCGAACAGTTCACGGGCGGCGAACCTGCCGCCGCTGAGCGTTCCGTGTACCCACGTGAAGCTGCTCCCGTCGAGCAGCGGCTCGCGAGCGGCGACGTGCATGAGCTGCAGCATCAGGATCTCGGGGAGCGCAGGATGCGGCCCGTGCGAGTGACTGAGCCCGACGAGTGGCGGCTTCGGCGTTGCGGGCACCAGCCTCAGCGTCCAGGACACTTCGCCGCCCTGCACCGCACCAGCCTGCACCGCGCCAGCCTGTCCCGCACGAGCCTGCACCGCGGCTACGCCCCGCGGAACGGCGTCAAGTAGCTCGAATTCGGCGGTCACCTCGGGGGCGAGGATGAGCGGCGCGGCGAGCGACAGCGGACTGCTCGGTTGGCGTGCTGCAGCGCGGAAGAGGGCGACCCAGCCGTCGCTCCCAAGCCCGTAGATGGTCGGCACGACGGCGAGCGAGGCATCGGCCATGAGCGCGCGGGCGAGCGCGGCGTGATCGGCGCCGGCGGCCCAGAACTCTTCGGGCTCGGGGACGCGCAGGTCGCGCCAGCCAGCTACCTCACGAGCGAGCTCAAAGCCGCGGGTGAAGCGCACTGCTTCGAGGCCGTCAATGCTTGAGAATGCCGCCTGACCGAGGTCCCCCTGCCTGGCTGCCAGCGCGGCGACATCGAGCATCGCCTCGGCGCCGCTCGCTGGCGCGGTTCCGCCGGCAGCCCGGCGGCCCTCGGCGTGTGCTCGGTCGAGCTCGTCGGCGAGGTCCGGAAACAGCAGCCTCGCGAGGCGTGCCTCGTTCTCCGACCCCTGCGCGCCCACATTTCCTGGCATAGTGTTCCCTCCGCTCCGAGCCTATCGGGGTTCGATCGGTCGCGCGGACTCGCAGGCTAGCGCCCGAGTCCAGCCTCAGTGACCAGGCGCTCGAGCACGACAGGGAGCTCCTCCGCCGCGTCGAGCCGCATTCCGTCAGGCGCGAAGCGTGCGGCGAGATCGTCGGTGTTGATCCCGATCCCGAACACCGTCACCCCGAGCGCTCTGAGTCGCGCGAGCTCGCGGGCTGCCGCCGTCGCGTCGTTCGTGCCGCCATCGCTGACGAGGATCGCGATGCGTCGGCGCGAGACCGCGTCGCTACCGGGCCTGCCGCTCGGCCCGCTGCTCTGCCTGCTACCGAGCCAGCCCCCAAGCCCGAACTCTGTGGCTGCCGCCCTGAGCGCCGCGGCGTCGTTCGTGGAGCCCTGCGGAGCGTGGATGGCCGAGTCCAGCGCGACGCGTGCGGCGTCGTCGAGCGCGCCTGCAAGCGGCTTCACCGTGAGAGGCGTGGAGTCGAACACGATGAGCGCCGTGCGCAGGCTCAGCTCGAGATCGATGCCGAGCGCGCCTTCCTCGGCAGCGATGTCGCGTTCGACACCCGCGAGCGCTTCAAGCATGATGAGCGCCGCGGTCGCGGCTGCCGAGGCAGCGGGGCCCTGCATTGACGCCGAACGGTCGATCAGCAGCACGTAGTCGGTGCTGCCCTCCCGCCGGCTGCGCCTTGGGCGTCGCTCGCGTCGGAGAAACGCGCGCGGCCGCTCAACTCCGGCTGCCGCATCGGCGACGGCCCGTACGAGCGATTCGCGATCGAGTAGGTCGCCCTCGGGCTCGGGCGTGCGGGAGAACGCGCGCTCGAGGTGCACCCGCTCGGAGACAATCTGCCGCCACACGTCGCGCACGCGCTCAATGCTGCGGGCGTGCTGCGTCACCCTGTCCCGATAGCTCGACAGCGCCGCCGCACCGCCGCCACCGCCCGGGGTGCCGAGTTCTGTCGCGCGGTCGGGCCGGTCGTAGTCGGCATCGTGGCTGGTGTCGCGGTCGGCGTCGTCTGGGCGTGCGAGTTCGGGGAGCTCCATTCCTTCGACCCAGGATCCCGATGCCGGGAGCGGCGTCGATAGCACTGTCTCTACAAAGCCCGCCTGCTCCGCGGCGAACAGATCGGCACCCTCGGCGCCGTCCTTGCGGTCGCCGGCGCGCGCCTGCTCGGTGTCGTCATCGCTCGTCGCGGTGCCGCCGGGCGCCTCGTCGCCATCGGTCTCGCCACCGGCACCGTCGTCGCCGTCGGTCTCGTCACCTGCAGCGTCGTCTCCTGCACCGTCGTCGGTCTGTTCAGCAGCAGCAGCTAGGGAACTGTCGAACGCGTCGGCGCCGGGATCCTGATCCGCGGACTCGCCGCCAGCCCGACCGTCCTGCGGCGCGCGCCCGACAATGTCTAGGGCGAGCAGCCGAAGATACGCCGGAGCGAACAGGCCGTACGCGCGCTCGAACCGTTCGATCGGCGAGCGTCGGGGGTCCGGCGAGAGCGCGAGAAGCAGCGCGCCCGAGGTCATGCCCGCCGCCCCGTCGAGGGCCGCAAGCTCCCGCTGCACCTCGGGGGCGAGAGAGTCGTGGTAGGGCGCGGTCCCGGCTCCCCCGCTCGCCCAGCGCGCGGCGGCGGTGTCCAGGACGAGCGACACCCATTGGAGATGCCGCGGCAGCTCGGCTGGATTCGCCCAGCCCGCGGCGACAATCGCCCGCACCACGGGCATTCGCAGGTTCGGGAGCGCGGCGAGCAGCTCCGCCGCCGCGAGGAGCCGATCGAGCGCCGCGAGCAGCGGTTCAAGCTCGGGCCGCGCGCCGCCGAGCGCGAGCCGCCGGCTGCGGCGCGACGGCGCGACCCGCACTTCGCGCACTGATTCCCAGAGCAGCAGCAGCGCGCGAGCGACCACGTCGTCGGGGTCGCCCGACACGGTGGCCCAGCCCAGCCCGACGTGCGCGACTCCATCCCGCACGCTCCAGGCATCGCCGTCGTGCACGACGACAGGGATGCCGAGGACGGCTGAGGCAGCCGCGAGCGCGCCGCGCGTCACAGCCTCGCCCCGCACATGCTCCATGCGCACCACACTACCGAGAACACCTCAAGGAGAACTCGGCTCACCGCCTGATGGTAGCGTGGCAGCATGCTCTCGTACGACGCAAATCCAGTGCTCGCCGAGGCCGCAGACGTCAGCCGGGAGCTTGCGCGCACCCGCCGCGTCGCCGCCGGGGGAACGTCGCCACGCGCCGCGCTCGCCGCCGACGCGCAGCAGGCGCTGGAGGGGCGTCTCCAGGCACTCTACGACGACCCCGAGAGCAGGGAGATCATCGACCGCGCCCTGACTGAACGGGCGGCGACGCTGCGCGCCGCGGTGACCGCCTGGCGCGCGACCTTGTCGGCGCGCGAGCTGCGACAGCAGGCCGCCGCGGTCGCGACGGATGCCGCGCGCGAGGGGCGGTCGCTGATCCAGGCCGAGGCGCTGCTCGTCGCGACGCTTCACGGACGCGCAGACAGAATTGAGGCGGACCGCGAAGTCGCGCTGCAGGATCGTCTGACGACGGAAGAGGCTCGCGACGGGGCGCTCGCGGCGCTCGCCGCAATCCGCATCCGCGAAGCCCGGGCACAGTTGCGTCGCGGGCTGCTACTCACCGGTCAGATGCGCGCGATTATCGCCGAGGCGACGCCGGCCCTCACCCGCGGAGAGCCGCTGCTGCTGCTCGGAGAGACTGGCGGCGCAAAGACCGCGCTCGCCGAGTACCTCTCGCGCATCGAGCTCGGGAGCGAGCCGGAGCTCGTCTCCGGGTACGGCGACATCACAAGCTCGCAGCTCATCGGCAGCCACGAGCTGCGCTCAGACGGCGGAGCAACCGTGAGTGTCTTCGTGCCAGGCCCCCTGCTTCGCGCAATGACCGAGGGGCGGCCAGTTATCCTCGACGAGGTGAACGCGATGCCCGCCGAGTTTCTCAAGCGACTCAACCGCATCCTGCAGCTGCGACCGGGACAGTCGTTTGCCGTGCAGGAGAACAACGGCGAGGCTGTTGAGATCGCCCATGGATTCGCCATCCTCGCGACCGCCAATGAGCAGACGCCTCACCGGTACCGCGGCATCGATCGCATGAGCGCCGAGCTTGTCAACAGGTTCGGCGCGAACAGTTACCGGGTGCACTACCCCGACGCTGGCCTCGAGTACACGGACGCCCCGCGCGAGAATGCGCTCCTCGCGGCCGCCGCCATCGCCGACGAGACGGGGAACGTCCCGCTGCCAACCGACGATCTCGAGCGGGTCGCGCGCGCCGCGTTCATCAGCCAGCAGGTGTTTGCTGGTGCGCACGGGGAAGGCTTCGGTCGATTCGTGTCGACGGAGCGCGAGATCGATGGGCGGCCTGGCCTCGAAGAGTCCGTGCTCGCGCCACGCACGCTCGTCGCAATCGTGCAGAAGGTTGCCGGGAGCGCCGGGCAGGTCACCCTCGACCACGCGCTCGGCAGGTTCGTCGATGGTGTGATGCACGCGGAGGATCGTCAGGTGCTCACCCTCATCCTGCGATCTCAGGGATTCCTCGTGGGAGCCCGAGTTCACACGAGCTGACGACGGCACTGCCTGTGCACACCGCACATAATGGAGTCAACAAAGTGCACTCGGCACAGTGACGGGGTGTCCACTCGAGCATAGCCTGGCGATGACCCTCTTCCATTCCTAGGCAAGGATGCTCATGGCAAGCAGCACGCACGGCGACGATTTCGCGCTCACGAGAGTGCCCCAGTCCTCACGCAAGCACTGGTTCGGGATCGCAGTGCAGCGATTCGGTCAAGTGTCTGCACTCTCCCAATTCCTGCTCGGCGCGACCCTCGGCTACGCGATGACGTTCGGCGACGCCGTGCTCGCGTTTCTACTGGGTTCGCTGATCCTCGAGGTCGTCATCGTCTTCGTCGGGCTCATCGGCCAGCGCGAGGGCCTGAACACCTCGCTGCTCGCGAAGTGGACAGGCTTCGGCGAGGTCGGAGCCTCCCTCGTCGGGCTCGCGATCGGCATCAGCCTCATCGGCTGGTTCGGCATTCAGTCCGCCATCTCCGCCCAGTCGCTCGACAACCTCATGCCCGGCATCTTCCCTGTGTGGGTCTGGAGCCTCCTCTTCGGGCTCGCTGTCACGGCGATCGTCGCGTTTGGCTTCAAGGGAATGCAGCTGCTCGCGAATGTCACGGTTCCGTTGTTTCTCATCCTTGTCGGCTGGTCAGTCATCAGCGAGCTCTCCCGGCACGACATCGGCGAGCTCATGACCGGGCCGCCGCCCGGGCCAGCGATGAGCGTGTGGGCCGGCACTGGCATCGTCGCCGGCGGACTCATCGTCGGCGCGATCATCTCTGCAGACATGACGCGGTTCAACCGCACCGGGCCGGACGTCGTGAAGCAGACAGTCGTCGGCGTGACCCTCGGCGAGTTCGTCATCGGGCTCTCGGGCGTGCTGCTCGCACACGCCACCGCGAGCGGCGATATCGTCGCCATCATCACCTCCTCGGTCGGTTTCGTTGGACTGCTCATCGTCATCACCGGGACGCTGAAGATCAACGACTGGAACCTCTACTCGTCGACGCTCGGCCTCGTGAACTTCATCTCGACGGCGTTCGGCAAGAACCTCAACCGAGTCACTACGACGGTCGTGCTCGGCGTCGTCGGTTCGGTCCTGGCCGCCGCTGGCATTCTCGGCCAGCTCACCGGGTTCCTCACCCTGCTCTCCGTCGCGTTCCCGCCGATCGCCGGCATCATGGTCGCCGAGTACTTCATCGTGAAGATCTGGCGCCCCGAGCTCGAGGCCTCCCGCGCCGAGGGCCGCCTCCCGGCCACGGCACCGCGGCTCGTCCCCGCGACGATCATCATTTGGCTCGTCTCCTCGGTCGCGGGCTACTTCATCACCTGGGGTATCCCCGCGGTGTTCTCCCTGCTCATCTCGATGGTGCTCTACATCATCGCCGGAAAGCTCGGGTGGGTGCGCCCGGTCGGCACCGTGCAGACCCGCGAGCCTGAGGCTGCTGCTGGCACAGCGAGCACAGCCGGCACCGCCTAGCCCACACTTGCGGCCTCCCCCGGCCGCCCCTTCTCTTCCCACACCCAGCGAAAGCGAGAATCATGCATATCGGGATCGACGTCGGCGGCACCAACACCGACGCAGTGCTCATGAACGGCAGCGAGACGCTCGTCGGCATCAAGCACTCCACCACCCCTGACGTGACGGCGGGCATCATCCAGGCCATCCAGGGGCTCCGCGACAAGCACAGCTTCGCGGGGGCCGATATCACGGCAGTGATGATCGGCACCACGCACTTCATCAACGCCCTCGTGCAGGCCAAGCGCCTCGCCCCCACCGCGGCTCTCCGCCTCGGCCTGCCTGCGACCCAGGCGCTGCCGCCGCTCGTCGATTGGCCAGCGGAACTCAAGGACGCCATCGAGGCTCGCAGCTACCTCGCACACGGCGGCTACGAGTTCGACGGCCGCCCCATCAGCCCGCTCGACCCCGAGGAACTCCGTGCGCACGCCGCTGATATGCGGGAGCACGGGATCCGCTCGGTCGCGATCTCGTCGGTGTTCAGCCCCGTCAACCACGACCTTGAGGTAGAGGCCGCGCGCATCGTTTCCGAGGTGCTCGGAAACGACGTCGCAGTATCGCTGTCGCACGAGATCGGCCGCATCGGACTACTCGAACGCGAGAACGCAACGGTCATCAACGCCGCGCTCCGCGAGCTCGCGTCCGAGATCGTCGACGGCCTGACCGCCGCGGTCCGCGCCGAGGGTATTGAAGCGCCGATCTTCTTGAGCCAGAACGACGGCACACTGATGGACGAGGACTACGTGCGCCGCTACCCCGTCGCGACCTTCGCGTCTGGCCCAACAAACTCGATGCGTGGCGCTGCGCTCACGAGCGGGCTTGAGACCTGCGCGGTCATCGACGTCGGTGGCACCACAGCCGACGTTGGGCTGCTCATCAACGGGTTCCCGCGCGAGACCGCGAATGAGGTAAAGGTGGCCGGCGTGCGCACGAACTTCCGGATGCCTGACGTGCTCTCGCTCGGCATTGGTGGCGGCAGCATCGTCGACACGGAGACCGCCGAGGTCGGGCCGGAGTCCGTTGGTTACCGACTCTCCACCGATGCGCTGGTCTTCGGCGGCGACGTGCTCACGGCGACAGACATCGCGGTCGCGGCGGGCCGCGCGAACATTGGCGACGCGTCGAAGGTCGCGCACCTCGATCCCGCATTCGTGCAGCGCGTGCTCGACAGGATTGCGGAGCGCGTCGCGGAGGCCGTCGATCGGATGCGCACGTCGCCCGAGCCGATCCCGGTCGTCGCTGTCGGCGGCGGTTCCGTGCTGCTGCCCGACGTGCTCCCGATCTTCGGCGAGGTCTCCAAGCCTGAGAACTACGCCGTCGCGAACGCGATCGGCGCCTCGATTGCGCAGGTCGGCGGCGAGATCGACAAGGTGTATTCGATCGCGCCGGGCGAGCGCGAACAGACTATCGCCGAGGTGCGCGCCGAGGCCATCGAGAAGGCGGTCGCGGCGGGCGCGAAGCCCGACACAGTCGCCATCATCGACTTCGATGAGGTGCCTATTCCGTACCTGCCAGGCAACGCCACGCGCATCCGCGTGAAGGCTGTCGGCGACCTGAGCATGGAGGGCTAACCGTGAGCTGGAAGATTTCAGTCGACGACATCGACGACCTCGCGCGCGGATCCGCCGTGCTCGGCACCGGCGGGGGCGGCGACCCGTACATTGGCGGCCTGCTCGCAAAGGAGGCCCTGCGGCGGCACGGCGACGTCACCGTCGTCACGCTCGACGAGCTTCCCGACGACGCGGTCGTCGCCTGCGTCTCGATGCTCGGCGCGCCGACCGTCATGGTTGAGAAGCTTCCGAGTCTCGACGAGGTCATGCGACCGGTAACAGAACTCAGCGAGCACTATGGCCGGCCGATCACGCACATCATGTGCATCGAGGTCGGTGGCGTGAACTCGACGATCCCGATCGCAGCGGCCGCCGCGACGGGCCTGCCGGTGCTGGACGCTGACGGCATGGGCCGCGCCTTCCCCGAGCTGCAGATGGTACTCCCGACGCTGTATGGCGTCACATCATCGCCGCTCGCGTACTCCGACGAGAAGGGCAACGTCGGCGTGCTCCGCACCGTCGACAACGCGTGGGGTGAACGGATCATCCGCGTCGCGGCCGTCGAGATGGGCTGCTCCATCATGCTGTCGGGCTTCCACATGTCGGGCGCGACCGCGAAGAAGGCACTCGTCGCCGACTCTCTCTCGCTCTGCGTGAACGTTGGCAAGGGCATCGTCGACGCACGTGCGGAGAAGGTCGACGCCGTCGAGCGGGCGACCGATATCCTTGGGGGCCGCGTGCTCTACGGCGGCAAGGTCACCGATGTCGAACGCGCGACCACCGCGGGCTTTGCTCGCGGCCGCGCGACGATCGAGGAGGATGGACGCACCCTCACCCTCCTCTTCCAGAACGAACACCTCATCGCGGAACTCGACGGCGAGGTGCTCGCTACAACCCCCGACCTCATCATGGTGCTCGACCACGAGACGGGCGAGCCCGTCACCACGGAGGGCCTCCGCTACGGCCAGCGCGTGCGCGTCATCGCTGCGCCCGCCGACGAGCGTTGGCACTCACCGGCGGCGATCGAGATGGTCGGCCCGCGGTACTTCGGCTACGACCTCGAGCCGCACCGCTTCGACGGCTCGGTGCGCCCGGGCAGCCCGATCGCCGACGCGGCGCCCGACGCGTCCCAGTCTGCTGGAGCGACGGCGTGAGCTGGACACTGACCGCTGCCGACCTTCCCGACCTGGCGCGCGGTGCCACCCTGCTTGGCACGGGCGGCGGGGGCGACCCCTACATCGGGCAGATGCTCGTCCAACAGGTCCTCGGGGACGGCGGGATCACCATCCTCGATCCCGACGAGCTCGCCGACGACATGTTCGTGATCCCGACCGCTCAGATGGGCGCCCCGACCGTGATGGTCGAGAAGATTCCCGCCGGCACCGAACCGCTCGCGGCGCTCCGCACGCTGGAGACGCACCTCGGGCGGGCAGCGGAGGCCACAATGCCGATTGAGTGCGGCGGCGTGAACTCGATGATCCCGCTCATCGTGGCGGCAGAGTCCGGCCTCCCAGTTGTTGACGCTGACGGGATGGGGCGCGCATTCCCGGAGCTCTCCATGGAAACGTTCGCCGTCTACGGCGTGCAGGGGTCGCCGCTCGCTCTCGCGGGCGAGCGCGGCGAGCACGTCATTATCGACACCGGCATCGACAACCGCCAGATGGAATCGTTCGCCCGGGCGATCACGATCCGGCTCGGCGGCGTCGGCCACATCGCCGAATACGCCATGACCGGAGCGGATGTGCGTAGGACCGCGATCCCGCGTACCCTCTCGATGGCACTCGCGCTCGGGCGGGCGATCAGGATCGCGCGCGAGGAGCACCGCTCCCCCTTCGCAGCGCTCGCTGACGCGCTGTCGGCGACGCTGTACTCGCACGTGCGCGAGCTGCACGTGGGGAAGGTCGTCGACGTCGAGCGCCGGACGACCGAGGGCTTCGCGCGCGGCAGGGCGGTCATCGAAGCGGTGGACGGTTCGGGTGAGCCCGTGGTGATCGCCTTTCAAAATGAGAACCTCACGGCGTACCGCGGGGAGGAACTGCTCGCGATCGTTCCCGATCTCATCTGCATCGTCGACCACGAGACGGCAGAGCCGATTACGACGGAGGGGCTGCGCTACGGCCAGCGGGTGCGCGTGCTCGGCATCTCGACGCCCGACCTCATGCGCACCCCCGAGGCGCTCGACACGTTCGGGCCGAGCGCCTTCGGACTCACTGAGACGTTCGTACCCGTCGAAACGCTCTCCGGCGCTCCGATCGCTGGCGCAGCGGGCGGTGCCGCGGACGGTGCCGCGGCTCCCGTCCGGTAGCGGACCGGTCTGGGCGTACGGAACATGGGTGCGCGTCGCGTCGCAGCGCGCACCCACACCCCGCCGAGGTCCCATCCCGGCGGCATCATCTACGCTTGAATACATGGCTCTCACCCTCACGTCAGCCGACCTCCCGCTGCTCTCGGCGGGGGCATCGTTCTGCGGCACTGGCGGCGGCGGCTCCCCCAAGCTCACCGAGCTCATGGTTCGCTCGGCATTCTCGGAGCCGATCGAGGCCGTCCTCCCGGGCGAACTGCCGCCGGACACTCAGTGCTTCGCGCCCGCATTTGCCGGGTCGACGCTTCTACTCAGCGAACGACTCCCCTCACACGACGACTTCGGCAAGCTCATCGCGGTCGCCGAGCGGTGGATCGGCGCGAGGCTTGAGGCGGCCTGCTCGTTCGAGGCCGGCGGGATGAACGCGCTGACACCCTTCCTCTTCGCCGGCGACCGCCTCATCATCGACGCCGACTGCAGCGGGCGCGCCGTCCCGACTCTCGACCGCACGAGCCTCTACATCGAGCGGCTTCCCGGGCTGTTCGCCGTGTGTTCCACGGGTGCCGGCGGCGTCGCCCTCATCACATCCGAACGCGCGAAGGACGTTGACGGCCTCATGCGGGCGGCGATGATCCAGTCCGGTGGCGCGGGCGCCGTGCTGTTTGCCGGCTTCAGCGCCCGCGACCTCGAGACGGCTTCGCTCCATGGGCACCTCGCGCGCTCCCTCGAGTTCGGTCGGGCGCTCCTCGAGACCGCCACCGCCCCGGTCTCGACGCTCGCCGACCGGCTCGGCGCCACGCTCGTTGGCGAAGGCAGAATCGTGAGCCTCACCCAGGATTCCCGCGACCCTCATGTGCATGCCGCCGAGGTCGCCGGGAGAGACGGCTCCGTGATCCGGCTCGTGTCGCGCTCGGAACACCTCGCCGTACTCGTCGACGGCGAGACTGTCGCGGCCGCGCCCGAGTACATCGTCGCGGTCGACGTGCTCTCGCGTGAACTCATCGAGGTGACGGACCTGCGGCTGCACCGGCACGTGGCGATCCTGACCCGCCCCGCCGACGACTGGTGGCGCAACTTCCCGCGGCGCGCGGCGAAACTCTATCCGTCGTCGTACGGCCTGACCGGATTGGATCCCGAATGGTAACCACCCCGCGCACCCCACAGGCTACGCTCGACCTCGCGAGCCTGCTTGCCCACCCCGACAGCGGCGGCGTCACCCACATCGCAGGCCCGGCGACCGGCACCTGGCAGAACCTCACTGTCGACGAGCCCGAGTCAGCCGCCGAGGGGCTGCTCGTCGCCACCACCGCGTTTCCTAGCACGAGCTGGCAGCAGGACGCGCTCGTGCGCCGGGTCCGCGATCGCGGGTTCGCAGCCCTCGCACTGACTGGCGCCAGACTTGCTGGCCCTGGCGCACGAAAGCTCGCGGACAGGCTCGAGCTCACCCTGCTCGACGTTGACCGCCCGATAGCGCTCGCCCGAGCCGGCTGGCAGCTCCAGCAGGCCAGGGACGCACTTACTATCGACTACGTACGCAAGGTCGCGCAGGCCTTCGAATACCCCGCGGCGGACCTCGCCGACCTGCTCGGTCACCTGTGCGCAGCCATCGGGCATGGGATCGCTCTCATCGATTCCGGAAGAACGGTGCAGCAGGCCGGTGGCGTGCTCTCACCTGAGCTGCATGCCGGGCTCTCCTTCACGCCCTGGATCAGCGTCGCGCGTGTCGGCGACGCTGCCGCCACCTCGGTGCGCGTCGACAGTTCGACCAGACGCGGGTTGCGGCTCGCAGTGTTTGATGCCGGGCTCAGCGACGTGCAGCTGCGCGCGCTCTCAACGGTTGCGGAGATCATGATGCCTGCCGTGGCGGCGCGGATCCTGATCGACGAGCTCGACACCGTGAACGACGCGTCCTCCTCAGCTGACCTGCTTCGCGCGTTCATTGAGCTCCGGGGGGTCCGCGACCCCGATGTCCACAAGCGTATGGCCGAACGAGGCTGGCGGACGGCGGGCTATCACCTGGGGTTCCAGTTCACAGCTCGCACCCGTGTCGACCCGGTGGGGCTGCTGCGCGCGGTGTCGCACGAACTCACCGCAGTCTCGGTCGAGTCGCGGGTGGCGCTCAGCGGAGGTGGCGTGTTGGGCTGGCTTACCTTCACGGATCCGCCCGCCTCGAGCGAGGTGGAGCGGTTCGCGGGCGCGCTCAACGGCGTGCACCAGCAACTCCGTCGGACACGCGATGTGGCGCTCGGCATCGGATCGCTACAGAGCGGCGAGACCGGGCTCGCCCGCACACTCAACGAAGCCGGCGATGCGGCAAAGATCGCGACGTCGCGCTCTTCCTCCGGCTATCTCGTGCGCGTGGACAGCCTGGGGCTCGAACAGCTCCTCCTCGCGTGGACAGGCACCGACACGTTTCTACCTGCCGCCGAATCACTGCTCGCTCCGCTCCTCACCGAAGCGCCAGAGCTTCTCGACACCCTCGCCGCGTACTTCGATCACGAGTCGGGCATCCAAGCGACTGCCGCGGCGCTCGGGCTGCATCGCAATACCGTCTCGCAACGCGTCCAACGTGCGCAGGAACTCGTTGGCGCGGATCTGACCTCACCGGAGACGCGGCTCGCGCTCCACCTTGCGTGTCGGGCGGTGCTCGCGCCGAGGGGTTAGGGGCGCAACGTTCGAAGCCGCCGTATGACTCATGCCTGCCGCCTCGAACACCTTCGTCCGCTCGGAACAGGCGCGCTCACGAGCGAGACGAGACGAGGCCAGGCAGGGCTCGCGCTCGCCTAACGCCCCAAGTAATGCAAATATGGAATGCAGCTATACGACAGGCGTATCAACTTCCGAGCAATAATCGTCTTTCAGGTATCGACAGCACCCGGTTCAGAGGAGTTTGCAATGGAGCAACACCACGTCGTGGCTTTCCTCGCACTGACTGAAGAACTGCATTTCGGACGGGCAGCGGACCGCGTGTTCGTCACGCAGCCCACGCTCAGTAGAACGATTCGCAGCCTCGAGTATGAGCTCGGCACACGTTTGTTCGACCGACTGCACCGTCGAGTGGAGCTCACGGAAGCGGGATCCGCCTTTCTCGAGCCCGCGCGAGCGCTGTACGCGTCGTACGAGCGAGCGCTGAACAGTGTCGTCGCGGCGGCCCAGGGTCTCAACGGGACCGTACGTCTCGTCTTCACCGGCCCATCGTCCTATCGGCGTGTCGCCGACCTTGCCTCAGCGGTCTCCTCTCGTTTTCCGAACGTCAAGCTCGAGCTCATTGGCGGCGGGTTTGCCGGTGAAGGGTTGCACCGGCTGCTGAGCCATACAGCTGATGCAGCACTCGGTCGGTGGACAACGCTCCCTGAAAGCGTGTCGGCTCGACCCCTCAGCCAGGAAAGGTTCGTCATCGCGGTCCCGAGTACTCATCCTTTGGCGGGAGAGTCGAGCGTTCCCTTCGGTGCTTTCGCTACGGAACCGTTCATTCAACTCAAGGAGCGTTCTCCCTCCGTGGTCACTGAGAGGTTTACTGAGCTCTGCGCCCACTACGACATTTCTGCCAGCATCCGGCAATCGGCACCAGACACCTGGACCGCACTTGCGCTTGTCGCTTCTGGAGTTGGGGTCGCACTGACGCTGACCTCGGTGCGCGACAACACCAACGTGTCGGGGGTGACGTTTCTCGATCTTGATGATGACGTGGCGCCGACGTGGTTGAGCTTAGCTTGGCTGAAAGCGAACGACAGCCCGGCCCTCGCGTCAGTGCTTGGGGCGGTTGATTCCCTGCAAGAGCCCGGCACCCAAGACCGGGTACAAGGGTCCCCACCGCTTCGGCTCCGGAATCGAACCGGCCCCTGCGAGTAGCGCGGTATGCGCAGCCTGCATCAAGCGATGTGAAGTTCGGATCGGTAGGTTGAGTTGTGCGCGACATGCTGGAGGGGAATACACCCCCGAACAGGAATGGATGCGCAATGTCCGATCTCCACAATGCCTCACACCATACCCGCTCGGAAGAGCGGTACGAAGCCTCGATGCCAGACACTTACGGAACAAACGCATTCGAGAACGACCTCGATCTACAACGAATACTCGAATCCACGTTACCCACCCAGCTCTACGCCCAAGCGAAACCGCATCTTGCACGCCTGGGGCGGCTCGTGGGCACCACCCTCGATGATCTCTCTCGTCGCGCTGACGCCAACCCTCCACGGCTTCGTTCGCTCGACAAACGAGGCAACCTCATCAATGAGGTTGAATTTCATCCGGCCTACGCGGAATCTGAGCGCATCGCAGTGGAGGAGTTCGGTCTCGTGTCGATGTCTCATGAACCGGTCTTGGACTTTGCCCGCCCGGTTCCACACCTGCTGAAGTACGCATTCTGGTATGTCTTCGGTCAGGCCGAGTTCGCGCTCGCCTGCCCCATGAGCATGACAGACTCCGCCATTCGTGTGCTCCGACGCTTTGGCAGTGAGCAGCTGAATCACGCCTACGCGGAGCGAATGGTAAGCACGTCTGCCGACCGCTTCACCGGGGCCCAGTTCATGACGGAGAAGCAGGGCGGATCAGACGTCGGAACAAACACAGTCGAAGCCCGCAAAGTCGGTGACGAGTGGCGGCTGTGGGGCAACAAGTGGTTCTGTTCGAACGTTTCAGCAGACCTTGCCTTGGTCCTTGCACGACCCGAGGGAGCATCACCAGGCACCTCAGGCCTCGCGATGTTTCTCATGCCACGCATCCTGCCAGACGGCAGCATGAACAACTTCAGAATCAGTCGCCTTAAGGAAAAGCTCGGTACCCGGGCGATGGCTTCTGGTGAGGTCGATTTCTTCGGTGCGGTCGGCCATCTTGTCGGTGATCTGGGAACCGGGTTCAAGCAGATGATGTCGATGGTGAACTCGTCCAGACTCTCAAACGCGATGAGGTCGACTGCGCTCATGCGTCGAAGCTTTGTCGAAGCACTGACCTCAGCACAAGGACGGCCGGCCTTTGGAGCCCTCCTCGTGGCGCAGCCACTCATGCGCGCCACGCTATTTCGCATGCTCCTCGAAACGGAAGCGGCGACTGCGATGCTCTTTCACACCGCGCAGATCTATGACCACGCAGACCAGGCACTCGGGTCGCTGACGCCCCCCGAGCGTGCCCTCAGTGTTCCGCCGGAACCTTTCTCCCGGTATGTACGACTCCTCACCCCCATGCTCAAAGGAGTCATCTGCAAGCGCGCTCGGACGGTTGTTGCCGAAGGAATGGAAGCGCGTGGTGGCAACGGCTACATCGACGATTGGGTGGATGGAAAACTATTGCGCGACGCTCAACTTGGTTCCATTTGGGAGGGGACCACGAGCATTGTCGCGCTCGATGTCCAGCGCGCAATTCTTCGGGACAATGCGGGAGCCCCGTTCTTTGCGGACATCCAGCAGAAACTCAAAGACCTTATCTCCGACAAAACGGTCAGCCCTATCGCGCAATTCCTGATGGACTGCAGCAACGAAGCGGAACGTACGGCTCGGGAGCTCGACCTTGTTGATGCCGCCGAGCGCGAGCTCGGGGCGATTGAGTTCATGAACAAGATGTACAACCTGCTCGCTGCAACTCTGCTGCTCGAGCTGGCCGACCGAGAGGCCAACGACCTCGGGAGCTTCAGAAAACTGGCGGTCGCACTTGGATACATCGAAACGCACATGCTCCAGGCGACGGGGCCGCAGGAGCCACCGAGCTTCCTGCTCACCGCAGCAGGTGAGTCGGTCTTGACAAACGCTCACGTCGAACTCGAGTCGCTGACTGAGACGCACGGTCGAGTTGTCGAGCACATTCACATGTTGAAAGCAGCCCGCGGCAGCGCCCTCGCAGCACACCCAAGTACGAGGGAGGGCTGAGCGATGAGCTCGGGCGCGGGGCAAGTGACGAGCGGGGCGCTTGCCGGAATCAAGGTGCTGGACCTCAGCCGTGTCGTGGCTGGGCCGCTGTGTGCGAGCCTACTTGGCGACCTGGGCGCAGACGTCATCAAAGTGGAAGGGCCGAACAACCGTGATGAGACGCGGGGCTGGCTCCCGCCAGACGTGGATGGCGTCGGGCTGTACTTCGCTTCTGCAAACCGCAGCAAGCGCGCCATCGCTGTCGACATCAAGGAGCCGGAGGGACGAACACTGATCCTCGAACTTGCGGAACAAGCGGACATCGTCATCGAGAATTTCACCACTGGCACCCTTGACCGGTTGGAGCTCGGCTATCAACAGCTCTCGGCGATCAACGCGGGCATCATCCTGTGTTCTATCACTGGCTTCGGCCAGACAGGCCCCGCCCGCAACGAACCCGGCTACGACTTCATCGCTCAGGCCATGTCGGGGTTTGTCTCGATGAACGGCGCGCCGGACGCCGAGGGCACCAAAACGCCGATTGCGTTTGCAGACCTGCAAGCCGGTCTCCATGCCACCATCAGCGTACTCGCCGCGCTCCACGCTCGAGCGACGACAGGACGGGGCCAGCACTGCGACATTTCACTCCTCGATTCGATGTCCTTCTCACTGCTCAACCTGGCAACAACGTACCTGAATACTGGCGAGGTGCCCCCGCGGTATGGGAACGAACACCAAACCTTGGTTCCGTACCAAAGGTTCGACACGCTCGATGACAGCGTGATAATCGCAGTGGGCAACGATGCTCAGTTCACCCGCCTCTGCGAGGCCCTCGGGGACGCAGAGCTCGCACGTGATTCCCGCTTCCTCACCGCAAGCCAACGGATCTCCCACCGAGACCAGCTCATTCCAGTCCTGCAGGCCCAACTGCTGCGTTGGCAGTCGGCGGATTTGCTCACCGCACTTCGAGAGGCGCGGGTACCGTGCGGTCCGGTCAATACAGTGGCGCAGCACTTCGGCGATCCGCAGGTCACAGCCCGCGGACTTGTTCGTAGTGTCAGCGCTCCCGGACACGTCTCGCTCAAGCTGCTGAACTCACCGCTGGGCCTCGGTGACACACCTACGAGGATCACGCTCCCTCCGCCACACTTTTCGGAGCACACAGATGAAGTACTTGCGGGCCTTGGCTACTCCCCCAGTGCCATTCGCAACCTTCGCGACAAGGGCGTGATACCAAGCACTTGAGTCAACCGAGGTCTTCGCCCGAAGACCTCAGACCCTTCATTCAACGATGCATGAAAGAGGAATACCTGGAGCAAAAGAGACTTACTAATCCACGGGCTATCTGGGTTGCAGTGTTCATTTCTAGCTTCCTCGGGCTCTTCGTAGACGGATTCGACCTACAGATGCTGTCGCTCACGCTTCCCAGTTTGAAGGCGGAGTGGGGACTCACAAATACGCAAGCGGGGCTCCTCGGCACGGCCTCTCTGGCGGGCATGGGCTTCGGGGGCGTCGCGGGCGGTTGGCTCGCGGACAGGTACGGCAGAGTCAGAATGGCAGCCCTCATGATCATTCTGTTCTCGATCGGCTCCTTTGTCTTAGGCTTCACCGAGGCTCCCTGGCAATTCATGGCTGTTCGCTTCATTACCGGGCTTGGGCTCGGCGCTGAGTACACCATTTGTATGATGCTGATGGCGGAGTACACCAACGCGGATCGCCGCGGAATTACGATGGGTGCCTTGATGGCCTCGTACTCGCTCGGATACCTCTCTGCGGCGCTATTGTCAGGCGTGATCATCCCCAACCACGGTTGGCGCTGGATGTACTGGATTGCGATACTGCCAGTTCTGCTGGCGCTGTATATCAGGCGCGTAATTCCCGAACCTGCCGGATGGCGAGAGCGACAGGAGAGCAGCCGGAAGGGCTCAACGACACCACGAGAACGGAATCAGTGGCGACAGCTCTGGAGCAATCGGCTCACCAGGAAGCTCTTCTTCCTCTGGACCGCTGTCGCGATCTTCCTCCAGTTCGGCTACTACGGCGTCAACACCTGGCTCCCGTCATACGTCGCTGGCGATCTTGGCGTTGAGTTCTCGTCAATGACACTCTACGTTGCAGGGACATACACGGCGGGGCTGGTGAGCAGGCTACTCGGTGGCTGGCTTGCCGATCGCCTCGGAAGACGGCTCGTGTTCTCAATCGGTTCCTTCGTCACCGCCGCGCTGCTTCCGATCATCTATCTCTACCAAAACCCACAGAACATCATCGCCTTCCTCCTCATTCTCGGTTTCATGTATGGCTGGCCATATGCCGTGAACGGCGCCTACATGAACGAGAGCTTCCCCACAGAGCTGCGCGGCACAGCGACCGGTGCGGCCTACAATATTGGCAGAATTGGGGCTCTCCTCGCACCGCTCATCATCGGTGTGATCGCTGACTCATTTAGTGTCGGCCTCGGGCTTGCCGCGCTTGGCATCGGGTACGTCGTGGCGGGCCTGATCACGTTCTTCTTCATTCGAGACAAACTCTTTGATCCCTCCCAGGCTAATACCGATGAAATACAGCAGCAACGCGCCCTGAATGCCGGCACACGCCCGCGTTTGCGCCGGTCGCACGTGAGCGGGCCTCACACCGACTAGACCGTCGCCCATAGCGTCGTCGCGGGCGAGCTGGTTCAGCCGATCGGGCCACAGCACTACGGGGCGGGTGTCGCAGCTCGGGGTTCCGCCAGGACGACACAGCGAGGGCAGCTATGTGAAGGCAGCTATGTGAATTTCACCCGACTGACCGGCCTGTCCCTGTGCTGTCTACCTGTTGGGCTCGTCCAGAGCATGGTGCCGCCTTTTTCCTGTTGGACATCCCAGTCCGAGTGATGTTTCAGCATATGGTGGCCTCGGCACAAGTGTGCAAGATTTTCTACAGAGGTTGGGCCGCCATCCTCCGCAGCGATGGTGTGGTCGACGTCACACCGGTGGGCCGGAACTCGGCACCCCGGGGCCCGGCAGCGCTGGTCGCGCGCACGGAGATGTCGTCTGATCGCTGGCGTTGGTCGGTATCGGTCGACGGATCGGAGGTTCCCGGCGGAGTCGACCGCGAGCAGATCCCAGGCAGTTGCTTCCGACGCTACGCGCCGCGCGATCCCTTCGGCGAGCGGTCCATACCCTACAAGTTCGGCGACGTACTCAACCTCGCTACCTGCGCCTGGAATCTTGCCGCTCTCGGACTCGGATCGTCGTAGCTGAGTTCCCTCGGCCTCCCAGCCCACCCGGGAATCCCAGTTTTCCGGGTCCCCCAGTCCTTCCAGGTTTCCCCCTGCCTGCCCGCTTTCACAGGCCTCCACGTTCTCCCTGACCCCAGCTCTGGCATCCGCCCGCGCGATCGATCCGGAGAGAGTCGAACGAAGCCCGAGTACCGCTTCGGAGACGAGGACCTGCACGCGACCAGCAATCCCGTCGGCCGCCGTTGCGGTGTCGCCGGACGCTCCGAGCAGCAGGTCACGATAGACGTCGACCCTCACCGCGGCGATTGGGCGCCGCGCCACATCGACTCGCCCTGAATCGACGTGAGGCGGAGCCTCCGTTCCCTGCGCACCATGCTGAGGCGGGCGAGAGAATGAAGGCTGTGCCCTCTGGCCGTCTGCCGCATTCGTCGCTGCGCCGCCGTCAAGGCTTCCCCCGGCACCGCCGGCCTGCGCCGTCTTCTTCGCGATTCGGGCGACCCGATCATAGATCGCGTGCGCGTCCACCGCGGGCAAGTGGGCGATGAGGTCGGCCATTCCGTCCTCAGCTTCAACAAGCCGCAGACACCGTCGCGCCGCAGCGCGTTCATGTTGCTCTTCGAGTGACTCTCGCTGCTCATGTGAGGCAAGCCGCCGGGCGACCGGGCGCAGACGATTCGGGGTCTCCTGCCGGGCGATCTCGAGCACGCGCCGCTCATACCGCTCACGCTTTTCCGCCTCGAGCTCTCCGTCGCCGACGGTGAGCGGGGCGCCCTCCGACGTCACAACGCGGAGGTGACGAATGGAGATCTCGCCAACGCCAAGCGCTCGGAGTGCGGTTGGGAAGGACCGCCGCGCGTCGTAGGCTGTCTGCAAGAGTCGCTCTGCCGTGTGCTCGCTCTCGTGCATTGCCGTAGCGAGTTCCATTCGGAGTGATCGAAAGCCAAGCTCTGCCCCAGCCGAGGTGTGTCCGGGTGCCACGGTGGCCGCTTCGAGGGCCTCGCCGAGCACTTGCAGCTGCTCTGCCTCGATGCTCCGCCGTTGCGACTCGAGCGTCTCAAAGCGCGTGATCGCGGCGTCAATCGCCTCGAGCTGGGTCTGCGAGAAGCGAGCGTCTGTTGTCATGTGTGCACCTAAACACCAACCACTGACATTTAGCCTCGGAGGCGAGCGCCCACGCTGCTCGGGCCGCTAACCAACTTCTCGGTACAGCCTGCCGGCGGCTTCAACAACCGCAGGGTGCTCAGCGCTCAACGCCTGAATCCCGACAACCTTGAGACCGGCCGGGGGCACGCCACCTTCACCCCAGAGCAACACCGAGGTCTCCGCAGGCATCTGCGACGACCACCAGCTGATACCACCACGGTCGCCCGACCGCTCCTCGAACACCCGCTTAGCGAGCGCCTGCGTCACCCCAAGGTCCTGCACGACGACCGCGCTCGGGCGCACCCCGAGATCGAGCAGCACGCGCGCGTCATCAAGGTCGACGAGCTCCGGGCCAGAGTACTCGAGCTCCAGGATCGCTCGCGGCTCGCCAGCCGGAGTGAGAAACACCTCAGGGATCCATCGGCGCTTGTTGTAGAAGCTTTCGGCGACGGCGCCGACGGCAGTCCTCGAGAAGTACCACGAGTCATACAAGTCGGCATTGTCCCACCTGCCGTGAAACTGTGGGCGCGGCACGAACGACCAGTGGCCAGGCTTGCCCTGGCGGGCGCCGGTCACCCGCGGATAGCAGCGAAAGAGTCGCAGTGGCTCCTGCGAGTAAGGCTCCTGCATGCGGTTACGCGTACGCGCCCTCGTCTTCGGCATCAATAGCGCCAATCACCTCGGCGACGCGGCCCAGCTTGATGCACTCGCGCGGCGTCGATCCACGCAGAAACTGATTCGGGGAGTCGAGCCAGATCGGCACGACCTTCGTGTGCATCGTCGACTCTGCTCG
Source organism: Leucobacter aridicollis (assembly GCF_024399335.1). NCBI lineage: Bacteria > Bacillati > Actinomycetota > Actinomycetes > Micrococcales > Microbacteriaceae > Leucobacter > Leucobacter aridicollis. Next base: position 1,888,497 of record NZ_CP075339.1, read on the forward strand.
GGCGATGATGTACGCGAAATCCATGATCGACCGCGCAGACTCAGGCGAGGGCACCTGCGAGCCTTGCCGCCACCGAGTCACCTGCGAGGGCTTCACGCCAAGTAGCTCGGCGAGCAGCGCACCGTTACCCGCTGCCCCCAGCAGCATGCGAAAACCGTCGGCGAAGCCGGGTTGGTGTGTCACTGCGATGCTCATGCACCCAGTCTACGCGCAATTCTAGGATTGCGCGAGTGGCCCTAGCTGGCGATCTCCTGGTAAGCGAACTGCAACATTGACTCGTCAACGCCCGCGAGCACGCGCGGCTTGCCGATATCGTCGAGCACGATAAAGCGAAGCATTCCAGCGCGCGCTTTCTTGTCACGCTGCATCGCCGCTAGCAGCCCCGGCCAACGCCCAGCGGGGTACGACAGCGGGAGCCCGAGAAGTGTCAAGACGTTTCTGTGCCTGTCAACAGCGGCGTCAGAGAGCGCGCCCGACATCCGGCCGAGCTCGGCGGCGTAGGACATTCCAATCGAAATCGCGACTCCGTGCCGCCACTGGTACCGCTCAGCGTGCTCAATCGCGTGGCCAAGTGTGTGGCCGTAGTTCAAGATCTCGCGGAGCCCGCCCTCCTTGAAGTCTTCCGAGACGACACGCGCCTTGACTCCGATCGCAAGCTCGACGACTCGCTGAAACTCGGGCGCCTGTGGATCCGTGGCCTTCTCGACGTCAGCTTCAATAATGTCGAGGATCTCAGGCTCGGCAATGAACCCGCACTTCGCCACCTCCGCAAACCCAGCAAGGATTTCGTTCTTCGGCAGCGTATCGAGCACCGCAAGGTCACAAATCACCGCAGCAGGTGGGTAGAAGGCTCCGACAAGGTTCTTTCCCTCTGCAGTATTAATTCCAGTCTTGCCGCCAACAGCAGCATCGACCATCCCCAGAACAGTGGTTGGCAGCTGAACTAGGCGCACGCCACGAAGCCACGTCGCTGCGACGAAGCCCGCGAGGTCGGTCACTGCTCCGCCACCAAGGCCGATGATCGCATCGCTGCGTGTGAAGTCTGCCTGCCCGAGAATCTGCCAACAAAACGCAGCGACCTCCACACGCTTCGCAGACTCTGCGTCTGGAACCTCGGCAAGGATCACCTCGCCGTAGTGTTGCTGCAGCGACGTCCTCAAGTCGTCGGCGAGCCGGCCAACCGTCGAGGTGTGCACGATGAGCACTTTCGCTACGCGGGAACCGAGCGCCTCTGGTACCCGATCAAACAGGTTGCGCCCCACAGTGATCGTGTAGTTTGTCTCCCCAGTGACAGCGATCTCAGTTACCTGCGTCGACTTACTCAATCTTGGTCCTCTCCAACAATAGTGTCATCGGCCGAAGCCGGAAGGTTCTCGTCACGGTCCGGCTTGACGCCGTCGCGACCCGCTTTGACGCCATCGCCCGTGTTCGCGGCGGCGTGTACCGCAGCTGCCTGAGATGCAGCACGCTCACGCCGCGCATACGCCCGGGCCCACTCAACAACGCGGCGAGTGAGCTGTTCCTTCCCGGCTCTGTCGGTCCGGAACGTCACGTCTGCGACTTCAAGATACAGCGGCTTGCGTTCGGCAAGGATCCTCCCCCATGCAGATGGGTCATCGCGCAGCAGCGGCCGCCGCGAAATGTTCGCGGTGCGAAGCACAGCCTCCTGGGTCGTCATGAGCAGGATCGTCGGGTGGCGACGCAAGAGCTCGCGAGTCGACTCCGAGAGCACCGCTCCCCCGCCGAGCGCGAGAATTCTCGTCCCTGGTTCAGCAAGTTCAGCTGCAATGATCTCGGCCTCGATACGACGAAACTCAGGCTCGCCGTGACCGGCGAAGAACTCAGTGATCGCGCCGTGCTTACGCACGAAAACCACATCGCTATCAACGAAGGGGATGCCGAGTTCCTTTGCGACGCGACGTCCAAGACTTGTCTTGCCCGCGGCCATCGGCCCAACAAAGACTATCGTCCGCTCGGGTAGCCGGTTTCCGCCCCCGCGGCGGCGACGCCGACGCTTCGCCTGCCGTCTCGGCTGGGACGCGTCGGCGGGGCCGCGGTTCTCGGCGCCTTCGCGACCTTCTCGACCTTCGCTCGCGCCTGAGCCTGCGTACGCTGAACCTGCGGCTGCACCGGAGCCAATGGCGTCACCGGATCCGATAGCCTCACCGGATCCGGCTCCCGCAACTGACGCTGTGGCTGACTCTGTGGCTGCGTCTGATTCGACAGCTCCACCGCGCGGGCCGGCTGGCCGCTGGGGGCGACGACGTCGCTGCGGCCTCCCAGGCCGCGTCGGCCCCCCTGGCTGCGTCGGCTGCGGGGACGCCGACGGCTGCGGGACCGCCGGTGGCTGGTTGGGCGCCGCAACTGGCGTAGGCGCCGTCGGTGGCGCGGGCTTCGGTACGGCCGCGGGAGCCCCCGCTGGCCGACCTGCCCTGCGCGCGCCGCTCACGATTCTCGTGCGGTCGCGAGCTGCTCGGGGATCGCTGCCAGGTAGCTCTCAAGATTTCGGCGTGTCTCCGCGAGGCTGTCGCCACCGAACTTCTCGACGACTGCCTCAGCGAGCACGAGGGCAACCATCGCCTCGGCCACGACGCCGGCAGCCGGAACAGCTGACACGTCGGAGCGCTGGTGGTGCGCTTTCGCCTCCTCGCCCGTGGCAACGTCAATTGTTGGCAGCGCATGCGGGACTGTGGCGATCGGCTTCATGCCTGCCCGGACGCGTAGCACCTGGCCGGTCGTCATGCCGCCTTCGATGCCGCCGGCTCGGCCGGTATCGCGCACGATCTCCCCCTCACGAAGGTGGAGTTCATCGTGCGCCACGGAACCGCGTCTGCGGGTCGTCTCGAAGCCGTCACCGACCTCGACACCCTTGATCGCCTGGATTCCCATGAGCGCGCCGGCAAGGCGCGAGTCGAGGCGCCGGTCCCAGTGCACGTAAGACCCGAGCCCGGGCGGGAGCCCGTACGCGAGGACCTCGACGATTCCGCCGATCGTGTCGCCCGACTTCTTGGTGTCGTCAACCTCTTCGACCATGCGCGCGCTTGTCGCTGCGTCAAAGCAGCGCAGCGGGTCGGCGTCAAGCCCTGCGACGTCCTCGGGGCGGGGCAACGCCGCACCAGCTGGGACAACGACATCTCCGATCGACACGGTGTGGCTCACGAGGCGGATTCCGAGCTCAGCGAGGAAGGAGCGTGCGACAGCGCCGAGCGCGACTCGGGCCGCGGTCTCACGTGCGCTCGCGCGCTCGAGAACGGGGCGCGCCTCGTCGAAGCCGTACTTCTGCATACCGACGAGGTCGGCATGGCCCGGGCGCGGACGCGTCAGCGCGGCGCCGCGGCCGCGAGACTTTTCTGACAGTTCCGTCTTCTCCGGGCTCATCACCTCGGCCCACTTCGGCCATTCCGTATTGCCGATGCGAATGGCGACTGGCCCACCGATCGTGACGCCCTGGACGACACCGCCCGAGACGTTCAACTCGTCTTGCTCAAACTTCATCCGAGAGCCGCGACCATAGCCAAGCTTGCGGCGCGCGAGGTCCTCTCGGATCGCGTCGAGTGAGATCGGCACGCCAGCCGGCATGCCCTCGATGACAGCAATGAGTTCAGGGCCGTGGGATTCCCCGGCGGTAAGCCAACGAAGCATAAGTTCTATCTTTCCACACTCGCGGCGCGCATGGCCGCGAGCACTCTCTCCTCATCGGCGACCCTGGCGTCAGGGTCGCCGTTCACGAAAATTCGTACCTGCACAAGCGCCTGTTCGACAAGCATGTCGAGCCCCGCGTGCGCCTCAGTGCCTGCGGCGTTCCAGCGCTCGGCAAGGGGCGATGGCCACGGGTCGTATGCGACGTCAAACAGCGGCACCCGCATGAGTTCGTCTGCGATCTTGACAGCGCCGGTGGCGTGCCCGGGCAGCGTTGAGACGACAAGCGAAGGCGCAAAGCCGGGCGCGTCACCGAGCGCAAGTACCTCGATCACGCCGCCAAGGCGCGTCGCGAGATCCTGCGCCGCTCCGGGACGCCTTGCGGCAATCGCTATCCGCTCTGCGCCGAGTGACCGCGCCGCGAGGATCGCTGATACCGCAGTCGCCCCAGCACCAAGTACCACTGTCGCGCGCGCGTCGAGGCCGGCATTCTGGATCGCGCGGGCGAGTCCCGCGACATCAGTGTTGAAGCCCGCCCACGCAGCTTGGCCCTCCCCCGCTGGGACGCGCACAAGCGTATTCACGACGCCGCTTGCCTGGGCGACAGGATCGACGCGTGTAGCGAGCCTCGCTGCTTCCTCCTTCAGAGGCATCGTGAGCGACAGTCCGCGCCACTCTGGCCCGAGGTTCGCGAGGAAGGTTTCAAGGCCGGCGGCCTCGAGCTCCGTTCTCCCGTACTGCCACGGCAGACCGAGCACGCCGTAGGCGGCGCTGTGTATCGCCGGTGACTTCGAGTGCGCGATCGGCGAGCCGAGTACGCCGAGTTGCGCCTCGCCGCTCTGGCGCGGCTCTGCGTCAGAAGGCTGTGAGTTGGTCATCGCCTAGTCACAGTACTTTCCGCCCTCGGCCCGGTGGGTCGTGCACCACTCGCCGAGCTTCTCGACGTTTTGTTGGTGCTCCTCGGCGGTCTCCGCGAACTCGGTTTCCCCGCTCGATAGATCAACAGGCATGAAGTACAGCCAGGGGCCGTCTGCCGGGTTCGTCGCGGCTTCAATCGCGGTGTCTCCCGGGAGCGAAATCGGCCCAGCGGGCAAGCCGGGGTTCGCATACGTGTTGTACTTATTCGACTTGTCTGCGCGCTCCTCATCAGTGGTCCACACAGTGTGCGTGTTGCCAGTGCCGTAGGAGACTGTCGCATCGGACTGCAACAGCATGTCAATGTCGATCCGGTTGAGGAACACCCGTGCGACCTTCGGGAAGTCCTCAAGACGCGAGCCAGCTTCACGCTGCACCATCGCCGCGAGCGTGAGCACGCTCCAGGCGTCTTCAGCAGCTACCCCGTGCTGATCGAGCGCTTGCCACATGCGGTCGACCATCTTCTGGATGATCGTCTGAGCGGTGTCGCCGGGTTCAAACGTGTAGGTGGCCGGGAACAGGAAGCCCTCGATCGACGGGAATTCTGCGGGCACGCCGAACGCTGTGGGATCGGCCGCGGCGGCCTTGAATTCCTCGAACGGAATGTCGACAACGCCAGCAGTGAGCTCGAGTGCGTCGAGGGCTGCCATCCCCTCAGGGATTGTGACAGTGAGTTCCATTCGATTCGCCTCGTCCGTCAGCGCAGCGAGAGCAGAGGCCGCGCTCATCTGCTGCTTCAGGCGGTACGTTCCGACCTGGAAGCTCACCTCTTCGTCTTGGCTGAGCAGGAGGTCGTAAAACGCCTCCGAGGTCTTCACCACGTCGGCCTGGGCGAGTGCCTCGGCGACGTCGGCGCCGTACTGGCCCTCAGTGATGGTGAGGAGGACCTCACCGTGCCCCTCACCCTCGTAGTCGTTCGTCGACCACCCAAGCGCGAGAGAGATCTTGTCGCCGTATGAGCTCCACACCCAGGCTGCTCCGCCGCCGAGCAGAAGCAGCATCACGATCAGGATCGAGGAGATGACGATTCGGCCCCGCTTCCGGGCGCTCCTGTCCTCGTCGCTCAGCTCGCTCCTTCGCCGACGGTCCCGGCGCGTTTCATGCTCGCTCACGGCGTTTCCTCGTTTCTCGGTAGTTCTTCGGACGTGGCAACGACCTCTCCTGGTGCCACGTCTCGGCCGCGCTCGACATCGAGCGCGTGCTGCAAAATGACGACGGCAGCCGCCTGATCAATGATCGCGCGACTCCCCTTAGATTTTCGTCCGGCCTGGCGAAGCTGCCCTTGGGCGGACACTGTCGAGAGCCGCTCGTCGACGAGTCGAACGTCTGCGATGCCAGCGAGTCGCGCGGCGAGTGTCGTGGCAAAGCCTACGGCATCGTCCGTCGAGAGCGTCCGTTCCCCCCGAAGGTTCAGCGGCAGACCGACGATGACCTCGAACGCTTCCAACTCAGAGACGAGTTCGACGATTCGCACGACGTCAGCGCCGGGCGCCTCCTCGCGCCGAACGGTCTCGACAGGCGTGGCAAGCATGCCGTGCATGTCAGATCGGGCGATCCCGATGCGCGCTTTGCCGACGTCGATCCCGATCCGCACTCCAGTTCGCACCGGCTACACCTCGAGCGTGCGCCGCATCTCGGCGAGGGCCGCAGCGATCTGCGAAGGATCGGTGCCACCGCCCTGCGCGAGATCGGGCTTGCCGCCGCCGCCACCACCAAGTACCTGCGCACCCCGCTTCGCGAGGTCGCCAGCTTTCACGCCGGTGTCCCGCGCCGCTGCCGTCGTCGCCGCGATCACCACGGGCTTCCCGGCGCCGTCGCCCGCCACGGTGCCCGCAAGCACCACGACGCCAGGCTCCGAGCCGAACTTGTCGCGAAGCTGGATCACCAGTCCACGGAGATCATCCGGTGAGCCCACGGTCCCGAGGTCAGCAGAAACGAGGGTGACTGCGCCAACGCGCTCGGCACCTGCGAACAGCTCCGGCACGCGCTCTGCGAGCCTTGCGGCTTCGAGCGCCGCGATCTTCTTCTCGGCAGCACGGAGCTGCGCGCTGAGATCCTCAACGCGCGCGACGACCTCGCCGCGCGGCACGCGAAGCCCACCCGCGAGCTGCTGCACGATGAGTCGTTCGGCGGCGAAGCTCTGAAACGCCTCGAGTCCGACAAGTGACTCAACGCGGCGGTTCGTGGACCCTACGGAGCTTTCGGAGACGAGGTTGATCATGCCAACCTCTGCCGCGGTCGCGACGTGAGTGCCAGCGCAGAGTTCCCGCGACCACTCGCCGCCGATGTCGACGACGCGCACACGCTCGCCGTACTTCTCGCCGAACAATGCCATCGCCCCCATCGCCTTCGCGTCATCGAGGGCCATCTCGCGGGTCACGACGGCGTAATTCGACCGGATGGCGAGGTTCGAGATCTCCTCAATCTCACTCTTCGTTGCTGCGCTGAGCGCTTCCGAGTGCGTGAAGTCGAGCCGCATGTAGCCGGCCTTGTTGTACGAACCGGCCTGGTGCGCATTCGGGCCAAGCACGTCGCGGAGCGCTGCGTGGACAATGTGCGTCGCAGAGTGCGCCTGGGTGGCGCCCCGGCGGTAGTCTGCGTCGACACGGGTCTCTGCGCGGGCGTCAATTCCGATCGCGCCGAGCGTCACCTTTACTGTGTGAACGATCAGACCGGGAACTGGCTTCTGCACGTCGAGCACCTCGGCTTCGAAGCCGTCTCCAACGATCACGCCGTTGTCGGAGTCTTGGCCGCCTGACTCTGCGAACAAGGCAGTCTCTGCGAGTACAAGCTCGGCAATCTGCCCCTCTCGCGCCTCGGTTGCCGGCGCACCGTCGACGACGATACCGAGAACCTTGCTCTCGTGTACGAGCGAGTCGTAACCGACGAACGCTGTCTCGCCGAGCCCGCGAAGCTCCTTGTAGACGGCAAGGTCGGCGCGCTGCCCCTTCTTCGCCTTCGCGTCAGCCTTTGCGCGGTCACGCTGCTCCTGCATGAGTGTCGCAAACACGTCGCGATCGACGGAGACGCCGGCCTCCTCTGCGATCTCGAGCGTGAGCTCGACAGGGAAACCGTGGGTGTCGTGCAGCAGGAATGCAGTGTCGCCGTCGACGCTCGCAACCGCCGCGCCCGTCTTCGACTCGGCAACGGCCGCCTCGATTGCGCCGTCGAGGATCTGGATGCCGCTCGCGAGGGTACGCAGGAACGTCTTATCCTCTGCGTACGCGACACGCGAAATGAAATCGAAGCTCTCTGCAACCTCCGGGTATGCGTCTTTCATCGCGTCACGCGAAACTGGGAAGAGCTCGGCAAAGCTCGGGCCGTTCACCCCGAGCAGGCGCATAGACAGGGTGACGCGTCGAAGCAGGCGGCGCAGAATATAGCCACGGCCCTCATTCGACGGGGTCACGCCGTCGGCGATGAGCATGAGACCGCTACGGACGTGATCGGCGATGACGCGGAGGCGCACATCGTCGTCAATGGCTGCGCCGTACGTCTTGCCTGCGAGTGCCGCAGCGCGATCAAGCACCGGGCGCACCTGATCGATTTCGTACATGTTCTGCACGCCCTGCTTGATGAACGCAACGCGCTCGAGGCCCATGCCCGTATCAATGTTCTGCTTGGGCAAGTCGCCAACGATCGTGAAATCGAGCTTCGACTTCACGTCTGCGATCTGGTACTGCATGAACACGAGGTTCCAGATCTCGACGTAGCGGTCGTCGTCTGTCGCTGGACCTCCGTCGATGCCGTACTCGGGACCGAGATCGAAGAAGATCTCGGAGCACGGGCCGGCCGGGCCCGGCTGCCCTGTCGACCAGTAGTTCGTGTCCTTGCCGAGCCGCTGAATGCGATCGTCGGGTAGCGACGAGTGCTGCTGCCAGAGCGCGAACGCTTCGTCATCTTCCTCGTAGACAGTGACCCAGAGGTCGTCGGGCGAGAACCCGAGGCCACCGTCGGCCTCCGACGTCGTGAGCAGTTCCCACGCGAACTTGATCGCGCCTTCTTTGAAGTAGTCACCGAAAGAAAAGTTGCCGCACATCTGGAAGAACGTGCCGTGCCGAGGGGTCTTTCCGACCTCTTCGATATCGTTCGTGCGAATGCACTTCTGCACACTCGTCGCACGATCGTAGGGAGCTGGCACGAGACCAGAAAGGTACGGCACGAACGGCACCATGCCGGCCACAGTGAACATCAGGCTCGGGTCATCACTCACGAGCGACGCTGAGGGCACAACCGTGTGACCTCGCTGCTCGAAGAAGTTCAGCCAGCGGCGTTGAATCTCTGCGGTCTGCATGTTCGGTGCTTCGTTCCTTTGTGGTGCATCAGTGCCGACGCGGGCGGCGCCGGCCGCAGCCAAATGACTGCCAGTAATCAAATCTAGTGAACCGCAAGCGGCACTCCTCGCGCTGGCGGCGAATCGCCGTCAGCGCTAGGAGTCCTTGCGGTCGAGACCCTTCAGCGTCCGCTCAAGGTCCTCATCGAACTGCTCGCGTTCGGCAGCCTCGTAGCCACTCGAGAACGCGTTCGACAGTTCGGCAATCCCACGATTCACACGCTCGAAAAAGCGTCGCCCGCTGGGGCTCTGGTTGACGAAGTGTGCTGCGACAAAGCCCGTAGCGACTCCGAATACGAACAAGACTAGTTTCCGCACGTGTTCCACCCTCCTGCGGTCTCGCGGCGACACTCTGCGCGCCGCGGAACTATACGGGTCAAGCTTAACCGGTAACGCATGCCAGATACGGCTGAGGGCGCTGGATTCCGTGCGGATCCCAGCGCCCTCAAGCCTTCAGACTTAGCGTCCCGAGTAGAACTCGACCACGAGCTGCACTTCACAGGTCACGGGGACCTCAGCGCGCTTCGGGCGACGGATGAGGCGAGCCTCGAGCTTGTCGAGCGAAACCTCGAGGTAGCCCGGAACGGCGGGAAGAACCTCGGCGTGGCCGCCTGCGGCTGCAACCTGGAACGGCTCGAGAGCCTCCGAGCGCTCCTTGACGTGGATGAGCTGACCCGGCTTCACGCGGAACGACGGGCGGTCGACGAGCTTGCCGTCAACGAGGATGTGGCGGTGCACAACGAGCTGGCGAGCCTGCGCGGTGGTGCGGGCGAATCCTGCACGCAGCACGAGCGCGTCAAGACGCATCTCGAGGAGCTCGACGAGGTTCTCACCGGTCAGGCCATCCTGGCGACGAGCCTCGTTGAAGGTGATGACGAGCTGCTTCTCGCGGATGCCGTACTGAGCGCGCAGACGCTGCTTCTCGCGGAGGCGAACTGCGTAGTCGCTATCGCTCTTACGCTTGGTGCGGCCGTGCTGGCCGGGACCGTAGGGGCGCTTCTCGAGGTAGCGAGCCGCCTTCGGCGTGAGGGCAATGCCCAGCGAACGCGACAGACGCGTCTGTGAACGGGTACGTGACGTAGTCGACACGGGTATCCTTTCGGGTTTCTGTGGGGCATGCGCAACCGCGCAGCCCTATGTTCTCTCGGCCACGCTGCGCCCGCATTCACAAGCTTTCGCTCGCAATGCACGCGACACAGCAAACCGTTTTCGGTGAGGGAACGACCGTTGCAGAAACCCGGCTACAGGGCAACTGCCATATGCTTCCCGCTGCAGCCTGCCGCGGGAGCAATGTTGGCCAGGGATCAGCTTAGCAGATCAGGGCTCACAATCGCGATTCGGCGGAAGCACTGGGGCTACTCGCCGCGCGTGATTCGGCGAATCTTCTCAAGCCTGTCTGAGACTTCACGCTCATTCCCGTGCGTCGTCGGCGTGTAATACGTCGCGCCTGAGATCTCGTCAGGCAGGTACTGCTGTGTGACAACGCCGCGCGGGTCTGCATGTGGATAGCGGTATCCCTTGCCGTGACCGAGCTTCTTCGCCCCCGGATAGTGCGCGTCGCGGAGCGGCTTCGGCACTTGCCCAAACCGCCCAGCCTTCACATCTGAGATCGCGGCGTCGATCGCCGAGATCACGGCGTTCGATTTCGGCGCGGTGGCGATATATATGGTCGCTTCGGCGAGCGGGATGCGTGCCTCAGGGAGGCCGATGAGCTGCGTCGCTTGAGCTGCGGCCACAGCCACCGAAAGCGCCTGCGGGTCTGCGAGCCCCACATCTTCGGCAGCGTGCACCATGAGGCGTCGCGCGATGAAGCGCGGATCCTCCCCCGCTTCGATCATGCGTGCGAGGTAATGAATCGCCGCGTCAGGATCGGAGCCACGCATCGACTTGATAAACGCGCTGACGACGTCATAGTGCTGATCGCCATCTTTGTCGTAGCGCAGCAACGCGCGATCAACCGAGATTGAGACAACCTCGGCCGTAACCTTGGGAAGGGCATTCGGCTGGGTCGCTGCAGCATCGGCATCGGCATCGGCACCGGCCCCGGCCCCAGCACCGGCATCGACACTCCCCGTCCGCTCTCGCTCCGCGAGCGCGAGAGCGGAGCCAGCCGCGGCTTCGAGGCCGGTGAGAGCGCGACGCGCGTCGCCCGACGAGAGCTGCACAAGCGCGTCTCGCCCCTCTGCGGTGAGCTCGACGGTACCGGCAAGCCCGCGCCTATCTACAGTTGCCCTGTCAAGCAGCTCAGCGATGTCTGCGTCGCTCAGCGCTTCGAGGGTGAGCAGAAGAGAGCGTGAGAGCAGTGGGCTAATCACCGAGAACGACGGGTTCTCCGTGGTCGCGGCGATGAGCGTCACCCACCCGTTCTCGACGCCAGGCAACAGAGCATCCTGCTGCGCCTTCGTAAACCTGTGAATCTCGTCGAGAAAGAGCACTGTCGCGATGTCATACAGGTCGCGGTCGTTCAGGGCACGTTCCATCACCGTCCGAACGTCTTTGATACCAGCCGTCACGGCCGAGAGCTCGACGAACCTGCGCCCGCTCGTGTGGGCGATAGCCTGCGCCATCGTGGTCTTGCCGGTGCCCGGAGGACCCCAGAGAATCACCGACACGGCGGAGCCCTCACTGTCGCTCGCTATGACGCGCAGCGGCGATCCCTGACCCAACAGATGCCGCTGACCAACGACCTCGTCGAGCGACTGCGGGCGCATTCGCACCGCCAACGGAGCCGTCGAAGCGGCCGGGCCTTGAATCTGGGTCACGACACAATGCTACCGACCACCCCCGACAATCATGCTCAGCAGGGCGCTCTGTGGCATAGTGGAGGGGTCTATCTAGTAACGCGGTCGGTACAGCCGATCCCACACGACAGGTGAGCAACACGGTGAGTGAAGCGACGAACGAGAAGCCCTGGGGCAGGGTTGGCGACGATCGTACGGTCTACGTACGCGAGGGAGAGGGCGAGCGTGCAGTCGGCGCGTTCCCAGACGGCACCCCCGAGGAAGCCCTGGCGTACTTCGAGCGGAAGTTTGCGGACCTCGCCGGCGCCGTGACGCTGCTTGAGGCGCGTATTGCACGCGGCACCGCCGACGCATCGGTTGCGGGTACCGTGAAGAAGCTCGAGGAGCAGCTCGTCGAGCCCGCAGCAGTCGGCGACATCGCCTCACTGCGCACCCGCGTTGCGAAGCTCGCTGAGAAGGCCGCAGCGTTCGGCGAACAGCAGCAGCAGGAGCGCGAGGCAGCGCGCGAAGAGGCCGTCGCAAAGCGTGAGGCAATCGTCGCGGAGGCCGAGCAGCTCGCAGCGCAGCCCGAGGCATCGATCCGGTGGAAGGACACGAGCGCAGCTTTCGAGCGGCTGTTCACCGAGTGGCAGAACGCGCAGCGTTCGGGCCCCCACGTACCGAAGCCGCAGGCCGATGCGATGTGGAAGCGCTTCCGGGCCGCCCGCCAGAGCTTTGATACTGCTCGCCGCGCGCATTTCTCCCAGATGGATGCGAACAACAAGGATGTGAAGACGCGCAAGGAGAAGCTCATCGCTGCTGCCGAAGCGCTCGCAGACCGCGGCCTCGACGGAATCCCCGCGTACCGCAATCTGCTCGAAGACTGGAAGCAGGCCGGCCGCGCGAGCCGCAAGCTCGACGACCAGCTCTGGGCGCGCTTCAAGGCTGCAGGCGACGTGCTCTACCAAGCGAAGGCCGAGGAGGTCGCGCAGACCAACGAGGAGTACCAGGCAAACCTCGTCGCGAAGCAGGCAGTTCTCGACGACGCGAAGCCGATTCTTGAGCTCAGTGAGCACACTGCCGCGCGCAAGCAGCTCACGGCGATCCAGCTCCGCTGGGACGAGATCGGCCGCGTGCCTCGCGAAGCACTTCGTGACATCGAGGGCCAGCTGCGCCGCATTGAGGAGCACGTGAAGGGCCTCGAAGAGGAGCACTGGCGGAAGACCAACCCGGAAACAAAGGCCCGCAGCGAGGGGCTGCGCGGTCAGCTCGAGTCGTCGATCGCCGAGCTCGAGGCCGAGATCGCGGGCGCCAAGGATGCGAAGGCGAAGGCTTCGGCCGAAGAGAAGCTCGCGACCCAGAAGTCGTGGCTCGCCGCGCTCGGCGACTAGTATTCGCGGAAGACACAGTTATCCACAGATAGACGCCCTGCCCTGGTACCCCCGGGGCGGGGCGTTCATTCTTGGGGCATGACCTCACACAGCTCCTCCAGGCAAGTTCCGACCGCGCGGGCTGACCCGCAATCGAGCGGAGCACCGCCATCGACGAGTCGGCCCATCCCGTCGCCGCCGCGAGTTGATCACTGGGCGCCAGCTCTCCGCTCGGCTGCGCTGCTCACAGGGACGCTCGTACGGAGCGGGCCGGGGCTACGCCCTGTGTCGTGGCCTGACACCGAGAAAAGTCGCTGCGCAGCGCTCGGCGGGTTGCTCCTCGAACGCTACGCTGCCGCCGAACAGACGGCTGCGTGGATCTGGGGAGCATGCAGGTCCCCCGGCCCCAGAATGAGACTCATTACCCTGCGTGGCCGCGCGCCCGCCGAATTCGAACTCGTTGGTCTCCGGCGCCTCGCAAGCATCAGCCACTTCCGTCTCGTGGAGGGAGATATCGCGCGGATCGGAGAATACAGCGTGACAAGCCGCTCACGCACTGTCTACGACCTGTTGCGCTCCCCCGAGCCTTTCACCGCCGCACGGCTCGTTGCAGCCCGGCTCCTCATGCTCACAGAACCGGGAATTGCCGACAGGCTGGCGACCCGAGCGGATGCGGCGAGCCCTATCGACCGGGCTCGCGTCAGAGAACGCCTACGAGCGCTCGGACTCACACCGCAGGGCGCATAGCCGCGCGGCGCGTCGGGTTGTCGCCACCATGGCGGTCACGCGACACAGGCGTGCGTCAGTTCGTCAGCCGATAGACGTCGTACACGCCGTCAATGCGCCGCACAGCGTTCAGCACGTGATCGAGGTGGGTTGCGTTCGCCATCTCGAAGAGGAACCTGCTGATCGCAAGGCGAGAGCTCGACGTGTTCACGGATGCTGACAGGATGTTCACGTGGTGCTCAGAGAGCGTCCGTGTCACGTCTGAGAGCAAGCCAGAGCGGTCGAGGGCCTCAACCTGAATCTGCACCAGAAACACGCTCTTCGATGTCGGCGCCCACTCCACGTCGACAACGCGTTCAGACTGCGACTGCAGGCTCTTAAAGTTGTGGCAGTCAGTGCGGTGCACTGACACGCCCTGTCCCTTTGTCACGAACCCGCGAATCTCATCGCCAGGCACTGGCGTGCAGCACTTTGCGAGCTTCGCAAGCACGTCTGATGCACCCTTGACGACAACGCCGCTCGACGTGGCACGGGTCGGCTGCGCTCGCGGAGTGTCAACGAGCGGGACGCTCAGCGCGGCCGGCTCGGTCGATGCTTGATCGTCGAACAGCAGAGCAGCGACTTTCTCTACGACCGACTGCGCCGAGACGTTGCCCTCACCGATCGCAGCGTACAGAGTTGTCACGTCAGCGTAGTTGAGCTGCAGCGCAACCTGTTGGAGCGCCTCGGAGTTCATCACCTGATGCAGCGGAAGACTCTGCCTACGGAGCGCCTTCGTCAGCTCCTGCTTGCCGGTCTCTGCGGCTTCCTCACGGCGTTCCTTAGTGAACCACTGCCGAATCTTGTTCTGTGCCCGCTTGCTCTTCACGAAGCCAAGCCACGACTTGTTCGGGCCCGCATTCGGGTCCTTCGACGTGAAGACCTCGACCACGTCGCCGTTTTGCAGGGCGGTTTCGAGCGGCACGAGCCGCCCGTTCACCCGAGCTCCCATCGTGCGGTGACCAACCTCGGTGTGCACCGCGTAGGCGAAGTCGACAGTCGTGCCGCCCGCCGGAAGTCCGATGACTCGCCCCTTCGGGGTGAAGACGTAGACTTCCTTCGCACCAATCTCGAAACGCAGGGCGTCGAGGAACTCGCTTGGATCCTCCGTTTCGGCCTGCCAGTCAGAGATGTGTGCGAGCCAGGCCATATCGTTCGAGGCTGTCTGCTTGTCAGCCCCGGGCTGACGCTGCTTGTACTTCCAGTGAGCCGCGACGCCGTACTCTGCACGCTGATGCATCTCGACGGTGCGGATTTGAATCTCGACCGCACGACCATCGGGGCCAATGACTGTGGTGTGTAGCGACTGGTACAGATTGAACTTCGGTGTCGCGATGTAGTCCTTGAACCTGCCCGGAATCGGCGTCCACCGAGCGTGCACCGCTCCGAGCACTGCGTAACAGTCGCGAATTGAGTTCACAAGCACGCGAATGCCCACAAGGTCGTAGATGTCGTCGAAGTCACGGCCGCGCACGATCATCTTCTGATAGATCGAGTACAGCTCCTTCGGGCGCCCCGTGACCTCGCCCTTGATCCGCGCCTCGCGCAGGTCAGTCTCGATTGAACCGATCACCTTGCCAACAAGTTCGTCGCGCTGCGGGTTGCGCTGCTTCACGAGATTGTCGATCTCAGCGTAAAGCTTGGGCTTCAGCACGGCGAACGAGAGGTCTTCGAGCTCGGTCTTCATTGACTGGATGCCGAGCCTGTGCGCGAGCGGTGCGTAAATCTCGAGGGTCTCTTGCGCCTTCCGCTTCGCCGAATCGCCAGAGACGAAACCCCATGTGCGTGCGTTGTGGAGCCTGTCGGCGAGCTTGATGACAAGCACGCGGATGTCCTTCGACATTGCAACAACCATCTTGCGCACGGTTTCCGCCTGCGCGGAGTCTCCGTACTTCACCTTGTCGAGCTTCGTGACACCGTCAACGAGCATTGCGATCTCTTCGCCGAAGTCGCGCGTCAACTCTTCGAGCGAGTACTCGGTGTCCTCGACCGTGTCGTGCAGCAGCGCTGCAGCGATCGCGACGGGCGCGACGCCAAGATCAGCGAGGATCTTCGAGACAGCGATCGGGTGAGTGATGTATGGCTCACCGCTCTTACGCTTCTGACCACGGTGAGCGCGCTCTGCGACGTCGTAGGCGCGTGAGATGACTGAGAGGTCTGCGCGCGGGTAATTCGCACGCACGGTGCGCATCACCTCTTCGATCGCGCCGTGGGTGGCGCCGCGTGAGAAAATTCGCGGCACCAACCGGCGCAGCGAAGTCGTATTCGCCTGTGTCGCGTCTGAACTCACCACCGCAGCCTCCTCAACTGATTGAACGTTACACCAGGGTGTGCGCATTCCTTGAATCGTGTGTGCGACACCCCGTGGTTTCTACGCAGAAAGGGGCCCTCCCTGGTAAGAAGGACCCCTCTTCTGGATCGTGCTCGAAGCTCCGAGCAGCACCTAGCTTGCGGGCGCCGCCTCAACGAGATCGGACTCCACCTGCTTCGCGCGCTGACGCAGGATGCGCTCGTCGCGCTCCTTGATCTCTCTCTCGCCTACTCGAAGGTGGGCGTAGGCGGGCGATGCGACGAAGATCGTCGAGTACGCGCCTGCGAGGATGCCGATGAAGAGCGCGAGCGAGATGTCACGCAGCGTACCCGCCCCGAGTAGGCCAGCGCCAACGAACAGGATCGAGGCGACCGGCAGCAGCGCGACGACTGAGGTGTTGATCGACCGAACAAGGGTCTGGTTCACTGCGAGGTTCACTGCCTCGCTATATGTGCGGGAGTCGCTCAGCTCACCAGGGCTCGTGTTCTCGCGGATCTTGTCGAACACCACGACGGTGTCGTACAGGGAGTAGCCAAGGATCGTCAGGAAGCCAATCATCGCCGCTGGGGTGACCTCAAACCCGGCGAGACCGTAGACGCCCGCTGTAATGATGAGGTCATGGAACAGCGCAAGCATCGCTGCAAGCGACATCTTCCAGGTGCGGAAGTAGATCGCCATGACAAGAGCAGCAAGCAGGATGAACACGACGAGGGCGATAATCGCCTGCTTCGTGATGTCTTGCCCCCAGACGGGGCCGATGAACGAGTACGTGACCTCATCAGCGTCGACTCCGTAGCCCTTGGCGAGCGCTTCGGTGACTGCCTTGTTCTGGGCATCATCGAGCGCTTCGGTCTGCACGCGGACCTCATTCTGGCCGAGCACCGAGATACGAGGCGCAGAGCCCGGCAGCGTCTCGGCGACAGCCTTGGCGGCCACGTCAGGATCGCGATCCTGACTGTTCGCCACGTGCACCTGGAACTGGCTTCCACCAGTGAACTCGATTCCCAGCTGGAACCCGCCGCGCAGGAAGGGACCAACGACGGCGATGATCAACAGGACTGCCGAGATCGTGTACCACAGCTTGCGCCTGCCAACGAAGTCGATCGACTTCTCGCCGGTGTAGAGGGCATTGCCAAATTCAGCGAATGAGCGAGCCATTTCAGCTCTCCTTTCCTGCGCCGGCAGACTCGGCTGCCTTGCGCTCGGCGATCGTCTGGCGACGCTCGGCCTCACCACGGCTCTTTGCGACCTTCTTGCCGCTGCCCTTCGAAGCCACGACGGGCTCTCGGAACTTCGCGCGGCCCTGGTAGACGGCGCCAAGCTGGCGGGGATCGAGCCCCGAGAACTTGTAGCCGCCACTGTAGACACGGGTCCGGGCGAGCAACGTCATCATCGGGTGGGTGAAGAGTGCGACAACGAGCACGTCAACGATCGTTGTCAGGCCCAGGGTGAACGCGAAGCCCTTCACATTGCCGACGGCGAGGACGAACAGCACGACTGCAGCGAGCAAGTTCACGCCATCGGAGGCGAGGATTGTACGAAGCGCGCGCTTCCATCCACCCTCGACCGCGGCATTGATGCCGAAGCCGTCGCGCAGCTGGTCTCGGATGCGCTCGAAGTAGACGATAAATGAGTCGGCCGTGAAGCCGATGGCAACGATGATGCCCGCGACACCGGCGAGCGACAATCGGTAGCCCTGGCGCCACGAGAAGAACGTGAGCAGCAGGTACGTCAGGATCGCTGCGACCGCCAGCGAGGCGATAGTGAGCGTGCCGAGCAGTCGGTATTGGAAGAGCGAATACACGACGACGAGGCCGAGGCCGATCAGGCCCGCCAGGAGCCCGCCGAGCAGCTGGTTTGCACCAAGGGTTGAAGAAATATCTTCCTGGCTCTGCACGGTGAAGCTCATGGGCAAGGCGCCGAACTTCAGCTGATCGGCAAGCACCTGGGCACTTTCCTTGGTGAAGTTACCCGAGATCGCCGGGCGACCATCAAGAATCTGCGCGTTCATCGTCGGGGCCGAGATGACCTTGCCGTCAAGCACGAACGCGAACTGGTTGAGCGGGGGCTGCTTCCCGTAGAGGCGGGTCGAGACCTTGCCGAACTTCTGCGAGCCCTCCTTGTTCATCGTGATTGCGACTTCCCAGCGGCCAGTAGTGCCGGTGCCGCCCTGAATCGACTGCTGCTGCGAGACAGCATCAGTGATGACGTCACCCGAGAGCTCTACAGGACCGAGGACGTACTTCAGCATGCCTGTCTCATCGCACGTGATGAGCGGCTTGTCGTCAGCGGCGTTCGCAACCTCAAGCGCGTTGTCTGATGTGCAAGTGAACGACGCGAACTCCTCGAGAAGCGCAGGAGTAAGCCAGGCCTGATCCGCCGGATCCGACGGGAGCGGATCCGGGTACAGGTCGCCGGTGTCTGCGTCCGAGGCAGTGCCGTCAGCTGCCGGCTCGTCTGCCGAGTCGCCAGTGGCGGCATCTGCCGCAGTGTCACCGGCAGCCGCCTCATCGGCGGCATTGTCGCCAGCGGCGGCATCCCCATCCGCGCCCTCAACGCTTTCGCCGGTGTCCTCGGGCTGCGCCGCACCAGCGGCCGCTTCCAGGAAGACCCCACGGAAGTCGAGCGCAGCCGAAGCCTGGATGCGCTGGAGCGTTGCGTCATCGACCTTGCCGGGAATCGCAACCGAGATATGGTTGTTTCCCTGCGTGGTGATCTCGGCCTCAGAAACGCCAGAAGCGTTCACTCGCTGCCTGAGGATCTCCACAGCCTGGTCAAGCTGCTCTCCGGTGACGGCTTTGCCGTCGTTCTGGTTTGCGGCAAGCAGAATCTGCGTGCCGCCCTGCAGGTCGAGCGCTAGCTTCGGAGTCCAGGTCGCATCACTGCGGAACACACCGAGCGTGATGAGCCCAGTGAGTCCGACAATGATGGCGAGCAGGAAAATGAGCGAGCGACGTGCGCTCCGCACCGCGGGCGCGACGGATGATTTCGCCAAGACAGCTGTCTCGCTTTCAGATAACGGTGTGAAGCATCACACCGGAGGGTCCTTACTCCTTGTCGGAGTTCTTGTCGTCGCGCTTCTCAGCGGTGGTTGCACCGCCGAGATCTGTCGCTGCATCGATTGTTGAATCGACTGCCGAATCAGTTGCCGAATCAACTGTCGACTCTGCCTCAGTCGCTGCGTCATCAGCCGCAGCGAAGCGCTCGCCAAACTCTGGGTCGTCGTCGGGAGCGAGCGTCGCTGCTTCGTTCTCCTCAACGGGTGCATCTGCGGGGGTCACAATCTGGCCGACAGCGTTGCGGTGGACAACGAGCGTGCTCGTGCCGCTCTGCACGGTGACGCGGTTCTCTTCCTCATCGACAGAAACGATGGTGCCGTAGATCCCTGACTGAAGCATGACCTCTGCACCCGGCTGCATGTTGTTCTGCATCTCTGCCATCTGCGCCTGGCGCTTCTTGCTGTTGCGGAACATGAAGAAAATGAGCACGGCGACGAGGCCAAGCATGATGAGTGTCATCGGATCCATGAGGCGGAGACCCTTCCAAAGTTAGTGAGCGCGCCCTTGAACACGCACGGACTGCACAAGTCTAGCGGGGTTTCCTGCGAGCGCCAGCACCCTACGGGGATGGTGGGGCGATCCCCAGATGCGCCCACCCGAGCGAGGTCGCGATACGGCCACGCGGGGACCTTGCAATAAGGCCAGCCCGCATGAGGAACGGCTCGACAACGGATTCGATCGTCTCAGCCTCTTCCCCGACCGAGGCCGCCAGAGTCGAGAGCCCGACCGGTCCGCCAGCAAAGCGCTCGACGATGATTCGCAGCACCTCCCGGTCGAGCCTGTCGAGCCCGTGCTCGTCGACGTCATACAGCGAGAGCGCGGCCCGAACAGAACGCTCGTCGGGCTGGGTGCCGTGCACCAGCGTGTAGTCCCGCACTCGACGCAGAAGCCTGTTCGCGATGCGCGGCGTCCCGCGCGAGCGCCCGGCGATCTCGACGACTCCGGCATCGTGGAGCGGAAAGTCGAGTAGTCCCGCGGCGCGGCTCAGTACCCCCTCCAGCTCAGAGGTGGCGTAGTACTCGAGGTGCGCGGTAAACCCGAACCTGTCGCGCAGCGGATTCGGCAGCAGGCCAGCTCGCGTCGTCGCACCGACAAGGGTAAAGGGGGCAAGCTCGAGCGGAACCGACGTTGCCCCTGCGCCCTTACCAACCATGATGTCGACTTTGAAGTCTTCCATCGCAAGGTAGAGCATCTCCTCGGCGCTGCGTGCCATTCGGTGAATCTCATCGATGAACAACACCTCACCGGGCGTGAGTGCCGATAGCACCGCAGCGAGATCACCTGCGTGCTGGATCGCGGGGCCAGACGTCTGCTGGAGCGGCACCCCGAGCTCGGTCGCCACGATCATCGACAGAGTTGTCTTACCAAGGCCCGGCGGCCCGGCAAGCAAAATATGGTCGGGCGTGCGGCCGTCAATCTGGGCTGCCCCGAGGAGCAGGCCGAGCTGCTCACGAACCTTTTCTTGTCCGACAAACTCGGCGAGCGATCCTGGCCGGAGCGCGCCCTCGTAGCTCACCTCGGTTGGCAGCGCCTGGGGTGAGAGCTCCCCGGACATTGGCGCGCTCATCGGCGCCCCCGCTGCAGCAGAGTGAGCGCAGCTCGTAGCAGTTGCGCGTTCGTCATCTCGGCGCCGGCGTCACGGGCATCACTCACCGCCTGACGGGCCTCACCCTCGCTCCAGCCGAGTCCCTGCAGGCCCTCGGTGACGGCTTCGATCAGCGCTTCGTCCGGGGCGGCAACCACCGCCTCCTCGCCGGCGTCCTCGAACGCGAGCGCGCTCAGCTTGCCAGCGAGCGAAACAGTGATGAGCTTTGCGGTCTTCGGGCCGATCCCAGACACCTTGCGAAACGGCTTATCGTCTTCGGCGGTGACTGCGCGAACAATCTCGCCCGGCGACAGCTCAGAGAGCACGCCGAGGCCGGATCGGGGCCCGACTCCCGAGACGCCGATCAAGAACCCGAATGTCGCGAGCTCCGCCTCGGTCTCGAAGCCGTAGAGCGTGAGCGAATCCTCGCGCACAACAAGCGAGGTGTGCAAGAAGAGTTGCTCCCCCGGTGTGCGCTGCGCCATGCGACCGCTCGGCACCTCAACACGCATGCCGACACCGCCAACACCAAGCACTACCCAGCCGGCACCAGAGGCCAGCACTTCACCGCGTAACGAAGCAATCACACGCCAAGCCTATGGGGATGACGCACAAACCCCGCTGCGCCACACCGCAAATTCGAACATATGTGCGAATAGGGTGGGGCAGCGGGGTTCTGCACCGAGGGAGCTAAGCGGAAACCGCTTCGCGCTGCGCAGCTGAGTTGCGGACCGAACGGTTCACTGCAGACACGATTGCCTTCAACGTCGCACGGCTCGTGTCAGGGTCGATACCGACGCCCCACAGGCGCTGGCCGTCAACCTCGAGATCAACGTAGGCGGCTGCGACAGCGTCACCACCCTCGCTCATCGCATGCTCGACATAATCAAACAGCGTGACGGCATGACCAGAATCGTTCAGGGAATTAATGAACGCATCGACGGGCCCGTTGCCCTGGGAGGTTTCTTCGCGCTGCTCGTCACCGTCACGGTATTCGACGGTGAGGTTCGTGACACCGTCGCCAGCGCTGACGCTTGACGTGCGGAACAGCTCGTAACGCCCCCAGCGCTCGACGCCGTCGACCCCTGTCGAGGGCAGATACTCGTCTTGGAAAATTGTCCAGATGGCATCGCTTGAGACCTCGCCACCCTCGGAGTCGGTGACACCCTGCACCACGGCACTGAACTCAATCTGCAGCCTGCGCGGCAGGTCGAGCGAGTGGTCCGTCTTCAGCAGGTAGGCAACGCCTCCCTTGCCTGACTGGGAGTTCACGCGAATGACGGCTTCGTACGAGCGACCGAGATCCTTCGGGTCAACTGGCAGGTACGGGACTGCCCACTCGACCTCATCGATCGAGACGCCTGCGGCGTCGGCGTCAGCCTGCATACGCTCGAAGCCCTTTTTGATCGCGTCCTGATGTGAGCCGGAGAACGCGGTGTAGACGAGGTCACCCGCCCACGGGCTCCGCTCGGGGACGCGCAGCTGGTTGCAGTACTCGGCAGTGCGGCGAACCTCGTCAAGGCGGGAGAAGTCGATCTGCGGGTCGATACCCTGGGTGAACATGTTGATGCCGAGCGCGACGAGGTCGACGTTACCGGTTCGCTCACCGTTGCCAAACAGGCACCCCTCGATGCGATCGGCGCCAGCCATGTAGCCGAGCTCTGCCGCGGCAACCGCCGTGCCCCTGTCATTGTGGGGATGCAGCGACAGGATGACGTTCTCACGGTGGTTCAGGTTGCGCCCCATCCACTCGATCGAGTCGGCGTAGACGTTCGGCGTCGCCATCTCAACTGTCGAGGGCAGATTGATGATGACCTTGCGCTCTGGGGTCGGCTCAAACACCTCGAGCACGGCGTTGCAGACCTCCGCAGCGTATTCGAGCTCTGTGCCCGTGTACGACTCAGGAGAGTACTCATAGTAAATATCTGTGTCTTCGCAGATGTGCTCAGCCGCACGGCAGAGCTTGGCTCCCTCGACGGCGATCTGCTTGATGCCCTCGCGGTCTGAGCGGAACACCACATCGCGCTGCAAGATGGAGGTCGAGTTGTACAGGTGCACGATCGCCTGCTTCGCGCCGACAAGCGACTCGTAGGTGCGGGTGATGAGGTGCTCGCGCGCCTGAGTGAGCACCTGAATCGTAACGTCGTCAGGGATCGCGTTCTCTTCGATGAGCTGGCGAACAAAGTCAAAGTCGGTCTGGCTCGCCGATGGGAACCCGACCTCGATCTCCTTGTAGCCCATCTGCACGAGCAGGTCGAACATGACCCGCTTGCGCTCGGGGCTCATGGGATCGATAAGCGCCTGGTTGCCGTCGCGGAGGTCCACGGCGCACCAGCGTGGCGCCTCAGTGATCTGCTTCGTCGGCCAGGTGCGATCGGGCAGCTCAACGGGAATGATCTCGCTGTACGGACGGTAGCGGTGGATTGGCATACCGGAGGGCTGCTGCATGTTCTTCATGACGTTTCCTTCTTCGTTTCGTTCGCTCAGCCAAACACAAACACCGCGACGAGGAAGGCCTGAGACTGAATTAGTTCGAAGTCGAGGACTCGTCGCGGCAGCTAAGAAGAAGCGAGCCGAACAGCATGGGAACAGTTTAGCGTAACCTCGACGATATGCGAAAATTTCTGCGGACAAGCTCGCTCGTACTCGCCGCCACGGGTCTACTCGCCGTTCCGACGCTTGCGGCAAGCCCCGCCTTCGCGGACGTCGACGACTTCTCGTACGACTCGTGGCACGTCGACGCCGAAGTCGGAGTGGACGATGCGGGCCGCGCAGTTGCAACGGTGACCGAAACCATCAGTCCACGCTTCCCCGAGACCGACCAGAACCGGGGCATCGTCCGCGGGATCCCGATCAACTATGAACGCGCCTCGACGGATCCGCGCGATTTCACGGTCACCGACGCCGGGGGCACGCCCGTGCCGTTCGAGGTCGACGATGAGGATGGCTTCCGCATCGTACTTGTCGGCGACGACAATTACGTGCACGGCCCCCAAACGTACGTACTGAGCTACACGCTCTCCGACGTCGTGCTCCCCCGCGATGACGGCGCCGCGGACGAGTTCTACTGGGACCTCCTCGACTTCGAACACGTGCAGCCCGTCGCCAACTTCAGCGCCGAGGTGTCGTTTTCCGACGCCATAGCGCCGAGCCTCGACGGCAACGGCAGGTGCTACTTCGGGCCCCCCAAAAGCACGGCCGAGTGCGCCATGACCGGCTCCGGTACCGAGGCGGATCCGATCCGCGTTTCCGATCTCCCGCTCGGCCCGCGGGAAGGCGTCACCGTCGCAATCGGACTCACACCAGGCGCCGTCGCGCAGCCGCCACAGCGCCTGCCAAACTTCGCGCTCGACGGCATGCCGATCATTATCGGAGGGGCCGGTCTGGCGACAGCGGTCGCGGGCGGGATCAGCGTCGCGCGCTTCCGAGGCAAGCGCAGCACTGCTCGGGGAACCATCGTGCCCCAGTACGACGTTCCCACGAGTCTCCCGCCGCTGCTCGCTGCTCCGGTCTTTGGCGGAGGCGCCGCTGCGCCGGCGGCCGCGGAGATCATCCACCTGGCGGTGCTCGGGGCGACTAGGCTTGAAGAGGACGAGCGCGCCGGCAAGAGAAAGAGCAAGCGCGCCCAGATCGTCCGGGTGCTCGATCCACAACGGGCAGTTGACGAGCTCGACGCGCGCACGCTCGCTGCCCTCGTGCCCGGGGCCGAGCCGGGCGCCGCGAAGGCAATTCCTCAGAAGAGCACAAAGTTCGCCGAGAAGATGACGAAGCTGACTGCCTCAGGCGCTGCTGCGGCCGTTGCGCGAGGCTACCTCGAGAAGGCCCACGCGCCGGGCGGACGGGCGTTCGGGTACACGACGATCGCAATTGGAGCGGTGCTGTTGGCGCTGGGGATCGTCGGGCTCGCAACGCGCGGCTCCGCGCTGCCTGCACTCTTCCTCTTCGGCGGCCTGCTCCTCGCCGGAGTTGGCGTGTTCGCCGCCGTCAAGCACACCGTGCACACTCGCCTCGGGGCCGAAACTCGGGAGTACCTTGAGGGAGTTCGCCTCTTCATCAAGGTCGCTGAGGAAGACAGGATCACTACGCTGCAGTCGGCGAGCGGTGCCGAGCGCCGGGAGGTCGACGGCATGGCGGTGATCCACCTATACGAGCGGCTGCTCCCCTACGCGATGCTTTTCAATCTCGAGAAGGAGTGGACGAAGACCCTGCAGGTGCATTACGAGCAGCAGCAGAACTACGTGCCCTACTGGTACCCGGCGCTCGCCGTGCACGGTCTCGGCAGCTTCCAGAGCACGCTCGCGAGCTACACCGAATCGCTGTCAAGCTCGGTGAGCTACACCTCGTCGAGTTCAGGCGGCTCGACAGGCGGAGGCTTCGCTGGCGGAGGCGGCGGAGGCGGTTTCAGCGGAGGCCGCTAGTGGGCCCGCGGCTGGTACCGTGCGTCTCCCAAGCCGATGATGAAGTATCCGATGACGGGGAACATCCACAACAGGAAGACTGAGAATGCGCCACCCTTCCCGAAGTTGGCACCGAGGCGCAGGGCGACGAAAATCGCGAAGATAAAGCCGACGATCGGAATCAGATAGAGCAGCGACATCCACGCCGAGTAGCCCGCGATCTTCACGACGAGGATCACGTTCACGATGGGAATGAACGCGAGGATTCCGGGGTAGCCGGCCTTCGAGAACATCTTCCACGCAGCAATCGCGAATACCACGTAGAAGATGATGGCGATGACAGAGGTCGTGCCTGAGAAGATCGCGGCAATTGCCTCGTCCATTGGCGTATTCGATGGGAGCATGCGGACAAGTCTATGAGTCTGAGCGGCCCGCGTCGACGTTCATCGAGCTGAACGGATCAACGGCGCCTGAAACCACACGCTACGGCCGCCCAGCAGGCTAGCTGAATAGGAGCAACGACGGGTTCGCGACGTCGCCAGTGATGCCGGCAGCTCCACTTACCACACGCGGCAACGGGACGAGCGCTTGGATGTTAGCGCCGGAGCCACCAGCGCGCAGCCGGTGGGCTCTGGGGGCTCCCACCGGCTACAGCGTCGCGTGCGTGCGCACTGGCTCGCTAGAACCCAAGCCTGCCGAGCGCCTTCGGGTCGCGCTGCCACTCCTTCATCACCTTCACGCGGAGCGACAGATAGACCCTGCGTCCGAGCAACGCCTCGATCTCGCGCCGTGCGTCTTCGCCAATCTGACGCAGGCGAGAGCCACCTTTGCCGATAACGATGCCCTTCTGACTGTCGCGCTCGACGTAGAGCGATGCATAAAGCTCGAGCAGCCCAAGTTCGCCCTCGCTCTCTGGCTCACGCTCTTCGCGGTCGTCGACGGTCACAGCGAGTGAGTGTGGAAGCTCCTCACGGGCTTCGCGGAGCGCTGCCTCGCGAATAAGTTCGGCGATCCTGTCGTCTTCAGACTCGTCTGTTGACGACTCATCGTCGTAGAGCGGCGGCGACACAGGCATCAGCTGCAGCAGCTCATCGCTCAAGATGTCGAGCTGCTCTCTGGTGACAGCAGAAATCGGCACCACTGCGTCCCACTCGCGCAGCTCCCCCAGGCGCAGGAGTTGGTCAAAGATCTCCGACTTTGATGCCTCGTCAACCTTCGTGAGAATCGCAACCTTCTTCGCCCGCGGAAAATCGTTCAGCCTGTCATTGATGAACCTGTCGCCAGGACCGAGCTTCTCATTCGCTGGGACGCAAAACCCGATGACGTCGACGTCGCCGAGCATCGACTCGACGAGCGCATTCAGGCGCTCGCCCAGCAGCGTACGGGGACGGTGGATGCCGGGAGTGTCGACGATGATGAGCTGGCCGTCTGGCCTGTGCGCGATGCCGCGGATCGCCCGGCGCGTGGTTTGCGGTTTCGGGCTCGTGATCGCGATCTTCTCACCAACGAGCGCGTTCGTCAGCGTCGACTTACCGACGTTCGGACGGCCGACGAATGAGACAAATCCTGCCCGGAAATTCTCGCTCGCGGGCACCTCACCACCATTCGCAGTGTCTGCTGCCTCTGGACTGTTCGTGTCGGGTACGTTCATGCGGTGTCCTCAGGGGTCTGTGCCGCGGGCTCCGCGG
Organism: Leucobacter aridicollis; assembly: GCF_024399335.1. Classification (NCBI taxonomy): domain Bacteria; kingdom Bacillati; phylum Actinomycetota; class Actinomycetes; order Micrococcales; family Microbacteriaceae; genus Leucobacter; species Leucobacter aridicollis. The sequence goes on from NZ_CP075339.1 coordinate 1,915,279, forward strand.
GTTCGTGAATCGCGCGGGCGCGCGCGGTAATGAGTCGTTTGCGTCGGCGCTCGGTGTCGATGGCCTCGAGCTCGATGCCCTCGCCCCTCACGCGATCGCCAACCTCCGGCAGCCTGCCAAGCCACTTGGCGAAGAGTCCGCCGACCGTATCGACCTCCTCATCGTCGAGCTCGATCTCGAAGAGCTCTCCAAGGTCGTCGATGGGCAACATGGCGCTCACAAGAAACAGGCCAGGGGCCTCCTCGACAACCTCTGGGGTTTCGCGGTCGTGCTCGTCGCTAATGTCGCCGAGCACCTCCTCGATGAGGTCCTCGAGGGTGACAAGCCCGGAAATGCCTCCGTACTCGTCGACGACGAGTGCGAGATGGTTCGACTCTTGCTGCATCCGACGCAGCAGCTTATCGGCGCGTTGCACCTCGGGCACAAACATCGCGGGCTTCATGATTCGGGTAACGAGGACCTCTTCTGCTTCTTCAGGTCGCCGCAGTACGAAGCCGCTCGCATCCCGTAGGTACATCACCCCGAGTACCTCATCAACATCATCACCGACGACCGGAACACGTGAGTGTCGCGAGTTCAACAGCAGCTCGAGTCCGTCTCGGATGGACACCTCAGAGTCGACCGTGACCATGTCGGTGCGGGGCACCATGACCTCTCGCACGAGCGTGTCGCCGAACTCCACAATCGAGTGGATGTAGTCCCTGTCGCCTTCCTCGAGGAGGGCGAGTTCGGTCGCCTGGTCAACCATCGACAACAACTGCTGCTCGTCGCGCACGCGGCCACGACCGAGAGCTACGCGCTCAGCAATCCGCCGGACAGCGGTGCTCGCGCGCTCGAACAGCGGCGGGAGGTCGTCGTCGCTCACCGAGCTCACCGTTCTCGAGTGCTAAACGCGAGAACAAGATCGCGCTGCAGGCCGAACATCTCGGCCTCCTCATCGGGGGTGCCATGATCGAAGCCGAGCAGGTGAAGCATGCCGTGCGTGACGAGCACGGTGAGCTCCTGCTCGAGTGAATGACCGGCGTTCTCGGCTTGCACGAGGGCGACCTGCGGGCACACAACGATGTCGCCGAGCAGACCTGCGGGCGCCTGTGCGTCGGGTCGCCCGGGGCGCAGCTCGTCCATCGGGAAACTGAGCACGTCTGTCGGTCCAGGCTCGTCCATCCACTGGACGTGCAGCTGTTCGATCGCTGCCTCGTCGACGAACATGAGGCTGAGCTCGGTATCGGGGTGCACGTACATCGATTCGAGCACAAAGCTCACGAGCCGCTGCAGCCGGTCTTCGCCGACGGCGACCCCTGATTCATTGTTGATCTCGACGCTCATCGGTCGCGCTTCCCTTCTGTAATGTCTGTGGTGTCCGTGTCAGGGGCGGCTTCGCCAGTGCTCTCGTGGCCAGTGCTCTCGTGGCCAGTGCTCGAGTTGCCGTTCGAGCGCGAGCCCAACTTCCCCGGCCCGCCCGTTTGGCGCTCATCGTACGAGGCATACGCGTCGACGATCCTGCCGACGAGGCTGTGTCGAACTATGTCGTCCGCGGTGAGTTCGGCGAAATGAATATCTTCGACGCCGCGCAAGATGCGAGTCACGACGCGCAACCCGCTCTGCTTGATCGGCAGGTCGACCTGCGTCATATCCCCTGTGACGACAATCTTCGAGCCGTAGCCGAGCCGGGTCAGAAACATCTTCATCTGTTCCGGCGTCGTGTTCTGCGCCTCGTCGAGCACAACGAACGCCTCATTGAGCGTGCGACCGCGCATGTATGCGAGTGGCGCGACCTCGATTGTGCCGTTCGCGAGTAGCTTCGGTACGAGATCCTGATCCATCATCGAGCCGACCGCGTCAAACAACGGCCGCAGGTACGGGTCGATCTTGTCCTCAAGGCTCCCAGGAAGGTACCCGAGGCGCTCGCCAGCCTCAACGGCTGGCCGAGTGAGCACAATCTTCGAGACCTCGCGCCGCTGCAGCGCCTGTACAGCCTTCGCCATCGCCAGATACGTCTTGCCTGTGCCCGCTGGGCCGAGCCCGAACACAATTGTGTTCGCGTCGATCGCGTTCACGTATTCGCGCTGCCCCTGCGTCTGCGGACGAACCGAGTTACCGCGCACGGTCAGGATCGGCTCGCTCAGGGTGATCGCGGCGCGCGGTCCGTCTCCGTCGCGCACCATTTTTGCGATCGCGCGCACGTCGGTGCGCGACACAGTACCGCTTCGGCGCGCAAGTTCGAGAATCTCGCGCACGAGCTGCTCCGCAGCTCGGACGGCGCTCGTCTCGCCGCGGATTGACAGCACGTCGTTGCGTGCGTTGAACTGCACGTTTGGGTGCTGCGATTCGAGGTCGGCAAGGAGTTGGTCTCGGTGGCCGAGGAATGACGCGAGTTCGACACCTGTGAGTGTCACGGTGCGCTCAAGCTGCGGTTCCGTCCGCCGCTCGCCAGGCGCGTCGGCCTCGGCGTCGTTCCCCGTCATGTCGCGCTCGGCTCGCGGCGCGTTCGGTTCAGAACCCAAGGAGGGATCGCTCCTCAAGGTTCGCGATGATGTGCGCGTGCACGTGGAACACAGTCTGCCCTGCGCTCGCGCCGTTGTTGAAGATCAAGCGGTACTCGCCGTTTGCGTGTTCGTCGGCGAGCTTCTTTGCGACGGCGACGATCTCGGCGAGGAGCTCTGGATCGCCTGCGGCGAGCTCTGTCACATCTCGGTACTCGGTCGTCTTCGGGATGACAAGGATGTGCACCGGCGCCTGCGGGTTGATATCGGGGAACGCGATGACGCGATCGGTCTCAGCGAGCAGCGTCGCCGGAATCTCTCCCGAAATGATTTTGCCAAATACGGTCTCTTCAGCCATGCACTCAGTCTACCTTCGCCGTGCGGATCAGCGGGAGGGAGTGGGTGTGAGCAGCACTTTGCAGCTCGCTGGCGGTCGCTGCGGCGAGAGAACTGGCACTCACCAGCGTCCTAGCGACGCGTTGAGCACGGCGATAGCTGCGGGGCCGGCCGACGAAGTTCGGAGAACGTCGTCGCCGAGCAGCACAATCCGCCGCTCTCCTGGGCCCGGCGCGGTGAGCGCCTCAAGCTCTGCGTCACTCAGTCCGCCCTCAGGGCCGACCACAAGGTACACGTCGTGGTCGCCAGCTGGCCTCCATGCGCTCAACCGATCCTCGCCACGTGGGTGGAGCGCGAGAAGGGCACCGTTAACGCCGGCGAGCTCGGCCGTCGTCACAGGCGAGAGCACCTCCGGGATCCAGGCGCGCATCGACTGCTTCGACGCCTCTCGTGCGATGCGCGACCACTTCGCGACGCCCTTCTCTGCTTTGTCACCGCTCCAGCGCGATATCGAGCGCTCCGCCTGCCACGGCAGGATCGCGTCGACACCGAACTCGGTCGCCTGTTCGACGGCGCGTTCATCACGGTCTCCCTTTGCGAGCGCCTGGACGAGCACAATCCGACGGGTCGGTGCAGGCGTCACCTCGATGCGCTCGACCGTCAGAGTAAAGCTATCGCGGCCCAGCTCCTCAACGGTGCCGAACGCTCTGAGGCCAGAGCCGTTGCCGACAATCGTGTGTTCGCCAACGCGCAGCCGGCTCACCCGAACGGCGTGGCGGCCCTCGTCTCCCGAGATCGTGAGCTGACGCCCCGGCGCGGTCGCGACGAGAGACTCGTCAAAGTAGAGATTCGCCACGGCTATCCGAAGAATCGGTCGCGCAGCTTGCCAAAGAAGCTCTGCTTGAACTCCCCGAAGTGCGGTGGTTCTTCCTTGCGGAGCTTCGCGAGCTGTTCAACGAGCGACTTCTCTTTGTGCGAGAGCTTCGTCGGTGTGGCGACCTGCATCGCGATCTTCAGATCGCCGCGAGACGTCGAGCGCAGTCCCTGGATGCCGCGGCCGCGAACTGACAGGAGATCGCCCGACTGGGTGCCAGCCGGAATCTCGACCTTCACGCTCCCGTCAAGTGAATCGACCTCAACCTCGGTGCCGAGGATCGCATCAGTCATCGAGACCTGCATCGTGCTCAACAGATCGTTGCCGTCGCGGCTGAAGACGTCGTCGTGTTCGACGCGGAACTCGATGAACAGGTCCCCGTTCGGCCCGCCAAACGGCCCGACCTCGCCGCCACCACGCATCTGCATGCGCGTGCCCGTGTCGATGCCCGAGGGAATGTCGACCTGCATCGAGCGACGCTCGCGCAACCTGCCCTTTCCTGCACACTCAACACACGGGTTCTCGATGATCGTGCCATACCCCTGGCAGCTCCCGCAGGGATGCATCGTCACAACGTTGCCAAACAGCGACCGTACCTCGCGCTGCACCTGACCCTGCCCACGGCAGACGTCACACGTTACCGGGTGCGTGCCAGGCTGGCAGCCGTTGCCACCGCACGTATTGCAGAGCACGGCCGTGTTCACCGTGATGTCACGCTGCACGCCGAAGATCACCTCTGAGAGCTTCACGTCGACGCGAATCAGCGCATCCTCGCCCCGCTCCTCGCGGGCACGGGGCCCGCGAGAGCCGCCACCAAAACCGCCACCGAAGAAGGTCTCGAAGATGTCGCCGAACCCGCCGGCTCCACCTTGCTGACCACCCATGTCATAGCGCTGGCGCTGCTCGGGATCGCTCAGCACGTCATAGGCGTGCGTGACGCTCTTGAACTGCTCGGCGGCCTCGTCGCTCGGGTTCACATCGGGGTGCAGCTGGCGAGCCAGCTTGCGATACGCCTTCTTGATCTCTTCGAGGCTCGCTTCGCGAGAAACGCCGAGCGTCTCGTAGTGATCCGCCACTGTTGTACTCCTAGGTGTCGTGGATTGGGTAATGGTGCTGGGACCGGCTAGCGCGCACGCGCAAGACCCGAAGCCCTCAGCGGTCTTCGCTCAACAGCTTGTTGAGGTATCTGGCAACGGCACGGACCGCCTGGATATTCCCGGCGTAGTCCATGCGAAGCGGACCGAGCACGCCGAGTCTGGACGCGCCTAGTTGTTCATAGTTTGTCGCGATGATCGACGCATCGGAGAGCCCATACGCCTCATTCTCGCGCCCGATCGAAGCGGCGATATCGCGCTCGTCCTGCACAAGTTCGCCGAACAACCGAAGCAACGTCACCTGCTCCTCAATTGCTTCGAGCACCGTCGGCAGCGCCCCGGCAAACTCTCCCGGCCTTGTCAGGTTTGCTGCGCCCGCCACGGCGATCCTGTCGCTGCGGTTTGCTTGCAGCTGCTGCGAAACCGCCCCAAGCACAAGCTCGGCGAGTGGTGCGTCGGCAGGACCAACCAACGTGTGCACCGTCGCGGCAAGCTCGGCCACAGCGCGATCTGCTGCGTCGATGTCCTGGCCAACGATGTTCGCTGCGATACGCTCGCGAACGGCTGTGAGCCACGGTTCGTTCGCACGCTCCGCTGGAAGCATGGCCGTCTGCTGCTCGACGACTCCGTTTCCGAGGATGAGCACGCAGAGCACTCGATTCTCGCCGAGAGCGACAAGGTCAATGTGTCTGACGGCGACTGTGCGCAGCGACGGATACTGCACGACCGCAACCTGATTCGTGAGCTGCGACAGTAGGCGCACCGTGCGCGCCATGACGTCGTCAAGATCACTCGACTCGCCAAGAAACCGCTCGATCGCCGAACGCTGCGCGGCTGTCATTGGCCGGAGCTTCGCGAGTGTGTCGACGTACAGGCGGTAGCCCTTGTCGGTTGGCACCCGCCCCGAAGACGTGTGGGTCTGAGCGATAAGCTCGTCGTCTTCAAGCAGCGCCATGTCGTTGCGAATCGTCGCGGCAGATACGCCAAACGAATGGCGCTCCACGATCGATTTCGAGCCGACGGGCTCGTTGAGCGCGACGTAGTCACTCACGATGGCGTGCAGCACGGCGAGACTGCGCTCTGGAACCATCACGCACCGCCTTTCTGGCACTCGAACAACCTGAGTGCCAGTCTACTACCGCAGGAGGTGTCCGACGACTGTGTCAGCCAGCAGCCGGCCGCGGAGCGTCGGCACGATCCTGCGCTCGGTCCCGCCGACCCCAAGCGCCGCGCGGCCATCCACGAGGCCATCCGCGATCAGGGCGGGCACGGCGGCCCGACCCTGTTCGCTGAGAGCGTCGATCGCGAAGCCGTCAGCGATGCGGGTCTCGAGCAATACGCGCTCGCTATAGCGTGCTTCGTCAGTCAGGAGCTCACGGGCGTGAGCCGGAGACAGGCCCTGCCCCATCCGTTCGGCGTAGGCCCGCGGATGCTTCACGTTCCACCATCGCAGGCCCCCAATGTGGCTGTGAGCGCCGGGGCCCGCGCCCCACCAGTCTTCGCCGGTCCAATATGACAGGTTGTGTCGCGACCGCGTCTCGCGAGAACGCGACCAATTGCTGATCTCGTACCAGTCATAGCCCGCTCCCGAGAGCTTGGAGTCAAGGAGCTCGTACATCTCGGCGTGCAGATCGTCGTCTGGAGCCGCGACTTCGCCGCGCCGGATCTGCCCTGCAAGCTTCGTACCCGCCTCAACGATCAGCGCGTACGCCGAGAGGTGGTCAGGTTCGTTCGCGAGCGCGGCATCAAGCGAACGCTCCCAGTCGGCGAGCGACTCGCCAGGCGTGCCGTAAATGAGATCAAGGCTCACCTGCAGGCCGGCTGCGCGCGCGGCGTCAACGACAACAGGGACCCGCTCGGGGCTGTGCGTCCGATCGAGCGTGCGAAGCACATGGGGCATCGCCGACTGCATCCCGAAGCTCACCCGGGTGAACCCGGCCTCGGCGAGTGTGTCGAGGTACTGAGCGTCGACCGAATCAGGGTTCGCCTCCGTTGTCACCTCAGCGTCTGGGGCAATCCCCCACTCGTCTCGGATGCGACCGAGCACCATTGCCAAATCAGACGCAGGCAAAAGCGTCGGGGTGCCTCCCCCGAAAAAGACAGTCGATACCTCGCGATCGGGGAGCCCGGCCGCGCGCATCACCTTGGCGCCAAAGCTCAGCTCCGTCGCAGCTTCAGCAGCGTATCCGGCCTGACTCGCGCCACCGCCAAGCTCACTCGCAGTGTAGGTGTTGAAGTCGCAGTAGCCGCAGCGCACCCTGCAGTATGGCACGTGGACGTAGACGCCAAACGCGCGATCGGGCGCGCCCGCGAGCACGCTCGCCGGGAGTGCCCCGTCGGCCGGAGCCGGATCGCCTTCGGGGAGCACACTCGGCATTATCAGTCGTCCCGCGAGGTGTCGCCGTCAGTCTCCACACTGTCAGTCCCGGCCCCAGTGCTCGTTCCGGCGTCGACACTCGCATCGCCATCGGCACTGGCATCCGCACTGGCACCGGCGTCGGCGTCGGGATCGCTCGACGCGTCCGCGGGTACGCTTCCTCCGTTGCCCGTCGAAGCGACTCCGCCGCGAATAGCGGCGCCAGGAGCAAGAGCCCCAACGAGCGCCTGCGCAAGCTCGATCACGTCACGCAGTTCGCCGCGCTGCTTGATCCCTGCCATGAGCCCCGAGCTCGTCAGGAAAGTGAAGCCCCGAGCCACTGCCCAGACGGTGCCGTCAGCTCGCTGCTCGACAGTCAGCAACTGCTCGCCGAAACCTGAGACAGTCTCGCGGTCGCCCCAGGCGAATCCGAGCCGCTGGGGCTCGTCAACAGTCGAAATCACGAGGATTGGTCGCGGCTTTTTTGCGGCGTCGGAGGTGAGCGTCGCGGTGGTACCTGGCAGCACGTAGGCTTCACCTTCAGGGCTGAAGAGCTCCTCGGGCTCCTCGCCAAGTTCAGGCGTTCCACCATCGTCAAACTGCACGCCAACGTAGTCGGCCTGCTCGCCGAGCACGATGTCGCTGACAGTGAGGCCAGCGGCGCGGTGCGCGCCCCAGGTCATGAGCTGATTCGCTGCAGCGAGGAAACGCTCTTGGCCGCTCCCGAGCTGCAACGCCTCCTCGTATGGGGTGCTGCCAGCCGGCGGGAACCGCATGAGATCAGGTGCGCCAGACGCCCCGATCGCCGCATACGCAACTGGCATGCTCGTATAACTAGACCTGCGTGGACCTGTCACTTCTTCGACGATTCCTTACCCTCGACGTCGCCAGAGAGCGCGGCGATGAATGCCTCCTGTGGCACCTCGACGCGACCGACCATCTTCATCCGCTTCTTGCCCTCTTTCTGCTTCTCGAGCAGCTTGCGCTTACGACTGATGTCGCCGCCGTAACACTTCGCGAGGACGTCCTTGCGGATCGCGCGAATGTTCTCGCGGGCGATCACACGGGCGCCAATGGCAGCCTGGATGGGCACTTCGAACTGCTGACGCGGGATGAGTTTGCGCAGGCGCTCGGTCATCATCGTGCCGTAGGAGTACGCGTTGTCGCGATGAACGATCGCGGAGAATGCGTCGACAGCCTCGCCCTGCAGCAGGATGTCGACCTTCACGAGGTCCGCCTCTTGCTCGCCACTCGGCTCGTAGTCGAGGCTCGCGTACCCCTGGGTGCGACTCTTCAGGTGGTCAAAGAAGTCAAAGACGATCTCACCCATCGGGATGTTGTAGCGGAGCTCGACGCGCTCACCAAGGTACTCCATGCCAAGCAGGCTCCCGCGCCGCGACTGGCAGAGCTCCATGATCGCGCCAACGTAGTCCTTCGGCGCAAGCACTGCCGCGCGCACCATGGGCTCGCGAACGCTCGCGATCTTGCCGTCGGGGTACTCGGACGGGTTCGTCACGGTGACCTCAGTACCGTCCTCCTTCGTGACCTCGTAGATCACGCTCGGAGCCGTCGTAATGAGATCGAGATCGAACTCGCGGCGCAGCCGCTCGGTGATGATCTCGAGGTGGAGCAGTCCGAGGAAGCCGCAGCGGAAGCCGAAGCCGAGTGCAACCGAGGTTTCCGGCTCGTACTGGAGTGCCGCGTCTGAGAGTTTGAGCTTGTCGAGCGCCTCGCGGAGCACGGGGTAATCGGAGCCGTCGAGCGGATACAGGCCTGAGAAGACCATCGGCTTCGGGTCCGTGTATCCTGGCAGCGCCTCTGTGGCGCCCTTGAGCTTGCTCGTGACGGTGTCGCCAACCTTCGACTGGCGCACGTCCTTCACGCCGGTGATGAGGTAGCCGACTTCGCCGACGGCGAGCCCCTTGGTGGGAGTCGGGCCCGGCGAGGAAACGCCGATCTCGAGCGCCTCGTACTCGGCGCCGGTCGACATCATCTGGACCTTTTCACGGGGCGTGAGCTTGCCATCGACCATTCGAACGTAGGTCACAACACCCCGGTACGGGTCATAGACCGAGTCGAAGATCATCGCCCGAGCCGGCGCATCGGTCTCTCCGATCGGCGCTGGGATGCGCGCAACGACAACGTCAAGGAGCTCCTCGACGCCAGCGCCAGTCTTTCCGGACACCTTGAGTACCTCGTCGGGATCGCCGCCGATGAGGTCGGTGATCTCGCGGGCGACCCGCTCAGGGTCGGCCGCGGGTAGATCAATCTTGTTCAACACGGGAATGATCTCGAGGTCGTTCTCCATCGCGAGGTATAGGTTCGCGAGAGTCTGAGCCTCAATTCCCTGCGCGGCGTCAACGAGCAAGATCGCGCCTTCGCAGGCAGCAAGCGAACGAGAGACCTCATACGAGAAGTCGACGTGACCCGGAGTGTCGATCATGTTGAGGGCATACTCACCACCTTCCGACTGCCAGTGCATACGCACTGCCTGCGACTTGATGGTGATTCCGCGCTCTCGCTCGATATCCATATTGTCGAGGTACTGGGCGCGCATGTCGCGATCGGCCACCGTACCGGTGACCTGGAGCATGCGGTCGGCAAGCGTCGACTTGCCGTGGTCGATGTGCGCGATGATGCAGAAGTTACGGATCATCGTGGGGTCGGTCGACGCCGGCACCGGTGGTTTCAGACTGCGTGGAGACATTGCCAGCCATTATCTCACGCACCAGCCGCTCTCAGCACCAGCTCACCGCGGGTCTTCTTTGCGGGCAGAGCTCTCCAAGCCATGCCCCGTAGGATGACAGCGTGTCTGCTTCACAGTTCTTCCGACGCGTTCTCGCGCCAGGACGCCCCGAGCGGGCCGCCTTGCTCGCAATCGCGCTCGGCGCGGCGACCCTTATCGACCCGGCAAAGCTTACGAAGGGTAAGCGTGCCGCTTACCGGCTCGGCATCGCCGGGCTGACCGCTGCCGACATCGCGACCGATGTTCCGCCAGGCACAAGCGCAACCTCCCGTTCCGCCGCCGCTGTCGCAGCAGGTGGCGCCGTGCTCGGTCTCTCTGAGGTCGGGGAAGCGTTCGACGCGCGCGTCCAGCGAGCGCTCGTGCGACGGGGCGTCTCGCGCCCACGCCTCGTTCTCGCGGTCTCGGGGGTCGCAATATCGCTCGCAGCACAACTGCCCGGGGTTATCCGGGCGAGCAGGATCACACGCGGTCTCCACCCGCGCGGCCTATCTGGCCTCGACGTGGGCGCCGGCGGCCACCCCGAATTCGCCGAGCTCCCCGACGGCGCACGGGCAGTCATAGCGGGAATGCTTGATTACAGTGCCGAGCCCAGCGCCGGGGCGCTGCTCGCGCAGCTCGACTCAGCACGCGAACAGCTCTGGGAGGGGGTTTCAGGCTCCTACGACGTCATCTCGATCGACGTCGCAGAGGCAGAGTCCAAGCCCCGCGCAGTGCCGCACGTTCAACGATTCCCCGTGTCGGCGTCTTTCGCTGACCCCGCCACAGGCAAGACGCGTGTGCTCCGTCTCTATATCGAGTCGGGCATGCTCGCCCAGCTCACGATCGAACATGAAGAGGCCCACGCAGAGTGGCAGCCAAACGATTCGAGAGAGGTCGGCCTCTGGCCTGCCCGGTGGCCAAGCCTCGCTGAAACAACGTTCACGCTCGACAGCGACGCGCCGAAAGACCGTCGAGCGGCTCGGATCGCGAACATCCGTCCCCGCGCATAGCCGTCGCCTACCGTTACGCGGCAAAGACACGCGTGACACCTGTCACGAGCTTTTCGTGACAGTGGCCTCTCGCTGCGGCCGGTGTCTCCGCGAAACACTGGGGGCATGAGACAGGAACACTCCCCCGGCCAGGCCCCGCTGCTGCCCGCGCTATCGACGAAGTCGCCCGCGCTCGAACTCGTCGCCATCGAGCGTCGCTTCGGGGCAGGAGACAAGCTCGTCCGTGCAGTCAACGGCGTCGACCTCAGGATCGAACGCGGGGAGGTCGTCGCGCTGCTCGGTCCGAACGGCGCCGGAAAGACGACGCTCGTCGACATGGTGCTCGGGCTCAGCGATCCCGACAGTGGTTCGGTGCGCGTGCTCGGTGAGTCCCCCCGGTCAGCGGTCGCACGTGGCACACTGTCGGCGGTCCTCCAAACAGGTGGTCTGCTCGCGGACCTCACTGTCCGTGAGACCGTCGAAGTGATCGCAAGCTTTCACGGCGCCGGCAGTCGCGTCACCGAGGCGCTCGAGCGCGCCGACCTGACGCCACTCGCGGGGCGCAGGGTGAGCAAGTGCTCGGGTGGTGAGCAGCAGCGGGTCAAATTCGCCCTCGCGTTGCTCCCCGATCCTGATGTGCTGATTCTTGACGAGCCGACCGCGGGCATGGACGTGACCGCCCGCCGCAGGTTCTGGGATGCGATGCGCGCAGACGCGGGTGCCGGGCGCACGATCGTGTTCGCAACCCACTACCTCGAGGAAGCCGAGCATTTTGCCGGGCGCACTGTCGTCATGAATCACGGGCGCATCGTCGCCGATGGTGGCACCGCAACGCTGCGCGCCTCACTCGGCGGCCGCACGCTCATGGCGACGCTGCCGGCGGGCGCAGACGCGCTGCTCGCCGAACTGCGCAGCGACGACTCAGTCTCGGATGTCACCGTGAACGACGGCCGCGTCACGATCCGCGCCGCGAACTCCGACGCGGTCGCCGCCCAGCTCCTCGCCGCTGGCGCGAGCGATCTCGAGATCGCAGCCCCAACGCTCGAAACCGCGTTTACCGCGCTCACGGAGGACTAATCCCATGCTCTTTACCACCACGTTTTTCCGCGTCGAGGTCATGCGCCAGTTTCGCAACCCGTACACGCTCGTCTTCACACTCGGGATGCCGATCGCCATGTACCTGTTGTTCGGCGCTGCCGCAGAGTACGCGACCGCAAGCGCTGGCAACGGCAACGTCGCCTTCTACGTGATGGCCTCGATGGCCGCGTTCGGCGCGGCGACAGCGATGACCTCGCTGTGCTCACTCGCCGCCTCGGAAGTCGGGCAGGGTTGGGGCCGTCAGATCGCGCTCACGCCGCTCTCGATCCCCGGGTATGCGGCGGTGAAGCTCGCAGTCGCACTGGCGTTCTCCGCGGTCTCAGTGGCCGGGGTGTTCCTTGTCGGAGCGCTCACCGGGGCACGCGCGGACTCACCCCTAGCGTGGCCGCTCGTCGCCGCGATTATCCTTGTGGGCGGGCTCATCTTTGGCTTGTTCGGGCTTGGCACGGGCCTCGCGTTTAACTCCGACACCGCGGCGTCGCTCGCATCAATCGCGATCACGCTGTTCGGATTTGTCGGCAACGTGTTCATGCCGCTCTCGGGCGCGATGCTGACGGTCGCCCATTTCACTCCGATGTACGGCTATGCCGCCCTCGTGCGCTGGCCGATCACCGAAGGCGCACTCATCTCAGGCGGGACCGACTCGATCTGGATCGTGCTGGCAAACGTCGCGGCCTGGACGCTACTCTTCGCCGCCCTCGTACGCTATGGGGTGCTTCGGTCTCGGCGCCGGCGCTAGGCTTGCAGGCGATGCGCACACGGAGTCAGACAGACACGTCAAACGCCTGGGCCCGCTACGGGTGGCTCATGGGCGCAATCTGGCTCGTCTTCCTCTACTTCCCGATCACCGCTCTCGTACAGTCGGCCGCACCGACGTGGGCACTGGTGCTCGGCTGGTTGAGCACGTTCACCTTTGCGGCCTCGTACCTCACTGGCTTCATCGTCGGACTTCGTTCCCCGCACGGGCGAGAACGCCCCGTGACGCTCTGGCTCTACGCAGCCGCGATCGGCAGCGCGGCGCTCACAATACCCTCGATCGGCTGGGCAGTCACGAGCTTCACGCCGTTTCTCATGTCGTACGCGTCGTACCTGCTGACCGCGAAAGCTCACTGGATAGCAAACACGGCAGGGCCCGCGCTCATCGTCTTCGAGGTCGCCACAGCGCAGACTCGAGGGGCCAACGAGCCGTGGCCGCTGCTCTGGATCACCATGATGATCGCAGCTGTCAACACGATCAATTCGTGGTTGATCGCGCGCTCGAGCGCTGCCGATGCGCTCCGGGTCGAGCTTGCGACGAGCGAGGGGCGCGAGGCCGTCGCACGGGACGTCCACGACCTCCTCGGCCACTCACTCACCGTCGTGAAGCTGAAGGCAGAGCTCGCGTCTCGGCTGCTGGAGCGTGATCCGGCGGCCGCGCGCGCGGAGCTTGACGAGATCGTCAGGCTCGCCGCCGAGGCGATCGAGGGCGTGCGCGGCACTGTCACTGGAGTTCGACGGGAGGGGCTCGCGGAGCAGCTCACTGCGACAACGGACGCGTTCGCGACTGCGGGAATCACGCTCGACGTGCGCGGGAGCGCCAGCTCGCTCTCCCCGGCGCAAGCGATTCCTGCCGCGTGGATCCTGCGCGAGGCGACAACGAACATCCTCAGGCACGCGAATGCAAGCCACGCGGTTGTCGCGTTCAACCCCGGCACGATCAGCGTTTTCGATAACGGTCGAGGGTACGGCGCAGCCGCGGCACCCGACACTGGCACCGCGCATGGCAGCCACAGCGCCGGGAATGGCATCCGCGGAATGCGCGAGCGCGCCGCTGCTGCCGGTGCCGAGCTGGAGATTGTCGGCACGCCAGGCACAGGGACGAAGGTAAGTCTGACATGGTGAACGCGAGCGGCCCTGACACTCACGACACTGTCGCTGGCGGCGAGGGCCGGATTCGGCTACTCCTCGCCGACGACCAGGCTCTCGTACGAGGCGCGCTTGGCGCCCTGCTCGGGCTCGAGCCCGATCTCGAAGTCGTTGGGTACGCAGCCGACGGGGCTGCGGCCATCACGCGCGCGGGTGAGCTCGCGCCTGACGTGTGCCTCATGGACATCCAGATGCCGGGGATGGACGGCATTGCGGCGACGGCAGCCGTGCGCGCTGCGAGCCCCAAGACCCGCGTGCTCATCGTCACGACGTTTGCGCGGCCGGGTTATCTTCGCGCGGCGCTCGAGGCGGGTGCCAGCGGCTTTGTCGTTAAGGACGCGCCACCCGAGGAGCTCGCCGACGCCATCCGTCGTGTCCACCGCGGCCACCGCGTCGTGGACCCCGCACTCGCCGAGGCGTCGCTGTTTGATGGCGCGAACCCGCTCACCGAGCGGGAGCGCCAGGTGCTCCGGCGCGCCAGCGAGGGCCTCACGGCCCCGGCGATCGCCGCCGAGATCTTCCTGTCGGCTGGCACCGTGCGAAACCTCCTCTCCTCGGCGATCGGCAAAGTCGGCGCGGAGAATCGCACCTCGGCCGCCCGGCTGGCGTTCGAGAGGGGGTGGCTCTAGTGCCATCGGTCACACGGGCCGGAGCGGCACGGCCCGCCGTTTCCTGGGCGCGGCTGCTGTTCGGCGCCGTCCTGCTCGCCGTGCTCGGCTACACCTACGTGCTCGGGGTCCCGTCAGACGGGCCGAACCCGTTTAACTTCTTCGGCTACTTCACGAACCTCACGAACCTCATCACCGGGCTCACCTTCATCGTCACTGGCGCCCTCGGCAGGCGTGGCGCAGTCCTCCCGCCGACGCTTCACCTGCTCCGCGGGGCCGCCGTCGCGTACATGCTCGTCGTCGGGGTCATCTACAACACGCTCATCCCAGGAACCGGTACGGCTCCCCCGTGGGTGTCGCTCATCCTGCACGCCATCGCCCCGGCGGTGGTGCTCCTCGATTGGCTGTTCGTCGGGGATCGCCGCCGGCTTCCGTGGCGGTCGCTGTGGGTGATCTTCCCATATCCGGTAATCTGGCTCGCCGTCGTCCTCGTGCGCGGAGTCACGGACGGCTGGGTGCCCTACGGGTTCCTGCTGCCGAGCCACGGTGCGGCCTACGTGCTCGCGCACATCGCTGGCCTGCTTTTGGCGCTCACCCTCGCCGGCGCACTCGTCTGGCTCTGCGCCCGCACCCCCGGCGCGGCAGCGCTGACTCGGCGCTGACTCGACGCTGACGAGATCGCCTCACCCCCGCTTGCCCGCACGCCGCCCCGACACGGCATTCCCCGCGTGCTCTCAGTCGCAGAATCTGCTAAAGTAGGTTCTTGGCTTGCGTGTGGCTCACACCACACCCCCGTTAGGTGCCCTCTCTCACCGCGCGGATCAACCCGATTGACCTCTACTGAAGGAACCAACCCAACGTGGCAAATATTAAGTCGCAGATCAAGCGCATCAAGACCAACGCCAAGGCTACCGAGCGTAACCGCGCGTACAAGAGCGAGCTCCGCACCCTCATCCGCAAGACCCGCGAGGCAGTCGTTGCAGGCGATAAGGCAGCAGCAGAGTCGTCGCTGAAGGTCGCAACCCGCAAGCTCGACAAGGCAGTATCGAAGGGCGTGATTCACAAGAATCAGGCCGCGAACCGCAAGTCGAAGCTTGCCGCTCAGGTCGCAAAGATCTAAGCACCGAGACTTCGAAGCTCGGGTTCCACCTCGGTGGGGCCCGAGCTTTTTTGTGCCAACTTCACCCGGGACTGGTCGCTACCCCGTGGTGCTCGACGCTCGCAATGGGATCGACAGTATCAATGCGAACTCGGGCCTGAATCGGGATACCTTCTGCAGATCCCATGGATACTGTGCGGGTCATCGGGCAGCAGAAGGCTGGGCTGGGCCGGGCCGGGCTGGGCCGGGCCGGGCCGGGCCGGGCCGGGCCGGGCTGGGCCCCTACGAGTCGCGACCGCGGAGCGACACGAACGTCACGAACCGCTCAATCGCGTACTCGGGGTCGCGGCTGCCGCCCTTCAACTGCCATTCGGTCTCAGCCGCGAGGTCGATAGCGCGCGCAAGGTCTTCCTCACGCCAGCCCCGAATGTCTTTCAACGCACGATCGACCATCCACGGCGCCATGCCGAACTGTTTGGCAAGCTGCCCCGAGGATCCGCGCGCGCCAAACACCCGCGCCATACCGCGGAGCTTCATGTTGATCACGGCGAGGATCGGGATCGGAGAGGTGCCACCCAACATCGCCTGGCGAAGCAGCAGCAGAGCGTCTGCCCGTTTCCCGGCAACCGCGGCGTCAGCGACTTTAAAGCCACTCGCCTCGACGCGTCCCTCTGTCGCGCGGTTCACATGATCTTCGGTGATCTCCCGCCCAACGTCAGACACGAGCTGCGCGCAGGCGCCCGCGAGTTCGGTGACGCTGCCTGACGAGTAGGCGGCTGCGAGCATGCGAACAGCCCCTGGCGTCGCGCGGGCCTGTAGCCTGCGAAACTCGGCCTGAGCGAACGCCAGGCGATCCTGGTCTTTCTTCAACTCGGGGCACAGCACCTCAACCGCACCCTGCGTCTTACGCACTGCATCGAGCAGCGCTTTTCCGCGCTGGCCAGTGGTGTGCCGCAGCAGAAGAGTCGTGTCGTCTGCCGGGTCTGCGATGTACCGCTTCGCGTCCTCGATGAACGCGTCGGAGCACTTCTCAACACCTGTCACACGAATGAGTCGCGGCTCCGCGAAAAGCGACGGGCTCGCGATCGTGAAGAGCTCGCCAGCACCATAGCTTGCGGCGTCGACGTCGTGCACCTCGAGCTCAGCGTTCGCCTCGCGGAGCATCTCGCGAATGCGCTGCGAAGCGCGGTCGGCGAAGAACTCCTCGGGGCCGCTTACGAGCACCACTGGTGCCGGAGTCACGTCGGTCCATTCAACCTTGGAGATCTTTGCTGTTGCCACGCGTCCAGACTACCGCCAGCCTCCGACACTGGGTCGCCAACGAGCAGCACCTCGCGTCAAGTCACGCACGGATCTCACGAGTAGCACCGATACATCAGATTAATGTAAGGTAAACCTAACTAGATTGCATTCGCGAGGGACACATGACGCTGCTTGACACTCGGCCGGCCACGGCCCCGGCGATAGGCCTGGACGACTCCCCCCACGAAGCAAGACGCACCGACGACGCACACGGCGGCGAGCGGTTCGTCGCCGCGCCGTACCTCCTCACGACAAGTGTGCTGCGCCCCGCCGAGGCCGTGACATGGACCCCGCACAG
This sequence comes from Leucobacter aridicollis, assembly GCF_024399335.1. Classification (NCBI taxonomy): domain Bacteria; kingdom Bacillati; phylum Actinomycetota; class Actinomycetes; order Micrococcales; family Microbacteriaceae; genus Leucobacter; species Leucobacter aridicollis. The sequence continues at coordinate 1,932,446 of NZ_CP075339.1, forward strand.
CCACCCGGAGCACGAACTCCTCTGGACGGACCGCGGCGTTGTGACGATGTTCGCCGACGGCAAGCAGTGGACCGTCACTCCGGGGGTTGGTCTCTGGCTCCCAGCCGGGACGATGCACGAAGGCTCCTCACGGGAGGACACCGATGTGCGCACGACATACTTCGATCCAGGTCTCTGGGAGAAGTCCTGGGAACGCCCCGTCGCGGTACGCCTCCAACCGGCAGCGCGCGAGCTCCTGCTCTACCTCAAACACGCAACCATGTCGGTTGAGCAGCGTGTCCGCGCTCAGGCGGTGTGCGTCGACATGCTCGAGCTCACCGACGGCGTCAGACTCGACATCCCGCTCCCCGAGGACCCGCGGCTTGCGCTACTCGTCGAGATGATCCTCAGCGATCCTGCCGACGACAGGTCACTCGAGCAATGGGCGTCGATGCTGAACATGACCTCCCGCACCCTCACCAGAGCTTTCAGCGCCGAGGTCGCCATGAGCTTCGCGCAGTGGCGAAGGCTCGTTCGGATGCGCGCCGCGCTCGGCCAGCTCTCCGACGGGCTCACCGTGAAGTCGGTCGCCCGCAGGGTCGGCTACAGCACGACGAGCGCATTCGTGACAGCGTTCCGTAAGACCGTTGGCTGCACGCCCGGGGAACTGTCCGGGCGGCTGTAACCGGGACGACCGCGCCCCCTGGGCGCACGCAAGACGTGCTGTCCGGAACGAAACACGACCTGTCCCCACACCGCAGCATCACCGCAATAGCCTCGATGCGGGAGGCCACGACCACGGCTTCTCGCTGCCCCGCCGCGAACCTGGAGGCCCGTCGACAGCATGACAGTCACCGCCCCTGACGTGCGGGCCGCGCGATCCGCGAACGGCCTCGCACACACAAACCTCTCCCGCACGCTGATCCTGCTCGGTATCCTAGTCTCGCTCGTCGTGATCGCGCTCGCGAGCGTCGTCATCGGATCTCGCGAGATCCCTGTCACCGTTGTCTGGGACGCAATCTTCGCTCCCGCAGACGTCGAAGACCATTTCGTGGTGCGCGACCTCAGGATCCCGCGCACTGTCGTTGCAGTTGTCGTAGCCTCGGCGCTTGGCGTAGCAGGCGCACTCATTCAGGCGCTCACTCGCAACCCGCTCGCCGATCCGGGAATCCTCGGTGTGAACGCTGGAGCTTCCTTCGCTGTCGCAGTCGGCGTCGGCGCATTCGGTGTCGCGACTATCTCGCACTACATCTGGTTCGCATTCGCGGGAGCTCTGATAGTCACAATCGGGGTCTACGCTATTGGGTCGGCCGGGCGGGGCGGGGCCGACCCGCTGCGCCTCGTCCTCGCCGGCGTCGCCCTTGGGGCAGCCTTGAGTGGCCTCACGTCGGCACTGACACTGCTCGACCCGCAGGCCTTCGACAAGATGCGAGGCTGGGGTGCAGGGACCGTCGTCGGACGGGGCCTGGATGTCGTTCTTCCCGTGCTCCCGTTTCTGGTCGTTGGACTCGTGATCGCGCTCGCGATGGCGCGGCCGCTCAACGCCATCTCGCTCGGCGAGGATCTCGCCGCGACACTTGGAGCACACGTGCTGCGCACGAGGATCCTCGTGATTATCGCGGTCACCCTGCTCGCCGGCGGCGCGACGGCTATTGCCGGACCGATCGGGTTCATCGGCCTCATGGTGCCACACGTCGCCCGTTGGATAGTTGGGCCCGACCAGCGCTGGATCCTCGCATACACGGTGGCGCTCGCTCCGATCTTGCTCCTCGTCGCGGACATCGTTGGCAGGCTCATTATGCGCCCCGCAGAGGTGCCCGTTGGCATCGTCACCGCATTCGTTGGCGCGCCAGTTCTTATCGTTCTGATCCGCAGAAGGAAAGTGAGCAGCCTGTGATCGACAGCTCAGACTCGGCGCTCACTCCTGCCCCGCGCATCGATTTTGGGCGAAAGGTCAGGCGACTCCGGTTGCTGAACGCGTGGGTTCGCGTCGACGTCCGCGTAGCCGGCGTCTGCGTGCTGCTTGCAGCACTCGCAGTCGTGATCGGAGTCGCTTCCCTCACGAACGGCGAGTATCCGCTCACGGTCAGGCAGGTGTGGGAGGCGCTCACCTCCGGCGTGACCGATTTCACCCATACAGTTGTCGTGGAGTGGCGGATGCCGCGCGCACTCGCCGCGATCACCTTCGGCGCCGCGCTTGGCGCGAGCGGCGCCGTGTTCCAGTCGCTCACACGAAACCCGCTCGCGAGCCCTGACATCCTCGGGTTCTCGTCGGGCGCTTACACCGGGGCGATCGTCGTGATGATCGTATTCGGCGGTAACTACGTCGATGTCGCAATAGGCGCGTTCGTCGGCGGACTCGCATCCGCGGCAGTCGTGTACCTCCTCGCGTTCAAGGGTGGGGTGCAGGGATTCAGGCTCATCATCTCCGGTATCGCCGTGTCTGCAATGCTCAGCTCGTTGAACACCTGGCTGACCCTGACCGCTGATCTCGACACAGCCCTCGTCGCTGCAGTCTGGGGCGCAGGGTCGCTCAACGGCATGACCTGGTCACAGACAGGGCTCGGCAGCCTCCTCGTGGTGGTGCTGCTCATCGTGACTCTGGCGTTCGCTCGCCCGCTGCGTCAGCTTGAGCTCGGGGACGACGCGGCGCAGGCGCTTGGCGTGCGCGTTGAGCCGGCCCGCCTCGCGCTCATGCTCGCGTCGGTCGGGCTCATCGCCGTCGTTACCGCTGCGGCAGGACCGATATCCTTCATCGCACTCGCTGCCCCACAGATTGCCAGGCGCGTCACCGGCTCGGCGGGCGTCTCCGTCCTCTCCTCGGCAATGATGGGTGCCGTCCTGCTGTCAGCTTCAGACTTCGTCGCACTTCATGCGCTGCCAGCCATGCTTCCAGTCGGCACCGTCACCGTTGTGATCGGCGGCGGATACCTCATCTGGCTACTCATCTACGAAGCGCGGCGTCGAGGCTAGCCCGCGCCGCCTACCGCGACCCGCTCGACCCGCCCCAGGGTCCATATCGAATGTGAAAGCGTATCAATGCCTGAACTCACGCACTCCTCCCTTCGCGTCGACAACGCCACGATCGGCTACGACCACAAAACGATCTCGACTGACCTCTCAGTAGATATCCCGGACGGTTCCTTCACCGTCATCGTCGGCCCGAATGCATGCGGCAAGTCGACATTGCTGCGGGCGCTCTCTCGACTCCTGAAGCCCACAGCGGGCAGTGTGTTGCTCGACGGCAGGAGCATCTCGTGGTATCGAGCAAAGGAGGTCGCTCGGCGGCTCGGCCTGCTCCCCCAGACCTCGCTCGCGCCAGACGGGATCACCGTCGCCGACCTTGTCGCGCGCGGCCGGTACCCACACCAGGGCCTCATCAGGCAGTGGACTGAGAAGGACGAGCGCGCCGTACTCAGCGCGATGGCGGCGACAGGGGTGACGGAGCTGTCCCCCCGGCTTGTCGATGAGCTCTCAGGCGGACAACGCCAGCGCGTCTGGGTCGCGATGGTGCTGGCGCAACAGACCGAGCTCCTGCTGCTCGACGAGCCCACCACGTTCCTCGACATCGCCCACCAGATCGAGCTGCTCGAGCTGTTCACTGACCTCAACCTCGCTGGGAACACCCTCGTCGCGGTGCTCCACGATCTGAACCAGGCGGCACGCTACGGGACGCACCTTATCGCGATGAAGGATGGCCGGATCGTCGCGCAGGGCGCTCCGGAAGAGATCGTGACAGAAGCGCTGGTCTCTGAGGTCTTCGGACTCGCGTGCCGAGTGGTGCCTGATCCTGTGGCCGGCACCCCCACAGTCGTGCCGCTGGGCCGCGACCGGTCTCGCGGAGCTGCGACGAGTCCCGAACGCGATGCAGCGAGTCCCCCTCGCGAATCACTCCCTGAATACCGTTAAGTATGGGCCCCAAGGGCTCACATCATGAGCCTTCAGGGCTCCACTCAATTCAGGCCCGTCTCCCCGGGCTATCGCTTGTCAGCAAGGACACACATGCCATTCGTATCCACATCTACGTCTCCCACCGCTCGGAGAACAGCGACTCGTCGTCGTGCGTGCGCGCTTCTCGGGGCAACCGTCGCCGTTGGTCTACTCGCCGGTTGCGCAAGCGGCCCACCTGCCTCTGACGGGGCGGCGCCGGCTGCATCGTCGGCATCGTCGGAGACCATCGACTTCGAGTACGAGGGCTACTCTGCGGAGATTCCGGACGAGCCGAAGCGGGTCGTTGTGCTCGACAGCCGCAGCGGACTCGAAATGGCGCTGCTCGCTGACTACCCGCTCGTTGCGACGGCATACGGCACCGACAGTCCGCTCTCCCCACTCATCGATGATGACGTCGCCCATCTGAAGAACACCGCGTTTGACTTGAACCGCGAAGAGATTGCGTCGTACGACCCCGACCTCATCGTCGTAGGCGTCGGGTGGTGGAACTTCTACGAGGGCGAGGACTTCAAGCTCGACGAGATTGCGCCCGTACTCGCCGTCAACGACGGCCTTGACGTCGAGGGCGCCTCCGCTGAGAACCCGTTCGAGGCGATGACTGCTCAGCTCGAGCTCCTTGGCCGGGAAGACAAGGCTGAGGAAGCGATCGCGGGTTACGAGCAGGCACTCGCGACCGCCAAGGACCGAATCGGATCCTACGCAGACGGCAAGGTTGCATCGGTCATTCACTCGCCGGTCGACAATTTCACCGTCATCTCAGACGAGTCGATCTACATGACCGTACTCCCCGAGCTCGGATTCACGATCCTCGAGAGCGAAGAGATCAATGCCGCACCGCCGAACCCGAACGGTATCGGCCACATGCTCAGTTACGAGAACGCCGTCAGCGTGTTCTCGGATACCGACATGCTGCTCGTCTACAAGGACAACGTCGCCGCGGACCTCGACCCGCTATTGAAGCGCGTGCCTGCGGTGGAGAAGGGAAACTGGATCGACGGCAACCTCGCCGAACGCTTCGGTTTCGCGCTCACCTACACGAGCTTCGTCAACGGGATCGCTGACGCCGTCGAGGGGTTCGCCGACTTCTCCTAACGGGTCTTGCGCCATGCTCGCAAAGCTGCTCTCGTTCCGGGGGCGCGCCCCGGCCAGGTGAGGGGGTTCACCGGCCCGGGGCGCTCTGGCGGTTGGGGCCGCCAGGCACGGTCGCGCGAGCGACCTGGCCTGGCGGCCCCACCGGCCGCCCAATACGTCATCTCGCCCCGACGGTCGACGATTGCGAGGGAACCGTGTTCGTCTGTGCGAAGCACCTCAGCCCCAGTAGCCGCGAGCGTATCGACGAGTTCGGAGTTTGGGTGACCGTATCGGTTGCCGCTCCCGACTGAGATCAACGCCGCGCGGGCGCCGAGCAAGTCGTACATGCCGGGAGCCTGGTCCCGTGAGCCGTGATGGGCAACTTTCACGACGTCAGCCGTCAACCCTGGATGGCTGCGAAGAAGCGGCTCTTGCTCGTTTGCACCAGTATCTCCGAGCATGAGCACGGTGAGCGCACCGACATCGACGCGCAATACGAGGCTCGTCGCGTTCACATCGCGATACGACGCGCGAACGGGTGGGGCGAGTACCTCCCAGCGCATCCCCGCGGTTTCACTCCGGCTGATGCCTGTGTCGGCTCGGACGCCGGCTCCAGCCATTCCGGCTGTGGCTTCGACAGCGGGGATCCCGGCTTCCACTATCCTGTCGCCTATTCGGCTCCGTCCGAGATCGTCGCCGCTGTCGGGCGGGAGGAGCGCCGAGTCGACTCGCCCGCTGACTGCGTCGAGTGCCCCCACATGATCCCAGTGGTCGTGAGTCAACACGAGTAAGCTGATCCGCTCCACTCCGAACACATCGAGGCACGCTTCCAGCGCGTCTGGATCATCACCCGTATCGACAAGCATCACCTCAGACTTCACGCCTGGGTCGCGAAGCAGCACAGCATCCCCCTGGCCGACGTCGCAGGCGACAATCGCCCAATCAGCTGGCACACCGAGACGCAGCACGAGCGGGACAACTACAGTGACCCCTCCGGCGATGCCGACCGCCGCCCCGGCAGTGATCCAGGCAGCGAGAGCCGGGACAAGCGCGGTTCTCACAGGGCCGATCCACCCTCGTCTGTGACGAACGGCACGGGTTCGACTGCTGGGCCAAGGTTGCCGGTAGTGCACGGCGGCGACGCTTCCTGGCGCAGCGAGGCCGCGCTGGCTTCGCCGCACGAATATACGAGCAAGCCATGCCAGGCAGTACACAGCCGTAAGTGTGGCGGCACCGCCCCACCCTTCGGGCCAGAACAATCTCCCGCCAGGCAGCGCGGCTCCTACCTCTCCCGCCGCCTCGATCCAGCGCGCCGGCCACGTTGCGCCCCAGAGCGCTAGCACCCCACTGCCACCGGGCAACGCCAGCAGGATCAGCGCGGCGAGGCCAGCTGCGGTTCCCGCAGGAGCCGCGGGTGCGGCAAGCAGGTTCGCGAGCACCCCGCCGAGCGAGAAGCCTGGCTGCAAGAGCAGTAGCAGCGGGGCGCAACTCACCTGGGCGACGACGGCGACGGCCAGCGGGAGGGCGAGCACTTGGGGCATCCGCGCCCGCCTGCGCAGCCACGCATTCACGGGTGTTGCTGCGAGAAGTATTCCTGCAGTCGCCACAACGGAGAGCGCAAAGCCAGGCTGGATTGCCTGCCACGGATCAGCCAAAAGCAGCACAAGGATAGCGAGGCCAAGCGCAGGAAGTGAGCGCCCCTGCTTCCCTCCAAAGTTTCCGGCGAGGAGCACACCCGCCATAATCGCCGCGCGCTGCACACTCGCATCGGGCCCCACGATCACCACAAACGCAATGAGCGCGCCGCCGGCAATGAGCACACGCCCGCGTCGCCCAAGACCCATGGCCCGTGCCGCCGCAACGGCTGCGGCGATGACGAGCGCACAGTTAGACCCTGAGACCGCAGTCAGGTGTGTCAGGTTTGATTCGAGCATCAATCGATCTAGCGAGTCCGATACAAGGCTCGTATCTCCCACAGCGAGGCCCGGGACGAGCTCTGCCCCGCGTACCCCAGCCGCCGCCGCACGCAGGCCCAGTCTCAGCGCCGCGGCAGCCTCGCCGAGCGTTGCAGGTACGTTACCCGCGGCGTGGGGACCCACCGTACTCGAGACCGACAACTCGAACGCAGCGAGGCTCTCAGGTGGCCCACGTGTGAGGGTTCCGGCCGCACACACGGTGGCGCCCGGGTACCAGCCAGCAGGTGGGGCACCGTCGAGCCACAGTATCGCCGACGCAGACGCAGGCACAGGCACAGGCACAGGCACAGACACCGATGGGGGCACCGCTGCCGGCAGCGGCGCGTGAACACCGCCACCGCAGCCTGATTCGAGGTCGACATCATGCGATCCGGATCCGGGAGCAGGCACAAGGCGAACGAGTCGGCCACGAACCCAACTCCGCTCTGCATCGTCTCCTCGAGCGCTCGCGGCAGGGGCCGGATAGCCGCCGACAACAACAGTTGCAGCAACGCGCGCGCCGCCTCCGAACCGTGATAGCGCCTCCGATACCGAGTCTCGACCGTGTTCAACGACCGCGACGCGCCCAATCACAGCGAGCAGAGCCGCAACGCAGAGCAGCCCGGCTCCTCCAGTCCATCCCCACTTGCTTTGCCCGGTTGCTCCTCGAGCCCGGCGACGGGCAGCAAGAATCGCCGCGATACCAACCCCGCCAATGCCCAGCACGACCTCAAACCAAATTGCGGCGCCCGGGATGTGCACAACAACCGCAGCCGCCGCCCAGCACACGATAGCGGGGGCGAGAAGCCGCCACTGCCCGTGACTGGGCGATGCGCTTGCGACAACACTGCCTGCCGGAGTCACACGACGACCCTGTCCCGGAACTTGTCGAGGGTCTTGCTGCCGATGCCACTTACCTCGAGGAGCTGATCGACGTCGGCAAATCTCCCGTTCGCTTCACGCCAATCAATGATGCGCTGAGCGATTGCTGGCCCGATACCGGGCAGCTCGGTGAGCCCTTCGGCTCCGGCAGTGTTCACGTTCACACGTCCTTCGACCGCGCCCTCGCCTCCGGCAGCTCCCCCCGTTGGAGCGCCGGTCCCGGGCAACGCAAGACTGCCTCCGGCTCCCTCGGCAGCAGTCTCAGCGTCGAGAATCACGATCTGCTCGCCGTCGCTCACCTCCCGAGCGAGGTTGAGCGCAGCAAGTGCAGCGCTCTCCGTTGGACCGCCCGCGGCCGTAATCGCATCGAGCACCCGTGAGCCCGGATCAAGCTCAAGCACACCAGGGTTCACGACCTCGCCGACGACGTGTACGACAAGCTTTGCTTCCTGAGTCACAAGCTCGCCCGCGCCTCCGGCGTGAGCGTCTACTGCCCCCGTGCCCGCATGAGCGCCGGGCCCGACTCCATCACCGCCCGTCCCTGTAGCGCTACTCCCGTCACGCCCGTCGGCTTGTGCGAGCCCGACCTCCCCGGTTCCCCCGAGCCCCCGGATGAGCACCGTCGCAGTGATCGCGAGCGCAACCACGAAGACTGCCACGGACACGAGCGCTGGCACACTCAGAACGCGCCGGAATCGCGCCGACGCTGATTCAGCCTGCTCCCAACTGAGTGGTTCAGGGTCCGCTCCCACGGTGGGTTCCCCGCGCCAACGCCCCGCGGGCTGTGTCTCACCTGCACGCCCCGCGACCGACGCTTTGCGAGGATCCTTGGCTCCGGCGGGCGTGGACGGCGTCTCCGGTCGGATAGCAGGGTGGGTGGGGTGATTATGACGGGTTCGAGGCCGAGACACGATCGGCGGTGAGGGGGGTCGGGTTGCGGGATTCATGTGCCCACTCTTCACGCCGCTCGCGAGCGAGAGGAACGACGAGCATCATCTGTGGATGAATCGCGCCAATCGTGGCGGCAGCACATGCTGCGTGCAACGCTCCAACGCTGTCAGTACGGTCAAATCGCCCGAACTGCCACTCGCGACATTGGTCAGACTGCGGCCGGCTGCCAGTCGGGGTTCGCCGCGCGAATACCAGCAAAGGCGAGCTCGATTGGCAGTTGCTCTCCGAAATGGGTTGAGGCGACCCACACGTCGCCCTGGAAGCCAAACCAATTCGTCTGCTTCATCGTCCCGTCGTCGACCGTGTGTGTGAACAGCACGACGCCCTGCGACTCAGACTCAACATAGTCTGAGCGGCGCAGGTCTTCGACAAGCCCGGCTCGGATCGCCGTCGGCAGGTTCGCAACGAATATGTTCGTCGTGTGGTCTGAGAGTGGCACGCCCCAGTAACACGGCACCACCTCGGTCGCGGCTTCAAAGGCTGACGCTGCGGATTGCCCAAGCGATGCCGTCAGGTGGGCTTCGTCGTCTGGGCCGTCCCAGGGTTCGAAGTTCTCGCCGAGCTTCGCTTGGACTTGTGCAAGCGGAATAAGCGTGTCGCAGGGAGGAATCGTCACAGGCGGGCCCGGATCGCTTGGCGCAACCGCCCCAGTGTCGCCGGCTGCTTCACCGTCAGCGTCGCCGGGGGCTGGCGCGATCTCAGAGTCGGTGGGCCGGGGCTCGGAGTTGGTCGAGGCAGGCCCGCAGGCTGTGAGCGCCAGCACCGCGCACGCGGCGACGACCGTCGCGAACATGAACTTCGGCCCAGGTGTGCTTCGCCGCTCAGTCATCGTCCCGCCTCAGTCACTCGTTCAGGTTCCTGCCCCTCTCAACATAGCAGTGCCCCGTTCCTGCTACGAGGGTCGGGGCACTGTACGCTCACCGCCCGGCTAGCGAACGGCGACGGTCGCAGCTACGCTGCGGGCTTCGTCGCGATTGAGACAATCTTCGGTGCTCGCGCGATCACCTTGACGATTTCGCGGTCTCCGATCGCGCGCTTGGCATTCGCCGAGGCGCGAGCGGCCGTCTCGGCGTCTTCGTTCGAGATCGAGGTCGACACCGTGATCTTGTCGCGCACCTTCCCGTCGACCTGCACGATCATGAGCGCCTCGTCGACGACGGTGAGTGAGGAGTCACCCTTCGGCCACTCGGCGAGCGCGACGGTGGCGTCATGCCCGAGCATCGCCCACATATCCTCGGCCGCGTAGGGCGCGTACATCGACAGAATGACCGCAATCGCCTCCGCAGACTCGCGCACGGCAGGATCGGCGACGCCGGCCCCCGAGTCGATCGCCTTGCGGGTCACGTTCACCTGCTCCATCAGGCGCGCGACAATAACGTTGAACTTGTACGACTCAGCGAGCTGAGGCGCGTCGATCAGCAGTTGGTGCGTGCTCCGGCGCAGCGCTTTGTCGCCCGCCGAGAAGTCGCTACCGACAGGAGCTCCGCCGATCTCAACATCGTGGGCGATGCGCCAGGCGCGGGCGAGGAACTTCGCCGAGCCCTGCACTGAAACGTCTGCCCAGTCGATGTCGTCCTCCGGCGGGCCGGCGAACGCAAGAGTCACGCGAAGCGCGTCAGCCCCGTGCTCCTCGAGTTCAGACGCGAACTCAACCAGGTTACCCTTCGATTTTGACATCTTGGCGCCGTCGAGCAGCACCATGCCCTGGTTGAGCATGTCGAGGAACGGCTCTTCAAAGTCGATGTATCCGAGATCGAACATCACCTTCGTGATGAAGCGCGAGTAGAGCAGGTGCAGAATTGCGTGCTCAACACCGCCGACGTACTGGTCAACCGGTGCCCACTTTTTCGCCTCGGCCGGATCAAATGCTTGCGTTGGATCGTTCGCGGAGAGGAAGCGGAAGTAGTACCACGAACTATCGACGAACGTGTCCATCGTGTCTGGGTCGCGGGTGAGCTTCTCGCCAGTATCGGGATCAACGACGGTCGACCAGTCAGTCGCAGCGCCGAGCGGTGATGACCCCTTCGGCTTGAGATCGAGCCCCGCCGCCGCGGGAAGCTCAACGGGGAGCGAAGTCTCGGAGACCGGCCTCATAGTGCCGTCCTCTGCGTAGAGAATCGGGATAGGCGTTCCCCAGTAGCGCTGGCGAGATATGAGCCAGTCGCGCAGGCGATACGTTGTCGTGGCACGGCCCGTGCCGCGCTCCTCGAGAACCTCAATCGCCTTCGCGATTGCCGAGAGCTTGTCGAGGCCATCGAGCTCGCCCGAATTGACAAGCTTGCCCTCGCCTGCTGTTGCCACGCCCGAGACTGCAGGATCAGCAAGCACCTCGCCGTCCTCGTCGCGAACTTCGACGACAACGCGAACCGGCAGGTCAAACTTCAGTGCGAAGTCGAGGTCACGCTGGTCGTGCGCAGGTACAGCCATGATCGCTCCGTGACCGTAGTCTGCGAGAACGTAGTCTGATGCCCAAACGGGAATGCGCTCACCGTTCACGGGGTTTACAGCGAAATGGTCGAGGAAGATGCCCGTCTTTTCACGGTCGGTGCTCTGCCGCTCGATCTCGGTCTGTTTCTGTGTCGCCTCGAGATATGCCTGGAACTGCATCCGCACCTCGGAGGACGCGCCCGCCGCGAGTTCGGCTGCAAGATCTGAGTCGGGAGCAACGACCATGAAAGTTGCGCCGTGCAGCGTGTCCGGCCGGGTCGTGAAGACGGGAACTTTCTCAGAGCGGCCCTCGATCTCGAACTCGACCTCAGCCCCCTTCGATCGACCGATCCAGTTGCGCTGCATATTCAGCACCTTTGCTGGCCAACGCCCCTCGAGCGCGTCGAGGTCGTCGAGCAGCCGATCCGCATAGTCGGTGATGCGGAAGTACCACTGCGTGAGCTTCTTCTTCACAACCATGGCGCCTGAGCGCTCCGAGGTTCCGTCGGCAAGCACTTGCTCGTTCGCGAGCACGGTCTGGTCTACCGGGTCCCAGTTCACCCAGCTCGCCTTACGGTACGCAAGGCCCTTCTCGTACATCTTCAAGAAGATCCACTGGTTCCACTTGTAGTACTCGGGGTCGCTCGTGTGAAGCACGCGGCTCCAGTCAAACGACGGCGCGTACACTCGGAACGAGGCCTTCTGCTGCGCGATGTTTGCGTAGGTCCACTCGCGTGGGTCAACCCCGCGCTTGATCGCGGCGTTCTCTGCGGGAAGACCGAACGAGTCCCACCCGATCGGGTGCAACACATCGTACCCCTGACCGCGCCAGTACCGCGCCATGATGTCGCCGAAGCAGAACGCCTCCGCATGACCCATGTGCAGGTCCCCAGAGGGGTACGGGAACATGTCGAGTACGTACTTTCGCGGCCGGTCTGATTCAAGCCCGGCGGGCACCTCGAACGGCTTCAGATCCTCCCAGACCGGCAGCCACCGATCCTGAATCGCCTTGAAGTCATAGCCCTGCTCAGCATCCTGCTGGCCGGTTCCCTGCTCGCTCACACGCACCTCAACACTCGTCGATCACTTCGGGCCCCTTCGGGCCACACACATCTAGCCAGTTTATCCCGCTGAGCGTCAAAGAACTGCCAGCATCGCGGCTGCCTTCAGATCTCGCTCACGAACCTCCGCCGCAGCGTCAGAATCGATCGTGATTCCGCCGCCAGCTCCGACAAGGGCGACGCGCGCGACCGCCCCGCCTGCCGCACCGGTTTCTCCCCTTCCGGCGAGACCGGGCCCGCGCAACTCGACGCCTCGGATTGTCATCGCGAGCTCGGCGTTCCCGGAGTCGTCGATCCACCCGAAGCAGCCCGAGTAGAGCCCCCGCGGACCCGCCTCAAGCGAGGCCAAGATTTCGACCGCGCTCCGTTTCGGCGCACCAGTCATAGATCCGCCGGGAAAACAGCTCCCGATTGCATCGAATACGTCGGCTGAGCCCGCAAGTTCCCCGGCAACAGTGCTGACAAGTTGGTGCACCCGTGGGTGGCTCTCGACCTCGAGGAATCGCTCGACACGAACAGTCCCCGGAGCGCACACGCGTGTGAGATCGTTCCGCATGAGGTCGACGATCATCAGGTTCTCCGCGCGCTCCTTCGGGTCGGCTGCGAGCTCGGACGCAAGGGCGGAATCCTGTGTGGCGTTGACCCCGCGCGGGCGAGTGCCCTTGATCGGGTGTGTTCGCAGAGTGCGCCCCACCACCGAAAGAAACCGTTCAGGGCTCGCGCTCACGAGCGCTCGGTCGGGGGTGACGATGACGCCGCCGCGCGTCGCCCCGCCCCGAATTCGCGTGTACAGCTCGAGCGGCAGCGCATCGGTCTCAGTCTCAACTGTGTCAGTCAGGCACAGGACGTAGGCGTCCCCACGGCGGATTGCGGCTCTGCACGACTCAACACTGGCATTGTAGTCAGTTCCCCGCCAGGAGGGAGCATCAGGCACACGGTGACCGGAACTCACTGCCTGCGTTTCGGCACCACGTCCCCCGCTGTCATTCAGCGACGGCTCGAGTATCTCTCGGAGTCGTGCCACGGCGGCCTCGTCACCATGGAGGGCAGCGGTGCCGGCTGAGTGGTCGAGCACGAGCACAGCGTCGCAACGCAACGCGAAGCCCGGCGCGACAGGGTCGGGCGCCGGCTCGACTCCGAGCAGCCCGACGCCAAACTCGTACCCGAGGGCAACAATCCATCCGGTGTGCAGCCCCGCGCCGAGAGCGTCGCCCTGCCCGGCTCCGGCGGCACACAGCGGATCTGCGGAAGGTTTGCGAGCTCCGTCGCTAGGCGCCCTTGAGCTGGAGGCTCCACGTGCACGGGAAAACTCACGGAGCCCCGCAAGAAACTCCCCCTCGTGCCCGGCGGCTGCGTATCGCGTCTCCGCAGCAACTCCGAGATAGCTCACGCGCCGCTCCCCCAGAGGTGCGTCCTCGCCATCGAGCCAGAACCATGCCGATCCGCTGCTCGCGAGCGCCTGCGCCGCCGCCCCCGCGGTTACCGCCGCTCCCCAGTTTTCCACCCTCACATCGTAGTGCTACGCTCACGCAATGAGCACTTTCGCGCCGCCGCCTGAACTGCTCGTCGCGGACTCGTTTCGCGTGCGGGCGCGCTCCGGGGTCGCAGAAGTTCGCGGGTTCCAACGCCATCTCGAGCGGTTCGTCCGCAGCGTCGGCCGGGCGCGGGCACAGCATCGGCCAGCGGCAGCGGGGTCGCCGGACATCGACACCTTTCTCGCAGCCTCGTTGCGTGAGATTGCAGATTTCGGCGAGGGATTTCCCCGCCTTGAACTCTGGCGAGAGGCCAGCGGGGATCTCAGATACGACTATACGCTTCGACCGCTTCCACCACTCGGCGAGTCGCTCACCATGCGGAGTGTGTCGCTCCCCGCACCTCCTCAAGTTCGAGTGAAAGGCCCCCACATTGCCGCCTACGCTGCCCTCACTCGGCAGCTGGGTGCCGAGCCCCTCCTTATCCACCCTGACGGCCGCGTCCGCGAAGGAGCGACAACGAGCCTCGTGTTCTGGCCCAAAGAGCGTGAGAGTTCCGGTTGTGTCGTTGCCGATACCGCCCGGGTCGAGTCAGTGTCCGAGTCGATCCTTGCGGCAGCGGCCCTCCGGCGCTTCGCGGGGAGGGCGCAGCTCGGAGACGGGCAGGGGGCGTTTGCTCGGGCGACAGTCACCGTCGCCGAGCTGAGCCGTTGCGAGGTGTGGGCAGTGAACGCGCTGCACGGGATCAGACCCGTCTCCCGGATCAACGATGTCGAGCTTGCGCACCCTGACGCAGAGCGCCTGAGCTGGTTCCGAGAGGCGCTCGATGCCGCTTGGGAGCCTATCCTGCGGTAGTTCTAACCGCCGTGTAACAGGCTCTGTCGGCGAGCCCTACAGCGCGATCCGAGCCGAGATCGGGATGCCCGCCGGGACCTCCGTGTGGGTGATCAGAATCACCGCGCGGTCGTCGGCGATTGCACCGAGCAGATCTCGCAGTAGCCTGTCTGCAACGAGCTTGTCGACGCCAGCGGTCGGCTCGTCGAGGATGACGACTGGGAAGTCGGCCAGGATCACTCTCGCGAGCGAGATTCGTTGCATCTGGCCGCCGGAGACGAGCGCACCGCGTTCGCCGACTGAGGCGTCAAGCCCTCCACGTTCACGCACCCACTCGCCAAGGCCGACTCGCTCGAGGGCTGCGAGCAGCTCCTCGTCAGTCGCGTCCTCTTTCGCGAACTTCAAGTTCTGCCTAAGGTCGGTATTGAACAGGTGCGGCTGCTGCTCACACAACCCGACGAAGCTGCGCACCCCTGCGCCGCTGAACTCGCGCGCTTCCACGCCGCCGAGACGGTAGCTGCCGCCATACTCGAGGAACCTGCAGAGCCCGAGGGCGAGCGTCGACTTGCCGCTGCCACTGTCACCCGTAATCACGAGCAGTTCGGCTGGACGCAGAGTAAACGACAGCCCCGAGATGACGGGCTCACTACCTGGGTGGGCGATGGAGAGGTCGGCAACCTCGACGAGCGGTATCCCGGGTGCTGCACTCGGCACCACGTCATCAGTCGCATCGGCGTCGTCGGCGTCGACGGGAATTTCGGGCGGCAGCTCCCCTGCAGTGAGTTGCGCAACGCGCTCGGCACTCTTCTCGACAGTACGCCTCGCAGTCAGCGCGGCAAACACCTGCGCGAAGACGTCGAAAACTGCCGCTGGAACAACGACGATTGCGGCGAACACTGGAACCGAGAACGAGGCGCCGGCACCGGGAGCGACCGCGAGCAGAATCGCGACTGACGACAGCCCGGCGCCGAGGGCGACGATCGCGCCGGTGAGACCCGCAGCTCGAGTGCGCGTGAGTTGTACGCGCGCGAGACGCGCTTCTGCGGCCTGAATCCGCTCGCGCTGGGCGCCGAGCGCGCCGAACGCGGCGAGCACGCTTGCTGACCCAAACCTGTCGAGCAGGGCGTCAGTGAGTGCCGAGCGGGCGCCTGCGAGCTCCCTGTCGCTGCGACCAGCGATCCGCTTGGAAAGCGTCGCCCCGACGATCAGCGCGACAACGAGCACCCCGGCCAGGATCGCGGCGCCGAGTGGTGAGGCGATCGCGATGATCGCCACAGTGAGCGCAGTCACGGTGATGCTCACGATGAGCGGTTGCCTGACGCGCAGCGGGTGATCCTGCAGCTGGTCGACGTCGTCGACGAACGTCGCGAGGATCTCGCCTCGGCGAGAAGATTCGATCGCGCCCGGCACGCGCGGCACGAGAGCCGTGAACGTCGATGCGCGAAGCTTCGACAGCTGGTGCAACGCGGCGTCGTGGCTCGAGAGCCGCTCGACATACCTGAACGCGGCGCGGCCGATCGCAAGGGCACGAACACCGACAATGGCGAAGGTCAAATGCAAGATCGGGGGCTGCGCACCCGAGCGGGTGATGAGCCACAGGCTGAGCGCGAGAAGACCGACCGCTGCGCCATCCGAGAGGATTCCGAGAAGCTGGCCCGGAAGCGCGGCCCTGCGGGAAGGAGTTGCGCGCTGCAACACTGTGTCGACGCTCACAGCTGAGCCTCACTTTCTGCGGGGACCTGACCTGGCTGCGCTGACGCGTCACGGCGTTCGACTGTGACGACCCGGTCCGCGGCGTCCAAGAGAGCCTGCCGATGGCTGACAACGAGCACCGCGCGCCCTGCGGCGGCCTCTGCACGCGCGGCCGTGATGACACGCTCCTCGCTCTCCGCGTCAAGCGCGGAGCTCGGCTCATCAAGCAGCAGCACCCCGGCGTTCACATCGGCCGCCCGGTAGAGGGCCCGCGCGAGCGACACGCGCTGGGCCTGGCCACCCGACAGGCCGGAGCCGAGCGCACCCAGCTCGCGGTCAAGCGGCAGGTCGGCAAGACCGAGCTGATCGAGCGCCGAGCGCGCGAGTGACCGATCAGGATCGGTCGCGCCAAGCGTTACGTTGTCGAGAAGGGAGCCCTGAACAAGCCCCGGCTGCTGCCCGGCCCAGGAGATGGGGCCGCCGACCCGGATCTCCCCAGTCGCGGGCACAATGAATCCGAGGATCGCGGCGAGAAGCGAGGTCTTGCCCGCCCCTGATGGGCCGGCGAGAGCAACGAGTTCACCCGGCGCGACGTCGAAGCTGAGCGGGCCAGCAACAATCGTATCGCCGCGAGCAAGTTCGACTCCGACGATCGAGAGGCCGTGGCTTGTCTCCGAGCCTGCGCCAGCTGCCGAGACGACGCCGTCATGGCGGCTTGCGCGCGCGGCGGTGTCGTCGCCCTCAATGAGCGCGAAGACATCGGCCGAGGCCGCGAGACCCTCGGTCGAGTCGTGAAATGCTGCGCCCACCTGGCGAATTGGCACGAACACCTCGGGAAGAACGAGGAGCACGAAGAGGCCGAGCGCGAGCGGGAATTCACCTGCAACGAGCCGCGTGCCGACAGTCACCGCGACGAGGGCGATTGAGAATGTACCGGCGAGGTCAAGCACGAATCCAGACAGGAACGTCACCCGCAGCACCTTCATTGTGCGCGATCTGTATTCTTCGGTTTCAGAGCTAATGCGGGCAGCTTGACGCTTCTCCCGCCGAAAAATCTTGAGCGTCGGAAGGCCTTCGACGACATCGAGGAACGACGCTGAAAGTCGCTGCAACTGATCCCACTGCTTTCCCTGCACCGACTGTGTGGCAAGCCCAATGAGCACCATGAAGAGCGGAATGACAGGGAAGACGATCAGCACTGTGATCCCGCTCAGGAGATCCGAGAAGAGGACAGTGGCGACAAGAATCGGAGTGGCGACAACCGCGAGAATGAACTGCGGCACGTAGCCAGAGAAATAGCCGTCGAGTGCATCGAGGCCGCGCCCGAGTACTGTCGCAAGCTTCGCGTCGGCTACTGAGGCGGTCGCTTCGGGGCTGCGACGATCGAGCGCGTCGAGCGCAGCCGCGCGAAGCTGGGTCTTCACCTTCACGGCCCCTCGGGCGGCGACAACGTCCATCCCCCACGTGCTCAGGGCCCGCACTATCGCGGCAGCGAGTGCACCAGCAGCGAGCCAGGGCAGGCTGCTCTGGGCGTAGACGCCCTCGGCAACCCGCCCAGCTCCGGCTGCACCCCAAAGCCCCTCGAACACCGGGATAGCGACTGAGGCTATCGCCTGCGCCAGGAACCAGCTCCAGGCGATGATCGCGACGGTGCGCACTACTCCGAGTAGCGCACCGAGCGCGAACACCGTGCGGGCTGCACCCGCAAAACGCAACAGGCGTGGGTCGAGGGGCTTCATCAGGTACCGGGCCGCCTAAGCGGTGGCCTCGGCTGGCTGCTCAACCGGAATCATGTCGTGTGTGAGACGCTTCCGGAAGACCCAGTACGTCCACGCCTGGTAGGCGAGCACGAGCGGCAGCGTGAAGACCGCAACCCAGGTCATGAGCTCGAGCGTCTTCGGGGAGCTCGCGGCTCCCACAACGCTCATTGTGTGCTCGTCGCCGAGCGTGGAGATCATCAGGTTCGGGAAGAGCGCCGAGAAGATCGTGAGCAGCGCGAACGCGATTGTCACTGTGTTCCCGACGAATGCCCAACCCTCGCGACCGGCGAGGTTCGCGACCCAGCCGCCGATGAGCGCAACCGCAGCGATCGCTGCACAGGCGATGATGAGTCCAATGTTCGGGTTCGACAGGTTCATCACGATTGTCCAGACGAGGAAAGCCGCGGCGAGCACGATAGTCACGACTCCGACGTTCTTCGCGAGCTTCCGCGCGTTGTCGCGCATCTCGCCGACCGTCTTCAGCGCCACGAACACGAGGCCGTGGGTGAAGCACAGCAGCATGACGACGATGCCGCCCAGGAGGCCGTACGGGTTCAGCAGCGTGAGCAGCGTCCCCTCGTAGAGCCAGCCGCCGGTCTCGACAGAGCGGATCGGGACTCCCTGCACGAGGTTGGCGAACGCGACGCCCCAGAGCAGCGGCGGGAGAACTGAGCCCCAGAAGATGAACTGGTCAAACCAGCGTGTCCACTTCTGGCCCTTGCGCTGATGCCTGAACTCGAACGACACACCGCGAAGGATGAGTGCGATAAGGATGAGCAAGAGGGCGAGGTAGAACCCTGAGAACATCGTCGCATACCACTCGGGGAATGCAGCGAAGAGCGATGCGCCTGCCACGATGAGCCAGGTCTCGTTCAGATCCCAGACCGGACCGATCGTGTTAATGAGCACACGGCGGTCAGTGTTTGTCTTGCCCAGGAAAGGCAACGACATGCCTACACCGAAGTCGAAGCCGTCGAGCACGAAGTACCCGATCAGCATGACGCCGACGATGAGGAACCATACGGTAGTCAATTCCATGATTCGTCTCCTTTCCTAGTACACGGTCGCGAGTTGGTTCTGGTCGACAGAGCCGGAACCATCGGTTCCATCGCCGTCGTCAGTCCGAGCAATCTCGGGCGGCCCAGCCTTCACTGCCTTCACGATGAGTCCGAACTCGACAACCGCGAGCGCGCCATACACAACAGTGAATGCCGCGAGCGAGACAAGCACTGCCCAGCCGGGTACGCCCGGCGAGATGCCTTGTTCTGTGGTCATCACCCCGAACACAATCCAGGGCTGGCGGCCCATCTCGGTGAAGACCCAGCCAACGAGCGATGCGAGCATCGGAAGCGGCGCTGTCCAGATTGCGACAGTCCACGCCCACTTAGGAAGGTTGATATTGCCCTTTCGGGTAAGCCAGAGGCCGACAACGGAAACGAGCGCGGCAAGGGCGCCGAGGCCGATCATCCAGCGGAATGCCCAATACGTCACCCATACGATCGGCACGAAGGAGCCGTCAGTCGGGCAGGTCAGGAGCGAGTCTGCGCCGCCGCAGTACATCTGGGTGTACTCAGCCTGCAGGTCGTTAATGCCTTCGACGGTGCCGTCGAGCGAGTTTGTCGCGAGGAAGGATGCCAGGTACGGAATACGAACAGAGAAGATCTCGTGAGCTCCATCAGGGGTGCCCAAGCTGAAGAGCGAAAACGAGGCGTCCCTACCCGTAGCGGTGTTGTACATCGCTTCTGCCGCAGCCATCTTCATCGGCTGCGTCTCGGTCATGACAAGGCCGAGGGAGTGACCGCTCAGGCCAACGCCAATGAACGAAATGATGTTTGTCCACGCGCCGAAACGAAGGGTTGTGCGCATCTCGTCAACGAACTGGCCACGCTTCAGGTGCCAGGCTGCAACAGAGACGAGCACGACACCAGCGAACATGAGCGAGGCGAAGATTGTGTGCGGGAACTGGGTCAGCGCGACTGGGTTCAGCAGCACCTCCCCGATGCTCGCAAGCTCGGCACGGCCCCGCTCTTCGTTCAGCACGAAGCCCTCAGGGTTCTGCATGAACGCGTTCGCAGCAAGGATAAAGTACGCCGAGAGCACGGTGCCGATCCAGGTGAACCAGATCGTCATCAGGTGGATCTTCTTGGGAAGCTTGTCCCAGCCGAAGATCCAGAGGCCGATGAACGTCGCCTCGAAGAAGAAGGCGATGAGGCCCTCCATCGCAAGCGGGGCACCAAAGATGTCGCCAACAAACCGGGAGTAGTTCGACCAGTTCATGCCGAACTGGAACTCCTGCACGATGCCGGTAACGACGCCCATGGCGAAGTTGATCAGAAAGACCTTGCCGAACAGCTTGGTGAGGCGAAGGTACTTGTCCTTGCCAGTCCGCACCCATGCCGTCTGCAGGATGGCGACGAGAAGCGCCATCCCGATCGTCAGCGGTACGAAAATGAAGTGATACAGGGTGGTCAACCCGAATTGCCAGCGCGCGAGCACTACCGGGTCAAGAAACTCATTCATTTGTTCTCCTATAACCAGGAGATGAGCGCTTGCCACGCGGGGGCGCATTACTCCCGTAGGAATTCCCTACGGGCGGGGGTACCCGCGGGGGGCTGGCTAAACTGCCAACTGTAGCCAGTATATTCAAGCTGGGAGTTACCTGCGAATCAATTTTGACGTCAAGATTCTTTGGTTCCGGGCGGCGTACGAAGCCTCAGGTGATTCGTCATACACTGGCTGAGTGACTTCGCCTGACGACATGCCTGACAGCCGCCCACGGTTCGCGGCGCGGTTTGAGGATCGCATGCATCGCCGGCGGGCGAAGCAGGCGATCAAACGAGGCAAGACCCCGTCTGTTATCCCCTACATCGGGTACGGGACAACAGAGTGGGTGCGTGTGCTCGGTCGAGTGTTGTACCTCCGGCCAGACACGAGCGAACACTCACGCTTCAGGCCCGACGTGCAAGAGGTCTCGCGCGTGCGCGGCTGGCGCACGTTCACGAGCGTGTACGTTCCGTACCAGCGAATCACTGTGCTCGTGGACGGGCTACCTACAGCCGAGGTCGTCGCAGATCGTGGAGGCGTGATCGACTCAATCGTGCGCGTCGCGCTCGCCCCCGGCTGGCACACGGTCACGCTGCAGGTCAGCGAAGATGAGGCCGCCCATGCCCCGGTGAAGGTGATGGACACAGCCTCGCAACTTGGTGTGCTGTCTGACGTCGACGACACAGTGCTCATCACGGCGCTGCCGAAGCCGTTCGTAGCCGCATGGAACAGCTTCGTGCTCGACGAGACAGCGAGGCGGGCTACGCCAGGCATGCCTGTGCTGTACGACAGGCTTGCGAAGCGCCATAAGGGCTCTCCGTTCGTGTACCTGTCGACCGGAGCGTGGAACGCGGCTCCCGCCCTCAGCAGGTTTCTCGCCCGCAACCTCTATCCGATGGGCCCGCTCCTTCTCACGGATTGGGGCCCAACGCACGATCGCTGGTTCCGTTCTGGCCGCGAGCACAAGCAGCGCGAACTCAAACGTCTTGCGCGCGAGTTTCCAGGCGTGAAGTGGATCATGTTCGGCGACGATGGCCAGCACGACGAGGCGCTCTACGCGGAGTTTGCAAGGGACCATCCCGAGAACGTTGCGGCGGTCGCGATCAGGCAGCTCTCGGTTGGGCAGGCTGTGCTCGCCGGCGGTAGATCAAAGGCGAAACAGCAGAAGGATGCGAGCGGTGTGCCCTGGGTGTACGGCCCGGATGGCGCGTCCCTCAGCGAGGAACTCACAAAGCTCGGTCTCCTATGACTGACATTCCCGTTCCCTGGTGGCGGCGCGCTGAACAGCGCGTCACCGGCAGGTTCACAGTAGCGGCCAGACCCTCAGCGCTCCAGCTCGCAAAGGCAGGCGGCGCTGCGATCCTGAGTTGGTTCGCGTGCCTGATCTTCTTCCCCGACTCGCTTCCGATGTTTGGCGCCATCGCAGCGCTGATCGTCGTGCAGGAGAGCGTTGATCAGTCGCTCACCAAAGGCGTAGAGCGTGTCGTCGGCGTACTCTTCGGGGTCTCCGTCGCACTCGGCGCAGGGGCTCTCTTCGGCACCAACTCGTGGTTGTTCATTGCTGCGATCATCGTGTCGATGGGCGTGGGCTGGCTGTTTCGGATGAGCGCAACATCAACGAACCAGATCGCGATCTCTGCGATGCTCATGATCGCGCTCGGCGGGTCTGAGATCGGTTACGGCGTCGAACGTCTCGTCGAGACCGCGATCGGCGCAGCAATTGGCGTCGCGGTCAACGCGGTCATCGCGGCCCCAGTGCGAACCGGGCTCATGCATGATGAGATCACGTCGCTGACAGGGAATGCCGCCGCGGCACTCGATCGGCTCGCCGACGCTCTTGAGACCCCGCGCGACGAGGCCTGGCTTGAGAGCATGCTCGAGTCTGCGCGGGAGCTTCACGAGGAGCGCGCACGGGTCCACGCCGAGCTCAGGCGTGCACGCGAGAGCCTGCGGCTCAACCCGAGGAGCAGGCGTCACATGCGCCAGCTCTTGGAGGACGACGCGCTGTTCCAGCGGGTGCAGCCCATCGTGACGCAGGTGATCGGGATGTCGCGGGCGCTCTACGATCTCTACGACGCGGAGCTCGTCGAGGATCCATCAGTGATCGGGATGCGGCAGGAGATTCGTCGGGCTGCCCACGATCTCGCGCTGCTCGGCACGACTCCGCCGGAAACAGGAACGGCCCCGGAACCGCCGGCGCTGACTGCGCCGTACACGATTCCGAGGCCGCCTCCGAGGCACTGGGTGCTCATCGGTTCACTCATGGAGGATCTGCGCCGCGTCCGCGGCAGGATCACTGGTGAGCTCGATTAGTTCACGAGCGCGGCTTGCACATCGATGATGATGGTGACGTCGTCGCCGAGCAGGAAGCCGCCCTTCTCGAGGGGAGCGTTCCAGCTCAGGCCGAAGTCCTGGCGCTTCACGACCGACTTCGCCGTGAAGCCCGCCTTGTAGTTGCCGTAGGGATCCTCGCCGAATCCGCCAAACTCGAAGTCGAACGTGACTGGCTTCGTGACGCCGCGCATGGTGAGGTCGCCGTCGACCTTGAAGTCGCCGTCAACAACGCGAACTCCAGTCGACGCGAAAGTCAGCTGCGGGAACTCCTCGGCCTCAAAGAAGTCGCCGGTGCGGAGGTGACCATCGCGGTTCTTCTCGTTCGTGTTCACCGAGGCGACCTCAGCGGTGGCCGTCACGCTCGAATCGAGCGGGTTCTCCCCCGTAACGAATGTCGCGTCGAAGTCCTCGAACTTGCCCTTGACCTTGCTGATTGCGAGGTGGCGGATCGAGAAGCCGACCTCGGAGTGCGTGGCGTCGATCTTCCAGGTGCCTGCGCGGTAGCCGGGGATCTGATCTGCGGTGAGGGTCATTGGAAAATACCTTTCAAAACTTGTCCAGCGCCAAATGCCTGTCACTGAATTGGCTGTCCGGGATCTTGCGGACATAGAGAACAACTTACATGCACATGCATCTATTCCCGCATTCTTGAAAATCTTTTCCGCGGCGGCTCGTTCCCCGTGTCAGCGGCGGCAGCAGGAGTTGTCTGCTGTGGGCGAGGCTCCCTAACGCGGCCGGCGCTTAGCGCTTGCGCGCGCCCGCTCGGCGGTCTCATCGACACCAGCACGCGGCTCGAACGAGCCATAACGGCGTTCAGCAGCGACACGAATGAGAAAGTCGCTGATTGCAGGATTCTTCGGCAGCAGCGAGCCGTGCAGGTAGCTCCCGAGCACGTTGTTCGTCCGAGCACCCTCAGTGCCGTCAGTCGGGTTGTTCCCAGCCCCCTGGGTGACACGGCCGAGTGGCGCGGAGCCGTCGCCAAGCACGGTAAAACCGCTGTGGTTCTCGTAGCCAATAATCTCGCCAAACTCCTCGGAGTCGACGACAACATTTCCAATCATCCGCTCGGCACCCCCTGTCGTCTCGACGTCGAGCACTCCGATGCCCGAGAGCGTCTGACCCGAGTGCGTGAGGAAGTGGTGCCCGAACAGCTGGTAGAGACCGCAGATCACGAGCATGGGCGTCCCGTCGGACGCGAGCGCACGGAACTCTTCTGCTCGTCCCGCCAGGTCGACCGCGACCCTCCCCTGGCCTGAGTCTTGACCACCCCCGCCGATGACGATGTCGACGTGTTCGGGAAGCGGATCGCCGACGTTCACATCGACGACACGGGGCTCGTAGCCGTGAGCTCGTGCCCGGCGACTCAGTGACAGCAGGTTACCCCTGTCTCCGTAGATGTTCATGTCGCGGGGGTACAGCGACACAATGACGAGTTCACGCTTGTCAGCCATTAGATTTCCTCAACATCGGTGAGCTCGGCAAGGCGCTTTCGCAGCCCGAGCATCGCTGTGTACGTGCAGTAGATCCGGCGGGGCTGCCCCATGGTGCGCGACCTGAATGCGGTGAGCGCAGTTCCCAGATCCTCCTCGACTGCCCCGACGGGCACGTCGTCGTGCTCAAGCCGCAGCGCCATGTCCCAGGCGCGCGTGCCGGTAACCGCAGTGACGCCCCCATCGCGGAGCGTTTCGAAGTCGACGTCCCACAGCCACGACATGTCGCGGCCATCCGCGTACTGGTCGTTCACCGCGATCATCACCGCGACGCCCGTTGCATCAAACGAGGCAAGTCCGAGGCGGAACCCCGCTGGGTTCTTCACGAGGACAAGCTCGAGGGGCTGGCCATCGAGCTCGAGCTTCTCACCTCGGCCAAACGCGGGGCGCACAGTTGAGAGCGCCTCGAGCACCTCGGTCGTCCGGGCACTCGTATCTGCCCCCTCGGCAACTGCACGCGCAAGCACGGCACGGACTGTGACAAGAGCGGCGGCAGCGTTGTAAGTGTTGTAGAGCCCTTCGAGCTGCAACGGTGTCGAGTGCTGCTCTCCGTCGATCAAGAACGTCGCCTCGTTCTTACCGAGTTCTAGCAGTGTGACATCTGCTGCTTCGCGGGCATCAGCACCCCGATCGTCGACCCCCACGGCGGCAACGGCTGCCGCCTGGCCGGTCGAGGCGTGGAAATCGTCGTCGCCGGGGAACGTGCTCAGCAGTGCTGGCGCAAGTCCAAACTCGCGGACCTCGGGGCCACCTGCCGCGCTGCGTTCCCGTGTCCGTTCGCCTATCTCAGCGATGAGCCTATCTTCCCGGTTCACGACGAGCACGTCGGTCGTCGCGTCAGCGATACGCTGCAGGTACCGGGCGGTCGTATCTATCTCTCCGAACCTGTCGAGCTGATCGCGTAGCACGTTGAGCAGCAGGGTGAAACGCGGCTTGACTCGCTCGATGAAAAACATTGCATGAGCCTCGTCGAGTTCGAGCACCGCAACGTCGGCGTCGAGTGTGCCACTCGGGCCGCTCTCCTGCACCATTGCAGCCACGACGCCGCGAGAAAAGTTTGATCCAGTCTTGTTTGTGAAGACTTTCAGCCCCTGCGCCTCCAGCATCTCGACGATCATCTTCGTCGTCGTCGTCTTGCCGTTGGTGCCGCTCACCGCAATCACCCCAAGCGGCAGCTTGGCGAGACCCCGGGCCATGAACCCGGGGTCAAGCCGCTCGACAACGAGGCCAGGCAGCGCCGATCCCCCTCCGCGAAGACGGGCCCCCGCCCGTACCGCTTTACCGACGCCAGCCGAGAAAAAATCACGCATGCATCAAGATTAGTCGCCAAGCAGGTCGGGCCGTACACGCCGTGTACGTTCGACGCTCTGTTCGTGGCGCCAAGCATCGATCGCGGCGTGATTTCCAGACAGCAACACGTCGGGCACGCGGCGTCCGCGCCACTCAGCGGGCTTGGTGTAACTCGGGTACTCGAGCAGCCCAGCCTCGTGCGACTCCTCCACGAGGCTGTCAGGGTTGCCAACGACGCCGGGAAGGAGCCTACCAATCGCCTCGATCATCGCAATCGAGGCGACCTCTCCCCCGTTCAGCACGTAGTCGCCGATGCTGACGAGCCGCACTCGTCCGCGATCACCGTACTCGTCGAACACGCGCTGGTCGATCCCCTCGTAGCGGCCGCAGCCGAACACGAGGTGCTCCTCGGTTGCGAGCTCGCGCGCCATCGCCTGAGTAAAAACGTCTCCCGCAGGCGAGGGGAAGATGATGAGTGGCTCCGCGGTCGGTGCCGGTGCCGACCGCGCATCCGCCAGGATCCCGTCGATCGCGTGCCCCCAGGGCTCGGGTTTCATCACCATTCCGGCACCGCCGCCCGTCGGCGTGTCATCGACAGTGCGATGCTTGTCGTGCGCTGAATCGCGAAGATCGTGCACGTGCATGTCGATGAGGCCGCGGTCTCGGGCTTTCCCCATGAGCGAGAGCTCGAGCGCGTCGAAGTAGCCGGGGAAGATCGTGACGACGTCGATCCTCACGCGTCCCCCTGTGGATTCTGGGTACCGTCCTCGATCGCGCCGTCTCCGAACAGGCCCGCGGGCGGAGTCATCGTGACAATGCCTGCCTCGAGGTCAACCGACGGAACGATCGCCTCGACGAAGGGCACAAGCACGACGCCAGTCTGGGTCTTCACTGAGAGCAGATCCTGGGCCGGGAAGTGCTGCACCTCGGCTACTGTTCCCAGCTTCTCGGTGCCACCGCCCTCGATGGGCTGTACGACGTCGAGGCCGACGAGCTCGTGGGCATACCACGCGTTCTCTTCGGACCCCGCCGCGACTGCCTCTTCATCGATCCAGAGGATCGCACGGACGATGCTCTCGACCGCGGTGCGATCGGGCAGCTCGACGAAGAACCCGACGGGCATGCTGTTGAACCAGCGAAGCTCGCGAAGCTCAATCGTCTGCCCAAACCAGGGGGAATCCTCGGGGACCTGCAGGTGAAACTTCGAGCCTGGAACGAACCTCAGATCCGGGTTGTCCGTGAACATCTCAAGCTTCACACCGCCCTTGAGCCCGTGGGGCTTCGTCAGGCGTCCGACACGCAAACTCCCCGCCCCGCTAGCGGGACGGGGAGCTTGCGCACGCTTTGGAGCGTCTGCCATATCAGCCGGCCTCAGGTGCGTCGGTATCGACGATATCTACCCTGACGCGCTCACCAGAGGCGAGTGCGGAGATTACGGTGCGAAGCGCCTGAGCGGTGCGGCCACTGCGACCAATCACGCGTCCAAGGTCTTCGGGGTGCACACGAATCTCAAGGGTCTCGCCGCGGTTTCCCGCGCGCTGCGAGATGCGCACCTCGTCTGGGTGATCTACCACCCCACGAACGAGATGCTCAAGCGCATCAGCGAGCACCATCTCAGCCAAGAGCCTTAGGCCTCGGTCGACTCGGCAGCGGCCTCTTCAGCCGGCGCCTCGGTCTCTGCGGGAGCCTCAGCTGCCTCCTCGGCGGGAGCCTCAGCAGGCTTCTCAGCCTTCGGGCGAACCACTGACTTCTTCTTGGCGTCAGCCTCGAACACTTCCTTCGCCTCAGGTGCGAGCACCTTCGACTCGGTCGAGCCCTCGCCGGTGAACTTGCCCCAGTCGCCAGTGAGCTTCAGGAGCGCGGTGACCTGCTCGGTCGGCTGCGCGCCAACGCTGAGCCAGTACTGTGCGCGGTCTGAATCGACCTCGATGAACGAGGGGTTCTCAGTCGGGTGGTACTTGCCAATCTCCTCGATGACGCGGCCGTCACGCTTGGTGCGCGAGTCTGCAACGACGATGCGGTAGAACGGTGCGCGGATCTTGCCGAGGCGCTTGAGGCGAATCTTGACTGCCATGTGCTGGCTCCTTCAGGTTGGGTTACATGTGACGCCGCGCGGAAGCTCGGACCGAATCGGTCTCTGGCGCGGAAGCCTGGCACGCATTACGCGAACTAGGCAAGTTTGCCACACTAGGGGCCAAATTGCAATTTTTGATGGGATCAGGGGTTTTGCTGGGCCGCCTGCGGTGCGGCGGCCCAGCAGAGGCTAGTTGCCCGTGACTTTTCGCATCCAAGCCTCGACACCGGCGGCGTCGATTGGCAAGGCATCCGAGATCACTTCGTTGCCAGTCTCGGTCACGACGAGGTCGTCCTCCAGCCGCACGCCGATGCCGCGCAGCTCGGGCGGCACGGTCTCGTCCCAGGCGTGGAAATAGAGCCCCGGCTCGACGGTGAGCGCCATTCCTGTCTGCACAGTGCCGCCAAGATAGGTCTCGTACCGCGAGGAGTCGCAGTCGTGCACGTCGAGGCCCAGGTGGTGCCCAACACCGCACACAATGTAACGGCGATGATGCTGACCATCGGCTGAGAGGGCCTCGTCCACCGATACTGGCAGCATGCCCCAGTCGGCGAGCCCCTCGGCCAACACTTCCATGCACGCTGCGTGGAAGTCGGCCCAAAGCCTTCCTGGCTGTACCGCTGCGAGACCGGCCCTGTGCGAGCGCTCGACGAGATCGTGAACCTGGCGCTGTGCGTCCGAGAACGTGCCGCTCGCTGGCAGCGTCCGCGTGACATCTGCGGTGTAGCCCGAACGCATCTCGACACCCATATCGAGCAGCAGCAGTTCGGCTGGGTCGACCTCGCCGTCGGCTCGAACCCAGTGCAGGATCGGCGCGTGTGCACCCGAGCCGACGATCGTCGCATAGCCGGGGGCCTGACCGACAGTGCGGGCGTGACGGTCGAACGTTCCCTGCAGCCAGCGCTCACCCCCGGCCGCGATCGCGTTCGGGATTTCGCGTGTGACAGCCGCGAAGCCGTCGACAGTCGCGAGGTTCGCCGCGCGAAGCTGGCCAATCTCCCAGGCGTCCTTGATCTGGCGCAGCTCGGAGAGCACCGTGGCGAGCCGTGCGGAGCGCGTCCTGCCCGCGAGCGCGGCGCCGGCGCCGCGCGCGACGACAGCCGCACCAGCGATGAGCGCGTCGTCAGGCACACCGGCCTCGGCGAGCTCCCCAATCGGGCGGACCGCTAGGTCGAGCGCAGCCGAGACCTCGGCGACTCCCGCGAGCGGCCCAACCCAGAGCTCTCCGTGGTTCGCATCTGCGTGAAACGCCTTACTTCCGGGACGCGCCGGCGGTGTGATGTACAGCGTCGCGTCGTGCCCGCCAGCTATCGGACGCATGACGAGCACTGCGTCTTCGATGCCGTACCCCACGGCCCACAGGAAGTCGCTGTCGGCGCGGAACTCGAAGTAGGTATCGTTTGCGCGCAGCTGCGAGCGCCCGGCGGCGACGACGAGGGTCTCCCCCGCGAGCTCTGCAGAGAGCCTGGCACGGTGGTCGGCGGCGGCGGAAGCGGCGCCAGGTTCGACTGCGAGTTCGCGCGCTGCGTCGCCCCATCCCTCCGCCATCCAAGTCGTGAACCCGGTCGCCTCGCTGAGTAGCGGCATCCGAGGATCGCGGCGGGTCGCGCGGGAGTTCGGCATCCCCGACTCCCAGTCGACGACGTTGACAGTGAGCCCAAGTCCGCTCAATGAGGGACCGCCATGGTTGTGCGTCATGTGTGTTCCTTTCAGGACAAGCGTGGACGGGGCCGGCATGCCGCAACGCGACGTGCCGGCCCCGTTCGTGAAAATCAGTCGCGGCTGCGTGCAGCGCTACCAAGGCGCTCTTCAAGCGCGGTGAAGAGTCGCTCTGCGACGTTGCCGAGCCGAAGGCCGTCGTGCTCGAACTCGTTCGTCACCCATGCGTGCACCCCAGCGACGCGCAAGGCGGTGTCGAGAGAGAGCTGCGCGTCGACGTACATGTCGTCGTAGTACACAGCGGCCTCAACAGGCACCTCGTTGCGCGCGAGCCTGTCAGTGTCGTACATCTCGATCGGCTGCTCGTGGGCCGCGAGGTGTTCGACGGCCTCTTGGAAACCACGAAGCCCCGCGATCTCCTCGAACATCCAGGGGAACACAGTCTCTCCCGTGAAGTTCAAGGGCCGTGCCGACTCCGCGAACTCTGGCCGGGCGTCGCGTTCTCGCTGCGCCGCCCACGAGCTTGGGCCGGGCCCGTAGATCGCCTCTTGCAGGGCGATGAACAGCGGGTTCGTGAGAAACGCTGTCTCGGCCTCGACAGTCGCAAGGAACGTGTCTGACAGCCGGGTCTCGGCCTCGTCGGCGAAGGCCTCGTCAAAGATCCAGTGCACCCGATCGAATCCTGGCTTCATTCCGAAGTCAAGGCCGAGGGTCTGCAGTCGCCGAACGGTGAGCCTGTCGCCACTCGGCAATCGCACATCTTCCCGCTCGAGCAAGTCTGCGACGCGCGCGATCCTGTCAACGAGGTGCGGATGGCGCTCGCGGAAGAGGCGATTCTTCTCCGCGATGCGCGGGAACGTGCGGGAGTAGACGACCGCCGGGTCAGGATCAATGCTTGGCAGCCCGCCGGTGATCGCCGACGCGACAACCGACTCGGGGAAGTGCGAGAGGTACTGCAGCGTCAGGAACCCGCCGTAGCTCTGCCCGAGCGTCCACCATTGCCGGCCCGGGAAGTGTTCCTCTCGCAGCGCCTCGAAGTCGCGCACGATCGAGTCCTGGCGGTGCAGCGCGAGAAGGCGCGCACCAGCCGCAGCGTCGAGACCGTCGAAGTCGCGCGCGCTGAGCGGGGTCGACCTTCCAGTGCCGCGTTGATCGGGCAGGATGACTCGGAACCGCTTCACTGCGTCGCCAATCCAGCCATCTGCGTCGAGCGGCCGTGGCGACTTCCCGCCGGGCCCGCCCTGCAGGAAGACGAGGAGCGGCAAATCCGCATCGCGGCTCGAGGAGCTCACGACCTCGCGCGCGAACACACGGATCGTCTCGCCCCCGGGCTCGCTCCAGTCAAGCGGCACAGTGACCCACAGATCGCGGCCGCTGAGACCAGCTCCAATCGGGTACCAGTCTGTCATTTTCGGGCAGTCCTCACTCTCGAATCCAGTAGTGCGTACAGGGTGTCAACGATCAGGTTCGACAGCACGACGAAGAGCCCGCCGAGCAGGACGATCGCAATGACAACCGGGCGATCCTGCATCGCGACGCTCGTCACGGCGAGCGAGCCGACCCCGGGGAGTCCGAACACCTGCTCGATAACGATCACGCCTCCGAGGAGCATACCGATGTCGATTCCGAGCTGGGTGACAAGCGGTGGCATCGCCGAACGGAACGCGTGCACGTAGGTGACGCGGCGCTCCGTGAGGCCTTTGGCGCGGGCTGTGCGAATGTAGTCCTGACCGAGCACGTCAAGCATCTGACCGCGCGTAAGCCTCGCGTACACTGCCGCGATGACGAGCGCGAGGGTGAGCCACGGGAGCGCGAGGTGCCACGCCCACTGGGCCGGGTTCTCGGTGAGCGGCGTGTACCCAGACGGCGGGAACAGCGTGACGCCCATCTTTGTCGGGATGAAGTACAGCGTGTACAACGCAATCATGCCGAGCACAAACGTTGGGAAGCTGATTCCGACGATCGCGAATGCCTGACCGAAGCGGTCACGCAAGCTCCCCGGGTGCTTGGCAGAGCCAATACCGATCGGGATGCCGATCGCAAGCCACACGATGACCGCACCAAACACGAGCGACATTGTCACTGGGATGCGCCGCACGAGCAGGTCCCAGACAGGCAGGTTGGAGCGGTATGAGAAACCGAGGTCGCCCTGCAGGAGGTTACCGAGGAACATGAAGTACTGCTGAATCATCGGCTTATCGAGCCCAAGGTTCACACGAATCTGCTCCATGAGGGCCTCTGTCGCCTTGTCGCCAGCGATGATGCGGGCGGGGTCAGATGGCGACACGTAGAACAGCACGAACACGAAGACACTGAGCAGAAACAACACGAGCGCGCCGAAGCCTACCCGTGAAAGGACATAGCGGATCATGCTTTCTTCCCCTTCGTTGAGGTCGGATCAAGAGCGTCACGCAGCCCGTCACCGAGCAGGTTAAACGCGAGGGTGAGGGCGAGGAGGGCGAGGCCCGGCACAAGCACCATCCAGGGAGCGACCATGTACATCGACCCGTTTGCAGCGTCGGCGAGCATGTTGCCCCAGCTCGGTGTCGGTGGCACGATGCCGAGGCCAAGGAACGAGAGCGTCGCCTCGAACACCACTGCGGCGGGAATGCCGAGCGTGGTGTAGACGATGATCGGCACGACGAGGTTCGGCAGGACATCGCGGAACATCATCGAGATACGCGACTCCCCGAGCGAGCGAGCAGCCTCGATGAACTCGCGCTCACGAATCGCGAGCACCTGGCCGCGGATCACGCGGGCAAGGCCCGCCCAGCTGAAGAACACGATCACCACGATCGACAGTCCGAGGCTCGGGCCGAGCACCGCGACGAGCGCGATCGCAACGAGCAGGAACGGGACGCTCATCACGAGGTCGATGATCCGGCTCAGGAGGGTGTCAACCCAGCCGCCGAAGAAGCCAGCGGTCGCGCCAATCACCACGCCAATTGCAGAGGCCACGAGCGAGGCGACAACACCGACGAGCAGCGACACTCGCGCGCCGTAGGCGAGTCGCACAAACAGATCGCGGCCGAGCTGATCAGTCCCGAGGAGAAACTCACCGGACGGCCCGACAGGGATGCCAGCAGCCGAGAGCCCTGTCTCTCGGAACTGCTCATTGGGGCCGTGTCCGGTCCACTGAGCGATGAGTGGCGCGCAGATGGCGAAGGCAACGATACCGAGGATGACAAGCGCGGAGACGACGCTCGCCGGATCGCGCACCAGTCGCGCGATCGTGAGCTGAGCCGAGCTCTTCGCTTGGATGTCAGCAGCCTTCTGGGCCGCGTAGCCCGGCGTCGTGATGAGCTTCGTGTCTTTCGAGAATACGCCACTCACAGTGCGCCTCCTGCCGCTGAGATGAGCACTCGTTCGCGCTCGACACGCGGAATCTCAGGGGCCGCGGCCGACAACAGCTTCTTCGTGAAGGCCTGCTGCGGCTGCCCGTAGACGGTCTCCGCGGACCCGAGCTCGATGATTTTGCCACCGTCCATGACCGCGATCCGGTCGCAGACGTGGCGTACGACTGCGAGGTCGTGAGAAATGAACAGGTAGGTGAGTCCGAGCTCTCGCTGGAGCTCATCGAGCAGGTTCAGCACCTGAGCTTGGATCGACACGTCGAGCGCAGACACGGGCTCATCGAGGATCACGAGCTCAGGCTTCAGTGCGATCGCACGGGCGATGCCGATGCGCTGCCGCTGGCCACCGGAGAACTGCGAGGGGAAGCGGTTGTAGTGCTCGGGGTTCAGGCCGACGATCTCCATGAGTTCTTGAACGCGGCTGAGCCTGTCGGCGCCGCTTGCAACCTTATGGATTCGGAACGGGTCGCCGATGATCGAGCCGACACGCCGTTTCGGGTTCAGCGAGCCAAACGGGTCTTGGAACACGACCTGCACCTTGCGGCGCATCTGACGCCACTCGGCGTCCGTGAGGTTCGCGGTGTCGGCGCCGTCGAAACGGATCGCGCCTGCAGTCGGGGTGTTCAGTCCCGCGATCGTGCGCGCAAGCGTTGTCTTTCCGCAGCCGGATTCTCCGACGAGACCAAGCGTCTCACCGCGGCGGACCTGCAGCGAAATGTCTTCAAGCACCGTACGCGGCTCGCCTCGGCGCTGTGGGAACGCGACAGAAAGATGCTCAACCTCGACGATCGCATCGTCGCTTGAGGCGATGATCTCCGCCGGCGGCATCTCAGGCGCGGGAGGCTCGACAGGTGGTGTCGTGAGCCAGCACAGTGACTCGGTGCCGTCGTCATATTTCTGGAGCGGCGGGGCTTCACCGCAGATATCCATCGCGTTCGGGCACCTGTCACGAAACACGCACCCTGCGGGCGGACTCAAGAGGCTCGGTGGGCGGCCACCAATCGGGATGAGCGGGGTACCGGGGGCGCGATTGAAGGACGAGGATCGCAACAGTCCGGCAGTGTACGGGTGTGCTGGGTTGCCGAGCACGTTGTCGCTCGTGCCAACCTCGAGCTTCCGTCCGCCGTACATGACCATGACCCTGTCTGCGACGCGGGACAGGATCCCCAGGTCGTGGGAAATCATCAGTACCGTTGCCCCGAAGTCCTGGCGCATCTCGCCGAGGAGGTCGAGGATCTGGGCCTGGACTGTCGAATCAAGCGCAGTCGTCGGCTCGTCAGCGATGATCAGGGCCGGGCCGAGCGAGAGGCTCATCGCGATCATGACGCGCTGGCGCATGCCGCCCGAGAATTGATGCGGATACGAATCGAACCTTGCCTGAGCGTCAGGGATCCTGACTTTCTCGAGAAGCTCGATCGCGCGCGCCTTCGCGGCCTGTTTCGACACGTTCTCGTGAGCGCGGATCTGCTCGACGATCTGCCAGCCGATCGTGTACTGCGGGTGCAGGCTCGATAGCGGGTCCTGGAAGATCATGCTGATCTCGGCACCGCGCTTCTTTCGGAGCCCTTCGGGCGAGAGCGTGAGGAGGTCTTCGCCCTGAAACAGGACCTCTCCCGAGCGTTTCGCCTGCGGGATGAGGCCCATGATTGACTGCACGAGCACTGACTTGCCCGAGCCGGATTCGCCGACGATTCCGAAGAATTCGCCCTCGCCGACCGTAAATGAAACGTCCTGCACGGCATGCACCGCGCCGTCTTCTGTCGGAATGTCGATCACGAGATTCCGCACATCGAGTATTGCCACTCGTACTCCAAGGTTGTGGTGTGCAAAAGGGGTGCGGGGAGGGCGGCGGCGCGGCCACTGCCCTCCCCCGTCGGGCTACCTACTGCTTGAGCCAGACGTTTGCCCAGTCACCGTTCTGCGCGAGCGCGTAGATCTCGAAGTTCTGGACGCGATCGGAGTGGTAGTTTGCCTTCTTGCGGGCAACGATCGATACGATTGGCGACTCCTCCATCACGGTCTTGTCGACCTCGTGCCAGAGCTTGCCGGCTTCCTCCGGTGTCGCAGCAGCGAGCGCCTGAGCGGCAAGTTCGTTTGCCTTGTCGCTGTTGAAGTCGACATAGTTGTAGGCCTGCGGAGTGCCGTCAAACGAGAACTGCGGCTGGAATACCGAGCGCGCTGCGCCCCCGACCCAGTCGGGCGACCATCCGACGAGGGCGACATCCCACTTGCCACCCGACGCGTTCTCGCGGTTCGTCATGAAGTTCGCGTAGTAGTCAGTCGGAGGAACCGGGAAGAGCTCAACAGTGATTCCGGCGGCCTCAAGGCTTGCCTGCACGGTCTGCGCGATGTCTGGCTGGGTGCCAACGTTGCGGTAGGGGAACTTCAGGGTCAGGTTCTCGACCCCGGCTTCCTTGAGCAGCGCCTTTGCCTTCTCGGGGTCTGCCTTACCGCTCTTGTCACCGTAGAGGCTGAAATCCTCGTAGCCGTTGATGCCGGGCCCGAAGATCCCGTTTGTCACTGACGCGATGTCCTCACCGCCCATGACCTGCACGACAGCTGGCTTGTCGATCGCGTACTGAATCGCCTGGCGGACCTCGAGCTTCTGCAGCGCACCACCGTTGTTGTCTGACGTGGTGTTGAACCACATGAACTGGTCGACGCCGCCGTTCTCCATCGTCGTGAACTTCTCGTCGTTCGCTGCGGTGAGCTGCTGAATGTTCGCCGGGCTCGGGCTGAGATCGAAGAGCATATCTGCCGAGCCTGCCTGGAGCTGCTGCATTGCCGCGTCGCCCTCGACGCCCATTGTCATCTCGATCGAGTCAACGTATGCCTTGCGGAGCGGGTCGCTGTCGGCGCTCCACGACTCGTTGCGCACGAACTCCCACTTCACGTCGGGCGTGTACGACCCGACGGTGTAGGGACCCGATGCGATGAAGTTCTCGCGGTACTCGGGCGAGTCAGGGAGGTAGTCGAGCACCTCGATCGGTGCAGGGTTCGCGGTCGGCAGGCTCAGCATCGACGTGAAGTCAGAGGCTGGCTCAACGAGCGTGAAGACGACAGTCTTGTCGTCTGGGGTCGCAATGCCAGAAATGTCGTTGGACTCGATGTACTCCTTCATCGCGGCGGGCTCTGCCGCGACTCCAGCGAAGCCCTCGCAGTACTCAGCCATTCCGTCGATGAGGTTAATGAAGTACCCGCCGAGCGCCGCACCGATGTGAGGGTTACAAATGCGCTCGATGCCCCGGGCGACGTCGCCCGCGACGATCGGGCGCGCACCGTCGGGCGCGTCCCACGTCGCACCATCGCGGAGCGTGATCTTGTAAGTGAGCCCGTCCTCAGACGCGGTGGGAACCTCTGTCGCAAGGTCACCCGTGAGCTCGATGCGCTCATCGACGTCGTTCGATGAGACGTAGCTCAGCAGCGACCGCGAGATCGAGCGCACAACGCTGTTCACCGGCACGTATGCGGTGAGCTGGGGGTCGAGCCTGTCGACGTCACCGTTTGACAGCACCTTGAGTGTGCCGCCGGTCTGGGCTTCGCCGTCGCCTGCGCCGCCGTCGCCTGCGCCGCCGCTCGCGCACCCGCTGAGCACAAGCATCGCGGCCGCGCCGAGCGCGACACCTGAGAGTATCTTTTTCCGAGCCATAAGAGTCACCTTTGAATCGCTGAGAGGCTAACGTTGCGCCCGGCGGACGCAATGGATGCGAATCGCATCCCGAGTAACATTGTACATGTCATCGTGTGCATGTCACACTCGGGAAGAGTGCCGACTCGGAAATGACGTAATCACGACAGCACCCTCAGCGATTGCAGCCCGGTGGCGGAAACGCGTCAGTTGCGCGTTCGCGGTGCGGCAAGATGCCGCTGCGGGCGCAGCAAGGCAGCAGTCAGCGCTCAAGCACACAGCTGGCGCGCCTGGCTAGCGGTCGAGCCACCACCCGAGCACGAAAGGGTAAGTGAACATGAACACGACGCCCGCGCCGATCAACACAGCTGTCCAGACCCCCGAGCGCCTCCGGAGCCGCCGCCCCTGCGGAGCAACCTGCATTCGCGGCCTCGGCGCCCGAGGGTCTGAGTACGTCACGGCCTGGTGTCCGAGCTCGACCCCGATCAGCTCAGCAAAGTACAGAAGCGCCGTCGTCTCTCTTCTGTCCGAGCGGGCGCGGAGGCGCGTCGACGCAAGCTGCAGGGTGTCGTCAATCACCTCGATGTCCCAGCGCCGACCGTGGTCTATAAGGCACGCCATCACGTCGGGGGTGAGCAGCTCGAGCGCGTCGCGCTCGTAGCCCTCCGGCACGTAGGCTGTGAAGTACCTGTCAAAGTCGCCCTCGAGGGAGAGCCGCTGAGACCCAGGCAGGAGCGAGCGCAGACTCCCGTTGCCACGCGCGTCGATGACGAGGTGAGGGAGCGCGCGAGGCAACCGCATCGACAGGTAGCGAAAGCCATGACGCGGGCCTTTGGGGTCGCTCTTGTCGCCCTGAAACGAGGCCTTCCCAAGCTGTAGCTTCGGTTCGAGCCCGTTGCGCCCCGACCAGAGCACGAACTCTGTGCGGAACAGCGGTTTTGGCGGTGTCGCCCCGACAGGCGGCCGAACCCTGGCCGGATCCCTCCGGCCTGGTAGGCGCTCGGCGAAGAAGATACCGAGCGTCGGTGACGCGAACCCGAAACGCGAATAAGTCAGCCCGACACCCGCCGCAAAGTCCGAGAACGCGATTCCGCGCTTCGTGTCGAGCGGCATCGAGATCATGATCCAGCCGAACAGCCAGAGCAGGATCGCGATGAAGAAGCACACGACCGTCGACAGCGGGCGCACCCACTCGATCCAGCTCGGCAACTCGATCGGCGCGGGCCACTCAAGGTTCAGCGCGGACCAGAGCAGCGTGACCGGCACCGCGAGCACGACGAGGCCCGCGCCCTGCGCGGCCTGCCGGAAGACGCGCGGATCCTCCTCGCGCACGCGCGCCCAGGAGACACGGCCCGGCCACAACGACTCGAGCTTCGCGAGTCGCCCTCCTGGGGCGACCGCGCCAGGGCGCTCCGTCACCTAGCGGAGCCCACCGCCGAGCATCTGCTGCAGCTTCTCCATCTCTTCGGGGCTCGGCGCCTTCGCGGCGCCACCCTTTCCGAGACCGAAGCCGGAGCCGCCCTGCGGTGCGGGAGCCTCGGCCGGCGTGAGCGCACGCTTCGCTGGGTTGCCCGAACGCTTCGCACCCTTGCCCTTCTGCTGCTGCTTCTTCTTGCCGCCGTGCCCGCCCATGCCTGGGATCGGCCCCATGCCGGGGATCTGGGGCATGCCGCCGCGGGCGACGGTTTTCATCATCTTCGCGGCCTGCTCGAAGCGCTGCACAAGCGAGTTCACGTCGGTGACTGTCATGCCAGAACCCTTGGCGATACGGAGCCTGCGCGAGCCGTTCAAGATCTTCGGGTTCTGGCGCTCCTCCATCGTCATCGACTGGATGATCGCCTCGGTGCGCACGATCTCGCGCTCGTCGAAGTTGTCGAGCTGGTCCTTCATCTTACCCATGCCAGGAAGCATGCCCATCATCTTCTTGATGGAGCCCGCGCCACGCAGCTGCTGCATCTGGCCGAGGAAGTCATCGAGGGTGAACGCGTCCTTCGCGATCTTCTCGGCGACCTTCTTCGCCTCTTCCTCGTCGAACGCTGTCTGCGCCTGCTCGATGAGGGTGAGGATGTCGCCGAGGTCGAGAATACGGCTCGCCATGCGGTCTGGGTGGAACGGCTCGAAGTCGTCGAGGCCCTCGCCTGTCGACGCGAACAGGATCGGGCGGCCGGTCACGCCGCGGATCGAGAGCGCGGCGCCACCGCGCTGGTCGCCGTCGAGCTTCGTGAGCACGACGCCAGTGAAGTCGACGCCCTCCTGGAAGGCCTGCGCGGTCGCGACCGCGTCCTGGCCGATGAGCGAGTCGATGACGAAGAGTACCTCGTCAGGATCAATCGCCTTGCGGATGTCGCGCGCCTGCTTCATGAGCTCGGCATCGACGCCGAGCCGACCGGCGGTATCGACGATGACGAAGTCGTGCTGCGCACGCTTCGCCTCGGCGACGCCGTTCTTCGCGACCTTCACGGGGTCGCCGACGCCGTTGCCCGGCTCCGGTGCGAAGATCGCGACTCCGGCCTGCTCGGCGACGACGCCGAGCTGCGTGACCGCGTTCGGACGCTGCAGGTCACACGCGACAAGCAGCGGCGTGTGACCCTGAGTCTTCAACCACTTCGCGAGCTTGCCAGCGAGCGTCGTCTTTCCAGCACCCTGGAGGCCAGCGAGCATAATGACTGTGGGTGGGTTCTTCGCGAACTGCAGCCGTCGCTGGTCGCCTCCGAGCACCTCAACGAGCTCCTCGTTGACGATCTGCACGACCTGCTGCGCGGGGTTCAGCGCGCGGTTCACTTCGTCACCGAGGGCGCGTTCGCGCACCTTGCCAGTGAAGTCCTTCACCACATCGAGCGAGACGTCTGCTTCAAGGAGCGCGCGACGGATCTCGCGGACGGTGCCGTCAACGTCTGCCGCAGAGAGCTTGCCCTTCGACCGGAGGTTCTTGAAGGTGTCGGTAAGCCGCGAGGAGAGGGTGCCGAAAGTAGCCATAGTGCGATCAGTCTACCGCGCCGCGACAGTCACGGCGCCCTCCCCCGCGCCGGTTTACTTGTATTCGTAGAAGCCGCGCCCCGAGCCCTTGCCGAGGTAGCCCTTGTCGATGTAGTCCCGCTTGATGATCTCGGCGAATTCGCGCTTGATCGGGTCGTCGCTGTTGGCATTGAGGTAGTACGGCGTCATCATGCCGACAACGTCGAAGATCTGGAAGGGACCAGATGGCGCCCCAGTCGCGATCCGCCACGTGTTGTCGATATCTTCTGGGGTCGCGATGCCCTTCACGAAGAGCTGGGCCGCGGCGTCAAGCAGCGGCACGAGCAGCGAGTTCAGCACGTAGCCGGGCTGCTCCTTGTGGATGCGCACCGGGACCATGCCGATCTCGGCCGCGAACTTCGCGACCGCCTCGAACGCTTCGGGGTCTGTGCCCTCATGCCCCATGACCTCACCGACGTTGAACTTCCAGACCTCGTTTGCGAAGTGCAGAGCAAGAAACTTCTCAGGGCGCCCGGTAAATGGGGCGATGTCACTCGGCAAAAGCGTCGATGAGTTCGTTGCAAAGATCGTGTGCGCAGGGGCGACGGCGGCGACACTCTCCCAGGTCTGCTGCTTGATGTCGAGACGCTCGGGTACCGCCTCGATGACAATATCGGCGTCCTTCATCGCATCGGCGAGATCAGCCGTCGCGCGAATGCGGGAGACTGCAGCATCGAGCTTCTCGTCAGTCGCGTCGGCGATGTCCCGGCGGTAAGCGTCCTTCAGGTACTCCCACCGTGCCGGAAGCTTCGCGAGAATCTCATCGTTGATGTCGTACGCGACGACGTCCTTGCCCATATACGCAGACTGGAAAATGATCTGTGAACCGAGGACTCCCGTGCCGAGGACGGTGAGATGTTGCATGACAATAGCCTTTCTCGAGAGGCGCCCCGCACGTTCGGGGCGCATTCCGGTCCGGCGGCCGCATGAATTGGCCGGCCGTCAGGCCTTATTCATAAGCGTAACAAAGCCCACGCACCAGCTGGCGAGGTTTCGCTCGGAGCAGACCGCGCCGCGAACGGCAGCGTCGTTACGGCACGAGCTGCGCCGCGAACACGTGCGGCGTGAAGCCAGTCAGATCCCCGATGCCCTCGCCCTGACCGACGAGCTTGATCGGGAGCTTCGTGTGCTCCTGCACCGCAAGCACAAAGCCACCCTTCGCCGAACCGTCGAGCTTTGTCAGCACGAGGCCAGTGACTCCGGCATGCTCAATGAAGGCCTGTGCCTGTGCCAGCCCATTCTGACCAGTCGTCGCGTCGAGCACAAGCAACACCTCGGACACTGGAGCGAGCTTTTCGATGACCCGGCGAATCTTGCCGAGCTCATCCATGAGTCCGCCCTTGGTCTGCAGCCTGCCGGCGGTGTCGATGATCGCGATATCGAGATCATCGTCGATCGCGCGCTGCACAGTCTGGAACGCAACCGACGCCGGATCCTGACCCTGCTGCTGCGGCTTCACGATCGCAACGCCCGCGCGCTCCGCCCAGGTCGCGAGCTGCTCGACAGCCGCCGCGCGGAACGTATCAGCGGCACCGACGATGATCTTCTTGTCGAACCGGGTGAGGTAGTTCGAGAGTTTTCCGATCGTCGTCGTCTTGCCGACGCCATTCACGCCAACGACGAGGATCACCGCTGGGCGCTCAGTGAGCTTCAGCGTCGGGTCGAACGCGGCGAGCCGCTCCTCGAGCACCTCGCGCAGGATCCGCTTGAGCTCCTTGACCTCGTTCACACGGTGACGCTCGACCGAGTCGCGCACCTCGTCAAGGATCGAGTCCGCAATCTCCGGCCCAAAATCAGCCGTGAGAAGCGCAGTCTCGATGTCGTCCCAGGTGTCATCGGTGATCGTCTCCGACCCGCCACCGAACACATTCCGAAACGCGCGCGAGAACGACCATGCCTTTTCTGCCATACCTCAAGACTAGCGACAAGAAGTCGCTCAGTTCGCGGTCGCCCCATGTTGCGTATCGGCAACGATGGAAGCGCAACGCCGAGAAACTCGCTCTGGACCCTCCCCACCCTTGTATATTCAGGGAGACAGCAACGATGCTTGAATGAACGCGCAGGTGGCAACGCGCGGACCAATGGAGGTCAAGTGAACCACGGAATTATTCGCAAGGGCAGGCTCCTGCGTGCCCCAGCAATCGCTCTCCTCGCCCTCATCCTGGGCTGTGTTGGACTCTCGCTGCAGGCGCTACCCGCGCACGCAGCGACGTGTGTCCCCGACTCGACGACCGGCTGCGTGCAGGGAATCGTGAAGACAAGCGCCGGAGATCCGGCAAGCGGTGTCGGGCTCACACTCACTGGCATGGGAGCGAACGAGGAAACCCAGACCGACGAGAACGGCCGCTGGTCGTTCCCAATCACCGAGGAAGGCACCTACACTGTCGCGCTCGACACCGCGACACTGCCGGACGGCCAGTTCCCGCGAGCGGCAGACACCCGAAAGGTCGAAGTCGCACTCTTCGAATCAGCGAGCGCGCTCTTCCCCCTCACTGATGACCCAGATGCCGCGGCCACGCCTGCCGCGCCCGCCCCGCCGGAGGCTGGCGAGGAAACCGGATCAGGATCGGGAGAGGAAACGCCAGGCGACGAGGCGAACGCCCCAACCAAGCCAAGCGCCACAAACTCATTCTCGTGGCCGCGCTTCTGGCAACAGGCCGCCTCCGGCCTCCGAATGGGGCTACTGCTCGCGCTCGGAGCAGTCGGGCTCTCGCTCGTGTTCGGCACGACCGGGCTCTCAAACTTTGCGCACGCTGAGATGCTCTCGATGGGCGGCATCCTTG
Source organism: Leucobacter aridicollis (assembly GCF_024399335.1). Taxonomy (NCBI): domain Bacteria; kingdom Bacillati; phylum Actinomycetota; class Actinomycetes; order Micrococcales; family Microbacteriaceae; genus Leucobacter; species Leucobacter aridicollis. Next base: position 1,974,651 of record NZ_CP075339.1, read on the forward strand.
CCTTCCTCGCGATGCAGCTCACCGGCAACATCTGGCTCTCGGGCGCCCTCGTGGTGGTCGTGATGGCCGCGTTCGGCTGGGTGCAGGACGCGGTGCTCTGGAAACCCCTGCGAAAACGCAGACTGAGCCTCACTCAGATGATGATCGTCTCGATCGGCTTCTCGATCGTGCTGCAGAACATCTTCCAGTTCTTCTTCGGCGCGAACATCCTGCGGATCGACCCGTCAACGCCGAAAACCGTGACACTGGCCGGCATCACGCTCACCGTGCAGTCCTACGTCGCCATGGGAATCGCGCTCGTCGCGATCATCGCCGTCGCGCTCGTCATGAAGTACACGCGCTTCGGTCGCGCGACCCGCGCCGTGGCCGACAATCGGCCACTCGCTGAGGCCTCGGGCATCGATGTGGATCGCGTGATCCGCTCCGTCTGGACCGTCGGCGTCGCCCTCGCGGGCCTCTCGGGCGTGCTGCTCGGCCTCGTGCTCAACGGCATCGCGTGGAACACCGGATGGCACTACCTGCTGCTCCTGTTTGCCGCGGTTATCCTCGGCGGCATCGGCACGACCTTTGGTGCCATCGTCGGCGCACTCATTATCGGCCTCGTCATCGAGATGGCGAACATCTGGCTGCCCGGCGACCTCAAGCACGCCGCCGCGCTACTCATCCTCATCGTGGTGCTGCTTGTGAGACCGCAGGGCCTCTTCGGGCGCAAGGAACGGATCGGATAACCTCATGGAATTTTGGACCGGACTCCTGCAGGCAATGCTGCAGACTGCGCTCTCCCCCGTCACCGCGGCGTTCGTTATCGCCGCGACCGGGTTGAACATCCACTTCGGATTCACCGGGCTCATGAACATCGGGCAAGCGGGCTTCATGCTCGTCGGCGGATACGGCTTCGTGATCTCGGTCATGAACGGGGTGGGACTGTTCCCAGCGATCCTGATCTCGATGGCGGCCTCGGCGCTGTTCGCGTTGCTGCTCGGCATCCCGACTGTGAAACTCCGGGGGGACTACCTCGCGATCGTGACGATTGGCGCGGCGGAGATCCTCCGCATGACCGCGCGGCTTGCGAATATCAGTCACATTACGGGCGGCCCGAGCGGCATCCAGAGCACGCGGTTCCGCGAGCAGTTCAACGCGCTCTCCCCACTGCCCGAGGGGCGCACCTCGTTCCTCGGCCTGAACTACTTCAACACCGGCGTGGACGACTGGTGGTCCCGCATCGTCGCGTGGGCGCTCGTCGCCCTCTTCCTGCTCATCACATGGCTGCTCATCCGCAGCCCGTGGGGGCGAGTCCTCAAGGGAATTCGAGAGGATGAAGACGCGGTGCGAAGCCTCGGCAAGAGCCCCTTCTCATACAAGCTGCAGGCGCTCATGATCGGCGGCGTTATGGGCGGCTTCGGCGGCATCGTGATGTCGCTGCCCGCAACCATCAACCCTGACGGGATGTCGCGCGCGACCACGTTCAACCTGTGGATGATCCTGCTGCTCGGCGGCGCCGCGACGATCCTCGGACCGCTCCTCGGCGCGATCCTCTTCTTCGTCGTGCGCCTCGTCATCACGAGCGTCGCCTCGGAATTCGTGCCGGCGAGCGTGCTCAACGCGCAGCAGGCCGAGATCCTGGCATGGATCCTCATCGGGTTCATGCTCATGCTGCTCGTGATATTCAGACCGCAAGGCATACTCGGAAACAAGAAGGAGTTGGCCTTCAATGACTAGTTACCCATACGACCGCGCGGAACTCCGCGCGAGCCTGGCCCAGATCGAACAGCGGCCCGGGGCGCCGAAGCCGGACCCGATCCTCGTGGCCGACAACGTCGTCCGACGGTTCGGCGGAATGACAGCCGTTGACGTCGACCACGTCGAGGTGCAGCGTGGCGCGATCACCGCGCTCATCGGGCCCAACGGAGCGGGCAAGACCACCTTCTTCAACCTCCTCACAGGGTTCGACAAGCCGACACCGGCGACTGGCCGCGACAAGGCCAGCTGGTCTTTCAACGGCAAGTCGTTCACCACGACGAGCGCGACGAAGGTGGCGCGATCCGGGATGATCCGGACGTTCCAGCTCACCAAGGCGCTCACCAGGATGACTGTGCTCGAAAACATGCTTATCGGGGCGGCGAACCAGCCCGGCGAGAATCTGTTCGTCGGGCTCGTGAAGCCGCTCTGGGCGAAGCGCGAACGCGAGAACGTTGAGCGCGCGGAGGAGCTCCTCAAGCGGTTCAAGCTCGACGCGAAGCGCAACGATATGGCAGGCGGGCTGTCCGGCGGCCAGAAGAAGCTCCTGGAGATGGCGCGCGCGCTGATGTCGAATCCCTCGATGATCATGCTCGATGAGCCGATGGCTGGTGTGAATCCCGCGCTGACCCAGAGCCTGCTCGAGCACATTGAGCAGCTCCGTGACGATGGCACCACCGTACTGTTCGTCGAGCACGACATGCACATGGTCCGGCACATTTCCGACTGGGTTGTGGTGATGGCCCAGGGCAGGATCATTGCGGAGGGACTACCGGAAGACGTCATGACAAGCCCAGCCGTGATCGACGCGTACCTTGGCGCGCACCACGACCAGGATCTCGGCGACGTCATCAACACGCAAATGATGCGCGCCATCGAGGACGAGATCAAGGAGGAAGCGCGATGACTGACGCACTCGCTACACCCGAGCCACCCACGGCAAACGCACACACCGGCGGCGTGAGCGTTCCATCGGAAGAGCTCGTCCTCGAGGCGACCAACCTCGTCGCGGGCTACCTCCCGGGCATCAACATCCTCAACGGCTGCAATATCTCCGCTCACAAGGGCGAACTCGTCGGGATCATTGGGCCCAACGGATCGGGCAAGTCAACGCTGTTGAAGTCGCTGTTCGGGCTCGTTGACATCCGTGACGGGTCCGTGGCATTGAACGGTGAGGATGTCACCAAGTCCAAGACAACGGAACTCGTGCGCAAGGGGGTCGGCTTCGTCCCGCAAACCAACAACGTGTTCCAGACGCTGTCGATCGAGGAGAACCTACAGATGGGCCTCTTCCTGAACCCGAAGCGGTTCGCGAGTCGCGTGGCCGAGATCTGGGACCTGTTTCCGATGCTCGCCGACCGGCGAAAGCAGCTCGCCGGCTCACTATCTGGCGGCGAACGCCAGTCCGTCGCGATGGCACGGGCACTCATGACCGAGCCCAGCGTGCTGTTGCTGGATGAGCCCAGCGCGGGGCTCTCCCCCGTCCGACAGGATGAGACCTTCATTCGGACGCGGCAGATCAATCAGACCGGCGTGACGATTGTGATGGTCGAGCAGAATGCTCGCCGGTGCCTGCAGATTTGCGACCGCGCGTACGTGCTGGATCAGGGAACGAACGCGCACCAGGGCACGGGTCGCGAACTCGCGAATGATCCGAAGGTGATCGAGTTGTATCTCGGCACACTCGCCACCGACGTCGACGCCAAGCGCGCGGAGACGGGTGCGATTCCTGTCAGCGGTGTAGATGGGGATCGGTAGCCGACGCCCCTCATCCAGAAGTGGTCCGGAACGGCGCCGAGGTGTGGATGACCGCGCGTGCACGCGGTCATCCAACCCCAGGCAGACACCGCACGCACGAGGTTCTAGGCTCAGAACGGGCCGGGCTCCTCATCGCGCACTGTTCGAAACCGGACCCGGCTCGGCGGGCGCTCGATGTGTTCGGCCCCCGTCGGGCTGACCCATTTCAATACGCCACCCGGCTGCTGATCCACTTTCCAAGCTGAGTTGTGTTTCAGCGTGTGGTGCCCCCGACAGAGATGCGCGAGGTTGTCCGTGCGAGTCTCGCCGCCACTAGCCGCCGCCTTGGTGTGGTCGAGGTCACACCTACTCGCGCGAATCCTGCATCCAGGGGCGCGACAGTGTACGTCGCGGGCGGCGAGCAGGCGGCGTATCTCTGCGCTCGGGCGGTAGCGTTCGACGCCGAGCACTGCGCCATCAGGATCGACGGACACCGCGTCCCAAACGCGTTCTCCCCCGGCGAGTTCTCGGGCAGCGGTGGCCCCGATCGGGCCATATCCCACGAGCTCGGCAATCCCATCCGTGCGTCCGGCTTCTCCGTGTTCACCGAGGGTGTGTGCTGGGATGATCACCTGGATATGCGCGCTCACTCCGATCCCGAGTGCGGGGCGGAGTTCGCCCGCAGCGCCGCATGCCGGGCCTCCGGTTGGCTCGTCACCGTCCGCAGGGTCGGAGGTGGCGCCAGCATCGGTTATGCCGCGCAAGAGTAGGTCGGCCATCACGTCAGCTTCCACCTGTGGCCGCTTGCGCGGTCGGGGGTCTTGCGCCTTCTCGGGGACAGCTGGACCACTCTTCGCTTCCAACAGCACCACGGACTTCGCGATCTGACGGATCCGATCCCGAATGCCATACGCCACCGCTGCAGGAAGATACGCGCGGAGTTCGGCCATGCCGTCGGGGAGGTCCGAAACGCACACGGATCGCCGAGCGGCGGCCTCTTCGTTGCGCGAGTCTTCGTTGAGTTCGGAGAATTCGAGCGCCAGTCGGCGCGCGATCGGACGAAGTCTGTTGGACGGCTCGATCCGCGCGTGGTCGAGCACCGCCGTCTCGTATCGAGATCGCTTGCTCGCAAGCGCGCCGCTTGACTCGAGGCCGAACGGCGCCCCTTCTTCAACTACGACTCGCAGGTTGGTCGAGTTGATCTCCCCGGCGAGGAGTGCATCAGCGGTGGCACGATACAGTCCTCCCGCCTGGTGTGCGATGTTGAGCAGCCTTGCGGCCGCGTATTCGCTGAGTTTGTAGCGTGCGGAGACTTCAAGGCGCAGAGACCGGAAGGCGAACTCGAGATCGCGAGTAGGCGGGCCTGCGGGCGGTCCGCAGGTTCGCTCCATGAGGCGCCCGAGGGCGAGCAGCTGTAACCCTTCCGCGCGCCGAGCGGAATCCATAGCAGAGTCGATCGCTTGGAAGTCGCGGCGGTCTTGCGAGAGCGACGCGCGCCACTGCAGTTCGTAGCCGGGCGTGACAAATGCATCGTCGTCGCGGCTGGCGGACGGTTCAGGGGTACGGTCAGGCTCATCGGCGTCTGGTGAGAAGTCGTTCATGGGACCAATGGCACAGCATCGCTCTGGGGCGGGAGCGGGTTCTCCACAGCTCAGCGAGGATCGCCTCGCAGGCGTCGTTCCTGTCCCGCTGTGAGCGAAGCAACGTCTCGTACCCGTACAAACGAACGGAGGCCCCAACCCGAAACGGGTTGGGGCCTCCGGAGAGAGACTGCGGGAGAGTTATCCCTCGATCTCACCCACGGCGTTCGGCTTGTTCGCCTCGTCGTACCGGTAGATACCGATCAGTGCCGAGGACGGCTCGTTCTTGTCAGTGAGCGGCCCACCACCTGCGCGACCCTCATAGTGGATGTCCTTGTCATCCTCGAGCAGCGCAAGGCAGTCCTTGTAGGTGCTGCACTTCTCGCCACCGTCTGCACCCGAAACCGCCTGCAGGTTGTCACGGATCGCCGCTGGATCCGTGCTGCCAGCCTTCTGCGCGGCCAGTGCGACGAGCATGACCGCGTCGTACGACTCCGGAGCGAAGTTCGTGCTCTGGGTCGCGGTCTCATCGGCTGCGACAAGCGCGTCGAGGAAGTCGCCTTCTGAAGCGCGGCCCGGCGTCGTGCCCTGGGCACCCTTCAGGAGGCCAGCGTCGAACTCCTCATACGGAACCGTGTTACCGTCAACAAGGTACAGCTTGGACAGGTCGAACCCCTGAGCTGCAAGCTCGGGGATGATCTGCTTCGCCTCTTCGTAGCTCACGATCGCGATCGCGTCAGGCTTCTTTGACAGTGCTGCGGTCACCTCGGAGGTGAAGGTGGTCTGCCCCTCCGGGAACTCCTCGCCCGACCCCTTCGCGCCATACACGAGCTCTGCGCCGGCCTCTTCCAGGGTCTCCTGGAAGTTGTCACGGAGCCCGATGCCATAGTCGTTGTTCTGCGCGAGCATCGCCACAGTCGAATGGCCGTCCTGAAGCACGAGGTTTCCGAGTGCGCGCCCCTGGATAATGTCGGATGCAATCGTGCGGAAGTACAGCGGGTTGATCCCCGACATCCCGATACCAGTGTTCGAGGGAGACCCCATCAGGATGCCAGCCTCCGTGAGCCTCGGCATCGCGGCGTTGGAGTTGCCCGTGCCCATCGCACCAAGCACGAATGACGGGTTTGCCTTGATGATCTCGTCGACACTCTTGTTGATGATCGTCGGGTCGGACGCGTCGTGCTCGTTACCTTCGACGACGAGCTCGACGTCTGAGCCGAGAACGCCGCCCGCAGCGTTGATGTCTTCCATCGCGAGCTTCACTGCTGCGCGAGGGCCGAAGATGAGGTGCGCGAGCGTTCCCGTCTGAGGAAGCAGTGTGCCAATCTTCAGTGCACCCGAGTCCCCCGAGGGTGTCGATGTTGTGTCGTCAGCAGGCTTATCGCTGCTTGATGTGCAGCCTGACAGCGCGAGGGCCGCACCGGCAAACAGCGCAATCGCGGCTGCAGTTTTCTTGGAGTAAACCTTCATTGGCTACGCCTTTCCATACGGTTTGGTACGCCCCACCATTGGAGCGGTACGTTCGTAGCGTATCGCCGGGAGCAAGCGCTGTGTTGTTCTCCAGCCCTGCCGAGACAATTTTGTTAGATTCAATCAATCGCCGACGGGTTCGGGTCGCAAAAGTATCGGATTCCGACTCGCCTCGCGACGCTCAGCGTGATCAGGATTCAGCACCGAGCCGCTGTCCAACGACAGCGGAGATCCCGTCTCGGCGCATCGATACGCCATACAGAGCGTCGGCGATTTCCATTGTGCGCTTCTGGTGCGTGATGACGATGAGTTGCGACGTCTCACGCAGCCGTTCGAAGACCTGCAGCAGGCGGCCAAGGTTCGCGTCGTCGAGCGCTGCCTCAACCTCGTCCATGATGTAGAACGGGCTCGGCCGCGCCTGGAAGATCGCAACGAGAAGGGCAACGGCAGCAAGGGAGCGCTCGCCACCCGACAAGAGAGACAGCCGTTCGACTTTCTTGCCCGCGGGCCGCACCGCGATGTCGATGCCCGTCGTGAGCAGTTCGTCAGGGTTCGTGAGGGAGATCTCCCCGGAACCACCGGGAAACAGGATCGGAAACACCTCGGAAAACGCGGCGCGCGTGTCCTCGAAGGCAGCAGCGAAGATCCCCTGCATGTGCTCGTCGAGCTCCTCGATGATTTGGCGTAGATCCGCGCGCGTCTTTGTCAGATCGGAGAGCTGGTCGACGAGGAACTTATGCCGTTGCTCGAGCGCCGCGAACTCCTCGAGCGCGAGCGGATTGATTCGGCCGAGCTCGCTCAGGCGTCGCTCTGCCTTCGCGAGACGTCGCTCCTGCTCGGCGCGAACGAACGGGACCGTCCGTTCTGCGCGCGCTGTCGTGTGCGCCGCGTCGTGCGCAGGGACAACGTCGTTGCCGTGTTCCCCCGCTCCACCGGTGCTGTCGGAGGGGCTCCGTTCCTCGCGCACGCCAGCGTCCGCGCCCGCAAGCCCGAGTTCGGCCGCGAGCTGTTCCTCGAGCGAGAGTTCGCTTGTCGGTGGAGCGGCGTCGGCCGATACCTCGGAGCTCGGCGATGCACCGACCGTGGCGTTGCCTTCGCCAGCCACTGGGATCCCGACCTGCGGGCCGTACTCAGCAACGAGCACATCCTCAACGAGCCCGAGTTCGTTCCCTGCCCGCTCAAGCAAGGACGAAAGCTGCAGTTTGCGTTCGTAACTCTTCAGCTCGGCCCCGTGGACAAGCTCGGTAATCGACTGCAGTTTGCCGCGGGCTTCTGACTCCTCGGAACGCAGAAGGGTGAGCTCCTGGCTGTTCCGGGCCCGTTCCTGCTCTGCACCCTGCTGGGCGGTGCGAGCCTCGGAGAGGGATCGATCGCACGCGTCGAGGATCCCTGGAAGCGCCTCGGCGACAAGCTCGGCGCGTGCGACCTGCCGCGAACGCAAGACGGCTCGACGTGCGGCCTCCTCAGCCGCTCGGCGCTCCGCTTCGAACTGCGCCGCGAGGGTAACGCTTCGTTCCTCTGCAGCCCGGGCGCGCTCTTTGGCGGTCTCAAACGCGAGCCGCGCTTCAATCTCGACGGAGCGAGCCTTTTCGACGTCTGCGAGAAGATCGTCGCGCTGGCTTGCGTCGAGAATCGGGCGCGGCTTCGCGGCCGCATCCTCGAACGCCCGTGTCGCCTGGACCACGAGCTCGGCGGCCTCATCTTCCGAGCCAGTCACGCCCGCTAGTGCGGTCGCTGCTCGTTCAGCTTCGGAGCGTGTCGCTTCTGCCCGCACGACGAGCTGTTGGCGCCTGCGAGCGTGCTCGGCGAGCCTGGCGTCCGCTTCGCGAAGCTCGGCGTAGGCCGCCTTACTCTCAGCTTTGAGTCGCGCGACCCGCTCCCGCTGGTCGGCGAGCGCCGCAGCCGCAGCCTCAATTTCTGCAGAGATGACTTCGAGCCGGTCCTGGGCCTCGCTGAGGTCTGCAGTGAGCTCAATCCGCGACGGCGCGAGCCCTGACCCGCCAGCCAGTGTGTGCTCGGTGAGCACATCACCGTCGGACGTCACAATCGTGAAGCCACCGCCGGGCAATAGCGACCGAAGGGCGGCGGCGCCCGCAGCGGCCTCCGCTGCGTCTCCGGCGACGAAGCTTCGACTCAGCAGACCTCGTACACCGTCGGGTGCCTCGAGAAGTACCGTCGAGATCGCAGTAAGGCCGGGCACTGCGACGGCTGGTCTCTCGACAGCGGCGGCATTCGCGATGACGGCCCGAAGGCGACCGATGTCGCGCTGCCGCGCATCGGAGACGGCACCCTGTGCGACGTCGGCGGAGTCCACGAGGAGCGCGTCGGCGAACACTCCAAGCGCCGCGCCGACCGCTGCCTCGTAGCCGTCGCGCACCTTGACGTGGTCCGCGACACGGCCCAGCACCCCGGCGGGTTGCTCGGCGAGCAGTGTGCCAGACGCGTCGCGCTGATCCAATGAGCGCGCGAGTGCTGATACGCGGGCCTCGAGGCCCGACGCCTCCTGCTCGAGCGCGTGGAGGGCGGAGCGTTGTTCGTCGACAAGCTTCTCGGCGGCGGTCTCGCGTTCTTGCGCCGCGCGGTACGCGCCGTCGAGCCCGCCCTCTGGCAACTCTGCGTCGTTGGATTCGGACTCGAATGCCTCGAGTTCGGCTTGAGCATCGCTCGCTCGAGTCTCGGCCTGCGCCAACGCTTGGGTCCGTCGTTCGAGCTCAGCCGCGATGGTCTCCCGCTTCTGTTCGGCTGCCTCGAGTCGTCCGCGAAGCGCCGAAAGCTCAAGGTCGTGGCGGGAGACGAGCTCGGCCTGCGCCTGGATTTGCTCATCGATGGCGTCGAGCATCTGTTGCGCTTTCCGCGTGGCCTGCTCAGTGGCGCGCCATCGGTCCTCCTGCTCGGGAATGCGGGCAGCGAGCTCCCGCGCCTCTTCCCGAGCCTCGTCGACTGAAGTTCGACTCGTCAGCGATACCTGCTCGGGTGATTCCGACTGCGTCGCAAGAAAGGTGAGACGCTGCTGTGCCTGCGCGTACAGGCCCCGCAGCTTAGACTGGGCGCTCTCGAGAGCGAACGTGACGCGGCGCGCGGCGTCAAGCTCGTCGCCCTGCTGCTCCTGTTCAAGCCGCTCGATGCGCAACTGTTTCTGTTCCACCTGCTCCTGCAGCACGATGCGTTCCGAGTGGCGCTCCGATTCGTCCTTCGCGAGGCTCGCGAGCTCCGTGCGTAGCCGTGTCACATCGTCGGCGAGTAGCCGAGCTTTCGCATCCCGCACCTCGGCGGCGATCGTCTGCGCCTGCCGCGCAACCTCGGCCTGCCTCCCGAGAGGTTTGAGCTGCCGCCTGATCTCGCCAGCAAGATCGTTGAGGCGAGTGAGGTTCGTCTCCATCGCGTCGAGCTTGCGCAGGGTGCGTTCCTTGCGGCGTCGATGCTTCAAGATGCCTGCTGCTTCTTCGATGAAGCCGCGGCGATCCTCCGGGGTGGCCCGGAGGACGGTGTCGAGCTGGCCCTGCCCGACGATGACGTGCATTTCGCGCCCGAGGCCCGAATCGCTCAGCAGCTCCTGGACGTCAAGCAGACGGCACGACTCGCCATTGATCGCGTACTCGCTTGAGCCGTTTCGAAAGAGAATGCGACTGATCGTCACCTCCGTGTACTCGATTGGCAGCGCGCCGTCGCTGTTGTCGATGGTGAGCCTGACTTCCGCACGCCCGAGCGGACCCCTGGTCGATGTACCCGCGAAGATGACGTCTTCCATCTTGCCGCCACGGAGCGTCTTCGCGCCCTGCTCCCCCATCACCCAGGCAAGGGCGTCGACGACGTTCGATTTGCCGGAGCCGTTCGGCCCGACGATTGCAGTGACTCCCGGCTCGAACTGGAATGTTGTCGGCTGCGCAAACGATTTGAAGCCACGGAGGGTGAGGCTCTTCAGGTGCACGCCGTATCCTTCCGGTCGCTGTGAAACTCGCGCAGACTATTCCCAAACACTACCGGGTGGCTGGCCCTGGTTCCCATATCCCCCGCCGATGAATGGGGCTATCGCCGACACCGCTACTACGGCTGCGACTAGGAGCGTCGCCCCGAGCGTCACGAGAAAGACCCTGCCGCCGCGGGGTGTCACCGATGCGAGCGCGAGCCCGTAGCCGATACCGGCGATCAGGATCGCTGGAAGGAACATGAAGGCGGAGACGCCGATGTTGAACCACACCCCGGGAGCGCACACGTCTCCGGGCGGACAGGGCTCGGACCCGATCGCTTCGACGACCGACACGATAGCGACCAAGAGCACGGCGGCGACATAGGCCGCGCCGCCGAAGAGCAGCGATTGGGTGAAGGGCACAAACTGGGTGAGCCACGGCTGCATCGCGGCGGCGACCGCAGCGAAGAACACAGGCGGGAAGAGCAGCGCAGCCAGCGCGAAACTGGGCGATGAGATCACCCAAAAGCCCTGACCAGGGCCGAGCAGGATCAGATTGGCCCCGATCCAGATCCCCCACACGCACAAGGTATAGGCGGCAACCCGGGCGGCCCGCGAGATATACCCCGTGGCAAGCCACGGGTGGTCGCCAACCAGCGGTGCGGGCTTGTCGCCTACCGTGCCACTTCCCTCAGGCCGCGGGACGCTGGGGTCGTCGGGCAAGGACCCGCTCAGGTTGCTGTCCATAGCGACACCATATCGGCAGGTGGCTACTTTGCCCACCGCCGGTCAGACAGATGATGTGAGCCCGGTCACCGCGAAAACAGCTGTTGCGAGGAGAGCGAGCGCCAACGCTCCGACGAATGCCCACCGCCCACGCGTCGTGACCGACGTTCGCGCGAGAGCATACGCGATCGCCCCGAGCACGATGACTGGGACGAAAATGAGTGCGGCGAAGGCGGTCGTCTGCCAGAAGTCAGTGAGGCACGGCTCGCCCGCGAGGCAACCGACACCGGCGTCGGCCCAGGCGAGTTGCGAAAAGGCGCTTAGCAGGACCGCTGCGACGTAGGCAGCGAGTCCAAACACAAGCGCCTGCGTTGGCGCGGCGAGCCGTTCCAGCAAGCGCGCAAGCGCCACCGCGAGCACAGTACAGCCGACCGGCGGAAGCGCGATGAGTGCGACCGACCCGAGTGGGCGAGGCGCGAAGTATTCGAAGCGCCCATCAGCGAAGGCGAGGACAGACCCCAGCAGCGCGAGCAGCCAGACCGCGAGCGCTCCGAGGGCGACGCGCCAAGCTTTGCCCCACACAGAGGTCGACAGCAAGGGGTGAGTTACGTCGCGTCGGTTCACGCCGTGCCGCGCATCTCGATCAAGCGCGTTCTCGCCAGCGCGACCGGGATCGCCGCTCAGTCCCTCGGGGCGCGGGACCAGTGGCCCCATACCTTGGAAGCCGCCGAGGTATCCGCCATCGCTCATGTCGCCACTCTAGCCACTGCTAGAGAAGCGCGCTGCTACTGAGTTGCGCTTGCAGTGCCGCGAGAGCACACTTGCCGTGTCCGAGACATGCATGCCGCCCCATTGCTACTGCCGGGCATCGCCGTCTCCCTGAGGTTCAGTGCCTACGTCGCCCGTCTGGTCGTTCCCCGCCCCCACAGCACCGGCCGCGGCTACGGCTTCACGCTTCGCGGCACGCTTTTCAAGCTTTCGCTCCCTGCGGCGCTCCACGAGCGTATACAGCACGGGCACCAGAATGAGCGTGAGCAGCGTCGATGAAACGAGTCCGCCAATAACGACGATCGCGAGCGGCCGCGAGATAAAGACTCCCCCGCCTGTGAAGCCGAGCGCCATCGGCACAAGCGCGAAAATTGTCGCGGCCGCGGTCATCAGGATCGGGCGTAGCCTGAGCCGCGTCCCGTGTTCTACGGCCTCGTCGAGCGACGCACCGGCCTCTCGCAGCCTGTTAATGAGATCCATCAGCACGATCGCGTTTGTCACAACGATGCCGATGAGCATGAGGAGTCCGATGAGCGCGGGAAGCCCCAGCGGGACCCCGGTAATGAGGAGCCCGAGGATCGCTCCGGTCGCGGCGAACGGGATCGAGATCAGCAGCACGAGCGGGCCTCGGAAGCTGCGGAATGTCGCGACCATCACGAGCAGCACGAGCATGATCGCTGCGAGCATTGCAACACCGAGCTGACCGAAAGCCTCGTCCTGCTGCTGGCTCACGCCACCGAGTTCGAAGCTCACCCCGGCTGGCAGGTCGGTTGTCGCGATTGCCTTGTCAACGGCACGGTTTGCGGCGTCGAGTTGACCGGTCTTCGGCGTCACAGAGAGCACGACCTGACGCTCTCCATCAGCTCGCGTGATCACGGGCGCGGTCAACTCTTCTTCGACTACGGCGATCTCCGACAGTTTGATCGGGGCACCGGTCACCTCGGTCGCGGCTTTCGCCTCGGCTTCGGCGGCTTGCTGGTCGACGAGGGCCTGAGCCGCGTCAGCCTGGCTTTGCCTCAGTGCCGCAATCTGCTCGTCGATCCCGGCGATCCCGCTCTTGGCACCTTCGATCGCTCCCTGCAGGCCCGCGAGCTGTTCGGCGCGCTCCTGGGCGGCCTGCTGTTTGCCGACCTCCTTGGGGTCGAGCGGCGGGTACGGCGTGACTGGCGCTGCGGTGAGTGCGGCGAGCTGCGCGTTGAGCTCGCCGAGCTGCTGCACGAGTTCCGCGCGTTGATTGCCGGCCTCCCAGATCTGGTTGGTCAGTTCAGCGTTGGCTTCCAGGCGGGCGTCTTCGGCCTCTGCGTCGGCCTTCTTCTGGAGTGCGTCGCTCGCTGCCTTCTGCGCGATCGCCGTCTGCTGCGGAGTGACGGGGAGAAGCAAGTCGCCGAGCGTCGCCGCGGTGTGCTCCGAGCCCGGGGTGCGCAGCACGATATCTCGCTCGGCGCCGCCAAGCATCAAGCGCCCGATGGTTTCACCTGACATCGCGTCCTGGATCGCCTTCGCAACAGCCGCGCGGTCGAAACCTAGGCGGGTCGCCTGTACGTCGTCGAGCGTCACGCGCATCACCGGCTGCTCACCCTTGATGTCGCTGTACACGCTCTGCACGCCCGTGGCGTCCGCGAGTTCATTCTCGAGCATCTCGCTCGCCGCTCGTAGTGCAGCGGGATCGGAGCCACGGATCTGCAACGCGATCCCGCCACCCCCGGCATCACCGACGAAGGCGTCCTGGGTCTGGATCCGCAATTCGCCCGAGTCGTCGAGCGCGTCGAGCGCTCCCTGCACGGCATCAGTGACCTGGGCAACGTCTGCGCCGTCGCCAAGTTGCAGATCGTACGAGATCGTCGGTTCGCCCTCGGCCCCGACAGGGATCGACGTCATGACGTCACGGACGCCATCGACCTTCGCGAGCGCCTGCTCGACTGGCTCGGCCTCGGCGACGAGATCCGTCGCTCCTTCCTTGACGACCTGCGTGAGCTGCAGGCTCTCCTGCCCCGAAGACCCTAAGAAGTCCGTCTTGAGGAACGCGGTCATTCCCAGCGTGAGCACGAGGATCAGACCAGAGCTCACGAGCGTGATCACCGGATGCCGGCGCGTCGCGGAGAGCGCGGGCATGAACGCCTTCTGAAGTCGATCGGGAGTGGTGTGGATCTCGTCGAGCTCCGACGGCACGTGGTCGGGATCGGCGTGCTCGTCGGCCACGCCGTGACCACGCTTCGGCGGCTTCTGCATGAACCAGTACGCGAGCACGGGCACGATGGTGAGCGCGACGACGAGCGACGCGACGAGGGCGATCGATACGGTGATTGCGAACGGCCGGAACAGCTGGCCAGCCATGCCGGAGACGAAGGCGATCGGCAGGAATACTGCGACGGTTGTGAGCGTCGACGCGGTAATCGCGCCAGCGACCTGGCGCACCGAGGCAACGACGCCCTCGATCGTCAGCGGTCCGGTCCCCCGTCTGCGGCTGATGTTCTCAATCACGACGATTGAGTCGTCGACGACGCGTCCGATAGCGATCGTCAGGGCGCCGAGCGTAAGGATATTCAACGTGTTGTCGCTCCACTGCAGCCCGATAAGGGTGATCAGCAGCGAGAGCGGGATTGACACCGCGGCGATGATCGTGGAACGCCAGGAGGCCAAGAACGCGAGGATCACGAGCACGGCGAAGCCGAGACCGAGACCACCCTCGACCGCAAGGTCGTGGATTGATTGCTCGATGAACGGGGCTTGGTCGAAGATCGTCACGAACTCAGCTTTGAGCCCGGGTGCGTGTGCCTCGAGCTCAGCGGTGACGGCGTGCGAGATCTGCACGACGTTTGCTCCGCGCGCCGGCATGATCTGGAGGGTGAGCGCCGGCTTGCCGTTCACGCGTGAAATCGTGTCGGAAGGAATCGCCTCGGTTCGGACGTCGGCAAAGTCGGAGACGCGTACGACGCCGTCCTCGGCCGCAATCGGCAGCGCTGCGATTTCCTCGACAGTGCCGAGCGGGGTCCCAACCGCGATCGGGATCGATCCGGCTTCGCCATCGACCTGGCCCGCAGGCAGGGCCGCGCCGTTCGCCTGCAGCGCAGCTTGCACTGCAGCGGGCTCGACCTTCAGCTTCTTGACATCACCTGGCCTGAGATCGACGACGATCCGCTGTTCCTCGCGCCCGGAGAGCGTCGCCTTCTGCACACCGGGGAGCGCCTGCAGCGCGGGGACGACGCGCTGCTCGAGAGCATCACCAAACTCGGCCTCGTCACCGCTCGTGCCGGCGGTGAGCACCATCGCTGGCATGTCGTCGGCACCGCCCGAGAAGACCTCGGCCTCGGCGCCGCTCGGGAAGCTCGGCTTCAGCGCATCGAGCGTCGCGCGGATCGTGCGAACCGTCTCATCAGCGTCTTCGTCGAACGGCCACTCCACCATGATGTTCGCGTAGCCGCTTGAGGTATCTGAATTGACACGCGTGATGCCTGGTATCGACTTCAATGCCTGTTCGACTGGCTCGGTCACCGCTGTCACGAGCTCCTCGGGTGCGAGCCCGTCAGCCTGGACTGACACGTAGGCCATCGGCACTTTCATCGACGGCATGAGCTCTTGCTTGAGCGCCCCCATCGAGATGATGCCAAGCACGGCGACCGCGAGGGTCACGAGGCCAACTATCAGGCGGTTCTTCAGACTGAGACGGGTGAGCGGGGTCATAGCGCCTTTCAGGCAGGGTCGGACTCACGTACCATTCCAGTCTGTCCGCACCGCTATTCGCGCCGCGTCGTACCCTGGTACGACACCCATCCACCCACGGGATGATCTTTCCCCTACAGCCCCGCTCGGTCGGCCGGGAGTCCCTATCGTGTGCCTAAACGACAGGAATGATGCTTCCATCGGTGTCGCGGCGACCGAAGCCGAACGCGCGATCCACCGCGATGTGCACGAACCAAGCGAGACCCGCTAGACCGATCGCCCAAATGCCCCCGTCCATACCGCCGGTGAGCAAGAACACGGCGAACCCGGCAACGAGCACTCCGACGGCGATGAGGGCGTTGTGCATCAGATTGTAGAAAGCCACCCGCTCTGGTTTCAGCTTGCCTTGGCTCGCGAACGCGCCGACAAGGGCCACATCCGGGAGAATCGCGAAAATCACTGCCACGAGTGCCGCCGGCCACCCGAACCACACGCACCACAGCACAGTGATGATCAGCCACAGCAGGGCACTCATGCCCCAAACCACACGCGAATAACCCATGGGTCAATGCTATGCGGTGCACCTATCCCTTCGTGACCGAGACGACGACGGGCGTCGGGTTCGCGAACAGGTCGTACACGGGGCAGTTAATGTCGACGGCGTCGCGGAGCTGCTCGTAGCGCTCCTGCGACTCCGGCCCAGTGAGCTCGACGTTGAGGCGCACTCCGCTGAATCCGGGCCGCACGGTGTCGTCCTTGCCGAGCAGACGGGCTGCGTCGAGGTCCCCCTCAGCGGTGACTCGAATATCGTCGACCTGGATTCCGAGCGCCTGCGCGTACAGCCTGTACACAACAACCTGGCAGCCGACGAGGGCACCGAGTGCGTACTCGACGGGGCTTGCCGCAACGTCGTCGCCGGCAAGCGCGGCAGGTTCGTCAATGACGAACTCGTGCTTGCCCGCGCGAACGCGCGTTGCGACTCCGCCTTCGCCAATGCCCTCGACTCGGTAGGTGAGCTTCGACGAGTCGCGATTCCTATCGATCCGCTCGCCCCAGGCGGCGCCTGCCGCGCTGAGGCGTTCGGCGCGGTCACCCGCTGAGATTTCGGGGACAGTGATGGTTGGCTCGGAGGTGAGAGTCTGCGTAGTCATGGCGGTCACGCTACCGGCCGGAAGCGCGCGGCGCACCAGCCGCCGAAACAGTCCGAAACACCACGCAACATACAGAAACAGTGCGTCTCACAGCGTCACAATACGAGCCGTTGCGTTGACTCTGCCACTGTTATGCTTCGGGAGTATGAACACTATGATTTCGGGATCCGGATCAGACGTGCTCTTCTTGCACGGCGGCGGAGTCTCAGGCTGGATGTGGCGCCCTGTCCTCGCACAGCTCGCGGGCGATGTCCGCGCAATTGTGCCGGACCTTCCCGGGCACGGCACAAGCAGCTCGGTCGAGTACACCTCGCACGACGACGCCATCGAGAGGCTGGTCGCGCTCATTCGAGATCGTGCTCCGAACGGCGTGACAGTCGTTGGCTTCTCCCTGGGGGCCCAGCTCGCCATCCGACTCGCCGCGGAATACCCAGACCTCATTCGCGCTGCACTCATCATCAGCGGGGAGACTGTCCCGGCCCCTGCGCAGGGGGCGACCCTCACCCTCCTTCGAGCTTCCGCCCCGCTCGCCAGGCGCGAGTGGTTCGCTCGCCTCCAAGCGAAGCAGCTCGGTGTTCCAGACGCGCTGCTGCACGACTTTGTCAGGGACAGCCGCGCGATGACCACTGACACACTCATCGCGAGCGTCAAGGAGAACATCGGGTTCACGCTACCTGACGGCTGGCGCCGGTTCCCTGGACCGGCGACAATCGCCGTCGGCGCCGGTGAGCGGGGACTCATGCGAAAGTCAGCGGGCCTCACTCACGAAGCACTCCCCCACAGCGCGTTCGTAACTATCAAAGATGCCGCGCACGACGCGCCCCTCACCCAGCCCGACGTCGTCGCGCGCGAGGTTCGCGGGCTGCTCACTCAGCTTGACGCGAAGCGAACCGAATCAGACGCGTCGTGAGCGGGATGGATCGCGCCACGCACGTCTTCTTCGACTTCTTCGGCACGCTCGTGGCCTACGACCCGGCGGTGCACCCCGCGAGCCGGAATGCGCCGCACGAGTTTGCAGTCCGGACGGGCGCCGACCTCGACGCGAGCACCGCAAGCCGACTGTGGGACCGCGCGTGGCGCGAGCTCGACGACGCTGCCCGCGCGTCGGGCCGAGAGTGCTCGATGTATGAGATTGCATGCCGCTACGCCGAACTCACACTTCCGACAGTCGGGTTGCCGAGCGCAGGCGAACTCGGGCGTCTCGTCGACGAGTATCTCGCGGCCTGGTCTGCGGATATCCGGCTCGCGGACTCAGCCGCAGAGTGTCTCACGGACCTCGCGCGTGACCACACGCTTGCCGTGGTGAGTAATACGCACCACCCGACGCTTGTGCAGCAGCAGCTCGACAGGTTCGACATCGCCAGGTATTTCTCGGATGTCGTGACCTCGATCGAAGTCGGGTGGCGCAAGCCGCACTCCCTGATCTACAAGCGCGCGCTTGAGCGCTGCGGAGGCGTTGCCGAGCAGACAGTCTTCGTCGGAGATACCTGGGACGCGGATGTTCAGGGGCCCCTAACTGCAGGGATGCGTGCGCTCTACGTCGGTCGGCCGGGCCCCGGCCGCGACGCTGTGACGCTCGCAGAGATTCCAGAGCTCGTGCGCACCGCGACTGCGCGGCTCACGTAGGCTGGGGCGATGACTCACACACGGCACGCAGGCGGCACCCACACGATTCGACTCAGGGCGTTCCGAGAGTCGGATACCGAGGCTGCTGTCGAGCTGTGGGAAGCGTGCGGGCTCACTCGCCCGTGGAACGATCCGCGGGCGGATATTGCACGAAGCCTCTCAGCACAGCCCGAGCTTTTCCTTGTCGCGGAGTGCGAACCCGCGGCAACGGCAGGCCCTGGCGCAGGTTCAAGTGCAGGTGCAGGTATCTGCGACGGCACCACACTCGTCGGAACCGTGATGGCTGGGTTTGACGGCCATCGCGGCTGGATGTACTACCTCGCGACCGCGCAGGCGCTACGCGGATCCGGCATCGGCCGTGCGCTCGTCGCGGAGGTCGAGCGACGGCTTGAGGCGCTCGGCTGCCCGAAGGCGCAGCTGATGGTGCGCTCCGAGAACTCCGCGGCGGTCGGGTTTTACACTGCGCTCGGGTACGAGGCGAACGACGTGATCGTCCTCGGGAAACGACTGATCAACGACGCACCGTAGGCCGCGCGAGGGCTCCGGCCCGTTCCCCCCTGCAGCGACCGACCGCTACATCAGGCCCAGGCCTCAGGCGCGCACAACAGGCCCGGCACCCCGCACCCTCCGTCGGCAGGACCAGGCGCCCGCACTGTCTGGCTCCTCTGCCTCCAACGTGCGTGCACACCGCCTGTGATCCGCCTCATCAATGCCAGATTCACGCACCAGCGCGATTGGAAACGCCGATCCCATATGTATGGGTGAAGTCCAGAGCATCCAGCACGTCCAGCGCGTCCAGCCCAGATCTCTCGCTTCGACAGAATCCACAAGAACTATTGCGCAATACTCGTTGCGCGATATGCTCGATGAATGGCCACCGAACCAAACCTCCACCGCGCGTCGCACATGCGCGCACTCGCGCACCCGACAAGGCTCCGACTGCTCGCACTCCTCCGCGAGCACGGTCCCCAGACAGCTGCACACCTTGCCAACTTCGTCGACGAGGCTCCGGGTTCGCTCAGCTACCACCTGCGAACGCTCGCAACAGCAGGGTTCGTTGAGGAAGCCGCGGGGCCCGGCACCGATCGCCGCCAGCGCTGGTGGCGCGCCGTCCACGAGACGACCGTGTGGGACACAGCCGAGTTCGCGCGCGACCCCGAACGGCTCACAGCGCAGCGCGAAATGTTCAGGTCCCTCGGCCAGGCCTATGCCACGCGCCTCACTGACTACATTGATGCCGCTGCGGAACTCGCACCCGAATGGCTCGAAGCCGGGTTTACAACGGACCGAAGCCTCCGCCTCACTCCCGCCCAGCTGGCCGAGCTCGGTGCCGAAGTTGAGGCGTTGCAGGAGCGCTGGCTCGCCGCGAGCGAGCACAATGCCGAAAACGTAGATGCCGCCCCCGTGTTCTTCCTCGCGCAGGGATACAAGCAACCGTGACCAGCCGGCCGCATGGCGCCACCCTGCCGCTTCAGGCTTTGCTTGCCAGCCATGCGCTCTCGCGGACGGGTAACGTCGTCACCGTCTTCGCAGTTCCCTTCGCGATCTTGGGGGCTGGCGGGAGTGCGCTGCAGGTCGGGCTCGCGGCGGCGGCAACCACAGCGCCGGTCGTCATCGGCGGAACGTTCGGCGGAGCGATCATCGACAGGATCGGCCACGTGCGCTCCGCCGCACTCGCAGACATCATCAGCGGCGCGACACTTGCGCTCATCCCACTCCTCGCTGCGGCAGGCGTACTCCCGCTTCCGGCACTTGTTGCACTCGTCTTCCTTGGTGGACTCTTCGACTCCCCCGGCGAAACGGCGAGACGGGTGCTCCTGCCAACTGTGTCCGAACAAGCCAGCCTTCCAATCGAACGCTCCATCGGGTTTCTCGACGGCACAAGTCGCCTGTCATCATTGCTCGGGGCGCCACTCGCGGGGGTCCTCGTCGCGGCGATAGGCCCCTACCCTGCGCTGTACGTCACAGCGGCGGCGTTCGCCGCCTCAGCGATCCTGACTGCGGCCCTCGTTCGCGTCCCGGCTGCCAGCCCGCCGGAACCAAGCACGCACAGCTACTGGCACGACCTGCGCGACGGCCTCCGCTTTGTCACCCGCGACCCGCTGCTCGTGCGGATCGTCGCACTCGTGCTTCTCACGAACGCCCTCGACACCGCGCGATCGGGAACGCTGATGCCCCTGTACGCTGCGGAAGAGCTCGGAGGGGCCGCCCCGCTCGGGCTCGTCATTGGGGCGTTCGGCGCGGCCGCGCTCGCCGGCACTGTCACCTTCGGCTTTGTCGCTCACAGGCTGCCCCGCCGGGTTCCATTCGCAATCTGTTTCACAGTCGCCGGCGCCTTCGCGCTCGCCCCGGCACTGGGGTTTCAACTCCCGGCGATGGTCGCGACAGCCATCGTCTGCGGGCTCGCTGCCGGCGCGATCAACCCGATCCTTGGCGCCGCACAGTTTGAACGAATCCCAACCGAGCTGCGCGGCCGCGTGCTCGGACTCGTCACCGCCGGGGCGTGGGCTGGCATGCCAGTCGGCAGCCTGCTCGGCGGCCTCGGCGCCGAGCTCATCGGCGTGCGGGCGAGCCTCGGAGTGATCGGGGTGATCTATGTTGCCGCAACGCTCACTCCGTTCTTCGACAGGAGCTGGCGCCTGATGGAGCGAGGAGCGAACTAGGCGAACGAGGCAGGCTCGACTGGCTGTCGCAGCAGCGTCCGCATCCGCTCGGGTGCAACCTTGCGGGGGTCGCTGAAGTAGATCTCGTGATGGATGCCGCGCATCACAAACCCCCGCGCAGGGATAACGTCATCATGCATTTCAGCAAGCACAGGTGCTTCATCATCGTACGAGCCGACGTGGAGCGTCTGTACACAGGTGCCCTCACTGAGCGTCTCAAATCGCACGTCCGCCAGACGCTCAGGGGCGTCCTTTTCGTCAACGAGCGCAACAGCGTTCTGAAACGCAGCACGGTCGAGCCACTCTGGAACCATGAGCATCATGGTCCAGTCCCATTGCGACTTGTCGCGGCCGACAGTGAACGATTCCATGTCCGCGGCCCACCAGAGCCCCTCGAGCGGCGGCACAACATAGTCTCGAGCGAGCTCCCGCTTGCTCGAGAACTTCATCTTGTACGCGACGGGGTAGAGCGCTGCGAGCGCTGCCACATACTCGGGGCTCACGTTCGGGTCACCGTGCCCGTCGATCATCAGATACTGCATATCGGGCACATCGAGCGTGCGAAACTCGCCGCGCTTGGCTTGGTAGCTGTCGAGCGACTTCTTGAGGTCGACCTTCGCAGCGGGGGCCGCTTCTCGCGATGTCTTGCCACTGTCTGCCACGGAATCCTCCGACCGCATCTCCCAGGCCCGCACAACGGGCCGACGCTCGCGTCGCGTGCGCTGCCGCAAGCCTACTGCCGCGGGCCCGGCGGGCACGACTACCTGGTGTCGATACACTGCATGCGATGACAACTCCCCCAGACCAGCGCTCGCTCAGGTTGCAGCCAGCATCGCCGCTTGCGGCAACGCTGCCGACAACGCTCGCGCGTTTTCATGCAGAGCGGGCCGAGTCCGCCGACGAAGACGTGCACATGGTCGCGGCTGTTGTCGACCATGTCGTCGAGCACTGCACGGAGCCTGGCGACCTCGTCGTTGACCCGTTCGCAGGATTTGGCACAACACTCGCGCGTGCTGCGGCACTCGGCAGGCGCGCGTTCGGTATTGAACTCCTTCCTGAACGCGTTGAACATGTACGCCGCACGGTTCCCCCGGCCATCGTCGTCGAGGGAGACGCCCGTGAACTCCTCCGCCTCGCCCGCGCAACAGACCGCACCGTTGCAGACGGCGCGGCCCAACTGGTACTCACGTCGCCCCCGTACATGACCGCAAACGACCACGAGGCTGACCCGCTCACCGCATACGAGCGCGATGGCGGGGACTACGAGCGGTACTTGGCCGAACTCGGACTCGTCGCCGCACAGTGCGCGAGGCTCACGGCCCCGGGCGGGTACGTCGTGTGGAACGTCGCAGACATCAGTCACAATGGCCACACAACACGGCTCATCTCGGACTGCACTCGCGTGCTCGCGTCGCATCTTGAGTTCGTCGGGAGGACCGAGATCGTTTGGGACGTGCATCCACATGACATCGTGGCCGACGCGCTGCTTGTCTTCAGCCGCCCGGGGACCCCCGCCTCGGCCTGAGAGCTGCGCGAGCTCGCCGAAACCTGCTGCCGAGGGCTCGGCGCCTCGTCTGCCAACCAAGCGGTCAGGCAGTCAGGGAGTCAGTCGGCGGTCAGCTCGCCGCGCCCTCAGTCGGCCAGCGTGCAGTGCGTGCCGTCGACGATGAGCCGCGTAGTCGGGTTGAGCTCGTCGATTGGCGATGCGACAGCGCACACACCGACAGCCTCGATCTCGACGTTTCCGAATGGCACGGAGTCAAGCGCGATAGTCATGCCTGTGCTCATGTGCAGGGACTTGAAGCTTTTACCCTCGCCGACCCGCACTTGCACCTCAAGCTCCTCGCCAGCGATGTCGTCGGGCAGTTGACGGATCTCGATTGTTGCCGTGCCAACCGAGGCCGAGGCGCAACCGGCGAGCGCGAGGCACGCACTTCCCATGACTAACGTGAGAAGCGTGGCGGCGTGCAGTCGGGCATGCATGAACCAAGTATGGCAGCCGAGTTACCTCGGTTCGAAACCGTGCTCGCCAATTCCTGCGACATAAGCGGCCTGTGCCACATGCTCGAGCGCGTCTGCAGACATACTCACGAGTCGCACGCCGAGTGTCACCGGCGGGTCCCACTGATCGTCGACGATGCGAGACAGGTCTGCCTCCGAGAGCGTTTCAATGAACGAAACCTGGGCATCGATGACGGCGGTGAGGTGTTCCAGCAGTAGGCCTGGATCGTCCACGATAATCGCTCGCGCCTGCTTCGGTGTGTGCCCGTACCCAATGTCTTCCGGAGCAACGTCGAGCCCAAAGCGTACAGCGAACCCTGCCGCAGACCAGACGGGTTCGCCCCCAGAGAGCGCAGCCAGCTGAACGTCGATTTCGCGCGCGGCGTGCCATAGGAGCCAAGCGACCGAGTTGTCGTGGTGCGGGTGGGAATTGAGCAGTTGTGGGGTGAGTTGTTCGCGGAGCATCTCCGCTGAGTCCCCTGGCCGACGGGCAATGTCTGTGAGAATCGCGATTGAGTCCATGCGCCAACGATACGACCATGCGCCGACATTGCGCCACGAGGGATCCAAGGTTCAGAAAGGAGCCGTAGACGACTCGAGTTCTGGTTGCGGCCGCGATCTAGGAGTGTCCGAATACTCCACCGATCCCCGAGCACACAATCGCGATCACACGGCCAGCCCGCGCGAACTCACGTCACTCCGCGTCAGCCACAATTCGCGTCGCGGTTCCGCTCACCCGGATTCCTCCGTGACCGCTCGCGTCAACGTCGAGGAGGCATGGCTGGCCCATGTCTTCGCCCTGCAACACCCTGAACTTTCCGCCATCCGGGAGGAGGCCGTTTGTGCGCAGAAAACCGCCGAGCGCGGCGGCAGCTGCGCCCGTGGCAGGATCCTCGACGACTCCGCCGATTGGAAACGCGTTTCGCGAGTGGATAAGGTCTGCGCGCTCGCGGGTGAGCAGGCTCACGGTGCCCCAGCCTTCCCGCTGCATGAGCGTGGTGAGGGCAGCGAAGTCATACTCGAGCTCGGCGAGCCGCTCGCGTGTCACCGCCCACAGGATCGGGTGCCAGAGCCCGCCGAACGCAAGGCCAATTGGGAGATCAGGATCGAGGTCTTCAGCTTCCCAGTCGAGCGCCGCGAGAAGTTCGGCGAGCGGCCCCGCCGGAAGCTCCGCCGTCTTTGGGGAGACTGTGGTGAGGGTTGCGCGGTATCGTTCCCCGACAGAGGCAACGCTCACGCGGATTTCGCCGACGTTTGAGTGGAGCACCAGCTCACCGGCGCCGAGTTCGGCGTCAGCAAGCGCAACAGCCGCCGCCACAGTCGCGTGTCCGCAGAAGTCGACTTCCGCTTGGGGACTAAAGTAGCGAACCCGGTAGTCGCGGCTGCCGATCGCCTCAAGGAACGCAGTCTCTGAGTATCCGATCTCGGCGGCGATCCGGAGCATCTCGGCGGCGCTCATGGCGGCTGCGTCGAGCACGACGCCTGCCGGGTTGCCCCCGCCTGATTCTGTCGGGAACGCTGCATAGCGGAGCGCCGAGCTTGTATCAGGGCTGAGCGCCAGTCCGGCGTGGCCTGAGCGCGACTCTGTCATGCCGGAATCATAGCCCACGCACTGGCGACAGCGACACCGTTCCGGGCAACGCAGGACACCGGCGAAACACAGATGGGGCCCGGCCGAAGCCGAACCCCATCTGCTGGAAATTTGAGCGTCTCTGCCGTGGGCGTGTGCCCGGGAGACGAGTTAGAACTGGTTCATCGTGTTGTCTTTACCACCTGCCTTCAACGCTGCGTCGCCTGCGAAGTACTCCTTGTGGTTGTCACCGATGTCGCTGCCAGCCATGTTCTGGTGCTTCACAGTTGCGATGCCCTGACGGATCTCTTCGCGCTGTACATCGCGAACGTAGGTGAGCATGCCCTCGTCGCCGAAGTAGCCCTTGGCGAGGCTGTCTGTCGACAGAGCCGCCGTGTGGTACGTCGGGAGCGTGATGAGGTGGTGGAAGATACCGGCGCGGGCCGAGCCGTCCTTCTGGAAGGTCCGGATCTTCTCGTCAGCGAGCGTTGCAAGCTCGGTGCCGTCGTACTCGACTGCCATGAGCTTGTCGCGATCGTAAGCTGAAACGTCCTTGCCCTCTGCTGCGAGCTGATCAAAAGCCTGCTGACGGAAGTTGAGCGTCCAGTTGAACGAGGGGCTGTTGTTGTAAACAAGCTTCGCGTTCGGGATGACCTCGCGGATGCGATCGACCATGCCCGCGATCTGCTCAACGTGCGGCTTCTCGGTCTCGATCCAGAGCAGATCGGCGCCGTTCTGCAACGAGGTGATGCAGTCAAGCACGCAACGGTCCTCGCCGGTTCCCGCACGGAACTGGTAGAGGTTCGAAGCGAGACGCTTCGGGCGCAGCAGCTTACCGTCGCGCTTGATAACGACGTCACCGTTGCCGAGCTGATCTTCCGAGATCTCCTCGACATCGAGGAACGAGTTGTACTGGTCGCCAAGGTCGCCTGGCGTATTAGTCACGGCGAGCTTCTGCGTGAGGCCGGCACCGAGCGAGTCTGTACGGGCGACGATCACGCCGTTGTCAATGCCGAGCTCGAGGAACGCGTACCGGACAGCGTTGATCTTCGCCAGGAAGTCCTCGTGCGGCACGGTGACCTTGCCGTCCTGGTGGCCACACTGCTTCTCATCGGAAACCTGGTTCTCGATCTGAATCGCGCAGGCACCTGCCTCGATCATCTTCTTCGCAAGCAGGTAGGTCGCCTCAGGGTTACCAAAGCCAGCGTCGATGTCGGCGATGATCGGCACGACGTGGGTCTCGAAGTTATCGATCTGCGACTGCACAAACTCGACTGCAGTCTCGTCGCCCGCGGCGCGAGCATCGTCGAGCTGCGTGAAGAGCAGGTCGAGTTCGCG
Organism: Leucobacter aridicollis; assembly: GCF_024399335.1. NCBI lineage: Bacteria > Bacillati > Actinomycetota > Actinomycetes > Micrococcales > Microbacteriaceae > Leucobacter > Leucobacter aridicollis. The sequence goes on from NZ_CP075339.1 coordinate 2,000,585, forward strand.
GGCGTCAGCCTGACGGAGGAAGGTGTAGAGCTCTTCGATGAGCGCGGGAACCGATGTCTTCTCGTGCATCGACTGATCAGGCAGCGGTCCGAACTCAGAACGGAGGGCAGCGACCATCCAGCCCGAGAGGTACAGGTAACGCTTGTTGGTGGTCTTCAGGTGCTTCTTGATGGAGATCAACTTCTGCTGCCCGATGAAGCCGTGCCACACGCCGAGCGACTGGGTGTACACCGAAGAATCCGCATCGTACTCGCCCATGTCCTTGCGCATGATGTCGGCTGTGTACTGCGCAATCTCGAGACCGGTCTTGAACCGGTTCTGGGCACGCATTCGAGCAACGTACTCGGGATTGATCTGCTCCCAGCCAGCGCCGTGCTCAGCCTTGAGTGCCTCTACTGCCTCGAGGTCGTCTGTGAATGCAGTCATCGTGACTCCTTTGTAGTGATTGCCAGTTTGTAGTGTTTGCCAGATCTGCGGTGATTGCCAGATCACTTTCGCGGTGATCTTTCCGGGCTAGTTCTTACTCTGCCGCCCCGCAAGACCCTGAGATGCACAATTCACGGGTGAAATTTGCCGGTAATTCTGCTTGCCAGAAGAATCCAGGCTTGGCGGGGTACTGTTCCTCGGGTTTCGAGACGTCGAAGCTCCGTCTGCGGCCGCCACCCGGCACCTCAAACTTCATACAATGGCCACATGGCGAGCGAGACACGGGCAACTCAGACGAGACGACGCGGACCACTCGCGCTGTTCGCAGCCTGGTGCGTTCACGACATCGAAGAGGCGCTGACATTCCCCTCGACTTTCGACGCTCTGGCAGGGCGCACCGGAGTCGAGCGGCTGCGCATCTCCAAGGGCCAGTCGTGGGGCGCGGTTGGGCTCATGGGCGTACTCGTCGCGTTCGCGTGCTGGCGTGGCGCGCTCAGCGACGGCCGGTCCCAGCTCTACCGGGCAACCGTGGCGGGGCTCGAATCGCACGTGAGTACACACCTCGCCGCCTCGCTTGTCCAGCGTCGCTACACAGCTGGAGTCGCAACCGCGGTGCCTGTCATGTTGCCCGGAGCTCTCGCGGCGCGCAGTGAACTCAGGCGCGCCGGTAGGCCGCTACGCGCCGGCGACTACGCCCGTGGGGCGGCGCTACTCCTACCCGCGGCCCTAGCCAGCCAGGTTGTGGCACGTATGTTTCCTAGCCGGCAAAACCGACGGTAACCCTGCCGGCGACAGAAGCCATCGTGCACCACGGCCGCACGGCCCCACGGGCGCAAGCCGGGCGAGGCAAGCTGCTCACGTTCGTGTCCGCGGGAGGCTCACTCTCTGCATCGGCGGTGCACTGTAGCGCGACTCGCCAAGGGTGCTCCTTCTCCTTGCTCGGCGTGTGAGCCGAGATCACACTCGACCCACACACCCCGAACGCTACTCTTGCCCGCGCACCCAACTCCGTCGGGCGCGGACTACAGCGATGACCCCGAGACCGAGAAGCAGCACGGCAGCAAGCGCAACCGGCGCGAGTGGCGCCCCACCCGTCGTCTCGATCACTGGCGGAGTCGGCTTGTTCGGGTCAACAGTTGGCGGCACAACGGCAGTCTTCCAGGCCGCCACCAGCGTCAGATCGGTGGTGACCGGGGAGCTGAAGTCGTAGACAGCTCCATTCAGCGTCCACCCGGTGAAGGTGTAGCCGTCACGTACTGGGTCTGCGGGCTTCGCCACCGCCTTCCCGTCGGCCACTGTGACCGTCGTTGAGGCTTGCCCGTTGTCGGGGTCGAATGTCACCGTGTGATTCTTCGCTCCAACAGGCTCCCACGACGCAAGCAGCGTTGTGTCTGCTGTCACGGGCGTCGCGAAGTCGTACGGTTCGCCGTTCAGCGTCCAGCCGGCGAATGTGTGTCCCTCGCGCACAGGGTCGCTCGGTTGCGCGACGAGTTCGCCGTCGACAACAGTCACGGTGGAGACTTCGTCACCGTTATCGGGATCGAAAGTCACGACGTGCGTCACGGCGGGCACTTCCTCCCAAGCTGCAACGAGCGTGATGTCAGCTGTCACCGCCTTACTGAACTCGTATGGTTCACCGTCGAGCGTCCACCCAGTGAAGGCAAACCCATCCTTGACGGGGTCAGCTGGCTTCGCGACCGAGCCGCCGTCGACGACACTCTCCGTAGATGTCGCCTCGCCATTGTCTGGATCAAATGTCACTGTGTGAGTGACAACCGGGATCTCTTCCCACTGCGCAACGAGAGTAATGTCTGAGGTGACAGGGCTATCGAAGTCGTAGTCGACGTCTTGCAGGGTCCAGCCGATAAAGGTGAAGCCCTCACGAGTCGGATCGGCAGGCTGCGCCACAGGGTCGCCGTCAGCGACCTGAATTTCGGTCGGGTCCGAGCCGTTCTGCGGATCAAACGTCACCGTGTGGGTAACGACGGCCACCTCCTCCCAACCCGCCACCAACGTGATGTCAGCGGTGACTGGGCTGTCGAAGTCGTATGCTGCCCCTGCAAGCGTCCACCCAGTGAACGTGAAGCCTTCCCGAGTCGGGTCGGCGGGCTTGGTCACGGCTTCACCGTCTGTGACGGCTTCGGTGAATGACGCCTCTCCGTTTTGCGGGTCGAATGTGACTGTGTGCTCGACGACAGGCACCTCTTCCCACACCGCGATGAGTGTCAGATCGGAGGTCACCGCCGCCGCGAAGTCGTACTCGTCTCCATCGAGAGTCCAGCCAGCGAAGGTGAAGCCCTCACGTACAGGCTCGGCTGGCTCGGCGACTGTATCTCCGTGTGCGACGGTTTCAGAGAATGAGGCCTCGCCGTTGCCAGGCTCGAAGGTCACCGTGTATTCAACGTCAGCGAACTGCGCGTAGACGGTTTGGCCGGCTACAGCGACTGGCGCGGTCACCTGAGTTCCCCCTGTCGGGCTCTCGAACCAGCCGATAAAGGATTTGCCTGCCGGCGGGGTCGGGTTAGTTGCTGGCAGCGGCACTGAGGCGCCCGGTGACGCGACCTCAAACCAGCCATTGGAGGCGGTTGCGTCGCTAATGAAGCTCCCCTGCTCGCCTGGCAAGGCGGGCGTCAGTCCCGTCCACGAGCCCCCGTTCTCGGCTGCGTCGAATCGTACGTAGTCCATCGTGTACGCGCCCGCATCCTGTGGGCCGGTTGGACGGTAGGCGACGCCGCGCTCATCTGCGTCAAGCCCAGTGTCGCCAGTCACGATGCGAGACGCAGTGGGCGTTGCGTCGGTCACAGGCGGCACGATCGCAAGGGTTGGGATCGCTCGGCTTTCTGCCCCAGAACGCGCGTCGCCCGCGATCACTGTGGTGCCGTTGGCAGCCGGCTCAGGAGTGACTGTCCCAAAGATCCCCTTCGCGTACGCCTCCTCTTCGCCTGCAGGGACGCTGCAGGCGACACCGCCGGAGCAGGTCAGGGATGTTCCGAGCATGCCTGCCACCGAATTCGACCGAGTGAAGACGTTGTCTGCGAGCGCCCCGGCGGGCCGCTGAAATCCACCAGAGTTGAACGTCGTGTGGACACCGAAGTCGACGCCGCCGCGCCCCTGATCCTTCGTGTTGCCAAAGAACGTGTTGTTCGAAATATCGACCTCGACGCGCAGCGAGACCTGGATGGCACCGCCAGTGTCAGCAGTCTCGCCGCCAGACACGTTGTTCGCAAACGTGGAGTTCTTGACTGTCAGTTTCGTGAGAAACGGTGGAGTTGAGGAAGCGTTCTGCCCCTCGACAAAAATGGCCGCCCCATCGTCCTGCGCAGTGTTGCCGATAAACGAGCTGTTTGTCACCGTCAGCGACCCGTTGTGCGTCTGGTTGGGGTTCATGACGGAGACAGCGCCACCGTCGGCGTTCGCCGGGGTCGAGGACGAGGCCGTGCTGTTGCCCTCGAAGAGGTCATTGTGCAGTGTCAACTGCACGTACGAATTGTGCAGCGAAATGGCCCCGCCGCGGGGCTGCGCTCCCCCTTCACGGAATTCGTTGTCGCGAAAGAGCGAGTTCTGGATCAGGACGGCGCCGCGCGAGTCGGCTCTGAAGCTCATCGCGCCGCCCGAGTAACCAGCGCCGTTGGTTCCGACGTTCTCAAGCACACTGATTCGATTCATCGTGGTTTGAGCGTCTGCATTGTTGCGACCGAACGACAGCGCCGCGCCCGTACTTGCCGAGTTTCTCGCTATCGTCATGTCTTCGAGTAGCAGCTGCCCCGATCCGGATCCGCCGAGCACGACTGCGCTCGCGCCGAGGTCAGCGACTGTGATGCCGCTGAGCTCGACTGCGGCGCTGTCATTCTGAGTGACCTGGAGACCGCCGTTGGTCCCGTCAGCCCGAGGCGCGAGTTCAAGGTTTCGCAATGCAACGGAGCCGGCCCCGCCCACGGTGAGCTGAATGTGGCGGCCCACTGCTGGAGCGCTCAGAGAGTGATTGGTGCCGTCGATTTCGATTGCTATACCCGCACTATTTGTCAGAGACAGCGTGCCGGGGAGCTCATCGGGGAATGCAGCGCTCAGCTCGATCGCGGTATCGACGGAGGCGTCATTGAACGCGTCACGTAATTCGTCAGCTGTGTCGACCGAGACAGACTCGGCCGCATGTGCCGGGGCGGTGAGCAGCAGTGAGCCGAACACCATCGCCGCAACCGTCGAGAGGGCAGCCAGAGGCCGCAGCCGCGGCCGCGAGGGGCGATGGATTGCAGAATGACGTGTGTGTCGCACCATATTTGCAACCCTAAGAGTTCTCTGTCTAAAGTCAATGCACAGCGCAGAATCCTCACAATTGCAGCCAATCTGATGCTGCAATAGCGAAATCAAGTGCAGCTTGGCTGCACACATGCATATCATTCGTGCACAAAGCAGTTTGTCCTGGCCTCGCTGTCTCTCGTTGCCCAGCATCACCTGCTCTCAGACGAGGCACCTCGTGCCCGAGGCCTGCCCGCAGTGCAACTCATACCGGTATGACCCGAATCGCAGAGCGATCAGTCTTGGACAGACTGGTCGCCCGCGGCGACGATTGAACTTCATCCAGGGCAACGTCGCCTTCTCCCCCACACAGGCGTGCGGCACAGGCCAGACGCTCCCGTCGGCACGGCTGCCTTGAGCGCCGCCTCAGGCTTCTTACGCCCACGGCCCGCCACGTCATGCAGCCCACGAACAGACGCTTCGAGAACGGAGAACCGACATGACTCACGTAGCAGCACGCACGAGAGCACTTCGTGCAGCCGCCCTATGCTCCGCGGCTGGGCTTGCCCTCTCTCTGAGCGCCTGCGACTCGTCGATCGCAGACGAAGCGGGAGAAACGTACACCATCCGGCTCGCAGATTATATGCCCCCCACTCACTTCCTCGCGACTGATCTCATTGTGCCGTGGCAGGAGGAGGTTACCGAGCGAACGGGTGGGCGGGTGACATTTGACTACTATCCGGGCGGTCAGCTCGTTGAGACCTCAGAGCTCTACGCGGCGGTGCAGGGAGGGGTTGTCGACGCTGCCATCTTCCCTCCCACTGTCGCCGCACCCGTTGACCTGCCACTCTCTGGCGTCGTCGCGCTCCCGGGCATCCAAGCTCCGGCGGGGCTGCCCGAGGCATCAGCTGCGTACACGGGGCTCCTGCTTGGTTCACTTGCCGAACTGGAGTGGGAACCCAAGGGAGTGACGCCGATGTTGGGGCTCATCGTGGGCCAGAACCAGCTAGTCAACCGTGGTGCACCTGTGAGGGGCATCGATGATTGGCGCGGCCTGACTGTGCGTGGCTCGGGTGGAATGCTCGATATTGTCATCGTCGAGGCAGGTGGCGCCGCGGCGACTCTGGCCACGACCGAAATCTACGAGGCGCTCCAGCGGCGCACGATCGACACGTCGATCACGTCAGGCGAGACCGCCGCTCAGTACAAGCTTGAGGAAGTCGCTGAGTCAATTTCCGTGAACTCGCAGCTTGGCCTCGCCGCGGTCACACTCGCAATGTCGACGGCCACGTGGGACGGCTTTCCGCCAGACATCCAGCACGCAATCAGGGAGGCGTCTGCCGCCGCGCTTGAGCGCTTCGGCGAGGCGACGGCTGGTCTTTTCGATTCCATCAGGGAGCAACTCGGGGATCAGGTCGACTTCTACACGTTGACTGCTGAGGATGTCGAATCGCTCCACCCAGCCGTGACGGCGGCCCAGGCAGCGTGGATCTCGGAGCATGAGGCTCAGGGGCTTCCCGCCCAGGAAGTGTTCGACGAGTGGGTGCGGGCGGCGCGCGCTGCGGCGGGCGAGTAAGTTGCGCCCGCGGCCCGCTAGTTTCCGGCTTGGAGCGGCCCGGCAGTCGCAGGAGGCGGACCGATTTCGTCGACGTGGTGTCCGGTGCAGGCGTCGTTCGTTGTTCGCGCGCTGAGTACCCTGGACGTTCGAAACCAGCGGATTGCGCCGCGAAGCCGGCACCACCCGATCAGGTACCAGTGCCCACCTGTCGCCGCGAAAATCATGGGTTCGACATCGCGAGTGGTCTCCTCACCCTCCGCCGAGACGTATCTGATGCGCACGACCCGCTGGTCAGCGAGGCCCTGTTCCAAGGCAGAGCGAACGGTCCGGGGACCCGCTGCCTCGTTGTCTACCCAGATGCGTTGAGCGAGCTCGCCGGCGTGCACTCGGGTGGCAGGGTCGAGCACGTCGAGAATCTTCCGCACTCCGGCCGCCGCGAGGTCGGCAAACGGCGCATCCGCCGCTGCGGTCACCGCGGCGAGCAACGCAACGGCCTGCGCAGGGCTCAGGGTGATTGGCGGCAGGTTTCCCTGCACAAGCATTCCGTAGCCTCCACCGGGGCCAGGCCTCGCCCACACAGGTAGTCCGCTGTTCTCGAGCGCGTCGATGTCTCGCTTCACCGTGCGCAGCGACACGCCGAACTGCGCGGCCAGGCCGGCAGCGGTCACCCCTCGGGTTCCGCTCCGACGCAGCGCCTCAGACAGTGCGTGCAGCCGCTCCGAACGTTTCATCAAGCCCCCTTCAAGAGGTGTGTGGTGAAATCATGACAGAAATAGTGCCATCAAGTTGTCCGCCACCCGCGGGAAGATACGTTCATGACTTCACACGCACCCCACTCAGCATTCGTTCTCGTCCCCGGGCATTGGCTCGGCGCCTGGGCATGGGACGAGGTTGTCGCGCACCTGCAGGAAGCAGGTCACCGCGCCACCGCACTCACGCTGCCAGGCCGGGATCCAGCGGATCCGGATCGCGAACTGCGTAACCTCACCGACCAGGCGCGCGCGATTGAAGCCGCGATTCGCGAGCACCGCGGCGACGTCGTCCTCGTGGCACACAGCGGCGCGAACGGCCCGGTGACGGCGGTGCTCGACAGCTCCCCCGACATCGTCGCGCGCGTCGTGTGGGTCGACAGCGGGCCAGTCGGAGACGCCACTGCGTTCGCACCAGACTTCCCAGAGGACACAGCGAGCACAGCGGGCACAGCGAGCACAGCGGGCGAAGACGGTGCAGAGCACACAGACGCACTGCCACTGCCCGATTTCGCCGCGCTCGGGAAACAGGCGAGCCTTGCGGAGCTCAGCGAGGCATCCCTCGAGGAGTTCCGAGCGCGGGCCCTGCCAGAGCCGGCGGGCGTGCTCCGCGAGCGGGTGGCGCTTCGAAACAACGCACGCTACAACGTGCCAACGACGTTCGTGTGCTGTTCGCTCTCAAGTGCAGACGTAGCGGCCCTCGGCGCTGCGGGTCACCCCATGTTCGCAGAGGTGCCGCGATTCACGGACGTCACCTATGTCGACCTCCCGACAGGCCACTGGCCGATGTGGAGTCGACCGCGCGAGCTTGCATCGATCCTGATGGCCACGCTCGACCGATAGCCACCCACCGGAGCGCCGCACGCCATTGGCGAGCGCTGGCAGGCCGGGCGCCGCGGCGTGCAGGGCGAGCCCAAGCCGCGAACCATCGATGCGCTATACAGTGACCCCTGGCTGCGACTCCCGGCCACCTACCAGAGCCTCGCTCAGGAGGGCTCGGTGCGTGAGGTGCGGATGATGCCCGGCTCCGGGAATCGCGACGACGCCGATATTCGGGCGCGATGCAAGCTCGGCAACCAGCGCCGAGTCGAGCGGATCCTGTGCCCCGGTGATGATCGTGACCGGGCCTTCGAAACGTGCGAGGGCTACGCGAAGCTCGGCCCGCCACCGCAGCGATGCAGTCTGCCGCAGTTGCGCTGCGACGCGGCGAGAAGCCCCTCGGCGCAGGTCACTCACGCTGGATTCGAGCGCGTCGGCCTCCGCGTCCGTACCCGTCAGCAGCCGCGAGAGTCCGGTCCCGTTGAGCCCACGCATATAGGCGGCAATGAGCGGCCGCGGGAGATGCCTCGTGACTGAGCGCGACTGCAGAAAGAACGGAGATACGAGAGTCAGTGCGCTCACGCGCCCCGGGAACCTGTCCGCTGCAGTGACTGCGGCCGCGGCGCCGAGGGAGTGCCCGACGAGATGGACCGGGCTGGTCGGCAGAACCTCGGGAAGCCACCGCCCCCAGTCGGTGATGCCCGTTGCCCCGCTCAGCCCCAGCCCGGGAAGGTCAACAACCCGAGCGTCAATATCGCTCGCTACGTCGGCCCAGGTGTCTGCGTTGATCGGCAGTCCTGGCAGGATCAGACCCGACGCGTCGCCCGCACCAAGCGTGAATGTCCGAATGCCGCCCGCTTCCACGTAGCGACGATCATCGCCGGGCTGTGCCCCGAAACGATGCGCGGCAAGATAGTCGGCCCACCGTTCAAGCGAGACCCTGACGTCTGGCTGCAGTAGCCCGTGTCGCGCTGCAAGCTCGTTCGCGGCGTCGGTCGGATACCTGTCAGCGGACATGAACGTCAGCGTCTCGGGGTCGGCTTTGGTGATCCGCTGTGGCAGGCGTTTGATGACTGCGACGGGCACACGCACCCGCGGCACGGGCGCGCCGAGGTGCCTTCCGACGTGCGCAAGCATGTCGCCGAGCGGCGGCGTGCGGTCATCGAGCACCCAATATGCACGACCTGCTGCACCAGGATCGGTCGCGGCACGCTCCATGAATGCCGCAAAGTAGTCGACCGTGACGACGGGCAGGAAGACGTCGTCGCCGCCCGGGAGCGCGGCTGTCTCCCCGCGGTAGAGCTGCCCGACTGTTGTCGCAAGCCCAATGAGCTGGTCGGACTCGCCAGTGACGCTATCGCCGATCACGCTCGACGGGTTCACGACTGTCCAAGCCAGGCCGAGCTCGGTCGCCCGCGCTTGGAACACCGCGTCAGACTCCATCTTTGAGCCCTCGTAGGCGCCCGCTTCCCCGTACACCGCCGAGCGATGCGTATCGCTCCAGGGCACCAAGGACGGATCCTGTCCACCGACCCTGTAACCAGAGATGTGGAGCAGTCGCCCGAGTCTGGGAAGCTGCGACGCAAACTCAACCACCCGCTCGACGATCCCAACGTTTGCGTCCCGCGCCTCGTCGACAGACATCCCGAAGCGGTACAGTCCCGCACAATTGTGGATCTCGGTGACTGAGGCGAAGGCCGTTGGACCGCCAGCCAAGATCTCGGGCGCCGCGAAATCGACAACGGCTGTCTGTACCGATCCGAGGCCACCGTGCTCGCGTACCCACTGCACAACCTTCGCTCCGGACTCCTCTGACCGGACTGCCACGGTGACGTCTGCGCCGGCCCCGAGAAGCTTGAGCACCAGGTGCCTGCCGACAAGCCCGGACGCCCCGAACACAAGCGCGTGACGCGAATCCCCACCCGATGCGATCTCGCCCTCGGCCGTCAGGCCCCGGTTCCCACTCTCCCCCATCACGCGACGCTTCCGTGAGCGAGGCGAATCGCGATCAGCTCTGCCATTGCGTCAGCTGTCGCTTCAAGCGGCTGCGTGCTGCGCATCGCGCGAGACACAATCACCGAACCCTCAATCGCCGAGACGACTGCGGTTGCGAGGGACGCCGCGTCTGCGGCAGCGAGCCCCTCGGCTTCGAGCAGTCGCGCTGCCGGCGTAACCCAGGCGCGAAACGCCTGCTCACAGGCGCCGCGCAGGCGCTCACTTTCGGCCCCCATCTCGAGCGTGACAACAGACACCGGACAGCCCAGGCGGTAGTCGCTCTCGCCCACGATTGCCGCCACGGCCGCGATCACCGCCCGTACCGCGGCTGCCGCGCCACCCTCGCTGGCTGCTGCCTCGAGCACGAGAGTCTCGAACTGTTCCTGGGCAAGTTCGATGGCGGCGACACCAAGCCCTTCTTTCCCGTCTGGGAAGTGGAAGTACATTGAGCCCTTCGGCGCGTTCGCATGTTCGGTGACTGCGGCGAGTCCCGTTCCGCTGTACCCGTTCGACTGAATGAGTTCGAGCATGGCCGCCGCGAGGCGTGCCCGTGTCTGCGCACCCTTGGTGAGCGCGCCTGATGTCTGTGACCGCATACAGCAAGAATAGACCGGTCTACATATTTTGCGCAAGCCCGGGCTTTCCCCGCGATACCCAGCACTCATCGCCGGCACTCAGCGCCCAGCACCGACACTCAGCGCCCAACCCCCAGCCTGCGCGACCACCGCGATGTCGGTCGCACCACAATGGGCAAGGCCCGCCAGCCGAGGCCCTCAAGTGGCGCTGCAGTGGCGCTTCAGTCGCGCTTCAGTCGCGCTTCAGCTGAGTAGCGTGAACGCGGCCGACTGGGCCACCTGAGTGCGCACCGCCTGCGCGTTGAGCTCGTCGCACCAGTTCGGGTACACCCGAAATCCGCGCTTGCCGGGACTCCTATCAGTGCGCGTCACGCCCAAGTCCGTTAGGTGAGCAGGCGTGAACCTGAACACCCCAAAGCGCGTCCCATCGCGCACGAACACGAGCAGACCGTCGTGCACCTCGTCGGCCACAAACGGCCTCGTCACCCCGTCATCATCGCGCCGCCAGACGGCGACGAACGCCCCAGGCTTCGTAGGGGTGACCCGCGCCGTGCGAATCCGCCAGGTTTCTGCCCCGATGGCGACGAGGCCAGCCTCGTAGTCGGTGTTTTGTTCCTCAGCCCGCGGCGGCCCGAGCCGCTCGCCTGCGGCAGCGGGGAGGAGCTCGAAGTCGCGAAACGCAGTGAATGGCACATGTTCACCGTATCGCCCCACCTGCGCCGCCCCGCGAGCGATGGGCTAGCCGATCGCGTCCTCAAGTAACGTGAGCGGCCGCTTCCGAGTACCCGTGATCTCAACAACGCGTGCGCCCCGGTGAGATCCGGATCCTCCGCGAGTTCGAGAAGCGACACATCCATTGCCTGTTGCAGTTCGGGACCCTCGTCGGCGCCAATCCGGATCCCTGCCGCGGCGCTCAGCTGGAGCAGCACGAGCAGGTCTACGGCGAGCATCGCGCGCTGGGTTAGCGCCCAGCCTTCCTCCCACAGTGCGGGTGGCGTCTCGCCTCGCCCAAGTTCTTCGATGGCCTGAAGGTAGGCAAGGAAATCGAGCGACCCGCGCTCGGCAATCAAGTTACCAGCATGCGCATCCAACAGTCGTGCCGCAGCGAGCCGCAACTGCCAAGCAAACACTTCAGCCCCCGGCGCGGCCTCCGCGCCATCGAGGTACTCGTACGGGTCTGGCAGCGTCTCCCAGCCACTACGCGACGAAGCAAAGTCTGCAAGCAACGTGCTCTTTCCCGTCCCGTGGGTGCCAGAGATCACAACACGCAATGCGGCCTCCTCACCCCTCCAGACACCGGGAATGCTACCCCGAGGCGCAGGCGCGCACTACGCGGGGGCGGACAGAGACGCAGCGGCACGCAGAGGCAGGCTCAGCGGCACGCAGAGGCAGGCTCAGCGCCGAGTTACTTTCTCCGCTGGCAGCGCGGGCAGTAGTGGCTCGACCGCCCACCAAACGGAACCCGCTTGATCGCCGTGCCGCAGCGCGGGCAGGCCTCTCCCCCGCGCCCGTATGCATTGAGCGAGTGCGCAAAGTAACCCGCCTACCGCAGTTTCTAACGTTCATGTCCGCTATAGTCCGAGTATGACCGTTGCAGCTGTGTACCTCCGCGTCTCCAAGTCCGATGGGACCGACGACGAGTCTTTGAGTTTGGAGACCCAGCGGAGGCGGATCAGGGGCATGTGCACTGCGCGCGACTGGGAGTACGGCCCCGAGTACATCGACGAGGGAGTCTCCGCCACGAAGGCGCGCGACGGCAGCACCGAGTGGGCGCGGATGCTCTCACACCTCGACACCGGCAAGTTCGATGTCATTGCCGCCCGTGATCTCGACCGCCTGCTGCGCACGCTGCAGGACCTCGTGAAGCTGATCGACCTGGGCGCGAAGATCGCCACGGCCGACGGAGAGATCGACCTGACCTCGGCTGACGGCGAGTTCCGCGCGACGATGCTCGCGGCGGTCGCCCGGTTCGAGATACGCCGGAAGTCCGAGCGCGCCATCGGCGCGAACGAAACCCGGCGCAAGAAGGGCGTTCCGATCATGCGAGGCCGCATCCTCGGCTATGACGACGACGGCGTGACTCAGATCGACGACGAGGCAGCGGCGGTGAAGAAGGCGTTCGAAGACTTCCTTGCCGGAGTGAAGATCACGCACATCGCCCGCGATCTGACGGCGCAGGGGTTCACCACGACGAGGGGTCGCGAGTGGTCGAACGAGAACATCCGTTCGCTGCTGAGCAACACGCGTTACAAGGGCGTCATCACGAAGTGGGAGCCCGATTCCGAGAAGCGGAAAGTCTCGAAGATGTCGGCCGAGGAGTATCCCGGCGCGTTCGAGGCCATCGTGTCCGCCGATGTCTTCGACGCGGTGCAGGCGAAGCTGCACGCGCCTGAACGCCGCCGGAGCTGGGGCACCGAGCCGCGATACTTGCTGACCGGTCTCGCGCTGTGCGGCAGGTGTGACGACGGCCGGACGAAGGTGTACACCAACTACTACCAGCGCTCCCCCAGCACACTCAAGAACGGCGAGCGCCGCGAGTACGCACCGAAGCGTCTGTACGCCTGCCTCGCGCACAAACACCTCTCCCGCAACGCGGGGCCGGTGGAGGAGTTCGTCGAGGCTGCACTGCTGGAACGACTTATGCAGGACGACGCCCGAGATCTCTTCGCGCCGCCAGAGGAGCGAGGCATCGACCGTGACGCGCTGCGGATCGAGAGGATCGCGGCGCAGGAGCGCTTCAAGGGCCTGGCCAAACTGTACGCCGACGGCGTTCTCGACGCCGAGGCCGTGCGCGAGCAGTCCGCACGGCTCCAGGGCCGCCTGAACGAGCTCGACGGACTACTTGCCCCTGCGCCGTCGAACCCGGGCTTGCAGGTCGTGGATGCCCCCGATGTCGTGGCCGCATGGGGAGCGCTCGACATCCCGCGCCGTCGGCTGATCTTGGCCGAGGTGATGACGGTGACGCTGCTCCCATCCCGACGCGGCGCAAAGGGATTCGATCCGAGCCTCGTGAAGATCGAGATGAAAGGCTCGCAGACAAACCTGGACGCGATCGGATAGAATAGGCGGAGTAACAGAATAGAAATTGGCAGGGTGTCGTCCAGCCGGGGTTCGCAACTCGGTATCTTCGCCCATGACCGGATCGGCTCGCGGGCCGCTCAGTGCTCCGGGGAGATACGCACCTCGGGGACACCACATCATTCACACGTCCGGGATATCCGTCCCCCGGGCGGCTGAAGTCAGGACGGCGAACTTCTTCGGAAGGACGCCATCATGGCTACCCCTGTTTCTGACTTCACCATCCCACTGGCCGAGGCTTCGGCCAGCAGCGGCTACTCCGAGCGGCATCTGCGCCGCCTCGTAGAGACGAGCCGCCTCCCGGCCGCCAAGTTGCGCGGCAAGCTGCTGTTCGCGCCCGAGGATATCCGCGCGCTCACCGTGCCCCAGCCGGTCGAGCCCGACGCCGACAGGATCATCGCCGATCTCGTCGCCAACGCCCCGCGCTTCTCCGAGGCCCAGCGCTCTCGCATCGCCGCCGTGCTCGCCTCCGCTGACTCCGAGGAGGTGTCGGCATGAGCGCCGCCGAAAACCCCATCTCGGGAGATTCCGAAAAGGGGTCAGTCGATCGAGTCGTTTTAGTCGTTTCGCCGTCTGAAGCCTCCGAAAAACCGCATGATTCTGCGGCTGGGGCGGGGGACACTGGGCTTGTGTCCCCCGCCAGTAGCGCGAGTCGTTCCAGTCGTTTTTCGGGGGTGCAGCAGTCGTTTTCCGACTCCGAAGCACCTTCTGCGTCTTCGGATGACGACTCCGTGGCCCCTGTCTCGGGGAGCGAGCCGGAATCGCTGCGCCTGCTCGCTCTCGTCGGCACCGATGACGACCCCTACAAGGAGGGCGGCGATTGGCACTACGCGACAGACATGGGCGGTCGCGTGTTCTTCGTGACCCAGAACGAGACCTACACCAGTGGACGCCAGCTCATTTCGGAGTCGAAGATCGCTCAGGCGGTCGGCGCGAAGGGCATGACGCGCTGGGCGTGGATCAAGCATGACAAGGATGAGATCGGCACTGACGAAGTGAAGAAGAACCCGGCGCTGGTGCTGGGCGATCCGAAGGCCGATCACTTCCACATCGCCGTTGAGCGGAAGTCCTTTGCGAATCTCGACGTGATCGCCCGTGCTTTCGGCGTGCCGCCGAGCCAGGTCGAGGTGAAGCCGCAGAGCGCATTCCTCGATCTCGTCGAGTACCTGACGCACGAGCACCCGAACCAGGTCGCCAAGGGCAAGCACGTCTATGCCGACGACGAGGTGCACTCGAACATCGCCGACTGGCGGAGCGAGTTGGACGATCATAAGCTCGCCCGCTCGTTCAAGGCTGGTCAGCGTAAGAACACGAAGAAGCTCGAAGAGCTGATGCTCGCGGTCATGCACGGCGCGAAGTCGCTGCGCCAGGTGCGCGAGGAGGAGCCGGTGATCTACGGCCGGAACATCGACAGCTTCAAGAAGTGGCGCGCCGACTTCCTGCTGAGCCAGGAGCCGCCGCGCATGCGCACGAACCACTACATCGGCGGCAAGGTGGGCGAGATCGACCTCGGGCGCACGGGCAAGACCCAGCTCGCCCGCTTGCTCGCGCGGGCGCTGTATCCGCATCTGGATGCCGCCGAGTGCTACCACGAGGCCAAGGACAAGCGCGTGCCGCTGCAGAACTACCGCGGTCAGCCGGTCATCATCTGGGACGACTACGGCCCCGTAGACCTCATGGACGCGCTCGGTGGCCGCACGGGCGTCTGGCAGGTATTCGACGACCACCCCGGCAGCGATGACGTGAACATCAAGTACGGTTCCGTCCGGCTGGTGCACGAGGTGAACATCATCACCCGGGTCACGCCCTACCGGGAGTACCTGGACGGCTTGGCTGGTGAGTACACCGACCGCAGCGGCGTCTTCCATGCCGTCGAGGACAAGCGGCAGTCCTACGGCAGATTCCCGTTCGTCCACGAGGTCACCGCCGACGAGATCGGCGTCTACGTGAATCAGGGCTTCATCAGCGACACCCGGGAGTTCTACGAGTTCCAGAAGCTCGCCACGATGCGGGCCAGCATGGCGCAGATCGGCGCTGCTCTCGACCGTATCGAGAGCGACGAGGATCGCGAGGCCGCGCGCATCGAGATCGGCGACCGCCTGCTCGCGCCGGTGCTCCAGCAGCATCACGCGCTTCAGCCTGCCGCTGACCTCAGCAAGGAGGATGCCCTCGCGCTGGTCATGCCTGGGCTCGAAGTCCTCACCGGAGACGACCTCGCGGCGCACGAGACCGAGGTCGCTGTCGGTGCCGCCGAGCTCGCGGCAGCCGAGCGCACCGAGCGTGAGCTCGACCGGATCGCCCTGGCCGAAGCGCGCCAGCTCTGCAAGACGTTCTGCGGGCTCGACGGCAAGCCGCATGCCCCGTGGGGCGACCCTTGCCCGTACGGCGCGTGACCAGACCCCCGGCTCGCCGTCGGCGGGCCGATCCACAACAACGAGAGGAGCCACGCCGTGGCATCGAAAACCAGCAAGGATCTGTACGCCGAGGCCGCCTCGGTGCAGCAGGCCGCCAAGCTCGCAGAGGCTCGCGAGTATGAGGCCTTCGGGCGTGAGATCGCGAAGCGTTTCGCGCCCGGCGTGAAGGGTGCGACCGACGCTATTGCGGCGTCGCGGATCGCCCTGGACGGGGTGACCGTCCCCGACGATTCGGAGGAGACCGTCTCGAGCGATTCGCACGAGACGGTCTCCCCGGATTCGGACGACGAGACCGACGCCCGCGCGTCGTACGAGTCGGACGGCTGGGGTCGGCAGTGATGCTGCCGACCCACACGGAGAGCCCCCGACAGTCACCAGGCTGTCGGGGTGCTCGACGTGCCGAGCACGCCGCAGCGGGGAGCCCAGTGGGCCGCCCGCGTAGGGGTGCGTCGAGGCCCGCCAGGGCCGAGGAGCCCGCCGCAGGCGCCCCGTACAAATCGAGCGCAGCGAGATTTGTATTTACGGGGCTAAATACAACGCGGGCTCCTGAGGGCGAAGCCGAGGCTCAGGGGCACGGGTTGTATTGCGGCGGAGCGGCGTCGGGATGTACCCCGGCGACCGTGCAGACGCGGCGACAGCACGCACGACGAGGAGCGCAGCGGGAGGCTCGTTGCGCGGGATGGAGCAGGACATGAGCAACGCGACTGGCCGCACCGGCGGCAACATCCGCCACCTTCGGCACATGGGGTCGAAGGAGAAGGGGACGCCGGGAAACACGCGCGCGGATCGTCGCGATCTGCTGCGCGAGTCCATGCGCGATCTCGACCCGGCGGAGGCCGACTTCTTCGCGTCGAAGCCGGGGTCGAGCATCGTCCGCGACGACACGCATCTGAACGTCGCGATGGTCAACAACGGCGACGGCACGTTCCGTCGGCCAACGGGCATTCAGGAGGTCCTCGACTACGGCGACGCGCGCATCGGCCCCGGCCGCGACAGCGGCGTGCACAAGAGCAAGGAGGCCGCCGCCGATGAGGCGGAGGCCGACCGCGTCGGCGGCGACGGCCGCAAGTGGAACCCGAATAGCTTCGAGACCACGCTGATCGCCGCGCACCTGCCGAAGTCGATGTGCGTCGAGATCCCGAACTTCTACCCGATCATCGACGATAAGACGGGCGAGCCTGTTCTCGACGCCAACGACGAGCCGATGATGCGCTCGCGCTGGGTCGCCCGCGACCGTGACGAGGCGCTGCGCTACTTCGACGAGGTGGTGCGCTACTACGCCGAGGATGTCCTCAACGGGGGCGTCGATGCGATCCACGGGTACGACATCAACTTCGACGAGTCGACCCCGCACATCCAGATCATGGCGGACACGCTCGCGCCCGATCCGAAGCACGACGGCAAGCTCCGCTGCGAGTCCTCGCAGATGTGGGGATCGCACCGCGACGTCACCGAGCTGCGCGCCGACAAGGACGGCGTCGTGCGCGAGATGATGGAGCTGCCGCAGAACAAGATGAGCCGCTACCAGAAGGGTCTTCGCGACCGCATGGTGTCGCTCGGCTACCCCGTCGAGGCTGACTACGACCATGAGCGGCACCTCTCCGGCTCGGGCAAGGCCGAGTACGCCGCGACGATGGACGCGCGTCGGGTCGCCGACGAGATGGTCGACTACGTCGAGGAGCGGGGCGAGCAGCTCGACGCCCGAGAGGTAGATCTCGACGCCCAGGCCGCCGAGATCACCGCCGACCGCGCGCAGCTCGACCGCGACCTCGCAGACCTGCCGGGGCTGCGTCGTCGTGCCCGCGAGGAGGAGGTTGCCCGTGTGCGTGAGGAGACCGCCGAGGATCGCGCAGCAGCCGCTCGGGCGCGCCAGGAGGCCGAGCAGGCTGCCGAGGCCACCAAGGCCGCTCAGAGGGCCGCAGAGGGACGCATGGAGCAGGTCGACGACCTCGCCCGCGCGCTCGACAATGTGATCCCGAGGAGCGACACCAGGCTGCGGCCGATCCTCGACAAGGAGCTTGCTCGCCGGAAGACGCTGAAGGCGACGGTCGGAGCGGATCGCGAGCGCATCGCCGAAGAGCAGCGCGCCCCGCAGCCGCCCCGCCAGCAGACTCCCGCAGAGAGGTACGGGCTCGGATCGTGACCAGGCAGCCAGGGGCAACGGCACGCAGCACACACCCCGCGTCCACGAACGCGAGCACCTCACGGACGGACAACCCCTCGTCCTTCAGGTGCTCGCGTGAGATGGTTTCCGCTGGCACCGGGGGCAGAAGTGGCTTGACCGGTTGCCGAAGGCTATCCGTTTGATCGGGGTACCGCAGCGGTCGCACGGCTCCCCGGTTCGACCATATGAATGTAGATATCTGCTGAAGTAGCCAGCCTGCCCGTTCACGTTGACGTACTGCTCGTCGAAGCTGGTTCCGCCTTCTGAGAGCGCCTGCTCGAAGACTTCGCGGAGATGATGCAAAAGCGCAACGGCTCCACGCACCGACACCGCAGATCCGGGGGTGTCTGGGTGGATGCGCGCGCGCCAGAGCGTCTCGTCGGCGTAGATGTTTCCGACCCCGCTCACCATTCGCTGGTCGAGCAGGAGCTTCTTCGCGCCGACGCCACGCGACCTGAACTTCTCGACAAAGGCGGTGTCGTCGAAGTGGGGATCGAGCGGGTCGCGCGCAATGTGTGCTGCCTGCGCCGGAATAGAACCGATTGGCGCCGCTGGAGTCAGCGCGTCAAGTGCGAGGGAGCCAAAGAGCCGCTGGTCGGCGAAGTCGACCCTCAGTTCGCCGTGCTCGGGGTGTTCGATCCAGGTCCGGATCCGCACGTGCCGATCGTCCACCGCATCTGTCGCCCGCAGCAGCATCTGCCCGCTCATCCCGAGGTGGGCCAGAAGCGCAGTCTCGGGCTCCTCTGCCAGCTTCCCCGAGACGCTCGGCGCGGTCTCGACCGCGAGCGGGATCCACAGGAACTTCCCCCGCCGTTGAGGCGCCTGGAGCGTGCGCCCGGTGAGGCGGCGCTCGAAGTCAGCGGCGCGGCTACGCGCCGCCCCCTCAGGGAGGGTGCGGCCGTGCCCGCCAAGGCCGGGGTCCTCCCCCGCTGGCGTGTGGCGCTTGAGGGCGCGCGGATCCATCACCTCGACCGCGACAACTCGCGCACCGGTGACCGCAGGCGCGAGCCCGGCGCGCACAACTTCAACTTCGGGAAGCTCGGGCATTGCCTACCGGCCAGCGGCCTGCGCGCCGCCCTTGCTCCCGCGCCTCGCTTTGCGCCCCGCGCGTGCGGCGCGCAGCTGAGCAGCCGCGTCGCGGGCCGCCGCCAGTTCGGCAACCTTCTTACTCGTGCCCTCGCCCGTGCCGACGACATCGCCAAGTCGCACTGTCGAACTGAACACCCGAGCGTGGTCAGGGCCGGCGCCGATAGTGTCATACGTGGGGCCGGGGAGCCCGCGCGTCGACGCCTCCTTTTGGAGGGTAGTCTTCGGGTCGAGCACTTCCGTAAAGCGATCAGGGTCGTCGAGCAGCGGCTCGATGAGTCGCAGCACAAAACGTGCGGCTGTGTCAGCATCAGTCGAGAGGAACACCGCGCCGATCACGGCTTCGACGGTGTCGGCGAGGATCGAATCTTTGTCGCGACCGCCTGTTTGCTCCTCGCCCTTACCCAGGCGCAGCTCGTCGCCGAGGCGGAGCCCGCGAGCGACTTCCGCGAGTGCGAGCGTCGACACGAGCGCAGCACGGCGCTTCGCGAGCTCGCCTTCGGTGAGGTCTGGATGCTCACGGTAGAGCTTCACCGTGACAGCCTGGCCCAGAATTGAGTCGCCAAGAAACTCGAGTCGTTCGTTGTGCGGGGCCGCATCGTGCTCGTAGGCCCACGAGCGGTGGGTCAGTGCGAGTTCGAGAAGCTCCGGCTCAACCGCGACGTCGAACGCGTGAAGAAAGCCGCCTGGCACTCCCTGAGGGGTGCCCGACGGCTCTCCGTGTTCGTGTCGCGGGAGTGAGTGATCATTCCCCGTCACGGGTAAGTCTTACGCGTCAGCTACGCGGCGACCCTTGTACTCGAGGAACAGAGCGTTGCCCTGCGAGTCCTCGACCACGCGGGCGCGGTGCGGGAGGCTGTACACGGTCTTGCCGTTCTCGACAGTCTTGACGAGTGCGGGTACCGAAGCCTTCCACGCCGAACGGCGGTGACGGGTGTTCGAACGCGACATCTTGCGCTTGGGAACAGCCATGATGCTCTCTTTCCTAGTTACTCTCAGATTCGGGCACACCCGAACCTAATGATTCTACAGCCTTGAAGTCAGCCAGTGCCGCCCAACGCGGATCAATATCCACATTAGTCGCCATCACAGCCTCGGTATCGCGTGGCTCGCCGGACTCGGGATCGAGTCCCGGGCAGTCCGGGCGACACACAGGCTGGAACGGCAGTGCAAGCACTACCGCGTCTCGGAGCGGGGGTTCAAGATCCACGTGATCACCGTGAACCCCATACTCGTCGGCCTCCGTAGGAGTATACGCGAAAAGTTCCTGAAATTCGACTTCAAACGGCGCGGTGAAGTCGCGAAGGCAGCGACCGCACTCGGCGTGCATCGTCGAACGCGCCGTCGCCGACACCAGGATCCCTTCGTGCACCGACTCGAGACGCACGTCAAGCGAGAGCTTCTCGCCCTCAGGGATCCACGCGAGCGCCTCCCCAAAACGGTCGGGCACGACGATCTCAATCTCGCGCTCGCGCATCTCCCCTGGACGGTTGACGATGTCGCGGACGCTCTCCTCGTACAGCCGGGCCATTATGCTGGCCTCGTCGTCGCGAGAAAGCGCGCCACTGCCGCAGGCACGTACGGGCTGACGTCTCCCCCGAGGGAGGACACTTGGCGCACGAGCGTGCTCGACACGTGGGCGTGCGAGGGCTCAGGGAGCATGAATACGGTCTCGACATTCGCGAGGCTCCGATTCATCAACACCATCGGCGTTTCGTACGCAACGTCGAGCTGCGAACGGATGCCCTTCACAAGCACCGAGGCACCGACCTCCGTGCAGTAATCGACGAGCAGCCCGACCGACCACGATGCAACAATGACGTTGTCAGGCGTCTCTGGATCCTCGTCAAGCGACTGCTGGATCAGAGACATCCGCTCAGAGATCGGCAGCATCGCCGACTTTCCTGGATTGTGAACGACAAGTACGTGGACCTCGTCGAACACGGCAGCTGCGCGCCGGATCACGTCGAGGTGCCCGAGGGTGATCGGATCAAATGACCCGGGAACCACTGCGATTTTGCTCATACCTCTACAGTACGCGGTCGAGCCGCAAGATGCCCTAAAGCCCGTGCTGCTTTGCAAAGATTACGGCGTGAACGCGGTCACGAAGCTGAAGCTTCGACAGCACCCGCCCGACGTGCGTCTTCACCGTGGATTCAGACAGAAACAGCTCTGCTCCGATCTCCGAGTTGTTCTTGCCGTCTGAAATGAGCTTCAGAACGTCAAGCTCGCGCTCTGTCAGTTCGCTGAGTTCCGCAGCGACAGCGTCTCCCGCCCCAGGCGCGGGTGCTGCGAACAGGGCCGCTGGCGCTACGGCACCTGTGTCACGCATCCGCTCCATCATGCGTGCTGTCACTGCCGGGGCCATCGCGGCGTCACCGCTCGCGACGCGACGGATTGCATCGACGAGCTCAGTCGGGCGTGCATCCTTGAGGAGAAAACCGCTCGCACCCGCCTGAATCGCGCCGATCGCATACTCGTCAAGGTCGAAGGTCGTGAGCACGAGCACCCGTGTTGCTGGAAACTCAGCGACGATGCGCTTCGTCGCCTCGATGCCGTTCATTCCCGGCATACGTACGTCCATAAGCACGACGTCACAGCCGTTGCCCTCGCCCGACAACCGAGCGAGCTCTGCGAGCGCTTCGCCGCCATCACCAGCCTCGGCGACGACCTCCATGTCAGACTCAGACAGCAGCACGAGCCGAAACCCCGTGCGAATCAGCTCCTGGTCGTCGACAAGCATGATCCTGATGTGATGCGGATCGATCACACTCACCCTCTCTCACTCGGGTTCGTCCCCGCGCCCGCGGGGAAAAACGCACGTAACTGCCAGCCCTCGCCGAATGGCACCGGGCCCGAACTGATTGAGCCTCCGAACACGCGGACGCGCTCCGCGAGGCCCGCGAGGCCGCGGCCCGACCCGAGGCCAGTCGTCGGCCCAACTGTATTCGCGGGTCGTCCATGGTCACGCACAACAACCTCGAGGCCGTCCGCCGCGGCACGCAGCGTCACGTTGGCTTTGGCGCCAACGCCAGCGTAGCGGAGCACGTTCGTCAGGCCTTCCTGCACGATCCTGAATATTGCGAGGCCCTGCAGCCTGTCAGGCAGGGCCTCGACGTTCGTGTCGAGAGTCACGAAGAGGCCTGCGTCTTCGAAGCCTTGGACGAGTCCCGGGATGTCGTCAAGGCTCGGCTGCGGCGCCATGTCTGCGGCCTCGCTCATCTGCAGCGCGCCAAGGAGCCGCCGCATCTCTGTGAGGGCTGTGCGCCCGGTCTCAGCGCTGCGCTGCATCGCATTCGCTGCCTCGGTCGGCGCCTTCTCGACTGCGCGGGCCGCGCCCTCGGAGAGTGCGATCATGACCGACACTGAGTGGGCGACGATGTCATGGATTTCTCGGGCGATTCGAGAGCGTTCCTCTGCAACAGCGAGCTGCGCAAGCTGGTCACGCTCGCGGGCGAGCTGATGCGCCCTGTCAATAATGGCCTGGAGGTATCGCCGCCTGTTGCCAAGATTGATACCGATGAGCAGCACGGCGAGCGCCCAGATCGCGTCGAGCACGATCACACCGATCAGCCCTCGCCCCTGCGGATTCTCACCAAAAATCGTCGTCACGGTCGGGATCGACACTGCAAGGATGTTGCCGCCGACAGCGATAGCGTATGCGATCCATCCCGTCCGCACGTCGCGGTAGACAGGTACCGCGTAGAGCAGGAACCAGCCTGCGACGGCGTTCGCAATGACGAGCGGGCCGCCCTCACCGAAGAGCGCGACAATGACGATGATGAGGCCGATGAGTGGCGCACGACGACGGAGGATCAGCGCAATGGTGCCAGCTGCGAGCCGCAGCGACAGCACGAGCGTGTAGGCCGCGGTGGCGATAACGTTCTCGCCGGAGCGATCGTAGAACAGCGTGAAAATGTCGAGGAGCGCAAGCGGGATCGCCCCGATGAGATAACACACAAGGATCGCCATGTCGATCGCCCGCGGGTGCGCCGCCACCCACCGCCTGATCGCGCCAGGAGGGTTCGGCAGGAACGCCTCAGAGTTGGCTCGCGCGGCCTCACTCATCTGCGTCTCCCCCATCACACTCTTACCCTACTGGCGCGACCGGAAAACTCCCGGTGCTTCAGCCCCGCGACTACTTCGCATCGCGAGACTTCAGCACTGCCAGGCCGAGAGCCGATGGAACGGCCGCCCAGAGCGCAATCGCGAGCATCGCGACCCAGTACGTCGGGTCGGATCCCGTAGCAACGTCACCCATGCTGAGCGTGCTGCCGAGCGACATCGGCAGGTATTGGCTCACGGTGGGAACCCACTCCCAGCCCGTCATCGACAGGAACTGGAAACCGATGGGCAGCACGAAGATGAGGCCAGCGACGAGCGCGATCCCGCCAGCCGTTGAACGCAGCACCGCGGCGAAGCCGAAGCCAAGGAGCGCAACGGAGGCGAGATAGACGATGGCGCCGAGCGTTCCCGTCAGCACGGTGCCTGAGAAGACCTCGCCAGCTGCCGCCGGCAGGAAGGCGATACCGATCGCGAGACCCACGAGCACAAGGACGAGGGCGGTGACTGCGGCAATCGCGGCGAGCACGATGGCTTTTCCGAAGTACATGGGCGTCCGCCGGGGCACGGCCGCGAGACTCGACAGGATCATTCCGCTCGAATACTCGCTCGAGATGACGAATACCCCGAGCACGCCGAAAATGAGCGCGAGAAACGGCGAGGCAAACGTCGAGACAGTCAGCAGGTAGCTTTGGAGCGCGTCGACGGGCAACGCCGATACGTCGAGGCCCTCGTAGCTAAAGGAACTCTTCATCGCCCACGCGCTGAGCAGGCTGAGCCCAGCGCTCGCGAGCAGCGTGATGAGCAGGGTTGTGCGGATCGAGCGGAGCGAGCTCAGCTTGATCCGTTCAGATTTGAGCACGCCGCCGAAGCTGAGCTTGGGAGCACTGCCTGAGCCGGCGAAGGTCTGCCGCGTGGTAGGTGGAGTGTATGTTGAGGAAGTCATGAGTGGGTCCAGTTCGTCGAGAGTCGGTGGGGTCGCGTTCCGGGGCTCAGCCGGCAGCGTACTCGAGTTCGTCGCGAGTGAGCTGGAGGTAGGCGTCCTCGAGGCTGCCGGTCACCGGCGTGAGCTCGTGCAGCACGATGCTGTTCGACGCGGCAATCGTACCGATCTCGGCCGCGGTGAGGCCCGCCGCAGAAAACCCCTCGCCCTCGCCGCGGTCCAACGGCTGTAGGTCGATGTTGGGGCGCCCAGTCATCACGAGCGACGCAAGCTCGGCAGCCTGCGGGCTGCGGACCGTGACGCGAGCCGTGCCGTTGCCGACGAAGTCAGAGATCGGAGCGTCGGCGACAACGCGGCCGCGCCCGAGCACGATCACGTGGTCGGCCGTCTGCGCCATCTCACTCATCAAGTGGCTTGAGAGCAGCACCGTGCGGCCCTCGCTCGCCAGGTGGCGCAGCAGGTTTCGCACCCAGAGCACACCGTCAGGATCAAGGCCATTCACTGGCTCATCAAGGATCAGCACTTTGGGGTCTCCCAGGAGTGCGGCCGCGATCCCGAGACGCTGGCCCATTCCGAGCGAGAAGCCGCCGACCCGCTTGTTCGCGACTGACTCGAGCCCCGTGAGTTCGATGACTTCGTTCACTCGCTTGTCGGAGATGCTGTGCGTCGCTGCGAGAGCCCGCAGGTGACTCCGTGCGCTGCGGCCAGGGTGGACACCCTTCGCGTCGAGCAGGACGCCGATCTCGGCGAGCGGTGCGCGCAGCTCTGAGTAGCGCTCACCGTTCACAGTGACAGTACCGGCGCTTGGCTTGTCGAGACCGACCATGAGCCGCATGCTCGTCGACTTGCCTGCACCGTTCGGCCCCAGGAAGCCTGTCACCTGGCCAGGCTGGATCGTGAAGCTGACATTGTCGACAGCCTTCTTCGCACCGTAGTGCTTGGTGAGCCCGCGAGCCTCGATCATGATGTCTCCTATTCGAGAGAGGTTGAGCGTATAGCTTCAGCCTAGGAAAGGAGCCATTGGGCCGTATCCCACTTGAGTATCGGGGCCGTAGTACCCAGGTACCGTTTGCGTGTGCTTCCGGACTACTCAGGAAGTCGCATGGGCCGCAGTCGCGCGACGTGCGGCCTGCGCGTGCGCACGCATGCGCTTACGACTTCGCGAGGTTCTCGAGATGTTCTTCTTCGCGGGCGATCATCGCCGCGAGGCCCGGGTGTGTGATGAGTTCTGGATCGACGTCGAGCAGCGCGCCCGCAAGCTCCCGGGCGTGCGCGATGAGCTCCCCGTCGTGCGTGACGCGAAGCAGCTTCAACGTTGACTTGCCGCCCGACTGGGCAGTCCCGAGGATGTCCCCCTCGCGCCGCAGTTCGAGGTCAATCTCGGCGAGCGCGAACCCGTCGCTCGTCGCCGCAACTGCCTCAATGCGCTCGCGGGCTGTAGTGCCTTGCTCCGCGACACTCATGAGGAGGCAGAGCCCAGCATGGGCACCACGGCCGACGCGCCCGCGGAGCTGGTGCAACTGCGAGACACCGAAGCGATCGGCGTCGCGCACAATCATGATCGAAGCGTTCGGCACGTTCACACCGACCTCGATCACTGTTGTCGCGACGAGCACATCAATCGCACCAGCGGCGAACTCACTCATCACGCGGTCCTTCTCGGGGCCCGGCATGTCGCCGCTCAACGCCTCAACTCTGAGCGCGCTGAAATTCTCCATTGCCCGAATCTCCGCGACCGAGTCAATGACGTTCGCGAGCGGCCGCTTGGGCGGTTGGGCGCCAGGCCCTGCGACGCCGCCGCCCGTGGCCTCGTCGTCGGGCTCCCCTGCGAACTCGCCCTCTTCAAGATTCGGGGTCTTTCCACCTGAGATGGCCGGGCACACGACGTAGACCTGCCTGCCAGCGCGAATATCTTCTGCTGCGCGCTCCCACACGCGCGCGGCCCGGCGCGGCATCTCAAGTTCGGGGACGACGAACGTCTCGATCCCTTGCCTCCCTGGCGGCAACTCTCGAATCGTGAGTGTTTCAAGGTCGCCAAACGCGGTCAACGCGACAGTTCGCGGTATCGGGGTCGCGGTCATCGCGAGGACGTGCGGCTGGGCCCCCTTCTGCCGGAGCGCCTCGCGCTGTTCCACCCCGAAGCGGTGTTGTTCGTCAATCACAGTGAGGCCAAGGTCGTAAAACGTCACCCCCTCGCTCATGAGTGCGTGGGTACCGACAGCAACGAGCGCATTGCCCGAGGCGAGCGACAGCAGCGCGCGGCGCCGCTCGGCAGCGGGCATGCGCCCGGTAATGAGAACAGGATTCAGCGAGGCCGCGAGGTCAGGGCCGAGCGCCTCAACAACCGACCGGAAGTGTTGCGCCGCGAGCACCTCGGTCGGCGCGAGAAGGGCGCTCTGTCCGCCAGACTCGGCGACCTGCAGCATCGCCCGGAGCGCGACAAGCGTCTTACCGGAGCCAACCTCGCCCTGCAGCAGCCTGTGCATCGGGTGCGAGAGTGAGAGCTCGTCGGCAATGACAGCGCCAACCGCGACCTGGTCGCCGGTCAGCTCGAACTGCAGCGCTGAGTCGAAGCGCTCGAGCAACGCGCCGGGCGGCCGGGGTGTGCTCGCCTCGGCAGCATGCTGGCGGCGGCGATACAGCAGCGCCAACTGCAGGTCGAATGCCTCACGGAATTTCAGGCTGCGCTGCGCGGCCCGCCAGTCGCTGTCGTTGCGGGGCCTGTGCGCGCCTTCAAACGCGGCGCGAAGCGACAGGAGCCCCTCAGCACGAAGCATCTCGGTCGGCAATGGGTCTGGCACGTCGGCAAGAGCATCGAGCACCATCTCGACAGAGCGTTGGATCGTCCAGCTCGGCATCTGCGTCGTTGCCGGGTAGATCGGCACGGGCGTCTCAGCCCAGGCCTTCGCCGCGGCCTCCTCAAGCTGCGCACCCCCAGGAACCTCTGCGTCAGCATCAAAAAACTCGTAGTCGGGGTGTTGCAGCTGGTAGGCCCCTCGATACTCAGAGACCTTGCCCGCGAAAATGCCCTGACGGCCGGCACGAAGCTCGTTCGCCCGAAACGGCTGGTTGAAGAAGGTCAGCGTCAGCGTGCCGACGCCATCTGTGATCCGTGCCTCGACGATCTGGCCTGGGCGCCGCTGCATGCGCCGCACCCGCACATCAAGCACCTGCGCCACCACGGTGACCTGCTCACCCACCGGAAGGCCAACGAGCGGCGTCAGTTCACCACGCTTCGAGTACCGGCGCGGCAGGTGCTCGAGCAGGTCTTGCGCCGTGCGCATGCCGAACGCTTTCTCGAGAGCTTTCGCGCTCTTGCCACCGATGATCCCGCTCAGCGGAGACTCGAGGGTTACATGCGCCATACGCTAAGGCTAGCGTGGGGCCCCGACATTTTGCCTCGTGTGGCCACAGGAGTGGACAAGAAGGTGAACCGATTCTGGCCTCCCCCACGATCCCAACGGGTAGTGTGGAATTGTGACCGAATCAGTTGAACGCCGGATCCCGTTGGCAACAGTACCCAATCTGCGGACGCTCGGCGGGCTTCCCGTTGCAGGTGGCTCAGTCGCAGACGGCCTGATCTTTCGATCTGCGACGCTCGGTGCCGTTTCTGAGCCGGATGGGGAGGCGCTCGTCGGTCTCGGCATTCGGCGCGTCGTCGACTTCCGAACCGATGGCGAACGACGCAGCGCCCCAGACAAGCTTCCGCCCGGCGTCACAGGCGTGCACCTCGACGTGCTCGGCGACCACGCGCGAGACCTGTCGGCGAGCCTCGCCCACCTTGGCATGCCGGGGGCTGAAGGACGCGAAGTGAGCGCAGAACAGCTCGCCGCGATCAAGCAGCAGATGGCAGAGATGCTCGGCGACGGCAAGGGCGTGAAGATCCTCCAAGACTCGAACAGGCTGATCGTGTCGAGCCCCTCGGCGATCGCGGCGTTTAGGGAGTTTTACGAGGCCCTCACGGCGCCCGAGGTCTACGTCCCGACACTGTTTCATTGCACGACCGGTAAAGATCGCACCGGGTGGGCCGCCGCGTCTTTCCTGTTGCTCGTTGGCGCAGACGAGGAGACGGCAGTTGCTGATTATCTGCAAACGAACGTCGACATCCTTCCAATGATTGAGCCGATGCTTGAACGTGCCGAACGCAATGGCGTCGATTCATCGCTCATCAAGCCGGTGCTGACCGTGCACGAGAGCATGTTGCAGGCGGCCCTCGATGAAGTGCGCGAGCGCTTCGGTTCGATCGAGGGGTACTTCACCATGGGGCTCGGCTTGAGCGATGCGCAGCTCGAGACGCTCCACGATCGTTTCGTGACGGCTGGCTGAGTCGTGACACGTATCATCGCGGGCCGGGCAGGCTCGTTGCGGTTGGAGGTGCCGAAAGCGGGCACTCGCCCAACGAGCGACCGCGTTCGAGAGGCAATCTTCTCAGCACTCGAATCATGGGGCGTCGTCGCCGGGGCGAGGGTCGTCGACCTCTACGCGGGCTCAGGGGCTCTGGGGCTTGAAGCCGCGAGTCGTGGCGCTGCCTCGATCACCCTCGTCGAAAAGCACCCGCAGGCCGCGCAGGTGGCGAATCGCAACGCACAGACTGTCTTGCAGGCGTGGCAGCGCGGGGCAGCAAAGGCTGCAGGGACTGCAGGAACCGGTTCATCTGCTGGATTCGGGGCTCAGCCACCGACAATCGAGGTGGAGCGTCAGTCTGTTCAGGCGTTTCTCGACCGTGAGCTCGCACGCGGCATGAGCGCACGCTGGGACGTTGCGTTGATCGACCCGCCATACGACCTCGATGAGGAGTCGCTGACCGCGAACCTCACCGCCCTCCTGCCGCTACTCGCCCCTGAGGCTGTCGTCCTCGTCGAGCGGAGCAGCCGCTCCCCCGAGCCAACGCTACCCACAGGGCTCGAGCCGATCCGCAACCGCGCCTATGGTGAGACTGTGCTCTGGTGGTCTGAACCCGCCTAGCCTTGAACGCTTCGCCTGGCGTTGACTCACGCCTGCAGCGCCAACGCTGCGTGCAACGACTGGCACCGGCCAGCGATATCTCATGAGATCTGCACTCTGAATGCTAGGTGCTGTGCTGTCGGGGATATCTAGTGAAGATTCCAGTAGCCAACGCCGATAACAGGCTCGACAAGCCGACAACAGGCTCGACCAGCCGACATCAGGCTCAGCCAGCCGACAACAGGCTCAGCCAGCCGACAACAGGCTCAGCCAGCCGACAACAGCCTCAGCCAGCGACAACACGCTCGGCAAGCGGGGCAGCAGTACCGCCAGCCCCGCCATACGCAGACGGGGCCCGAGTCACTGACCCGAGCCCCGCAGCGTTTACCGCGTGTTAGCGCGGGATGAGGGTGTACTTCGTCGAGAGGAACTCGTGGATCCCCTCAAAACCGCCCTCGCGGCCGATGCCCGACTGCTTGAGGCCGCCGAAGGGAGCCGCAGCGTTTGATACGAGCCCGGTGTTCAGGCCCATCATGCCTGTCTCGAGCTTCTCGATCATACGGTGGCCACGTGCGACGTTCTCGGTGAACACGTAGCTCACGAGGCCGTACTCGGTGTTGTTTGCAAGCTCGACAGCCTCTTCCTCTGTCGAGAAGCGGATGATGCCGAGGACGGGTCCGAAGATTTCCTCGCGCATGATCGCCGACTGCGGGCTGAGCTTGTCGATGACTGTCGGCTGGAAGAAGTTGCCGGGTCCGTCGATAGCTTCGCCACCGGTGACGATTGTCGCGCCGGTCTCGACTGCGTCTGCGACGAGGCGAGCAGTGTTTGCAACTGCCTTCTCCTCGACGAGCGCGCCGATGTCGTTGCCTTCGTCCGCGCCGCGGCCGATTGTCATCGCGCTGACCTTCTCGCCAACGCGGCGGGCGAACTCGTCCGCGACCGATTCGTGCACGATGATGCGGTTCGCAGCGGTGCATGCCTGACCGATGTTGCGGAACTTGGCGAGCAGCACGCCTTCAACAGCCTTATCGAGGTCTGCGTCCTCGAATACGACGAACGGAGCGTTGCCGCCCAGCTCCATCGACGTCCGGAGCACGTTCTGGGCAGCAGCCTGCAGCAGCGTCACGCCGACCGGGGTAGAACCGGTGAACGAGAGCTTGCGGAGGCGAGTGTCGGAGAGCAGGGCGCTCGACTGAGCGCTCGACTTCGACGTCTGCACGACGTTCACGACGCCAGCTGGCAGGCCGGCATCCTCGAGCAGCTGCGCGAAGAACATCGTCGTGAGCGGTGTGAGGGCCGCCGGCTTGATGACGACGGTGCAACCAGCAGCGAGCGCCGGAGCGATCTTGCGGGTTGCCATGGCGAGCGGGAAGTTCCAGGGCGTGATGAAGTAGCACGGCCCGACGGGGATGTGTGAGACAACCATGTTGCCGGTTCCCTCGGGGTTCGGACGGTAGTCGCCGCGCACGCGCACAGCCTCCTCCGAGAACCAGCGGAGGAACTCGCCGCCGTAGTTCACCTCACCGCGAGCCTCAGCGATGGGCTTGCCCATCTCCATCGACATGAGCAGCGCGAACTCTTCCTTGCGCTCCATGAGCAGGTCGAACGCGCGGCGCAGGATGTTCGAGCGCTCGCGCGTCGAGGTTGCTGCCCACTCGTCCTGCACTGCGACTGCGGAGTCGAGTGCGCGCACGGCATCCTCGACCGTTGCGTCGGCGATCGTCTTAATGACGGCGCCAGTCGCGGGGTCCACAACATCAAACGTTGCGCCGGAGGTCGAGTCCTCCCACTTTCCACCGATCGCGAGCCCTGAAGGGACGCGGTCGAGGAGTTCTTGTTCGTTGGGCTTGAGAGCCATAACGGTTTCCTTTCAGCCTAATGGTGCTGCGAGAGCGTGGGTGCAGCGAGAACTAGTTTGCTGCCAGCGCGTCGGCGACGATCTGGAGGGCCTCACGGAGCAGCTCGTCGGAGATCGAGAGCGGCGGGAGGAAGCGGACAACGTTGCCGTAAGTTCCGCAGGTGAGGAGGATAACACCCTCATTCGCAGCGTGCTTTGCGATTGCGCCTGTCAGCGCAGCTGCGGGGGTCTTCGAGCCTGACTCGACGAACTCCACAGCCATCATCGCGCCGCGGCCACGGATGTCTCCGATGCGGTCGTCGCTCTTCTGGAGCTCCGCGAAGAACTCCGAGATGATTGCGCCGATCTCGCCTGCGCGGGCCGCGAGGTTTTCCTTCTCGTAGGTGTCGATCGTTGCGAGTGCTGCTGCACATGCGATCGGGCTGCCTGCGTAGGTGCCGCCGAGTCCGCCTGCGTGGGCCGAGTCCATGATGTCGGCGCGGCCTGTCACTGCCGACAGCGGGAGGCCGCCAGCGATGCCCTTCGCAGTAGTGACGAGATCAGGGACAACACCCTCGTGGTCTGCCGCGAAGAGGTTGCCGGTGCGGGCGAAGCCTGTCTGCACCTCGTCGAGGATGAAGACGACCTTGTTCGCGGTTGCCCAGGCCTGGAGCGCCGGGAGGAAGCCCTCGGCGGGAGCAATGAAGCCGCCCTCGCCCTGGATGGGCTCGATGATCATCGCGGCGAGGTTGTCAGCGCCGACCTGCTTCTCAATCTGAGTGATGGCAACCTGTGCAGCCTCTGCGCCGGTGAGGCCGTCGCGGTACGGGTACGAGGTCGGTACGCGGTAGACCTCTGGGGCGAACGGGCCGAAGCCGTCCTTGTAGGGCATGTTCTTTGCGGTCATGCCCATGGTGAGGTTCGTGCGGCCGTGGTAGGCGTGATCGAACACGACGACGCCGTTCTTCTTGGTGAAGTGACGCGCGATCTTGATTGCGTTCTCGACTGCTTCGGCGCCCGAGTTGAAGAGCGCTGAGCGCTTCTCGTGGTCGCCCGGGGTGAGCTCGTTGAGCTTCTCGGCGACGGCGATGTAGCCCTCGTACGGCGTGACAGTGAAGCAAGTGTGGGTGAACTGGTTTACCTGGTTGGTGACAGCTTCAACGACTGCGGGTGCCGAGTTGCCGACGCCTGTGACGGCGATACCTGAGCCCAGGTCGATGAGCGAGTTGCCGTCAACGTCGACCATGACGCCGCCGCCTGCGGCAACGATGGAGACGGGGAGCGCGACGCCAACACCGGCCGCGACGGCTGCGTTCTTGCGTGCGAGGATCTCCTGCGACTTCGGGCCGGGGATGCTGGTGACGAGCTTACGCTCCTGCGGAAGTGAAGGGCCGCCGGTGAGAGTCATGGATGTCTCCTTACGTTGTGTGGGGTGAGCGCCGCGGCGGTTCTGCACCACAGCGCCGGACACATCCAAGGATATGGCTGCACCCCCACAGCCCGAGGTGCCATAATGGCGATTGATGATGCAATTATTCGCCGAACCGGCAATCCACTCGTGGATCGACCTCGAGACACTGTTGCGCGATTACGAACTTGGCCTCGTCGTCGTCGCTGGCGGCGATGACACGACTGGGTCTCGCTCGGTCCAATGGGTCCACTCAACTGATCTCACCGACCCCACGCCATTCCTCACTCCCCGCACAGTGCTGTTGACGACTGGCGCCCAATTTAAGGGGACGCTTGGCATCCGGGCCGCAGAAGCGTATGTCTCACGCCTCGTCGCGGCGGGCACGACGGCGCTCGGCGTCGGGGTTGGCATTCGGTGGGACAGGATCCCGCCGACGCTCGTCGAGGCGTGCGAGCACTTGGGCCTCCCCCTCATTCGGGTGCCCTACGATACCCCGTTCATCGCGATCACACGAGCCGCCGCCCGCCTCATCGACGCAGCCGTGCACGCCCAGAACCTCGACAGGCTAAGCCAGGGGCACGGCCGGGGCAAGGGGGCACGGACTTCGAGCATCGCTCGCTCGGAGTCGGCGCTCGCAACTGCGACGCTGCGGCTACTCATGGCTGGTCGTAGAGATCTCGCCGATGAGGTTGCGGGGCCCCTTTTTCCGCGACTTCCCCGAGGCCAGGTTTCTGTCGTTGCACTTCCCGGCGTTCAGCCTGGCCTCGACCTCAGCGAGCTCGGCGACGGCACCGCGGCGGGTGTCGTCGACGGCAGGCTGCTCATCGTGTGTGAACCGTCCCAGATCCCCTCGGTCAAACGACTCGCCAGGGGCGTCCCTGGTGGGCTGTCTGAGCGCGGTTCGCTCGACGACCTGCTCGAACTTGTCGCGCAGGCAGACAGAGCGCTCGAGCACGCGATCGCCCAGGATCGGTCGGCGGAGCCGAGCGGCCGGGCAACACACACTGCCCCGGGCACCTCACAGGGCCGCCCCACAGCTGGCCCGGCAGCGGGCACGTTAGCAAGCGCTGCAGCGAGCTCCTCAGCGAGCACCCCGACAAGTACGGCAAACAGGATCGTCGAGTACCGTCCCGCCATGCATGCAGGGCTGCTGCAGCTCATCGGCGAGAGTCAAGACGCGCGGCGCCGGGCGTCGGGCTTCCTCTCCCCCGTCAGATCACACGACCGGAAGCACGGCGATGAGATCGAGCGGAGCCTAGAGGCATGGCTGCGCCACAACGGACAGCTGTCCCCGGCGGCCGGTGAGCTGGCAATCCACAGGCACACTTTGCGTGCACGGATCCGGACCGCGGCGAGCCTGCTGCAGCGCGACATCGATTCGCCCGACACACGCTCTGAATTGTGGACTGCGCTTCGTATTGCCGCCAACGCGCCGGGAGCGCAGCGGCCATAGCTTACTCAGCGTCGAACGTTGCCTCGACCTGCACGTTGACTGAGATCTGCCCGACAGTCACCTCGGGCGGCGCCGCCGCGGCCATCGCGAATCTGGCGTCACCGAGCGGCGAGGCACCGCCGCCTGAGCGGCCGTCTCGCAGCGTGAGGAGCGTGAGTGTCGGCGCGCCGATCGCCGCTGAGAAGTCCTCGGCCGCTGTTCGCGCGTCTTGCACCGCCGCGCTTCGCAAATTTCGGGTCCACTCGTCACGCAGGGCCGAGCTGAGCTCCCACTGCACTCGAACGTCTGCGCCGCTCTCGGTGAGCTCGGCTGCAACCTCTCCGACGCGATCGAGCGCACTCAAGACGATCTGCACGCTCGCGTGCGCCTGGTGCTCGACGACGTTGTTGCCGTGCTCGTCGCGCCACGAGTTCGAATAGGTCGAGACGGGGTCGGCAACGTACTGAATTGCGGAGCCCGCTGACACGAGCTCTTTGGCTCGTTCGACGAGCTTTGCATGCGCGGCGTTGGCGCCCTGGAGTGCGATCTCGCGGGACGCGTCGCGGCTTGAGACTGACGCGAAGATGTCGGCCTGATCGGCCGGAACGCGTGCCTCCGCGGCACCCATCACCGTAATGTTCGTCATCTCAGATCCTCCTCAACTGGCGCACTGTGCGTCGGGGCAGCCCACCGAGCTAGCTGCTCAGCGTCGTGAGCTTATTGTATGGATCCCACCCACCTGGCGCATAGGGTTCGCCGTTCACGCTCAGCGAACCCTGCGAGGGCTCACCGCGCGAGTCTCCAACCTCCGCGACCACGCCAATCGGTAAGAACCCCGCGGGCAACGCGACACCGGGTGGGAACGTCGCGAGCAGGCCGTGATCCTCACCGCCCTCAAGCATTGCGCGCAACGGCACGGTGACGCCCTGCTGCACACCGTACGCGGCGCTCAGTGACTCACCGCTGAGCCTCACCTCAACCTGCGAGGCGCGCGCCAGCCGCGCCGCGTCGAGCGCCAGACCGTCTGAAACGTCCATCATTGCCGTCGCGCCTGACTCGCTCGCGACACGCCCGGTCAGGATCGGCGCTCGCGGCGCGAACTGCGCGCGCAGCTCGGCGCTGTGCGCCTCCCGCAGCTCAGCGAGCCCCTCAGAGTGCGCAACACCCGAGCCGTCTGCGCATCTGTCGAAGAGCAACGCGAGGCCCAAGCCTGCGAGGCCGAGCGCCCCCGAGTACGCGACGGTGTCGCCGGGCCGCGCGTCCGAGCGCAGCACAGGCTCGCGCCCCTCAAGGTCCCCGAGCGCAGTCACCGCAGCGGTGAGCACAGGCGCTTGGCCGAGATCCCCACCTACAACTCCGCACCCCGGCGCGAGCTCGGCGCAGGCGGCGCTCAGCCCACGTGCGATCTCCGCGAGCAGCGAGACAGGCGTCGACTTCGGGCACGCGAGCGCAACGGTGAGTCCGGTCGGGGTCGCGCCCATCGCCGCGACGTCAGAGAGGTTGGTTGCGGCGAGCTTCCAGCCAAGATCGAATCCCGTGTGCCAGGCCAGGCGAAAATCTGGGCCCTCGATCATCGTGTCAGTTGTGACGACGATGTCACCCGAGGCTCTGAGCACCGCGCAGTCGTCGCCAGGACCAACCGATGCCGCCGCCGCCGGCTCGAGCCCGTCAAGAATTCGCGCGAGCACGCCCGCTTCTCCAAGATCTCCAACTGTCTGCACACCACAACGGTACCGCGCGCCGCCACGAGGCGCGCCCCACTCAGCCCGTTCCCCGACTCCCGCTTCCACCACCGGATATGGTTACAGTGTGAAAGCTCGCACCGTTCATACAACAGCCCTCGTCCTAGCCGCAGGAGCCGTTGCGACGGTACTCACTGGCTGTTCGGGAGACGTGCCGATGGTGCCCGCTGACGATGCGAACAACCCGGCGTGCGCCGACGTGATCGTGAGGCTCCCCGCAACTGTCGACGGCCTCGAGCGGCGCTACACGAACGCGCAATCAACGGGCGCTTGGGGTGACCCCGCGAGTGTGTTGCTTTACTGCGGCATTGAGCCAAGCGGCCCGACGACAGACAGCTGCGTCTCGGTGAACGGCGTGGATTGGATCATCGACGACTCACGCGCACCGATGTTCAGGTTCGAGGCTTACGGCCGCAGCCCGGGCCTCGAGGTCGTGGTGAACTTCGACAACGACGTATCGGGAACGAACGTCATCACCGAGCTGAGCGCCTCAGTGAAGAAGCTCCCCCAAGAACGCAAGTGCACGGCGATTGCCGACACGATCGACGATTCACAGTTTGGCGACGCGCCGCAGACGGACGCACCTGTTGACGATAAGTTGCCTGACGCCAGGTCGCCCGAGGCCGAGGCACCAGAGGCCGAGTCACCCTAGGCTGAGGCACCCGAGGCCGCGACACAAGACGCCGAATAACCCCCGCCTGATTCGCGGGGGCCGCGCCGATCCTGCGGCTAGTAGGCCGGGCGCTTTTCGAGCGCGAGCTCAATCAGTTCGGTGATGAGCTCCGAATAGCTCAGGCCCGAGGCCTCCCACAGCATCGGATACATCGACGCGGGCGTAAAGCCAGGAAGCGTGTTGAGCTCGTTGAGCACAGGCCCGTCTTCTGTGAGGAAGAAGTCGATGCGTGAGAGCGTGCGCGCCTGCGTTCCCTCGAACGCCCGAACCGCTGCGTCTCGAATCGCCTCGAACTCAGCGTCGGTGACCTTCGCGGGCAGCACAAGCTGCACGCCTGACGCACCCAGGTACTTCGCCTCAAAGTCGTAGAAGTCGCGCCCGGTCACGACGATCTCCCCGATCACGCTACTCGTGCGAGTCGGCTGCCCCTCGCGCCCCTCAAGCACGGCAATCTCGACCTCACGGCCGGTGATTCCGGATTCGATGAGTACGGTGCGATCCTCAGCAAACGCGATCTCAAGCGCGGCAGGAATCTCGCTCGCCTCGGTGACTCGGCTCACGCCAACCGACGACCCGGCGCGTGCGGGCTTCACGAACAGCGGGTAGGTGAGCCCCTCGTCGATCGTGCGAAGAAGTTCGGGGTTGCGGTCGAGGTCGCCCCGGGTGACCGTGCGCCACGGCGCGACAGGGATCCCCATGCTCTGCAGCACGACCTTCACAAGGTGCTTGTCCATGCACAGCGACGAGCCAAGCACGCCCGAACCGACGTAGGGCATGTCGATGAGGTCAAGCATCCCTTGGATGGTGCCGTCCTCTCCGTACGGGCCGTGCAGCATCGGCATCACAGCATCGATGTGCCCGAGCGAGCTCAGCGAGCCGTCACTCGATACGAGGGTGAGTGCGCGGGTGTCGACTGACGCGGGCCAGATCACTCGGGTGCCGTTGTCTCGCACCTCAGGAAGGGTGGGAGCGTCGAGGCGGTAGTCGGCGAGATCGTCTTCGCGCATGAGCACCATCGCACCGCGCTTGGTGATCCCGACGAGCGTCACGTCGAAGCGCTCGCGGTCGATCGCTTTGAGGATTCCTGCGGCGGTGACGCAGCTGATCCCGTGCTCGCTCGAACGCCCGCCGAAGACGAGAGCGACGCGGCGCTTCGCTCCTGCCTGAGTGACGTTTCCCTGTTCGTCGTGCGGTTCGGTCTGGACTACGCTCACTGTGTGCGCTCCTTCCGGCGCCCGAACAGGCGCCGCCAACTGGGCTTCGAGTCGCGCTTCAGCACGAGCTCTCGCCGCGGAATTCCATCTTCGGTTGCGAGATGGGGCCCGAGGTTTTTCGGTTCCATCTCACCGTCGAGCACCATCGACACCTGCTGCACAATCGGCATGACGATCCCGCGTGACTTCGCGAGCTCGAGCACTGGCGCGACCGAGGTGATTCCCTCGGCGACCTGCTGCATCTGCTCTCGGGTCTCCTCTTGCGAGTAGCCCTGTCCGATGAGCCTGCCTGCGGTGTTGTTTCGAGACAGGGGCGACTGACAGGTCGCGATGAGATCGCCGAGCCCTGCGAGCCCAGACAGGGTGATCGGGTCGCCGCCCTGCGACACAGCGAACTCGGTCATCTCCGCGAGCCCACGCGTAATAATCGAGGCCTTCGTGTTCTCGCCGTAGCCCACACCGTCGACGATACCGATCGCCAGAGCGATGAGGTTCTTCAGCACGCCACCGAGCTCAGTGCCGACAACGTCGTGATTCACGTAGGTGCGGAAGTATGGCGCGGAGCACGCCTGCGCGACTTCCTCGGCCACTGCGATCGACGCGCACGATGCGACCGCACCCGTCGGCTGTTCCTTCGCGATCTCGAGCGCGATGTTCGGCCCGGAGACTACGGCGATCCGATCTGGTTCGAGATCCAACGTGTCGTGGATGACCTCGCTCATTCGCATCGTCGTGCTGCGCTCGACGCCCTTCACGAGGCTGACGAGCACGCTCGTCGGGGCGAGGAACGGCTCGATGTCTTGCAGGTTTTGTCGCAGCGACTGGCTCGGAACCGCGAGGAATACGAGACGTGCCCCCCGCAGTGCATCTGCGAGGTTCGCCGTCGCTTTGAGGTTCTTCGGCAGGTTGATACCTGGCAGGTACTGGCTATTGCGCTTTGCGACTTGGATCTCGTCTGAGACCTCGCTGCGCCGTGCCCAGATCGTCACGTCCGAGCCTGCGTCACACAGCACCTTCGCGAAGGTCGTGCCCCAGCTCCCGGCGCCGATAACTGCGACCTTCGTGCCGCGATGTGCTCTCGTTGCTGCCGCGTTCAAAAACGCCCCGTCTCGTTCTGCTGGTGCTTTGCGGGATCCCAACGCTCTTCGGGCGCTTTTTCCTCGCGCAGGCCCTCAAGGAGCGCCGTGATCTCGTTCATGAGCTTCTTCGTCGCCTCGTTGATGAGCTTCTGGTCGATGTGCCGGCCCTCGAACTCGCTCATGTCGATCGGCTCGCCAATGGCAACCTCGATAGTCTTGCGCGGGAACGGCCGGATTGATTTTCCGTAGCGCGGCATCAGTTCTTGCGTGCCCCAGTGCGCAGCTGGAATGAGCGGAATTCCGCTCTCGAGCGCGAGCCGCACTGCCCCACTCTTGCCGCGCATCGGCCACAGATCAGGATCGCGGGTGAGCGTTCCCTCCGGGTACACGATGACGCCACCCTGGTTCTCAATAAGCTTGCTTGCCGAGCTCATCGGGTTGTCGAGGCCTGTCGATCGCGTCGCGCCCGCGCGCTCCACAGGAATTTGGCCGCTCTTGCGCATCATCCAGCCGAGAACGGGTACCTTAAACAGGCTCTCCTTCGCCATGAAGTGCGGCACGCGCCCAAGGTGCCAAATAGCCGCCCCCATCGCGATGGGATCGATCTCACTGAAGTGGTTCGGCGCGAGGATGAACGGGCCAGTCTTCGGAAGCTTCGATTGTGGCGTAAATCGGTAACGAACCATGAGCGACCACACAGGTAGGATGAGTCCCGCCAACAGCCAAAACATCGAGGGCCTGCGCTTCTCGGCCCCGGGCTGGCTGCGCAGCTTCACCGTTTTCGTCATGGTTCAATTATCCCCGAATCCCGCGCGCGCATCTGCATAAGCGCCAGTGCGGCGCGGGACTCACGAATTTTCGTACGCTTACGCCTCAAAGACGAAGTCAGCTCCGAGCAGGCGGAGCTTCTCGATGAAATTCTCGTACCCACGAGCAATGATGCCGATATTCGAGACCTTCGACTCTCCCTCAGCGATCATTGCGGCGATGAGGTGGCTGAAGCCACCGCGCAGGTCTGGCACGACGACGTCTGCGGCTGTCAGGTGTGTCGGGCCCGTGATGACCGCGGCCTGCTCGAACTCGCGACGCTTCACGCGGCGACCGACGTCACTGAGACCGTTCGGGTGCACGACGATGTTCGCGCCCATCGTGTTCAGAGCGTCGGTGAATCCGAACCGGTTCTCGTACACAGTCTCGTGGATCGTCGAGGTACCGGTCGCCTGTGTGAGCGCGACGACGAGTGGCTGCTGCCAGTCCGTCATGAATCCGGGGTGCACGTCGGTCTCGATTGTGACGGGTTTCAGGTCGCCACCCGGGTGCCAGAAACGGATCCCGTCGTCGTGCACGTCAAAATCGCCGCCGACCTTCCGGTAGGCGTTCAGGAAGGTCATCATCTCTTCCTGTCGCACTCCGCCAACGAAGATGTCGCCCTTGGTTGCGAGCGCGGCTGCCGCCCAGCTCGCGGCTTCGTTGCGATCGAAGATGGCCTTGTGATCGTAGCCACGAAGCTCGTCGACACCTTCGATGAGAATCACCCTGTTGGGCTCCATCGAAATGATCGCGCCCATCTTCTGCAGGATGCAGATGAGGTCAATGATCTCTGGCTCGATGGCTGCGTTGCGCAGCTCGGTCTGACCATCGGCGAGCACCGCCGTCAGCAGCACCTGCTCAGTCGCACCGACCGAGGGGTAGGGCAGCTCGATGTTCGCGCCCTTGAGGCCGTTCGGCGCGGTCAGGCTGATGCCGCTCGGGAGCTTCTCAACGACGGCGCCGAATTCGCGCAGCGCGTCGAGGTGAAAGTCGATCGGGCGATCGCCGATGCGGCAGCCGCCGAGATCGGGGATGAACGCCTCGCCAAGGCGGTGCAGCAGCGGCCCGCAGAACAGGATCGGGATACGCGACGAGCCCGCGTGCGCGTCGATGTCGGCTTTGTGAGCGACCTCCACGTTCGACGGGTCGAAGTGCCACTCGTCGGCGGCTTCACCCTTGGTGATGAGCACGCCGTGCAGCGCGAGCAGGCCCGCGACAACGCGAACGTCCGAGATATTGGGAACGTTGCGCAGCACGCTCGGCGTCTTGCCGAGGAGTGTCGCCACCATTGCCTTCGTCGCGAGGTTCTTCGCACCGCGGACCTCGATGCGCCCCTTCAGCGGCGTGCCGCCCTTGATGATGATCTCATCAGAGGTGAGGCCGACCTTCGCGCCCTGGTTTGCGGCGTCGTGTTGGAGAGCCTTGGATGCGGCCTCTTCCTCGTTCGGCTTCGTCAGACCCTCCGGGATCTCCGGTGCGTCCGTCTGCTCTGCGTTGCTCAACGTGGGTGCCTCCTAGGCGTTCGTGGCGGGCAGCGTCGTGGGCATCCAGCCCGGGCGACGCGCCTCAAACTCAGTAATCGCGGACTCGTTGCGAAGTGTCAGGGAGATGTCGTCAAGACCCTCCATGAGCCGCCACCGAGTGTAGTCGTCAATGTCGAATGAGACTGTCAGCTCCCCCGCAGTCACGGTGCGGTCGTCGAGGTTGACCGACACCTTGGTTGCGGGATCCGCCTCGATGATTGCCCACAGCTTCTCGACGTCTGTTTCGGCAACCTGGGCTGCGAGAAGCCCCTGCTTACCCGAGTTGCCGCGGAAGATATCGGCGAAGCGCGCCGAGATCACTACCTTGAATCCGTAATCGCGCAGCGCCCAAACGGCGTGCTCGCGGGACGAGCCAGTACCAAAGTCGGGGCCTGCGATCAGGATCTCGGCGCCCTTGTACACGGGCTGGTTGAGCACGAACTCGGAATCCTGACGCCAGTGGTAAAAGAGCGCGTCGTCAAAGCCTGTCTTCGTGACGCGCTTCAGAAACACCGCCGGGATGATCTGGTCGGTGTCGACGTTCGAGCGGCGCAGCGGGACTGCTGTCGCGTTCAACGTTGTGAACTTTTCCATGATTACGCCTCCACCTTCTCGTTCGCGCTGACTCCGGGCGCATCAGCCTGCAGGTCCCACGGGCTCGACAGCGTGCCGCGGATAGCTGTCGCCGCCGCAACGAGCGGCGAGACGAGGTGGGTCCGACCGCCCTTACCCTGGCGGCCCTCGAAGTTGCGGTTCGAGGTCGACGCGCAGCGCTCCCCCGGTTCAAGCTGGTCAGGGTTCATACCGAGACACATGGAGCAGCCTGCAAAGCGCCACTCGCCGCCAAACTCCTCGACGATCTTGTCGATTCCTTCGGCTTCAGCTTCGAGCCGTACGCGCGCCGAACCAGGCACGACCATCAACCTGACGCCCTCGGCCTTCTGCTTGCCCTTGATGATGCTCGCGAACTCGCGAAGGTCGTCGAGTCGGGCGTTCGTGCAGGAACCCATGAAGACCGCGTCAACCTTGATCTCCTTCATCGGGGTCCCGGCCTCGAGATCCATGTACTCGAGCGCACGCTCGGCGGCGGCGCGCTCGTTGGCGTCTGCGATATCTGCAGGGTTTGGTACAGTCTCGCTCAGGTGCACGCCCTGGCCGGGGTTGGTCCCCCAGGTCACGAACGGCTCCAGTGCGCCTGCGTCAATTGTGACTTCGGCGTCAAACACCGCGCCCTCGTCCGTCGGCAGGGTCTTCCAGTACTCAACGGCCGCGTCCCAGTCTGCGCCCGTCGGTGCGGCTTCGCGGCCCTTCACGTACTCGAAGGTCTTCTCGTCGGGCGCGATCATCCCCGCGCGGGCGCCGGCCTCGATCGACATGTTACAAATGGTCATGCGGCCGTCCATCGACAGGTTCCGGATCGCCGATCCCCGGTACTCGAGCACGTACCCCTGGCCACCGCCGGTACCGATCTTCGCAATCACCGCGAGAATGATGTCTTTCGCCGTAACGCCGGGCCGGAGCTCACCCTCGACGTTGATCGCCATGGTCTTGAACGGCTTCAGCGACAGCGTCTGCGTCGCCATGACGTGCTCGACCTCGCTCGTGCCGATCCCAAATGCGAGGGCACCAAACGCGCCGTGCGTAGAGGTGTGGCTGTCGCCGCACACTACCGTGATTCCTGGCATAGTCAGTCCGAGCTGCGGGCCGACGACGTGGACGATGCCCTGCTCCTTGTCACCGAGCGGGTGCGAACGCACACCGAACTCCTCGACGTTCTTGCGGAGCGTATCGATCTGCACGCGACTCGTCGGATCCTCGATCTGCCGGGTGATGTTCAGCGTCGGGGTGTTGTGATCCTCAGTCGCGATCATCAGGTCGACGCGACGCAACGGACGATTAGCGACGCGCAGGCCGTCAAACGCTTGCGGGCTCGTGACCTCGTGGATGAGGTGCAGGTCGATGTAGATGAGGTCGGGGTCCCCGGCCTCCCCCTTGACGACGACATGGTCGTCCCAGAGCTTTTCTGCAAGCGTACGGGGCTTCGAATCAGTCATTGCTTCTCTTCATTCTCTTGCTTTGCAACGCGCAAACAACGGTGGCGCGCGCTAGTGAATCGGCCGTGCAAGAACCCCGCGACGGGCGGCCGTTGGCTAGATCCCGTCGCGGCCACGAAGAAGAAGGTGCCGCTGACGCATGATGAAGAGTCTAACACTCGGCCGATGCAATCAATTCCCGCTGTCACATTCAGGTTTGTCGCCAGCGGCGATCACCGCATCTTATTCGTGTGACTGCATCACGAAGTGACCACACCACGAAGTGACCGCATCACGGAGTGACCGCACCACGAAGTGACCGCACCACGAAATGAAGCGAGAACTGCGAGGCCACCCGAGCCCCCATACTGGGGCTTCGAGCGGCCTCAATGCAGGCGTCACGGCTGCGGCGGCTACCGCACCCAATTCACTGAACTGCTTTGCTCTGAACAGCGCAGCTTTGCCCTGAACTGCTTTGCCCTGAACTGCTCTGCTCTGCTCTGCTCTGCTCTGCTCAGAACTGCCCTGAACTACTCTGAAGTGCTCTGCTTTATTCCGCTTTGCTCTGGCCGCCATCTGTTCCGGCGTCACGAGCCGAGCCCGCGCCCCCGTGAGGGTCGACGTGCGGCTCTGCCGCTCCGAGGTGAAGCGTTTCGCCGGTTGCCCGCGCGACCTGGCGTGCCTTCAGTACGCTGGCGACCGTCGAGATCACCATTGCGGCGAGGATGAAGAGGAGCGACATGCCTGTGCTGATCTCAGGCACCGGCACGTGATTGCCACCGTTGATAAACGGCAGCTCATTCTCGTGCAGCGCGTGAAGAATCAGCTTGACGCCGATGAACGCGA
Source organism: Leucobacter aridicollis (assembly GCF_024399335.1). Taxonomy (NCBI): domain Bacteria; kingdom Bacillati; phylum Actinomycetota; class Actinomycetes; order Micrococcales; family Microbacteriaceae; genus Leucobacter; species Leucobacter aridicollis. The sequence goes on from NZ_CP075339.1 coordinate 2,044,237, forward strand.
GGATCGCGGCGATGCCGTACTTGAGGTACGGAAGCTTCTCGAGGAGACCGCCGAGCAAGAAGTACAGCTGGCGCAGGCCCATCAGAGCGAACACGTTGGCAGTGAAGACGATGAACGGGCTCTGCGTAATGCCGAAGATCGCGGGGATCGAGTCAAGTGCGAACAGGAGGTCCGTCGCCCCGAGGGAAATAAGCACGAGCAGGAACGGCGTGAACATGCGCTTGCCGTCAACGGTTGTGCGGAGCTTGCCGCCGTCGTACTCGTCGCTGAATGGCATGACCTTTTTGACCTGGCGGATGAGCCAGCTGTCGCCTTGCTCCTCGTGCCCGCCGGGCTTCACTTGCTGCCACGCGGTCCAGATGAGCCACGCGCCGAAGATGAAGAAGACCGCGATGAAGCGCTCAATGATTGCGGCGCCAACGAGGATGAAGATTCCACGGAAGATGAGCGCAAGTACGATGCCGATCATGAGCGCCCGCTGCTGGTAGGCGCTCGGAACCTTGAATGCTCCAAGGATGAGCACGAACACGAACAGGTTGTCGATCGACAGACTGTACTCGGTAAGCCAACCTGCAACGAACTCCGTCGCGTGCTGGGCGTCGCCGAGCATATATATGGCGCCGGCGAAGAGTAGCGCGAGCAGCACATAAAAGCCGACCCAGAGGCTTGCCTCACGCATAGACGGCACGTGGGGTCGCTTGATGATCAGCAGCAGGTCGACGATCAGGATGGCGGTGAGCAACACCATCGATCCAATTTCGAACCAGAGAGGTAGGGCGGTTGTCACGGTAGAGACATTCTCCTTCGGGCTGGCGCAGGGTGCGCGAAACTCCGAAAGTCTCTTCCCGGCGCTGGCCCCAGCGGGCTGCTCCGCGCTCGCACCGGCCGCGCGGTCTTCGCGTGGCGTATTGACGATACGAGCGAGGTGGAATACTCCCCTTCGCAGTGATCAACTATAGCTCGCAACGACCGCGTCGCGCGCGCTTTCGCTTGGCGTGAGGAAAAGTCTCTGTTCCCCACAGGCTCACTTTCTGCTCCCCACAGGCTCACAGAGACGCCCTGGGATAACATATGACTCTATTTTTCTCTCTTCCAGCTTTTGCTCTGAGCCCCAATGGAGAACCACCGTGAACGATCGCTCGACGCCACCGATTCAGCGCAGCACTGCTCGTGGACCCGGCGCCGCATCGCGCACCCTCGCAGCGTTTATCTTTGCGAGCCGCTGGCTGCAGGCGCCGCTGTACCTGGGGCTTATCATCGCGCAGGGCGTCTACGTCGTACTGTTCTTCGTCGAGCTGTGGCATCTGTTCGAGAACGTGATCATTTCGGGGAAGATCACTGAGACCGACGTGATGCTCTCCGTACTCGCTCTCATCGACATCGTCATGATTGCGAACCTGCTCATCATGGTTATCATCGGCGGGTACGAAACGTTCGTGTCGAAGATCCGCGTGGAGGGCCACCACGACGAGCCCGAGTGGCTGTCCCACGTCAACACGAACCTCTTGAAGGTGAAGCTTGCCGTTTCGATCATTTCGATCTCGTCGATCCATCTACTGAAGACCTTTATCGAGGTCGGACGCATGGAGGATGGCCTCGTCATCGACGCCAAAGGCAAAGTCATCTATTCGAACGACGGCGTGTTCTGGGAGGTCGTGATCCACCTCGCCTTCATCGTGTCGGCCCTCGCGCTAGCTTGGATCGACAAGATGGCGCAGCACCACCCCGCAGTCCAGCGTGACGAAGTCACTGCCGGCGCGATTGAGGCGCAGCTCTCGGGGGCCGACCTCGCAACCCAGGCGCCCGATGGCGTTTCGGTTTCGGTTGCTGGGCAGGCTGCGACTCCAGCTGCAAGCTCGACTGCAGCCCAGACTGCAGCTCCGGCTCCCGTGGAGGCTTCGTTCGCGTCGGCCCATGAGGGCTTCGTGACTGTTCGCATCCCGGCTGGCACGGTGCTGCCTGCAGGCGCCGAGATCGTCGACGACAACCGCTCGTAGCCTCACTCTGGTACTTCAGCCCCGGCCGAAGAACGGTAGTAGCTCGACGCCAGTTGCAACGGGGAACTGGGGTGTGACTCCTCCCCGACCTGATGCCCGAGCACTACGCAGCGTCGGTGCCGCTTCGACGAAACCTCACCCGATTCGGGGGCCTATCCCGGTACTCCCGCCCGGTTGGACTCGTCCATCTGATCACGCCCTCCGGCTCCTGCTCCACCTTCCAGTCCGTATGGTGTTTGAGGGTGTGGTGCCCACGACAGAGGTGCGCAAGATTAGCGGTCGAGGTCGCGCCTCCAAGTGCCGCATCTACGGTGTGGTCTGTGTCACACCTGCTTGCGGGTACTCGGCAGCCCGGGGCTCGACAATGCAGATCGCGAGCTACCAGAAGTCGAGTCATTTCAGCGGACGGTCTATAGCGATCAACGGCGAGGACCCTGCCCGCGTCATCGACCGTTACGCGCTCCCAGGCTTTCGCACCAGCGGCGAGACTCGCCGCTGTCGCGCTGGCGATCGGCCCGTATCCGACGAGTTCAGGTACGCCGTGGGCAGGAATCACGACTTGCACGTGCGCTCGCACCTGATCCCACTCATGTAGGTTGGCGTCGCGCCCCGAACCTGATCCGCCCGCGTTGCCCTCTTCCAGGAGATCTAAGTCTCGCCCAAGCAAGAGGTCGCGTAGAACATCTGCTCGCACTTCATCGCACGACCGCCCCGACCTACCCGGCGCAGGGCCGTCCAGCCTCGGGCTATTTGCCGCGGGGAACACCCCTGCTGAGGTAAACGTCATGCCTGCAGGAGACAGTTCGGCCTCGCCTACGCCGGCTATCGCACGCTTCGCGATCGCCGCGATCCTATCTTTTATCGCGTATGCGTCTTCGGCCGACAGATGCGCGATCAGGTCAGCCATACCATCATCGAGCGCGACGACACGAATGCTTCGTCGCCTGAGCGCCGCCTCGTGCCGCTCCTCCAGCGAATCCTCGGAGTGAGCAGCGGCGAGTCGCCGCGCGATTGGACGCAGTCTGTTTGGCGTTTCCTCCTTCGCAAAGGAAAGGGCCTCGTCCTCATAGCGAAGCCTGCGCGCCTTGTCCCGTGACTCGTTTCCGGTCTCGAGCGGCGAGCCCTCTTCGGTGAGAACACGGAGATGTCCAAGCGATATTTCTCCGCTGCGCAACGCGTCGAGGGACATCGCGAAGTGTTCATGCGCAAGAAAGGCGGTTGAAAGCAATCGTTCTGCGTTGTGCTCGCTGTCGTTGAGCGCAGTCGCCACCTCAAGCCTGAGTGATCGGTACGCGAGCTCACGGTCAGGCGTCCCCTTCTTGGGATCTCCTCGCCCAAACACCTGCTGCAGGGCCCTCGCCAACGCGGCAAGTTGCTCCGCCTCGAGGCGGCGCTTCTCACCCTCGTGGGTTTCGAGCACCCGAACGGCGCTGTCGATGTCGGCGAGCTGCTGACTGGAGAACCGTCCACTTGAAGTCATGTGTACATTACTTCACACACCACCGACATTTAGTCGTCGCTGATCTCCCGCGGGGACTAACAATGCAAGGAAGGCGCACACAAAGTGGCAAATTCGCAGCGCGCGACCCGGTAGTCTAGACCGGTGCCGTTCTCGGCACCTGCGCGAGTGGCGGAATTGGCAGACGCGCTGGATTTAGGTTCCAGTGTCTTCGGACGTGGGGGTTCAAGTCCCCCCTCGCGCACAGATAGGGTTTTCCCGCGCCCGGCAACGCAAGGTCCGCGACCAAGCTACCTGACCGGGGCGCGCGGAAACCAATGAGCGACACCACGGCCGTGCAGCAAGGCTCCGGCGTCAACTCCACCCGAGCACTAGTTCCTGCAGCGAGAATGCCCTGAACGTGCGCTCGCTACAACACCGTTAAACCCCACGCCACGGCGGCAGCATACCGGGACGGCAGTACACCGGGACGGCAGTGCACCGGGACGGCAGCTCGCCGGGACAATAAGGCGCACCGGGACAATAAGGGCGCATCGCGACGGCAGCGCCCAGGATGACAGTTGACAACCGAGCAACACGGTGACTCACTGTAATACGGAGAGACACTACGTTTGATAGGCTATGCCCAGCCTTGCCTGAGGAGGAACAGTGGCCACAAAGGAACCCCTGCAGACGATCTCAGTCGCTGAAGCGGCTACAAATCGCCTGCGCGAAAGCCTCTTTGCCGGCGCCTACGAAGCCGGAGCCGAAGTCAAGGACACGCTCATCGCCGACGAATACGGCATTGCGCGCCCCACTGCGCGAATTGCCGTGCAGCAACTCATCGCCGAGGGAATGCTTGTCCGCGAGCCTGGCTACAGCGCCCGTGTCCGAACATTTGACCCCAACCAGGTTCGCGACATCTTTCGGGTGCGCAAGCTTATTGAAATCGATTCGGTGCGCGCTGCGAAGCGAACCAAAGCGCCGCTAGACAAGGTCGAACGAGCCCTCGAGCGCTTCTCAAACCTCGGCCCTTTGCCTGCATGGGCCGAAGTTGCGGAGGCAGATGCGGGGTTCCACCTGGCTGTCGTCGAAGCAGGCGGATCCGAACGCCTGTGCTCCTACTTTGCCGGAATCACCAACGAGATCAGACTCTTGCTCGCGCTCCCCGAGACGCACTTTGGGCGTGGCGGGTCACCTTACGAAGAGCACCAAGAGCTCTTCCAGCTCCTCGCGGGTGACGCAACGGTGGCCGAGGTAAAGCGCGCCTGGGTCTCCCATCTCGATGAGTCACGCGACTTCCTGATTCATCACCTGACGCGGGAGCTTAACACGACAAACTAAAATGCGATACTGTTATACAGATTTACGACAGTGTGTCGAATGTGTATTTGCAGACATCGAAGTTTGGGGCAGACGTGCACCGCAGCAGACAGAATCCAGTCGCTCTCATCACCGGGGCAACCTCGGGCATTGGGGCCGAGATAGCTAGAAAACTGCATCTCGACGGGTTCACAGTTGCGATCAGCGGCCGCTCGGAGGAACGCGGAAATGCCCTGGCGCGCGATCTCGGCGCCGGCGCAACCTTCTTCAACTGCGATCTGCGCGCGCCCAACGCTCCACTCGCCCTTGTCAAGCAGGTCACACAGCTGCTTGGGCCACTTGACGTACTCGTGAACAACGCAGCCGTGGACCACACTAATGACCTCCTCGCAGTCACTGATGAGGAGATCCGCGAGACGTTTGAGTCCAACACGTTTGCGCCAATGAATCTCCTCATCGCCGCGGCGCGCAGCATGTCAGAGCACGGCACCGGAGGCGCGATCATCAACGTCACTTCGCGACTTGCGAGCATCGGCGTACCTACAATGGGCATTTACAGTGCGTCGAAAGGGGCAATGCTAGCGTTCACCAAAGCTGCGGCCGTCGAGCTCGCCCGCCACGACATTAGGGTCAACGCAGTTGCCCCGGGCATGACCCGCACCCCGCTCTACGATGAGTGGCTTGCCGCGCTTCCCTCCCCCGAGGCGGAAGCCGCGAAAGTGTCCGCCGCAATTCCGCTCGGAAGGATCGCTGAGACACAAGACGTCGCCTCGACCGTTGCGTTCCTCGCGAGTCCTGCCGCCGCATACCTCACCGGAGTGTCGATCCCGGTCGATGGCGGCTACCTCGCCCAATAGGGGCCACTCCCGCGCGCTCACTCGGTCACGACGCAAGCAGCGCCGCGACCACGTACCGCCAGACGCTTCCAAGTCGTCGGCCAGCGCACTGCCACGCATGGAACGCGTCCCCCTCTAGCCGGGTACTCGCGAGGCGGTGCGCCCCGGCGGTTACCGGGAAGGCCCTGGCGGGCGGGCTCCGCTTCGACACCGGAGCGGCCCTTGAACGCGGACTGGCGAGCTGCTCAGCGAAGTAGCCCATATCCACCCGAGCTCGCGCCCAGTAAGCCCCACTGGCAATGCGCATCGCGCGCAGCACGCCAGACCCCGCGGGGCAGCAGCACTCCCCCGGTACTGGTGAGACGCACAACAACGCTGCTCCCCAGCATCAGCCTGTCGGGCTGGCTCTGGGGAGCAGCGTGTCTCGGGAATACGCGTTACTTCATCAATTGCGGCAAGAAGGTGCTGATCTGTGGCACAAAAGTGATCACGACAAGTACGCCAATGAGGGCAATGACGTACGGCAGCGCGGCCAGGCTGACTTTCTCAATCGACAGCCCGCTAATAGCGGAGGCGACGTTGAGGTTGTCGCCAACCGGTGGGGTGGCAAACCCAATCATTGAGGCCATGATCATGACGATGCCGAAATGGACCGGGTCCATTCCGAAACCGGTAACCACCGGAACCAGGATCGGCGCCATCAGGATGATGCCAGCAAGCGTTTCCATGAACATGCCCATAAAGAGCAACAGGACGAGGATCACGAGGAGAATGATCCAGAACGGAACGGAAAGCGATCCAAGCCATCCTGACACAAGCGTCGGCACGCGCTCGACGGTCAAAATGCGCGCGTAGGTCGACGCAGTTGCAATGATAACGAGGATCATGCCCGAGATGAGTAGCGTTGATTTGAACATCTGAGGGATGTCCGAGCGCTTCGCCTCGCGGTAGACGAGCGCTAGCACCACGCTGTAAGCAACAGCGATACCGGCAGCCTCAGTGGGCGTAAAGACGCCACCATAGATGCCGCCCAGCACGACGATCGGCATGAGAAGCGTCCACTTGGCATCCCAGATTGCGCGACCCCGCTGCTTCCAGCTGGCCTTGGGTACCCCCGTACCAAAGCCACCCTTCTTTGCGTAGTAGCGGCTCACGAAGTAGAGCACAACGACAATGATGAGGCCCGGGATGAAGCCGGCCATGAAGAGATCGCCGATGGACGTGTTCGTGGTGATGCCGTAGATGACGAGCGGGATGCTTGGGGGAATGACGATACCAACGCCACCCGCGGTCGCGAGCACGCCGGCGCTGTAGCCACGGCTGTATCCCTCGCGAATCATCGAAGGGATCATGATTCCGCCGATTGCTGCGACCGTCGCGGGGCCCGACCCAGACAACATGGCGAACACGGTCGTCGCGAGCAGCGCCACCGCAGCGAGACCGCCGGTGATGTGCCCGACAAACGCCTTCGCGACGTCAATGAGCCTGCGCGACAGCCCGCCGTACTCCATGATCACGCCCGAGAGCACGAACAGCGGCACCGCGAGCAGCGGGTAGGAGTCAACGGCACCAAACATGGTCTGCGTGAGGTAGCTCACCGGGATAACGCCCGTAGCAAGCACGGCAAGCACCGAGGAGATACCAAGCGCAAACGCGATCGGCATGCCGATCACAAGCAGGAGCGCAAAAACGAGGAAGAGAATTGCGAGACCCATAATCAGTCGACCTCCACCTGTGACTTAGGGATGGGCTCGTTGGGGTGCTTCACGATGTCGACAAACGCGAGCACCGTGTGTTGCGCGACCCGGAACGACATGAGCAGCATGCCGAGCGTGAGCCCGAAGTAGACAAATGACATGGGAATCCGGGCGGCAGGCGACACTTGGCCGCTCGCGACCTGCTGGAGTACCTGCTGCCACGAGAGCACGAGCATGAGCAGCAGGAACGCGAGCCAGAGCACGAACACGACGATCCGGATCACGCGCTGCGCGATCGGGACTCTGGAGCCGATGAGATCAACGATGACGTTGAACCGAACGTGCCGCAGGTACTTCACCGCATAACTACCGGCAATCCAGACGAACCAGACGAGCGCGAATCGAGCAATCTCTTCTGACCAGACGAGCGGGGAGCCGAACAGGTAGCGCATGATGACCTGTGCAACCACGAGCACCGTGAAGATCACGAGCGCCGCGGATGCGAGATAGACCTCGACGTAGTCGTCGAGGTGACGCAGGATGCGTTTGAGCATGTGGATGGCTTTCTATAACAAACCGATGGGCGCTGGTAAGCCCGATGGGCCGGAGCCGGCATCGCACTCGATGCCGGCTCCGGAAGCGAATCGCTTACTTGATGGCGTCAAGGAAGGTGGTGTTGCCTGCCGCTTCGAGGATTGCCTTCAACTTCTCGGTGTCGACGTTTGCGGCGTTCGACGCATAGAACGGCACTGCCGCATCGATCCAAGCCTGGCGCTCGGCCTCATCAAGGTCGGCCACTGTGCCGCCATCTGCCTCGATCTTGCCGCGCACCTCACTGTTGATGCCAGCCTTCAACTCCCTGAGCTTGACGATCATGTCGTCCGCCGCCGTGGTGATGATCTCCTGATCTGCCTCGGGGAGTCCTTCCAGGAAGGACGAGCCGATGAGGATAACCTCCGGGTCGTAGATCCAGCGCAGCTCGGTGAGCTTCGCTGCAGGCTCAGTGAACTTCGCGGAGTAGAGCAACTCGTACGGGTTCTCAACGCCGTCAACGACTCCCTGCTGCAGGGCAGTGAAGACCTCCGGGAATGCCATCGGCGTCGGCGAGGCTCCGAGACTCTCCCAGAACGCGATGTGCATGGGAACCTGCATCGTGCGCAGCTTCTTGCCCTTGACCTGCTCTGGCGCCGTGATGGTTTCCTTGGTCATGGCGAGATTACGGAACCCGTTCTCTCCCCAACCGAGAGCGGTGAGCCCGCTCTCCTCGATGCCCTCGAGCATCGAGTCACCAATCTCACTATCGAGCACTTTGTACGCTGTCTCAGCGTCTTCGAAAATGAATGGGAAGTCGAAGACCTGGAGCGAGTCGTCAAAGTTTGCAAGCACGCCGACCGACGGGGCGGTCATCTCGAGGTTGCCTGCCTGCACAGCCTCGATCATCTCGCGCTCGCCACCCAGCTGGCTGTCGGGATACACCTCGACCGTGATGCGCCCGTCAGAGCGCTCGCTGACAAGTTCGGCGAAGTACTCGTATGCCTGGTTCTGCGTGTCCCCGGCAGAGATGACGTTGCCGAACTTGATTGTGTAGCTCTCACCCTCGGCTTTGCCTGCGCCGCTGTCACCAGCTGGCGCGCACGCGGCCAGGCTGAGCGCCGCAACAATCCCGAGTGCCACTGCACCCTTGCGGTAGAACATTGTGGGGAACCTCCATTGGTCTCTGTGGCCGACTATCGGCCATCAGCGTTCGGGGCTCACAACATCAGTGAAGCCGCCCCGCTCGCAAGTTATACTGTAATACAGTCTTGCGATCATCGTGACCGTTTCTTCAAACTTTCACGAATTGTTACCAAACTCGCCGCACGTCGACCACCTTGAGCACCCGGGCTCGATGCACCGCGAGCCAGCGACAACGGCACAAACTCGCGCATCACAGGCCATTCACCCAAAGGGCATGTCGCGAATCCGGCGCCCTGTGTTACTGTAATACAGTTAGAGAGTCGCGACACAGAGTTGTTTCTCCCGACTTCTCAACGTCACGAGCACTACGACAGTGAAAGGCGGCTCACAGCGTGACCACGCAAGATCGCACGGTAAGGCAGTACCGCATCGCTAGCATCCCTGGCGACGGTATAGGCCCCGAGGTAGTGGACGTCTCTCGAGTCGTCCTCGACGAGGTCTCCCGGCAAGAGGGATTCAGTATCGACTGGGAAGAGCACCCCTGGGGTTCCGCGTTCTACCGCACTACCGGAGAGATGATGCCTGGAGATGGCCTTGACCTCCTCGGCGGCACCGACGCGATCTTCTTTGGAGCGGTTGGCGACCCGGGGCTCTCAGATGCGCTCACGTTGTGGGGCCTACTCATTCCGATTCGACGCGAGTTCGATCAGTACATCAATCTCCGGCCAGTGCGGTACGTACCCGGACTCCGCACTCCCCTGCACAACGCGGCCGGCATCGACCTGATGATTGTTCGTGAGAACTCAGAAGGAGAATACTCAGAGATCGGTGGCCGCTTCGCAGCCGGCACTCCCTTTGAATTCGCCACACAGGAGGCTATTTTTAGCCGCCGGGGCGTCTCACGGGTCGTTGAGTACGCAGCCGATCTCGCACACCGTAGAAGCGGAAAAGTCACCAGCGCGACCAAGTCCAACGGCATCATTCACACAATGACGTTTTGGGACGAGATCGCAGGCGAGGTCGCCGAACAGCACACGAATCTGGAGTGGCGCAGCGTGCTCATCGACGCGCTGTCAGCAGAGCTCGTGCTCCGACCGCAGTCACACGACGTGATCGTCTGCTCGAACCTATTCGGGGACATCCTGTCAGACCTGGCATCAGCAACGATCGGATCGCTCGGAATTGCGGCCTCGGGCAACATCAACCCCGCGGGAGATACGCCGTCGATGTTCGAGTCAGTGCACGGCTCGGCCCCCGACATCGCTGGTAAGGGTATTGCGAATCCGTTCGCCCAACTCGGCTCCGGCGTCATGATGCTTGAACACTTGGGCGAACACCACGCTGCCGAGCGCATTCGGACGGCCATGGACGCGCTCGTCGCATCTGGCGAAACCACGCCCGACATCGGCGGTTCGCTTCGCACCGGCGAGGTGCAGGACGCACTTCTCCGCGAACTCGGCATCTAACCACTTCACGCCACGACTCCCCCGTTTCACAAAGGAAGAACCAATGACACGCACCCCATCGCTGTGGAGCGCTCAAGCCCACATCCCCTCGATTGTCGGCAACCAGATTGTCGTGACTCACGCCGAGGGCTCGTATCTCACGACTGCCACCGGTCAGCGACTCTTCGACGGCACCGCAGGGCTGTGGCACACAAACATCGGCCACAGTCGCGAGGAGATGGCGCAGGTCGCCTACGACCAGATGCGCAAGCTCGAGACCTATCACGTCTTCGGCCGGTACGTGAACGACCGCGCGGTTGAACTCGCAGAAAAGCTCGTTGAGATCGGACCAATCGCCGATTCAAAGGTCATTCTCAACAGCGGCGGATCCGATTCGATCGATGTTGCGTGCAAGCTGGCGCGCCGATACTGGACGCTGACGGGCAAGCCCGAGAAGCGGGTCATCATTAGCCGCGAGCACGCATACCACGGCCTCCATGCCTACGGCACGAGCGTCGCAGGTCTCGATTTCAATCGGGATGGTTTCGGAGTTGATTCTCTCGTCCCGGACACCGTTCGTGTGCCGAAGCATGACATTGCTGCGCTCCAGGCAGAGATTGAGCGCATTGGCGCGAAAAACATCGCAGCGTACATCGCCGAGCCGGTAATGGGCACAGGCGGAGTCCACCCACCCCAGGATGGCTACTTCGAGGAAGTGGCTCGGCTCTGCAAGGCGCACGACATTCTCTTCATCGCAGACGAAGTCATCACCGGTTTCGGCCGAACTGGGTCGATGTTTGCGACTACTCGGTACGGCCTCGAACCCGACATCGTCACGTTCGCAAAGGGCGTGACCTCGGGCTACGCGGCACTCGGCGGCATCTACGTAGCACCTCGCTTGTGGGCCCCGTTCTTTGAGCGCGGTTCGGACAGCCCTATCTACAGGCACGGCACCACGTACTCCGGTCACGCTACCGCGTCTGCCATCGCGCTGAAGAACATCGAGATCCTGGAACGCGAGGAGCTCGTCGAGGCTGCGGGCTCGCTCGAAAGCACCCTGGAAACACTGCTCGCCGATCTCAACTCGCACGAGCTCGTCACCGAGACCCGCGTCGGCGGGTTCCTCGGAGGGGTCTCACTTGCAGAGTCGGTGAGCGCCGAAGCCGTGACCAACGCAGTTCTCGACCTGGGGTTCATCACCCGACCGCTCAACGGCAACACGATCCAGATTAGCCCGCCATTTATCGCGACACCGCAGGAGCTCACCGACCTCGTCGGCGCGATTCGCACAGTCCTCGACCGCAACTAACCCTCAGCACCACACCCCAAGGAGTCACCATGACCGTGCTACGCGCATCCGCAGAGCGCCTCGCAGCTTCAACCGCCGCACTCGAAACCCTCCCCGGTTTCGCAAACCATGAGCCCAGCGCAGATGAGTTTGCCGTGCTCGACCCGTCTACAGAGCAGCGAATTGCGACCCTCCCGAGCTACTCCGCCGAATACGCGGTCGAGCAGGTCGCGATCGCCGACGAGGCCGGGCGCGCATGGGCGGCAACCACGCCTCGCTACCGGTCCGACGTACTGCACAGCGTCTACGCTCATCTCATGGCCAACCGCGACAGGCTCGCATTCGTCATCAGTCGCGAGATGGGCAAGACGCTTGCCGAGGCGCAGGGCGAAGTCCAGTACGCATCTGACTACGTTCGCTGGTACGCAGACGAGTTGCTCCGACCCGCAGGCGGGTACCGCGAGAACCCGGCTGGCGGTTCGACGATCCTCACCAAGCGTGCTCCCGTCGGTCTCGCCTTGCTCATCGCCCCGTGGAACTTCCCCATGGCCATGATTACTCGCAAGATCGCCCCCGCGCTCGCTGCGGGCTGCGGGTCTGTGATCAAGCCTGCCGGACTCACCCCGCTCACCACGCTTCTCACCGTCGAGCTCATGGCGGAGGCTGGCGTGCCGCGAGAGCTCATGCGGATCGTCACAACGACGAACCCCGGGCCGTTCAGCGAGGCCGTTCTCGGTGACCCGCGAGTTCGCAAAATCTCATTCACTGGTTCCACCGAGGTCGGTTCGACGCTTATGGGCCTCGCCGCCAAGAACATCGTCAAGAGTTCGATGGAGCTCGGCGGCAACGCACCGGTGCTCGTGTTCGACGATGCCGACCTGGAGCGGGCTGTCGAGGGCGTGTTCCTCGCAAAGATGCGAAACGGTGGCCAGTCATGCGTAGCGGCGAACCGGATCTTCGTGCAGGACGGGATCGCCGACGCGTTCGCCGAAGCATTGGCTGAGAAGATGGCAAGCGTTCAGCTCGGAGACGCCGTCTCAGAAGGAGCCGACCTGGGACCTGTCATCGACCGCCGCGCAGTCGACCGTCTGACCGCGCTCGTCGCAGACGCGACCGATCGCGGCGCCGAGCTTCGCGCAGGTGGCGCAGCGCCCGACGAGCCGGGCTACTTCTTCGAGGCGACACTGCTTGACAGGGTGCCCGGCGACTCAGACATCGCGAACACTGAGATTTTCGGACCGGTCGCGGCAATGAGCCGCTTTGGCTCGGAGGACGAGGCAATCGCGCTCGCCAACGGAACGCCTTTCGGGCTTGCCGGATACGTCTTCACCGAAAGCCTCGACCGGGCTCTCAACGTCGCCGACAGGCTCGAGACCGGGCTTGTCGGCATCAACAACGGCGTGCCGTCAAACGTCGCCGCGCCCTTCGGCGGCATGAAGCAGTCGGGACTTGGCCGCGAGGGCAGCCACGAGGGGCTCGAAGAGTACCAGGAGATCCGTTTCTACAACATCGCACGCCGAGACACCGCTTAGTTCGGCAACGAAGCCATCTCAACACATCTCAGAACAGGAGAACCCACTATGTCCAACAGCTATCCCAATCGCGTGACGACGGCGGTCCCCGGGCCTCGGTCGCAGAGTGCTCACGCAGCGCGTCAGCAGCATGTCTCGGCCTCCGTCGGGTCGTACATGCCGATCTACATTGAACGGGCCGACGGATCGATCCTGACCGATCTCGACGGAAACGAGTTCATCGACTTCGGGTGCGGCATTGGTGTCACGTCGCTCGGCCACGCAAATGAGGCGGCAGTCGGCGCGATGCGCGAGCAGCTCGAGGCATTCACGCACACGCTGTTCACTGTCACCCCGTACGAGCTCTACACGGAGGTCGCGCGCCTCCTCGGCGAGATCACGCCGGGAGATTTCGCGAAGAAGTCGGTGCTCAGCACGACCGGCGCCGAGGCGATCGAGAACGCAGTAAAGATCGCGCGATCCTTCACCCGCCGCAACGGTATCGCGGTTGTCGAGCACGGCTACCACGGCCGCACAAATCTCACACTTGGCATGAACTACAAGGCACAGCCGTATTCGACCGGAGTCGGCCCGCGCGCCGGCGAGATCTACCGTGTACCGAACTCCTACCCGTTCCGCGATGGTGAACAGGACGGGTCGGTCATCGCGCGGAAGGCCATCAAGACGCTCGAGAAGATCTCAGGCGCAGACAACCTCGCCTGCCTCGTGATCGAGCCGATCCAGGGCGAGGGCGGCATCGTCGTACCCGCTCCTGGCTACCTCGAGACGCTGCAGGCGTGGTGCGCCGAAAACGGCATTGTTGTGATCGCCGACGAGATCCAGACCGGGCTCGGGCGCACAGGCAAGCTGTTTGCGAGCGAGCACTTCGGGTTTGTCCCCGACCTCGTCGTCACCGCAAAGGCGATTGGCGCTGGCATTCCGCTGTCGGCCGTGACCGGCCGGGCGGATGTCATGGACGCGATTCCCGCAGGCGGCCTGAGTGGTACCTACAGCGGCAACCCTGTCGCCTGCGCGGCCGCGATCGAGGTACTCTCGCAGCTCACCGCCCCGGGCGCAATGGACCGCACAACCGAGATCGGCGAGCGGCTGCGCGCGGGTCTCGCTCAGCTCCAGGAGAAGTACCCGGTGATCGGAGACGTCCGCGGCCACGGCGCCCTGTTTGGCATCGAGCTTGTCGACGCCGATGGCGAGCCCAACGTCCCGGCGTTTGCCACTGTCAGCCAGGCCGCGCTCGCGAACGGCCTGCTGGTGATGGCGGGTGGCAGCGACGGTCACGTCCTGCGCCTGCTCCCGCAGGTGAACATCAGCGACGAGCTCATCGACGAGGCTCTGAGCATTCTCGATACTGCGTTCTCTGCCCTGTAGCACCGCAATCACACGTTGGGGCGTTCACCGGGATCCCGGTGAACGCCCCAACGCGTTCGCAAGAGCATGGCGAGACACGCGTCGCGTCAGCTAGCTTCTCCCGGTGACGACGTCCGCGATCGTTGCGATGGGCGATGTAGTGCGTCGTCCGCGATCCTCCGCCGCGTCAGCGACCCCGTATGCCGCGTAGAGCCCCTTGGTGGCGATCCAGCGCAGCGGCTCAGGCTCCCACTTGCGCACCCGGTGCCCAACCCACGGCAGGTCTGTGAGCTCCGAGTCGTTGCCGAGGATGAGATCCGCGAGGGTCCGACCGGCGAGGTTGGTAGTCGTCACACCCGTTCCCACGTACCCTCCTCCCCAGGCGAGACCCGTCGCGCGATCGAGCCCGACTGTCGCTGCCCAGTCCCGAGGCACCCCGAGCACGCCAGACCAGAGGTGCTCGATCTCCGCCCCTGCAGTCGCGGGAAAGAACCGCTGCATGATCGCCGCCAGCGTCCGCGCAGTTTCGGGCGGCGTCTCACCATCAAGGTCAACGCCCGATCCCCACTTGTAGGGCACACCGCGACCTCCGATCGCGATGCGGTCGTCAGCGGTGCGCTGCGCATACATGTAGACGTGTGCGAAGTCGCCGAGCACCTCACCGTTGTCCCAGCCGAGCTCATCCCAGATGGCTGCGTCCAGCGGCTCGGTCGCGATGAGCGACGAGTTCATTGGCAGCCACAGGCGCTTGAGCCCCTTCAATCCTGCAGTGAACCCTTCGGTCGCGCGCACCACAATCTCGGCGGTGACCACTCCGTGAGTCGTACGCACGTTGCCCGGGGTGATCTCGACAGCGCGCGTGTTCTCGTAGATTTCGACGCCGAGCCGCTCAACCGCGTCAGCAAGGCCTTTCACGAGTTTCGCGGGCTGTATCCGTGCCGAGTGGGGATGCCAGACCGCCGCGCGAGTGTTCGCTACGTTGATCTTCGCCATGGCCTCGGGCGCTTCGAGTAGCTGCAAATCCGTCGAGCGCCACGTCTGCTCGGACGCTGCAAACGCACGGATCCTGGCTTCTTGCGCCGGGGTGTAGGCGACGTTGAACTCGCCACCCTTCTGAATGTCGGCGTCGATGCCTTCGTGCGCGGCGACGCGGATCACCTCGTCAACCGTCGCGTTCATCGCGAGCTGAAAGCGCTCGGCCGCATCACGCCCGTGGTCGGCGACGTACTGCTCGCGTCCACCGGTGATGGCGTTCGTGAGCCAGCCCCCGTTTCGGCCAGAGGCGCCGTAGCCAACGTGGCGCTGCTCAACGATGACGACCCGAAGGTCAGGGCGCTGCTGTTTGAGGTAGTACGCGGTCCACAGTCCGGTGTAGCCCGCTCCAACGATGGCGACGTCTGCGGCGAGCGCGCCGGGCAGTTCCGGCCGGGCCGCCGGCACCCCAACCTGCTGCCACCAGTGAGAAACCTTGCCGTTGATCATATGCTGTCCTGCTCGATTCGTTCCCCGCACGCCACTGTGCGACAGGCAACAGCGTAGCCTGGGGGTATGCCTACCCGCTACGAAGCCGCGATCCATCTTGATATTCCTTTGGAAATGGCAAAGCGCCACGGGATTCCCTCGCAGATCAGCAAGGTCGAGCTCGAGAAGATCGCCGCCGACCCGCCGGCCTGGCTCGTTCAGTCGCGGGCAAACCGCACCGGGAAGAAGCCGGTCTGGCAGACGCTCACGTGTGCCGTCTGCGGCGTGGAGGAGATCACCCGCCCGAAGAAGTGGTGGCCCGTCTTCTCGCTCCTCGCGTGCGACACCCACGAGGCAGGTGAACTGCCCCAGCCAGTCGTGGGAGCAGAGCGCTCATTCGTCTATGGTGTTGGTACTAGCTTCTTCGGTGTCGTTGACGCCGCCCCATCGGCAGGGAGCCATTCGGGAACGTGACACTCGCGAAGGACGCGCCCTAGGGTGTGGTCATGTACCCAGACATTATGTTCTTCGCCCGCACGTTGTTCGTGCAGCTCTTCATTTTTGCTCTCATCGGCGCCGCCCTCTGGGTGATTATCAGGACTGCCGTGCTTTCGGCCCTTCGAAAGCACGCAGCTGAGCAACACGCTCTACATGGCCCGACTCCTGGGCCGACTCCTGGACAGGAGCGTTCGAGCGCATAGCGCCGCTCACAGCAGCGCTGCCTCCAGCAGAATCGCTCGACCGTTGCTGCGGAGGGAGCGAGGCTTGAGGCATGAGCGAATCATCTCAGCCACCACTCTTCACCGACCCGTACCGACGCGAACTGTTCGAGCGCCGCGTGCTCGTACTCGACGGCGAACTCAACGATGACAACGGCGTGCTGCTCGCGACCCAGCTTGTCGCGCTCGCGGCCGCAGACCATTCCGCGGACATCGCGCTGTGGATTCACTCGCCGGGCGGCTCGGTGCCTGCGATGCTTGCGATCCGTGATCTGATCCGGATCATTCCAAACGACGTCTCTACCCTCGCGCTCGGGATCGCCTACAGCGCGGGTCAGTTCCTGCTCACGGCAGGCACCCGCGGAAAGCGCTTGGCGCTCCCCCATTCCCGCATTCTCATGCACCAGGGTTCGGCGGGAATCGGCGGCACCACTGTCGATGTCGAGCTTCAGGCTGCGCACCTTCGGCACACCCGCGACACAGTCCTCGGTCTCACGAGCGCCGACACCGGCCAGCCGCTTGACAGGATCTTCGAGGATTCCCTTCACGACCACTGGTACACGGCTGCGGAGGGAGTTGAGTATGGCTTCATCGACGGCATTGTTGCGTCGTTCGACGAGGTGATGCCGAGCACGACGGCGCATGCTGGATTCTCACCTGACAGAAGTGCACGCGCACACGAGACCCCGGAGGGCACACGATGAGCGAGAGCTACACGATTCCAAACGTTGTCTCGCAGAGCCCGCGTGGAGATCGCATAATGGACGTCTACTCGCACCTGCTCGGAGAACGAATCATCTACCTCGGCACCCCCATCGACGCCGGTGTGGCGAACGCAGTCATCGCCCAGCTCCTCTATCTTGACGCCGGTGGCGCCGAGTCAGACATCAACATCTACATCAATTGCGCGGGCGGTGACCCGAGCGCCATGCTCGCGATCTACGACACCATGCGTTACGTGCGGGCGCCCATCGCCACGACCTGCGTCGGCCAGGCGGTCGGGGTCGGAGCGGTACTGCTCGCTGCGGGAGCTGCCGGGAGGCGCATGGCGCTGCCTCACACCCGCGTGATCCTCCATCAGCCCAGTAATGAGGGCAGGCGCGGGACGATCCCTGACCTCATTTTGCACGCTGACGAGGCGGTGCGCCTGCGCGCAGACCTTGAGAGTGTGCTCGCGGCACACTCCGGGCAGTCGGCTGAAAGGCTGCGGCGCGACACCGACCATGACCGTGTCTTCACGGCGACCGAGGCGCTTGAGTATGGCCTCCTCGATCGGATCATCGTCGAGAGATAGTCTCAGCGCACGGGCACTGCGGGCACTGCGGGCACTGCGGGCACGACTGCGGCCTATGCGGCGAGCGCGAGCACGGAGCCCCGTGACGCTCCCGGGGCAGCATGCGCGACCGAACGTGGAGCGAGCGACCCACCGCTTGCAGGTGCGGCCGCAACTGATCCGGATCGGGATTCGCCGCCACGCAACGCTTCCGTGACGGCGAGCGTCAGATCGAGGAGGGTAACCTCGAGCGCGCCGGCGACGGCCTCGATCATCTCGCTCGAGGGATCCTTGCTCCCCCGCTCCATCTCTGAAAGATACTGGGGCGATACGCCGGCTCGCTTCGCAGTGTCGCTCAGCGTCTCTCCGCGACCGTGGCGGAGCCTGCGCATCTCCGCCCCAAGCATATGGCGCCACAAGGGCAGTGGACTCTTGGCGCCAGTAGCGGGGGCATCCCTCCCATGAACTGGGCGTCCGGTCACCAGCCGGCGCGGACTATGCCGCACCGTCTCGCGAGGCCCGCCAGACTCTCGAAGCTCGGCAGCCCTACGAAGCCCGGCAGCCCCTCGGTTCCAGGCCGTCTCTCGATGTCCGGCCATGTCTCGATGTCCGGCCATATCTCGATGCCCGGCCATATCTCGATGCCCGGCCATGTCTGTGGGAGCGCTCTCGGTCATACCTGATCGTAGTCACGGGCGCCGCTCGCACCGAGGCGTCTCCGCCCAGAGCAGAATCCTCGCGAGCCCGGGCTCGTTGCGCGCCGGGCGGCGCAACATGCCGCAAGCCGCCCAGTTGGGGCGGGCAGACTGGCAGACTGAAGCCATGGTGCAGACATTTACGGTCACAACGCGCGCCCGGGTCCCCCTCGAAGACCTCTTTGACGCCGCGCTCAGCGTCGACTCCCACGTTGCGTCGATGGCGGCGACAGGCGAGCGGGCGATCGCTGGGGTCACATCGGGTGTCATGCGGCTCGGCGACAGCGTCACCTGGCGAGGCCGCCACTTTGGGATCTGGTTCACAATGACCTCACGCATCACCCATCTCGACCGCCCGAACGTCTTCGTCGACGAGCAGCAGCGCGGGCCATTCAAACACTTCCGACACGTGCACCGGTTCGAGCGCGAAGGTGAGCTCGTAGTCATGCACGACACCATCACGGTCGCGTCGCCGGTGTTCGGGGCGTTCGCCGAGCGCCTCGTGCTCGTGCCGCACCTGCGCAGGCTTATTCGCGACCGGGGCGAGCATCTCGCAGGCTCGCTCACGATACGCCCATAGCCTCTCCCACGTCGCGTTACTCTATGAGGCATGGTGCACGCAGATCACACGTTCACGCACGGCGACTACACGATGAAGTTCTCGAGCTACCCTGGCCCGACTTCGCGTACGTTCGTACTGATCCACGGAATCGGCATGGGGCGCATCGTGTTCGACGAGGTGGCTGAGGTTCTGAGCGTTCAGGGCGGGGTGCTGGTGCCCGACTTGCCAGGATTTGGTGACTCGCCCGAGCCCGGGACTGAGGCAACGATCCAGGACAACGCCGAACTCATTGAGCGCTTCATCGCGAGCCAGGCGACTGGCGACGTCACGCTCGTCGGCCACTCAATGGGAACGCAGATCGTGGCCGAGGTCGCGAAGCAATTCCCTGAGAGCATCGACACGCTCGCGCTCATCGCCCCAACAATCAACAGGCACGAGCGAAGCGCCACCAAGCAGGCCGCACGCATGGTCCAAGACCTCTACGGAGAGTCGCCGAAGGTGCTCGTGGAGGGCGTTGTCGAGTACGCGAAAACGAGCCCACTTTGGTTCGCAAACAAGTTGCGGCTCATGCTCGACCACGAGATCGAGAACGTGTGCCCGGATATCGCCACGCCGACGCTCGTCATGCGCGGCGAAACTGATCACGTGTGTCCACGGGACTGGGTGCAGGAGGTAGCCGCCGCACTCCCCGATTCCGAGTACGAGGAGATTCCGGATCGCGGGCATGAGGCAGTCATCAAAAGCCCGGAACCCGTGGCGTCCATGATCCTCGAGTTTGTCGCGCGCCGCGCGCACCGCAGCCACCACACTAGTTAACCACCTAATAGTATGGTCCTTAATGAATGCCCTCATGGACCACAAGCACTCCCTCCTCCTTGAACATGCCGGCCTCGGCAGGCCTGGCGGCGACGACTCAGACGACGGCCCAGGCACCAACCCGGGCACCGGCTCAGGCGATAACAGCCCCGACGGCAACGGCCCCATCGACAAGGCCGCCCAGAACGCTGCACTCGTCATGTCGCTGCTGCACACAGCCGCCCGGATTGACAAGGCCTGCGCGGCCGAACTCGCATCGTTTGATCTCACGGAGGCGCGCCTCAGCGTGATGCTCGTCGTCGCGCGCGAGCCGAAAGCCACACCAGCTTTCATCGCCTCCTCCCTCGGAGTCACGCGGGCCGCAGTCACGGGTCTACTCGACGGCCTCGAACGCCAGGAGTACATCACGCGGCGCGACAGCGCGAACGATCGCCGCTCTTCCGCAATCACACTTACCTCGGCGGGGTCAGCCGCCCTCGATGACCTCGCCCCGCGCTACGGCGATTGGTTGACCGCGCTGTCGGCAGGGATCACGCAGGCAGACGCCCGGGCGACCTTCACGGCACTCGGCATCCTTCAGCAGAACCTTCAGGCGCTCGACGTTGAGGGCACACGATGACACGGGCAGGCGCTCAGCGCGGAGCGAGCCGCATGGCCGACGTCGCTGAGGAACATCTCGCGGCCCTCAATGCAGGCGAGGCCGAGGCCCGCACCCTCACGGAGGCGCTCGCAATCGACCACACAGCCCTCCTCGCCGTGACCCTCCCTGCTGCGAGCGAGGCGCTGCGAACAGCCATCGCGGAGGCGCAGCACCTCGGCATTCTCAGGCGCATGGCGACAATCGGGTCCGCGCTCGCTGCGCACCTTCCGGCGGATGAGCTTGCAGAACTCAGCGAACACCGCTCTGACACCGTGCGCGGCTGGTGGTGCTTTGCTATCGCCTCCCGCCGCGACGCCTCTCCCGCCGAGCTTGTCACCGCAGCGATCCCCCGCATCGACGACACGCGCTTCACCGTGCGCGAATGGGTGTGGATGGCACTGCGACCGCGACTGATCGAAGACCTCGCCGGCGCGATCGATCTCCTCGCCCCGCTCACGGCGGACGCCCGGCCGAACGTGCGGAGGTTCGCGAGCGAGGCACTCCGACCCCGAGGCGTATGGGCGACACACATCGCCGAGCTGAAACAACATCCCGAGCTCGGGGAACCCCTGTTGGAGCCACTCCGGGCAGATCCTGAGAAGTACGTCCAGGATTCTGTCGCGAACTGGATCAACGACGCTTCAAAGACCTCGCCCGACTGGGCGAAGAGCCGCTGCGCTCGGTGGCTCGCTGAGAGCGACACCCCAGAGACGAGGCGGATCGTTGCCCGGGCCCTCCGCAGCGTTCAGGCGCCCTCGACGGGCGGAGGCGCAAAACGGTAGCGTCGCGGTAAGCTTGGATCGCTCGAGCGCAAATGGGAGGTGCGACACATGCTGCTTTCACTGTGGATGATGACGCAGTTCGCACTCCTCACGGCTGCCGTCGCATTTGGCGCAGCCGGGCCGCAGTCCCCCGTGCAGCTCGCGCTCGTTGGCGCGGCTGGCATTCTTGCGCTCGCACCAATCGTCACGGTGTTCTTGCGGGGGCGCCGACCGACAGCCGTCTGCCCAGCCCAAGCTTCTCGCAGGCGCTCCCGGGCTGCTTCCTTTCGCACGTTCCGTGTGGCTGCCGACCCTGGCACGCCAGGCTCAGCGCTCGCCCGCGCACCCTCGTTGTTTGTCCACTCCTCGGTCGAACGACGCGCACGCCACACCCACGCCGCCTAGCGCGGCACAGACGTGGCGCCGTCTCGCGGCACGTTCGTCGCCGAGGGGTCTTGCCCGCACGCACGACGAATTGAAACGAGCTTTCCATGACCCCCTCACACACGCATACCCAAATCCAGGCGCGGCCTGACGACTTCGACCCCGCACGTCGCTCCGACAAGCATGGCGCTCGCGTCAGCGCTGCCCTCCTCCTGGTTGGAGGCGCGCGATGAACATCTATGAGTTCCTCCCAATCAAGCTACTCATCCGGGGCGCGTACTGGCTCGTAACGACCCTGAGCGACCTCATCGAGCCGCTCGCCGGGGCACAGAGCGCCGCCATCGCTATCATCCTGCTCACGCTCGCCGTGAGGCTCGCCCTTATACCAGTCGGCCGATCGCAGGTGAAGGCGACAGTTGCGCGCCAACACATCGCGCCGAAACTGGCCGAGCTGCAGCGCAAGTACAAGAACCCCGAGGTACTGCAGCGCAAGACAATGGAACTCTACGCGAGCGAGAAGGCGTCGCCTTTCGCCGGCTGCTTCCCCGTGCTCGCACAGATGCCGGTGCTCATGGCTGTATACGGGCTGTTCATTCTGCCGGAGGTTGACGGGCATCCAAATGAGCTGCTGACCAAAACGTTTCTCGGCATCCCGCTTGACGCGGGTCTCGCCGCGCAGGTGGCCGGCGGAACTGTCACCCCAACACACATCATCGTTGGCCTGGTGATCGTCGCACTCATTGGCGCCGTCACGCAGACTTCGAGGAAGCTCCTCACCCCGCCGATGCCCGAGCCGGCACCCAAACCCGCGAACCTCCCGGCAGGCATGCCAGACCTCAGCGGCATGACAAAGATGATGAGCTTCGTGCCGTTCATCACCGTCGTGATCGCGGCGATCGTGCCGCTAGCAGCCGCCCTATACTTGGCAACGACCACCACCTGGACACTTTGCGAGCGGCTCATCCTCGGCAAGATCTACGGCACCTTGCCGAGCGCACAGCGCGGCGCCACGGACGGCCGCGAGACAGGCGGGGCGCGGGGCCAGGAAGCCTAGCCCGGCCCGATCTGCCCTCGCCTGACGCGGGCAACCCACGCAGGTGCCCCACGCAGGTGCCCCACGCAGGTGCCCCACGCAGGTGGCACTTCTTGTCGCCTGAGGTAACGAGAAGCGACCACAAGTGCCAACTGCGCCTGGCCGGGTGACATGGCGGTCCAGCCGCGGACGTCGCTACAGTGCCGTTGCTGGTACTCGCATTTCCCGGCCCCAGGCCGCCCGCGTCGGTTTCAGGTTCGGCACGCTGAGCCCTGCAGGGGCCGCGCCGTGCACCGCACGGAACGCCCTCGAGAACGCCGGAAGATGCGCATACCCAAGCCCGCGCGAAATCTCAGAGGGGGTCTCGCCGTCGCCCAACTGGTTGCGCGCCCGCGTCATGCGCAACAGCCGCAACCAGGCCGAGAATTGAACACCTGCGCGCCGCTGCACGGCGGCTCCAAGCTCGCGTTCGTCGACACCGAGCCGTGCCGCAGCACCGGTCATGCGCAGGTATGGCTCTCGCGCGTAGAGGTTCGCGACCCGGCCGAGCAGTACGTCGTCCTTCGTCGTCGGCGCGCGAACCGAGCCTGAGAGCGCGGCGTGAAATCCACCGTCTGGGTCAACGTCGATAACGCCGACCTGGGTGTAGCTCGCGAGCACCGCTTCAAGCAGCCCTGCGGTTCCCAACGGCCCAATCGACGCCGGGCGCAGGGGCGCACCGATCTCGCCAGTGTGTGCGGAGCGAAACCCGAGCGGCAGAAGCATCGAGCCGCTCGGAATTCTGAACTCGTTCGGGGTTCCGGCCGGAACCACGACGGCGTCGCCCTCGGAGAGGTGAACATTCCTGCCTCCGACGACGAGATTTGCACTTCCGAGCGCTGCCCACACTGCGACGTGCGCACCGTTCACTCGGGTCCACGTGCGGCGCTCAGCCGCCTCCCACAGGTGCCCGAGCCCGATCTCTGCGGGGACGACACCCGCAGTCGCCGCAGCCGAACTGTGCCGCCACTGCCCCGGGGAGAGCCCCGTCGACTCTGAGAATGCCCGACTAAACGCTGGAACGCCGCTGTAGCCGACGGTGTGTGCGACCCATTGGAGGTCGCGGCCCTCGGCGAGCAGCTTGGCGGCCGCGCGGACGCGCTGCCGCCGCACCCAGGCTGCGACGCTCCAGCCGGTCTCGGCGAGGAAGCGGCGCTGCACGGTGCGCACGCTCCACCCGGGCACGGCTTCAGCCACCGCGTCGGCGAGACGCATCTCGGGGTGCTCAGTGAGCAGTTTTGCGAGCACCCCGAGAGCTTCGGAGGCGGGTGCAGGAGGGGGTGCGAGCCGCTCGGGGCCCCCGCCGGAGAGTTCGAGCTGAGCTGGGCCCGTAGCGCCGTCGACGTGTCCGAGCACGTTGGCGAATGCGTGCAGCAGGCTCGTGTGAGCGTGCTTTGGGACTGCAACCCTCGTCGCAAGAGCTCTGCCACCGCCTGCCACTGGGATCGGCAGCACAACCGCTCCGAGCGCCGGCCGAACGGCGACGACGTCGCCGGCGGGAACCCAGATTCCCGTGCAGGATTCGAGGCGCAGGGTCTCGCCGCCAGTTTCGACCTCGGCGGCCCCTCGCAGCACGGCGTAGAGCATCGACTCTGAGAGGCGAACCCCCGGCAGCTGAACAGCTGGTAACACGATGTCATTTCCAATCAACAGATGAAAGTAAGGCTTAGCTAACTTTGAGGATAGCGCGCACCGCTGTGCCGCCACACAACACCAGGAACACTCGGAGGTTTCCCGCATGGCTAGACGCCTGCCCGCCCTCGCTGCCCTCGCAGCAGCCGCACTGCTGCTCGCTGGCTGCAGCCCAGCCGCTTCTGGCTCGCAAACGCCCGCGACGGAAGCCGCCGACACCGGCGGCGACTGGCCCCGCACCATTGAGCACGCCGCGGGCTCCACCACGATCGACGCTCTTCCCCTCCGCATCGTGTCAGTCGCACCATCTATCACGGGCGGCCTGCTCTCGCTCGAGGCTCCGATCGTGGCGACCGGAGCAGCTCCGGTCACACCGCTCTCCGACGAGCACGGGTTCTTCACCCAGTGGGCAGACGTCGCGGTCGAGCGCGGCGTCGAAGTCGCGTACAAGGATCTCGAGCTCGATATCGATGCCGTCGATCAGTTCGAGCCCGACCTCATCATCGGCTCGGCGAACGGCGGCGACAGCACGTCAGACGCATACGATCAACTTTCGGAAATTGCCCCGACGGTGCTCCTCGATTATGGCGACGCGACGTGGCAGGAGCTCACCGAGCAGATCGCCGAGATCACGGGGCTCGAGTCGAAGGCGAAGGAGGTGCTCGCGGAGTATGACGAGTGGGTTGCGGGTCAGGCAACGAAGATCACGCTTCCACCGCAACCGACGACAGCGCTCGTCTACATGGGCCCTGAGGGGTCGTGGCCGTTTGACCCGGCGAGCCCGCAGGCGATGCTGCTTGAATCGCTCGGCTTCGACTACCAGCCGCCGCGCGAAGAATTCCTCACCGAGGGTCAGGGCGGCCGCGTGGGGATCCTCACGAGCGAGAACGCCCCAGACGGCCTCGCGGACGCTGAAACCATCATGATCGTTGCGATGCTCGGCGGCGACCCGGTCGCTGAGTTCGCGAAGGATCCGCTGCTGAAAAACCTTCCCGCGCTCACAAGCGACAACGTCTACACGATGGGCACGCAGGCCTTTCGTCTCGACTACTACAGCGCGAAGCTCACTGTAGATCTCATCGTCGACACCTTCTCGGGCTAACGCGTGGCCGCGCCCGTGACGGAGCTGAGCGCCGTGGACTCACCGCGGCGCTCAGCGGCGAGCCGCACCGCTGCTCTGGTTGCGGCGAGCGCACTCGCGCTCGCCGCAACCGCGATCCTCGGTATCGGTCTCGGTTCGAATCCGATCCCGCCGGCACGGGTCGTTGAGGCGCTCGTGGCTTACGACCCGACGCACAACGACCACCTCGTCGTCGTACTCTCGCGACTGCCGAGAATCGCGCTCGGCGTGATCGTTGGCGCCGCGCTTGGGCTTGCGGGCACGCTCATGCAGTCGGTCACACGAAACCCGCTCGCGGACCCGGGCATTCTGGGGGTGAACGCTGGCGCCTCGTTCGCTGTCGTCATCGCGATCGCGTTTCTCGGCATCACTGACGTGAGTGGGTACATCTGGTTCTCGTTCGTCGGCGCGGCGGCTGCAGCCGCTCTCGTGTATCTCCTCGGCAGTTCACGCGGCAACGTCGGTACCCCCGTTCGGATCGCCCTTGGGGGCACCGCGGTGAGCATTGTCATCGGCGCGCTCACTCAGATGGTGCTGCTGAGCAACGATGCTGCCTTCAATAGTTTCAGGTTCTGGGCGATCGGTTCGCTGCAGGGCCGCGACTTTGGTGTCGCGTTCACTGTGCTGCCGTTCGTCGCCGTCGGAATTGTGCTCAGTCTCGCCTTGATCTCCCCGCTCAACGCGATCACGCTCGGCGATGACGTCGCGACGGGGCTCGGGACGAGCGCTCTTGGCGCCAGGATCGGTGCGGCCGTCGCGGTCGTGCTTCTCGCTGGGGCTGCGACGGCCGCGGCTGGGCCGATCGGCTTCATCGGGCTCGGCTCCGCGCACGTCGCGAGGTTCTTTACCGGAAACGAGCATCGCCGTCTGCTCCCGACGGCGATGCTGCTCGGCGCGACCCTGCTCGTCATTGCTGACACGCTCGGCCGTGTCGTCGTCGCACCGGCCGAATTGCAGACAGGCGTCGCCGCCGCGCTCTTTGGCGGACCGTTGTTCGTCGCCCTCGTTCGTTCACGAAAGGTTGCTGCACTGTGACTGTAGTCTCGGGCCGCACGCTCCGAGTCGGCGACTTCTCGATCCGGATCCGGCCGCGCATTGTCACCGTCGGCCTCATCGCGGCCGCGGTGCTTGGTGCCGGGATCATTGCCTCTCTCATGATCGGAACGATTCCGCTCGACGCCGGCGACCTCGTCGCCGTCCTGTCAGGCGAGGCGAAGCCGTCGCTCACCCGCTCGGTGCTCGGCAGGCGCCTGCCTCGCGCGCTCACGGCGGCCGCTGTTGGCGCACTGCTCGGCATGAGCGGCGCCGTGTTCCAGTCGCTGTCTCGAAACCCGCTCGGTTCTCCCGACATCATCGGTTTCACGTCTGGTGCTGCCACAGGCGCGGTACTTCAAATCGTCGTGTTCGGCGGTGGCATGCTCGCGACGGCAGCGGCTGCGATCATCGGCGGGGTTATCACCGCCTTCGCTGTCTATTTCCTGGCCCGCCGCGACGGCGTGACCGGCGGGCTCAGGCTCGTACTTGTTGGCATCGGCGTTGGCGCTGTCGTGAGCGCGTTCTCGTCGCTGCTGATCGCGCGCGCAGACATCAACGACGCGATGGTCGCGCAGCTCTGGAGCGCCGGTTCACTGCTGGGCCGGGGTTGGCTTCATGCCGCTGTCGCGATCGCGGCGCTCGCGCTCGTCGCTCCCCTCCTGCTCACACTCGGGCGAAGCCTCGCCCTCATGGAGATGGGCGATGACGCTGCGCACAGCGTCGGCGTACGCGTCGAGCGAATCCGGTTCGTTGCCCTCATCGTCGGGGTCGTCGCCGCAGCCGCTGCCGTCGCCGTCGCCGGCCCGATCGCATTTATCGCGTTTGCGGCCGCCCACATCGCGCGTCACCTCGCGCCGGTGCCTGGCGTGCTTGTCGGACTCTCCGCGGTCGTTGGCGCGGTGCTTCTCACCGGCGCTGACCTGCTCGCGCAGAATCTCGACGTCGGCATGCGCACACCTGTCGGCCTCGTCACGAGCCTGCTCGGCGGCCTCTACCTGCTGTGGCTGCTTGCCCGGCGCATCTGAACGGAACCTCACTATGTCACGTAATCCCACTTCATCGTCCACCGCTCACGGCCTCGCTGCCACAGATCTCGAGCTCGGATACGGTCGCCACACCATCGTCAGGGGGCTCTCCCTCGAAGTGCCGCCCGAAGGCTTCACAGTCATCATCGGACCGAATGGCTGCGGCAAGTCGACGCTGCTTCGCGCCCTATCGCGGATGCTGAAGCCCCGAGGCGGGGCGGTCACCCTCGATGGTGCAGACCTCGCTGGAGTCCGCACCAAGCATGTCGCGCGGCGCATCAGCACCCTGGCGCAGGCCCCAGCATCCCCGACCGCGATCACTGTCTCAGACCTCGTCGCCCGCGGCCGAAATCCTTACCAGAGCATCCTTCGACAGTGGAGCACGGCCGACGACGATGCCGTCACGCGGGCACTCGCAGAGGTCGAGATGACAGCGCACGCTGAGCGTCTCGTCGAGGAGCTCAGCGGTGGCCAACGGCAGCGCGCTTGGCTCGCGATGGCACTCGCGCAGGAGACGCCGATCCTGCTGCTCGACGAGCCGACAACGTATCTTGACATCTCTCACCAGGTCGACGTGCTCGATCTCTGTTCGCGGCTGCATGCTGCGGGCCGCACGCTCGTCGCCGTGCTGCACGACCTGAACCTTGCCGCGCGCTACGCGACCCACATCGTCGCGATGCGCGCAGGCGAGATCGTCGCGCAGGGGCCGCCCGATTCACTCATCACGCCTGCACTTCTCAGGGATGTATTTGAGCTTGAGGCACTCGTCATCGAAGACCCAGAGACGGGCCGACCGCTCGTCGTGCCACGCGACACCCGCACGCACGCTCCTCGACCACAGACTTCCCGACCACAGACCTCCCGGCAACACACTTACCCACCACGCACTTTTCGACAATCACCACGCCGCGAGCCAATCGCGGCAGAACAGGAGCCAGCATGACCGACACCCATGACACGAGGGCCGCGACAGGCACGTCGCAGCTCGTCACCTCCCCAGCGACGCAGTCAGAGGACCACAACCGCGGCCTCCAGCTCGGCACAGCGACGATCGAATCGTTCGCCGACGTCACCCCCGAGCTTGCGCGAGTCGTCGTCAGTATCCCTGACCTAGCCGCCGAGCCGAACTGGGTACGCCCCAACGTCGCAATCCGCTTCTATCTCGACGAGCGCTTCGAGAGCGCAACGCGGGTCTACACGGTCCGCTCCGCCAATGTGGTGGCGGGCACCATTGAAGTCGATGTCGTGCGCCACGGCGCCACGAGCCCGATGATGCTGTGGCTCGACACGCTCAAGGTTGGTGACACCGTGAAGTTTGGCGGGCCGCGTCCGCACTTCGATATCCCAGAAACTGGCGGCCGCGATGTCGTCATCTTCGCCGACGCAACCTCGATCCCAGCGCTGTTCGCGATTCTGGATCAGGCCGACCAAGGGCTCACCGGGCGCGGGTGGGTCGCCACGAGCGATGAGCACGCGTTCTCCGAGCTCCCGGCGCTCCCGGGCCTCACCCTCACGCGGGTTGCGCCGGGTACGGGCTTCGCCGACGAGCTTGCGACGCTGCCACACCCAGACAAGGTCGTTGTCTGGGGCGCCGGTGAGCGTGACGAGATGAGAGCTGTCAGATCGTTCTTCCGCAACGACAACGGCCTCGCGAAAGATGATGTCGCGGTCTTTGGGTATTGGAGGCGTGGGACCACAAACACGCAGATTGATATGCAACGTCTGCAGGCATACGAGGCCGCGCTCGCCGAGGGGAGGTCTGTGCACGACCTCGACGATCTCGCGCTCGCAATCTAGCGCGGGCAGGCGGGCCCAACGGGATTCCAGTTCAGCGGGCTCAACGACGCGGGCCACCCGATGCTGCCGAGCTGCATTTGGGTGGCCCGCCGCTGCCCCAGCACCTCGGGACAGCCGCGACAAGCATCATCCTTTTGGATGACACAGAGTTCAGCCTCGCCCCCGATGCCTGAACCCGCGCGCACTGGTGAAGTTGGGGGTATGGATGACAGCTCACCTCGCAGACGGTTTTCAGACGCCCTCACCTCACGCCGTGGGGCGTGGATCTCGCTCAGTGTGGTGCTGCTCGTTCTCGTAGCACTTTTCGGCGTGTTCGGGAGCGCGAAGGCCCCCGCGCGAAACGCGCAGGCCCCAGACGACTCGGAATCGACTCGCGTGAGCGAACTGCTCGCCGAGTTCCCGGGCGCCGATCAGCAGTCAGTGCTCGTCGTCGCGGAACGTGGCGACGGCGGCGCACTCACGGCAGCCGACACTCAAGCGCTGTCAGCGCTGTTGCCTGTGCTGCAGATTCATGCCTCCGCCGAACCGACAGGGCCGATGGTGAGCGATGACGGCAAGGCGGCTCTACTCGTCACGCCCATCACCGTCGGTGAGACGAATACCGACACCGCCAAGGTGATCAGCGATATTCGGGCCGAGCTCGCAGGCAACGCGATCTCCGGCGTCACGCTGCAGGTCACCGGGGGCCCGGCCTTCGGCGCCGACATCGCCGCCGCGTTCGAGGGTGCCGACTTCACGCTCCTGCTCGTCACGATCCTGATCGTCGCGGTGCTGCTCATCGTGACATATCGCTCTCCAGTGCTGTGGCTCGTGCCGCTCATCGTCGTCGCGCTCGCCGACGGACTTGCCGGTCGCGTTACCGCAGCCGCAGGCGCCGCGTGGAACTTGCAGTTTGATGCTGGCATCATCAGTGTGCTTGTCTTCGGCGCAGGCACGAACTACGCCCTACTGCTCATCTCGCGCTACCGTGAGGAGCTGCTGCGAATCGACGATCACCGGGCCGCCCTCAGCACTGCGTGGCGGAAGACGCTGCCCGCGATCCTCGCCTCGAACGTCACAGTCGTTGCTGCGCTCGCGACCCTCATTCTCGCCGTCATTCCTGGCAACCACGGCCTCGGGGTGTCCTCGGCTATCGGACTCGTTATCGCACTCGGCGCCGTCCTCTTCCTGTTGCCGCCGCTCCTCGCAATCTTCGGACCGAAGGTGTTCTGGCCGTTCGTTCCCCGGCCCGCAGCTCCCGGCAGCGAGACCCGTCAGGCCCGCCAGGGCGTGTGGCGCGGGATCGCGACGAGGGTCTCCCGGCGCCCGATCGCGAGTTTGCTTGCTGGCCTTGCTCTTCTCGCGGTGATGGCCGCCGGTCTCTTCGGCACCACCGTCGGACTCGACCAGGTCGACAAGTTCCGAGGTGGCTCAGAATCCGCGAGCGGCCTCGAAACGCTCTCAGCGCACTTCCCCGCAGGCGAGGCGCAACCGATCTTCATCGTGACGCATACGGCGACAGCCCCAGAAACCGTTGCGGCAGTAAGCGCCGTTGATGGTGTGGTGCGCGCCCACCCGATCGGCGGAAGTACCGACGGCACGCTCTCGAAGATCATGGTGACAAGCGAGTACACGCCAAGCAGCGAAGAGAGCCTCGCCCAGATCGTCGACCTTCGCGAAGCGGTGTCTGACATTCCAGACACGCTCGTCGGCGGAGCCGTTGCCACCGACGTCGATGCACGCGCAGGCGGCCAGCAGGATCTCCTGCTCGTCGCACCACTCGTCCTTGCAATCAGCTTCCTCGTGCTCGCGTTCCTCCTGCGTTCGCTCGTGGCGCCCGCGATCCTGCTCGTCGTGAATCTCGCGAGCGCGCTCGCCGCAATCGGTGCCGGCGCGTGGCTGAGCCGGGTCGTGTTCGGCCAGCAGGCGCTCGACCTGCAGGTGCCGCTGCTTGCCTTCCTATTCCTTGTCGCGCTTGGGATCGACTACACGATCTTCCTTGTGCACCGTGCCCGATCAGAAGCGAAGGTTCATGGCACCCGCGACGGCATGATCGAGGCAGTCGCGCACACAGGAAGCGTCATCACGAGCGCCGGCATCGTGCTCGCGGCCGTCTTCGCGGCGCTCGGAGTGCTGCCGCTCGTGACGCTCGGGCAGCTCGGGCTCATCGTCGGCGTCGGCGTGCTCGTCGACACCCTCGTCGTGCGTACAGTCATCGTGCCGGCGCTCTTCACCCTCGTCGGCGATCGGATCTGGTTGCCCGGAAAACCAGCGACACGCGAGACAATGAAGCCATGAGTCTCGTAGACGCACCGCTACCCCGTGGGCACGCGCCGAGCGGCCGACCGTCCGAGCCGACGGTGCGGGCGATGGAGGTTGGCCAGCACCTCATTGCCCTCGCGCTCACGATCATCGGCGCGATCCGCGCAGTCGGAGACGGTGTCCCGGCCGCGGCGGCGATCACCGCCGGGCTCGCGATACTCGCCTGGCACACCGCCGGCACGTTCTTGCCGCGCAAGACGCTGAGCCCAAACGCCGTCGTGTGGTGGCTCGTCGGGTTCGCAGCGGTCTGGATCGCCGCCGTCGCGGTCTCCCCCGAATTTGTCTGGCTCGCATTCCTGCTGTGGCTCCTCGCCGGGCATCTGCTTCCGCTGCGTTGGGGCGTCGCATTCTCAGTGTTCGTGTTCGCGGTTGTCGCGATCGCGCCGATCCTGCACCACGGAACAACGAGCTATGCGAACCTGTTCGGTCCACTGATCGGCGGCATCTTCGCCTTTGGGATCTCGCGAGGCTATCTCCAGCTGCTGCACGAGGCGGCCGAGCGGGAGCGGCTCGTGACGTCGCTGAAACTCGCTCAGGCCGAGATGTCTGAGCTGCAAGACGAGCTCGCCGTCGCCCAGCGGGAGGCCGGGGCGATCGCCGAACGGACGCGTATCTCCAGGGACATCCACGACACTATCGCGCAGGCACTCTCGTCGATCCGCCTCATCGCTCACGCCGCAAACAGCCGCACCGAAGATCCCGCCGCTGCGCTCTCCCTCAGACAGGTCGAGAGCCTCGCGGGCGATAGTCTCGCCGATGTTCGCAGGATCGTCGCAGAGTTGCTGCCAGCAGAGCTCGAAGACGGCGCGCTCGCGGCTGCACTCGAACGCATCCTCGACAGGGCCCGCGATGAGGCCGGCATAGCGGTTGAACTCCACGTGGACGAGACGCTGCCACTGCTACCAACGGAAGTCGAGGTCGGCCTGTTGCGTAGCGCGCAGTCCGCCCTCGCCAATGTGCGGCTCCACGCGGCCGCCACCCGCGTCGTGGTGAGCCTCATTGACGCCGGCGATACGGTCCGCATGGATATCATCGACGACGGCCGCGGCTTCGACGTCGCTGAATGGGATCAGAGTTCCACCATCGGGGCATCGAGCTACGGGCTGCGCTTCATGCGCAATCGGCTTCGCGAGCTCGGCGGCGGCCTCGACGTCGAAAGCGGCCCGGGCGAGGGCACGGCACTTTCGGCCTACCTCCCAATCCGCGCCGCCGATACAGGCGCCACCGCAGGCACTCACCCAGGAGACGAGGAACCCGCATGACCATCACAGTGCTTCTTGTCGACGACCACCCAGTCGTTCGCAGCGGGCTGCGCGCTGTACTCGACAGCAGCGTCACAACAGCTGGCGTCACAACAGCTGGCGTCACGACAGCTGGCGTCACGACAGCTGGCGTCACGACAACCGGCGGCGGCGTCGTGGTCGTCGGAGAGGCGGCGACAGGCGAGGCAGCGGTGGCGCTCGCTTCCCAGCTTCGCCCCCAGGTCGTGCTTTGCGACCTGCGGCTTGGCGACGGGATCGACGGGATCCAGACCACGGCGGCGCTCCGCGCGCTGGACCCCGCACCCGCGGTGCTGATGCTCACCACGTTCGACCGCGACGCCGAAATTCTCGGAGCCATCGAAGCTGGCGCTGCAGGGTACCTACTGAAAGACGTCGCACCCGAGGTCATCGTCGAAGGAATCGAACGCGCCGCGGCCGGCGACATGTTCCTCACCCCAGACATCGCCTCGCGCGTGATCAAAGGCATGCGAGATCCGCTTCCGAAGCTCACCGACCGCGAGGTCGAGGTGCTGCGGCTGCTCGCGACAGGCGCCGCAAACAAGGAAATCGCGCGGGCGCTGTTCGTGACCGAGGCGACAGTCAAAAGTCACGTCGCCCACATCTTCACGAAGCTCGACGTCGATAGCAGAGCCCGCGCAATTCACCTCGCGCAAGAAACCGGCCTGATCTAGCCGCGATATCCCTCGCCCTCCCTGGTGCACGGGAGGGATGTGCGAGCGCGCCCGAAACCGTCCGCACCAACTCTTTTCCCAGCCAATCGATCACCAACAGTTGAAAGGTCACCACCATGAAGAAACTCCTCAATGCTGCGTTCATCTACATGCTTATCGGAGTCACCTCCGGCCTGTTTTACCGCGAGTTCACCAAGTTGAATGACTTCCCAGAGGGGCAGTTCACTCAGCTTGGACTCGCGCACACCCACCTGCTCACGCTCGGGTTCATCGTGCTGCTCATCGCGCTAGCTCTCGAGAAGACTTTCGCGCTCAGCGCGACACCAAAGCTGTTCGCCTGGTTCTTCTGGCTCTACAACGCTGGCGTCGTGCTCACGTCAGCAATGCTCATCTGGCATGGCAGCCTCACCGTGCTCGGTGAGGAGTCCTCGAAGATGATCTCCGGTATCGCGGGTCTTGGCCACATGCTCCTCACCGCCGGCATGATCGTGTTCTTCGTTGCGCTTCACAAGGCCGTCGCGCGCTCGCACGCGGGCGCCGGAGCGGCGGGGGTCGCGGCATAGGTAGCACGCGATCGCGGCCGTATCGACACCGCCCCACCCCGACAGTCGTCGCGGCGGGGCGCTGTCGCTTCCGCAGCCCAGGGCAGCTACGCTTGACAGCACCACGACGTTACGGAGGCCACCGTGAACTCACCCGAGGCTAACGGGCCAGAGGCGGACCCGGCCGGTCCAGAGCTCGCCGCGCCATGGTTCGCACACCTACAGGGGAAACAGGGGAAGCAATGAGCGCCACATCTCGAATCGTTGTCACAGGGTCGTCGGGTCTCGTGGGCTCCGCACTCGTCGACGCGCTGCGCGCCGACGGCGTCGCCGTCACGCGGCTCGTCCGGCGTGAGCCCGCACACGCTGGAGAGGTGCAGTGGCACCCCGGTGAGCGCCAGCTTGATCCCGCGGTCCTCGCCGGTGCCGGAGCAGTGGTGAACCTCAACGGCGCAAGCATCGGGCGGTTGCCCTGGGGGCGCCGCTACCGCGAGGTACTGCGCAGCTCACGACTCACTCCGACGGCCACAATTGCCGCCGCAGTCGCGCAGCTTGGCGCCGACGCGCCGCTCTTCGTCTCGGCTTCGGCGGTCGGGTTCTACGGAGATAGGCCCCGCGAAGTGCTCACCGAGCATGCTGAACGCGGCGACACGTTTCTCGCCGACCTCAGTGCCGAATGGGAGTCGGCTGCCCTGGAGGCTGGCCCCGGCGCACGGGTGGCGCTGCTCCGCACCGCCCCAATCATCCACCGGAAAGGTGTCCTGAAACCGCTCGTGCTCCTCACTCGGCTCGGTCTCAGTGGGCCGCTCGGTGGCGGCGGGCAGATTTGGCCATGGATATCGCTCGCCGACGAAGTGCGCGCGATCCGCCACATCATCGACAACCAGCTGACGGGCCCTGTTAACCTCACCGGCCCCACGCCCGCGAGCGCGAACGTTATCGGAGAGGCGATCGCTGCCGAGTTGCGCCGCCCCTACGTGCTCCCCGCGCCCGCCTGGGCTTTGCGGCTTGGTCTCGGGCGTGACGCCGCAGACTCGCTGCTGCTTAGTGACGCAGACGTTCGGCCGGAGGCACTGCTCAGCTCAGGATTCGAGTTCACGCACGCACACGCAGCGGACGCCGTCCGCGCCGCGCTTGCGGACTGACGGGCTAACGGGCTGACGCCCTGACACCCTGACGATCAGCTCACCGCTCCCGCGACGCACCCCGTATCGACTCGTATGCCGCGAGCGCGCGCAGTCTGGTCTCGCGCAGGTCGACGAGTTCGGGCAGCATAATACTTTCAGGCGCCCAGCGATCCACGTACTCCCCCGAGGCGTCAAACTTCTTCTGCTGCGTCGCGGGGTTGAAAATGCGAAAGTACGGCGCAGCGTCGACACCACAGCCCGCAACCCACTGCCAGTTGAATGGGTTGCTCGCTGCGTCTGCGTCGACAAGTGTGTCCCAGAACCAGGCTTCT
Source organism: Leucobacter aridicollis (assembly GCF_024399335.1). Lineage (NCBI taxonomy): Bacteria > Bacillati > Actinomycetota > Actinomycetes > Micrococcales > Microbacteriaceae > Leucobacter > Leucobacter aridicollis. The sequence goes on from NZ_CP075339.1 coordinate 2,080,062, forward strand.
CCAACTCGCCAGTCCGTGAGGAGATTCTTCGTGAGAAACGAGGCCGCCACCATTCGAACCCGGTTGTGCATGAACCCCGTCTGCCACAGTTCACGCATCCCGGCGTCGACGAGCCCGAACCCGGTCTCGCCGCGCCGCCACGCCCCCACTGCATGTGAGTCGTATGCACGCCACGGGAAACCGTCGTACTGCGCATTGAGTCCGCGCTCGTGCAGCCGCCCGTTGTGAAAGGCAGTGTACGAGGCGAACTCTCGCCACCCGAGCTCCGACAAGAAACCGCCGGCGCTGACGCCCGATTCAAGCGTCCGATGCCAGACCGTGCGGGGGCTGATCTCGCCCCAGCGGAGGTGCGGTGAGAGCTCGGACCCGACGTCGAGGGCAGGGGTGTCACGACCCGCCTCGTACCCGGCAGCTCGTTCAGTGAGAAATCGATCGAGCTTAGCGAGTGCGGCCTCTTCCCCCGGTTCCCAACGCTCCGCGAGGCCACCAGCCCAGTCTGGAGAGGTTGGCTGGAGCTCCCAATGCTCAAGTACATCGCTGACCAGTGTCGCGTCGCTCGCGCGAAGGCGTTCGGGCGCAGGCTCGGGCGGCGCCGGGGAGGGCGCCGCAAGGCAGGCCCGCCAGAACGGCGTGTACACGCGGTATGGGCCGCCACTTCCGGTGAGCACTGTCCATGGTTCAAACAGGATCCCACCTTGGAACGACTGAGCTGCGACCCCGCGTTCCCGGAGGGCAGTTTTAAGCCGAGCGTCGAGGGCTCGCTCGTCACCGTAGCGCCGGTTCCAGTAGACACGATCGGCCTGTGCCTGCTCGACGACTTCCTGGACGACACGCTCGGCCGGGCCTCGCCTGAGCACAAGCGGCACACCGTGCACCGCGAGACTCTCTCGCAGTCTGCTCAACGACTCGTGCAGCCACCACCGTGCGGCGCCCCCAAGCGGCCGCATCTCGGGGCTCTCCTCGTCAAGCACGTACAGGGCGACGATTCCACCCGAATCGGCGCTGCCTGCCCGCAACGCGGCGTTGTCGGTGAGCCGAAGATCGTCGCGAAACCAGATGAGTGCCGTCACGGAACCAGGATAGCGGCGGCCAAGCCGATCCTGTGCGGGACGTTCCCAAAGCACTGCGCACGGCTGTGCATACCGCACGCATCGACGCGAGCCGAGCCACGCTCACGCGTGTGCTCAGGCACAAACATCCACCGCATCCGACGAAATTCGTGTTGGCTAGAGGAAACCGCCCAGGTGGCGCAATCACAGACGAAGGAGTCACAATGAGCCGCATAGATCTCAACGGCCAGAACGCAGCAGCGCACCGCGAGGGGTTCAACAGCTGGCCGACGCTCAAGACGCAGGGTGTCACTGTCGTTGAGCTCGCCGATGATTTCACCCGCGCGGAGCTCAGAATGGACGTCACCGAAGAGAACGCCAACTACATGGGCACGGCTTTCGGCGGCTCGCTGTTCTCGATGCTCGACCCGTTTCTCGTCATCATGACGATCAATCAGCTCGGCCCTGGGTACGTGGTGTGGGACAAGGCTGCCGAGATCGAGTTCGTCTCCCCCGGGCGTGGCTCAGTCTACGCAACAGTCGAGATGCCAGCGGCCACGGTCACTGAGCTGCGAGAGGCCGCCGCTGGGGGCGCGAAGGTGTTGCGCTGGTTCGAGATTCCAATCATTGGCGAGGATGGCGCGCTTGTCGCATCCGTGCGCCGTCAGCTCTACGTGCGCGAGAGGCGCACTGACGCGTAGCTGACAGAACTTCAGCGACGCCAGCATCTCGCCTTGTGGACGGGGCCGTCCGCTGATAGGGTTCGTGCGGGCAGCCTCAAGCTCCCCACATGAAGTCTTCGACCGAAGTGAGGTGATATTCCGTGACAAGTGACAGTTGCAGTCCTCGGCCGGATATCGCGTTCGCTCGCTTCGCGCTTCTTACTGCGTAGCTGCATTCTCGCCGTCCGGCTCCATCACGGGTGCCGCCACAGTGTACGGCGCCCGCATTCTCATTCGCGCGCGCTGAGTTGGCGCGCGTGCGCTCGCAGCCAAGGAGCTACGCCATGACGACCACACAGCAGACCCCACAGCAGACCCCGCAGCCCAAGACGCAGGACGAGCTCGTCGACAGCATCACCCAGCTGTACGCGGCACGCGATCTCAGCGCGATTACTCGCGAGCTCGAACCGCTGCACGCCCAAGACATCATTCCGGTGTTCGAGCGACTGAGCGACAAACAGCGTGCCGTCGTGTACCGCCTGCTACCGAAGGACAAGGCGGCTGAGGTCTTCGAGATCCTCGATCCGGCGCTGCAGAGCGACCTGCTACACGGACTCCAAGACGCCGAGGTCGCCCAGCTCTTCGTCGACCTCGACCACGACGACAGGCTGTGGCTACTGGACGAGGTACCTGCTGCCCTCGCGACGAGGCTTCTGCGTGGCCTCCCCGAGGAAGAACGCGTGCTCACCTCTGCGCTCCTGGGCTACCCGCAAGGCAGCGTCGGTCGGCGCATGTCGCTCGAATACGTGTCGACGCGCGCGTCGTTCACCGTGGCCGAGACGCTTGAGCGCGTGCGTGGACGCCTTGACGACGCAGAGACTGTCTACACAATTCCTGTGCTCGACGACTCGCGGCACGTCGTTGGAGTCGTGAGCCTGCGGGAGTTGCTCGCCGCAGACGGTCCGACTGTTGTCTCTGACATGATGAGCCAGGTACACACCGCCGAAGCGGTTGAGAAAGCCGAGCAGGCCGCGAGGCGCTGCGCCGACCGCGGGCTGCTCGCCCTGCCGATCGTCGACCTCGAGAATCGTCTCGTCGGAATGCTGACAATCGATGATGCGATCCGGATCCTCGAACTCGAGGAGAGCGAGGACGCCGCGCGCCAGGGCGGCACCGAACCACTGCGTCGCCCCTATCTCTCAACCCCTGTCGGCGCGCTCGTGCGGTCACGCGTTATTTGGCTGCTTGTGCTCGCGGTCGGCGCGACGCTCACCGTGCAAGTACTGTCGGTGTTTGAGGCGACGATTGAGCAGGTGACAGTGCTCGCGCTGTTCGTCCCCCTGCTCATCGGGACAGGCGGCAACACAGGCAACCAGGCCGCCACCACAGTCACCCGTGCGCTCGCGCTTGGCGACGTCGGGTCGCGCGACTTCTGGCGGGTACTCACCCGCGAGCTGCGCACTGGTGCGATGCTTGGCCTGCTGCTTGGAGCGCTCGGCTTTGCCATTGCCGCGGTCGCCTTCTCGCCCCAGATCGGGCTCGTTATCGGCCTCACCCTGCTCGCGGTCTGCACGCTCGCGGCCGCCGTCGGCGGGTGCATGCCGCTCCTCGCCCGCGCGGTGAAGGTCGACCCAGCTGTGTTCTCCAACCCGTTCATTTCGACGTTTGTTGACGCACTCGGCCTCATCATCTACTTCCTCATCGCACGCACTGTGCTCGGGCTGTAGCCGCCGCTGTCGGCGAGGTTTGCCATGACAGACTCTCCCTCCTCGCTCCCGATGGGGCCGTTTGATCGCGTGCTCATCGCTGGCCTCACTGGCTCCGGCAAGACGACACTCGCCAGGCGTCTTGCCGGAGCATGGGACCTCACCCACGTCGAGCTCGATAGCCTCTACCACGGCCCCGATTGGGTGCCGAGAGAGACGTTTCTCGACGACGTCGCCAAGTTTGCTTCGACCGAGCGGTGGGTCACCGAGTGGCAATACACGAGCAAAGGAGCAGGCGGCATTCTTGAACCGCGCGCGCAGCTCGCCGTGTGGCTCGACTATCCATGGCGGGTGGCGCGCAGGAGGCTCATTCGGCGCACCGTCTCACGGAGCGTCACGCGCGCGGAACTGTGGAACGGCAACCGCGAGGGATCTCTTCTCCGCCTTTTCGACCGCGACCCCGAAAAGAACATCCTCGCCTGGCAGCGCAAGACGCGCAACAACTGGCGTGAGCGAATGCCCGCTGCACTGGAGCGAAACCCTCACTTGACCCTCGTGAGGCTTAAGTCGCCGGCACAGACTGACGCCTGGGTCGAAGGGCTGCGCGGCCGCTCCCCTACCAGCCCTCGGTGAGCACCCTGTCGAGCTGCGCAACCATGAAGTCCGCACTCTCCGTGCTGAGGGTCAAAGGCGGCTTCACCTTCAACACATTTGATCGTTCAGACGTCGTGAGCACGACGACGCCGAGTTCCCTCAGGCGCTCGCAAATGGCCGCGGCCTCAGCGGTCGCGGGCTCCATCGTGGCGCGGTCGCGCACAAGCTCGACGCCAAGGTACAGGCCCTCTCCGTGAACCGGGCCGACGATGTCATGGCGGTCGGCAAGCTCGCGGAAGCCGGATGCGAGCCGTTCGCCGACAGTCGCCGCGTTCTGCTGCAGCTGCTCGTCGCGCATTGCGTCGAGCACTGCGATGCCGACGCGGCACGACAGCGGGTTGCCGCCAGCCGACGAGAAGAACTGCCCCTGACTCGCAAGCGCGTCGGCGATCTTCTTTGAGGTGATGACGCCACCGATCGGGAAGCCGTTGCCCATGGGCTTGGCGATCGTCACAATGTCTGGGGTGACGCCTGACTGCTCGAAGCCCCAGAACGATGAGCCCATTCGGCCAAAGCCAACCTGCACTTCATCCGCAATGCAGAGCCCGCCCGCCGCACGCACTCGCGCGTACGCGTCGCGCAGGTAACCGTCTGGCAGCAGCACGCCGCCGGCATTGCCAAGCACTGACTCGCAGATGAAGGCTGCGACCTCTCGCCCGTCACGCGCGAGCTCGTCGAGGTCGTTCCCGAGGTCAGCGGCGTACCGAGCCCCGACCGTAGCGTCCCCGGCCTCGCCGCGGTACGTGCCGCGGAAACGATTCGGCACGTCGGCGACGTGCACCCAGTCAGGGCGGTTTTCAAGCGCGTATGGGTTGTCGTAGGCGCTCGTGGTGACCGCGTCGCTCGCCATAGTCCAGCCGTGGTAGGCCTCGCGCAGCGCAACAACGGTCTTGCGGCCTGTCGCGGCTTGGGCGAGGCGGAGCGCCAGGTCGACCGCCTCGGAGCCGCTGTTCACGAGCAGCACAGTGTCGAGTTCCGAGTCCGCTGGGAGGAGCGCAAGGAGTCGCTCGCTGTACTCGGCGAGCTCGCGGTACAGGAAGCGGGAGTTCGTGTTCAGGATCCTGATTTGACGGCTCATCGCGTCGGCCACGCCCGGGTGGCCGTGGCCGAGACCGGTCACGTTGTTCACCATGTCGACGTATGTGCGCCCGGTCGTGTCGACAAGGTGATGCCGCCAACCGCGCTCGATCTGCATCGGGCTCTCGTAGTAGCGCTCCTGCGCGCTCGCGAAGATCTGCGCCCGGCGAGCCAGTTCGTCGCCTGCCTCATCGCGCTGCGAAAGGGGCGCGAGCGAGAGCAGCGGGGCAGGATCCTGCGTGAGGCGCCGCCAAGCAGCGACACGCTCCGGCGCGACGAACTGTGCGCGGCCAGGCGCTGGCCCGTCAATATCGAGGATCGCGGGGGCGAGCCCCGACACCGCGTCTGCACGGCACAGCATCACCGCGATGGCACGCGGGTCGTCAGATGCGCCGAGCTCGCCAACGGTGTCGCCCGTGCCGACCTTCGAACCCGCAGCAACCGTCGGAACCGCGCCGTCGATAGAGAGGAACCAGCCATCGCCGGCGTCGATGAGGAGCCCGCGAGTGGTCGCCGTCACGACGGTGCCTGCGACAGGTGCGGCAACTGTCGTTGCGACGCCCGGTGCAATCCACGCCTCGGTGCCGATCGGCCAAGTCGGAGCGCCATCGACGGCGTCGATCGCTGCCCGGGTGAGCCTGTAGACACCGTATGGAAACACAGCGGCTGCCGCCCCGGTGACGAACGCATCGTCAACGAGATCTTGCTCAATCTCAGTGGCGAGCCACTTCCCGGCGTCGAGGGCGTCGGATTCCACACCGGGGTCGAGCACGACGACCTCGCCTGACAGGTCAGGCAACAGCGCACGCAGCGGTGGCTGTGGTTCGCCCGCCGCCGGAGGCGCTACCGCGACGGCCGCCTGCAGCTGGAGGCCGCCGCCGCCAGGCTGTCCGATAAAGCCGAGAAGCGCGAGCACCTGCTCAGTCATCTCGGTCTGCGGAAAGCGGGTCGCAGCGTCGAAGATCGCCTGCTCGCCCGCGATACGATCCCGGGCGTAATCGTTGTCTCCGTCGATCTCAAGCTGGCGCCAGCCGCTCGCGACGAGCAGCGCCGAGCGAAGCACAACGAGCGGCCAGAGGGCGCGCGCCTCGGGCTCGGCGATCGGCGCCGATTCGTTGAAAACGCTCACGGCATCGAGCACACGGACTGGGCGGGCGGCGTCGTGGTGCAACAGCGACGAGAGTGTGACTGCAAGCTCTGCGATGCGCCAGCCGTACGAGAGGTCGCCAAGATCGAGCACTGTCTCGGGGTGAACGCGTGAGTCGTCGCCCACCACACCGACGACGTTGTCGTCGGTAAGGTCCCCGTGGATCGCCTGCACAGGGAGTTCGGCTGCGACGAGATCAAGCGATGCCTGCGCCTCGGTGGCTGCTGCGAGCACTCGCTCGCGGAGCCCCTCGTCAGTGATTGCCGTCGCGAGCTTCAACGTGTGCTCGTGAGCTACACGCATGTCCCACATGTGCGAACGCTCAAGCCCTTCGTGCGAGAGCCCAGCGAGGGCGTTCACCGATGCAGCGGCGAGCGCCCCGAACTCGCGGATCACTACTGGCGCGAGGTACCCGCAGTCGACAAGCGACCCGCCCGCGACAAACTCGCTGCGGCGCACGGCAAACTCGCCCCAGCGCTGGACGAGGTCGCCGTTGAGGCCTGGGAGCACGCTGGGAACGGCAACACCAGCTGCACGGTATGCGTCGAGCGCGAGGTGCTGAGCCTCACGTGCCGACTCCTCGAATACTGGGTGGTCGACACGCAGCACAGTGCGCGATCCGTCCGCTGCCTCGAGAACGAAGTTTCGGTCTTGGTTACTCCCGAGCTCACGAGCCACGACGTCAACGCCGTAGTGATCGCTCGCTATCGCGGTTGCGTCAGCCTCGGAAACGTCAGGCCGAACGAGGCCACCACTCGGTTGCACCACAGGAAACCACCTTTGCACTTGCGCTTGGCGCGCTCAAACGATTCTGAGCAGAGTGTATCGCTTGGCTAGGGCCTCAGTCATACTGCGCCCCGATTGCGGTGTGAGAACCTCAGCCGTCAGCGACGAATTACTCGGTGTCAGCGAAAAGCGCAGCAATTGCAGGCGCAAGCTGCGTAAACGCTCGAGTTCGATGCGACACGAGGTTCTTCTCCTCGGGCCGCATCTCTGCTGCCGAGCGGCGCTCTCCCTCCGGCATGAAGATCGGATCGTAGCCAAAGCCGTTCTCACCGACCGGCGCGGTGAGCAGCGACCCCTGCCAGACGCCAAGCTCGCACACCTCTGACCCGTCAGGGGTCACCAGTGCTGCGGCACACACGAAGCCGGCTCCGCGGTGCTCCTCTGCGATATCGGAGAGTTGCTCGAGCAGCAGGGTGACGTTCGCCTTGTCGTTTCGGGCGTGCCCGCCCCAACGCGCGGAAAAGATTCCGGGGCTGCCGCCGAGCACCTCGACAGCGATGCCAGAATCGTCCGCGAGCGCGGGCAAGCCCGTGTGCGCTGCCGCGGCACGGGCTTTCAATAGTGCGTTCGCCTCGAAACTCAGCCCGTCCTCAACTGGCTCGGGTCCGTCGTAGCCGACGAGCTCGATCCCTGGGATCAGTGGCTCAAGGACCGCCCGCAGCTCGATGAGCTTGTTGGCGTTGTGTGATGCGAGAACAAGGGTACGTGACATTGGTAGCTCCAAACATTACTTCCGCGCGCTGTTCCCCGGCAGCGCACGGCCATCAAAATGGTTCGCCGTACGACGAGACCTACTCGGCGAGCGCGCCCTGCTGCAGTGCGGCGAGCTCAGACGTGCTCAGGAGTGCGAGGTCGAGCAGCGAATTCAGCTCGGCCCGGTTAAAGGGCGAACCCTCTGCCGTGCCCTGGACCTCGACGAAGTCCCCTGCGCCCGTGACAACAACGTTCATGTCGGTCTCGGCCCCCGAGTCTTCGATGTAGTTCAGGTCGCTCACAGGTACGCCGTCGACGATGCCGACGGAGACTGCCGCGACTGTGTCGATGAGCGGCTTCGCGTTGCGGGCGATGTGCCCGTTCGCGCGAGCCCACTCAACGGCGTCGGCGAGGGCGACGTATGCGCCCGTAATCGATGCGGTCCGGGTACCACCGTCAGCCTGCAGCACGTCGCAGTCGATGACGACTGTGTTCTCGCCGAGCGCCTTCGTGTCGATGATCGCGCGCAGGCTCCTCCCGATGAGACGGGAGATCTCGTGCGTGCGCCCGCCGATCTTGCCACGGACAGACTCGCGCTGCATGCGCTCGTTTGTCGACCGTGGCAGCATCGAGTACTCGGCTGTGACCCAGCCGGTGCCCTTGCCCATGAGCCAACGTGGAACGCCCGGTGTAAACGAGGCGGTGCAGAGTACCTTCGTGTTTCCGAAAGAAATCAACGCGGATCCCTCGGCCTGCGCGCTCCAGCCGCGCTCAATCGAGACTGGGCGCATCTGGCCCGGGGTGCGTCCATCAACGCGGGTAATCTCGGTCATGTTTCCTCCGAACAGTTGGTTCTATCGTGGCGAGTGGCGACCACATGGCAACGTGGCTGCCTGTCGAGGCATGTCATGCGCGGCCGGTGCGCCGCAGCAGCGCTCATCGGTTAGGGCGAATCGTCCACCTGCGGTCGCTGGGCAACGACAGGAGCCGTGCCGTGAACGATCGGGCCAAGCGAGTCACCGCCGATGCCAAGCATCCGCTTCGCGAGCCGAACGAACTCGCTCGTGTCGCCGCCAGTCGTCTCGTACCGAATAGTAGGCGGCCCGCCCTTCGGATCCCGCAGCAGGTGGTGCTCGGTAAGCTTCTCGAAGACAAGATTCGCGGTCTCGATGTCGCTCGACACGAGTGCAACTCCCGGCCCAACCACCTGCCGAAGCGCTCCGCGCAAGAACGGGTAGTGAGTGCATCCAAGCACGAGGGTATCGATATTGTTCGCAATCAGTGGCGCAAGGTACTGCTCGGCGACGCGCAGGGTCTCCGGGCCACTCGTCTGCCCGGCTTCCACGAGCTCGACGAAACGGGGGCACGCCTGCGAGCTGAGCGTCACCTCGGGGCTCGCCGCAAAATGCTCGTTGTAGGCGCCCGACTCGATCGTCGCAGTCGTGCCGATCAATCCAATCTTGCCGTTGCGGGTAATCGAGAGCGCACTCCGCGCTGTCGGCCCGATGACCTCAACGACTGGTACGTCGTACCTTTCGTATGCGTCGCGAAGCACGGCGGCGGAGGCCGTATTGCACGCGATCACAAGCATCTTCACCCCCGACTCAACGAGACCGTCGAGGATGCCGAGCGCGAGCTCGCGAACCTCGGCAATGGGCCGCGGCCCGTAGGGGGTGTGCGCGGTGTCGGCTGCGTACAGGATCGACTCGTTCGGCAGCTGATCTCGAATCGCTCGTGCGACCGTGAGGCCCCCAACGCCCGAGTCGAATACGCCGATGGGAGCATCAGCCGAAATGGTGCGTGTACTCACGGGTTCAAGCTTACCCGCTGGCCGCGGGCAACAATGCTCCGACGGGGCGAGCGGTGCAGTCGAGACGCGCTACTTGATCCATGTCTTGCGGTGAAAGCCTGTGAGCCCGTGCTCAGCTATCCCTGCGTAGTGCGCTGCAGCGCCATAGCCCTTGTTCGAAGCCCACCCGTAGTGCGGGTGATCCTCGTGTGCGGCGCGCATCACCGCATCGCGGGCCACTTTTGCACGTACCGACGCCGCGGCGACGCTCGCACACGCGCGGTCCGCACCGACCCGGGTGACGACATTCAGCGGGGCACGCAGTACCGGGCTCAGCCAATCATGTGATCCATCAAGCACGATGAGGGCTCGGTCGACTGACACCCCAGCCGTATGCAATTCAAGCAGCGCACGGCGGGCCGATTCACCGAGCATCGCGGTGATCCCGTGCTCGTCAATCTCGTCGGCGGTCGCGAAGCCGACAGCCCCGGGCCCCCACTCGCTCACGAGCGGAGCAATCGCCTCGCGCTTCTTTTCGCTGAGCAGCTTCGAATCCCGGAGCCCCTCGGGAAACGCCTCGACACCCAGGGGCACGGCGTGCGCCCCCACTGCGACAGGCCCCGCGATCGCGCCACGGCCAACCTCGTCGAGTCCGATGACGAGTTCGGCCCCCGCCGCAAAGGCGGCGAGTTCGACCTCGAGCGTCGGATCCTTACTGGGCGAGGCAGCGCTACTCGGCACGGGCCTCGTCAACCCCGGTGAACGTTGCATCCGGTCGCGTCATCCAGCTAAACCTGTCGAGCGGCCAGTTCAACAGAAACGCCCGACCAACGATCTCCGACTCAGAGACGAAGCCCTTCCCTGGCTGATCCTGGTTGTAGCGTGAGTCCTTGCTCGCGTAACGGTTATCGCCGAGCACCCACACCGACCCTTCAGGCACCGTCACATCAAAATCAATGTCTGACGCGCGCGTCTTTCCCTCAGGGATCACAATGTACGGTTCATCCAGAGGCACACCGTTGACCTCGACGCGGCCGTTCGCGTCACAGCAGGTCACGCGGTCCCCGCCGACGCCAATCACTCGCTTCACGACATAGTCGTGGGACGTGTCGGCAGCGAGCCCGACTGCCTGCAGCAGCTGCTCGAACGGGCTCGGCGTCGTCGCCATAGCCTTCGGATACAGCCAACCGCCCGGATCCTGGAAGACGACAACATCGCCCCGTTGCACGTCGACGACATTGGGAACGAGCTGGTTCACAAGGATCCGGTCGTTCACCTGCAGCGTCTGTTCCATCGAACCCGACGGAATGTAGAAGCTTCGCACGAGGAAGGTCTTCAGCAGGAAGGAGATCAAGAACGCGACAATCAAAATGATGACAAGATCTCGGAGGAAGCCGAGCAGGCCTCCCCGCCGTCGTTCCGCAGTCTCACTCATACGTGCTCACATTCTTCGTCGCAGACCGCATGCGGAACGCGCACGGCAAAATCAACAGTACCGACAGTTCAGGCCCCCAGCCTGTGAAGGGGCGGAGGGCCTGAACCAAAAAAGCGTTGCGCTTACGCGTCGCGCTTCTCCTTGATCTTCGCCTTCTTGCCGGTGAGGCCACGGAGGTAGTAGAGCTTCGCACGGCGAACATCACCGCGCGAAACAACCTCGATCTGCTCAATCGTCGGCGAGTGCACGGGGAACTTACGCTCAACGCCCACCTGGAAGCTGATCTTACGAACAGTGAAGGTCTCACGAACGCCCTCACCGTGGCGCGAGATAACGACGCCCTGGAACACCTGAACACGCGAGCGGTTACCCTCGATAATGTTCACGTGAACCTTGACGGTGTCACCCGCGCGGAACTCGGGGATGTCGCTCTTGAGCGACGGGGCATCGACGTGGTCGAGCTTCTGCATGATGATCTCTCTCTGCGCCCGCCGCAAGTCGGTACGCGGAATAAATGTTCAAAGAATTTGCGTGCGTTCACGGTGAGTGCGAAACCCTTGCGGCAGAGTCGCACCGTGGCACAAGGATCTATTATGCCACATCATCGGCAGACGAGGCATTACCTGCTGCGCGAAGAGTCCCCTCTGCGCCGCACGCTGTGGCGGGCCGTAAGAAAGGCTCCGTTCGTGCCATGCTCGATGAGATCGAGGTCGAGGCGGCGCGGAAGCAACGGTCGCCCGCTTCCGAGCGTCACAGGTGCGATTGAAATATGAACCTCGTCGAGGAGGCCAGCGTCCGAGAATTGACCCGCAAGGTCGCCGCCACCCACCACCCAGAGATCTTTGCCGCCGGCGGCGTCTCGCATCGCGTCGTGGACCTCCCGAACATCCCCGCGAGCAAAACGCACGTCCGCGGCACCACCTGCGCCTGGCGATGCCGGCGCGGTGAGGCCGCGTGTTGTGAGCACCCAGGCCGGCATGTCGTACGACCACCCGCCATGCGCGAGCACCCATTCGTAGGTGGTTGACCCCATTGCGATCGCGCCGACGTTCGCAATGAACGCTTCGTAGTCGTTTCCCCCACCAGGCGTCTGTTCTTGCGACAGCAGCCAGTCGAGCGAATCGTGCTCGTCGGCGATGAAACCGTCGAGCGAAGAGGCGACGTAGTAGATCAGGCGAGACATATGTGTTCCCTTCGAGGTGGTGACTGGGTCTAGGCTTCGCCGCGCCGGGCGCGCAGCCAGAGGATCGGATCACCGGCGTCGCGTTCGAGACCGTGTTCGGCGAGCATGCCGCGCGCGAGCTCCCGTCGGTGTGCTGCGTAGTGCAAGACGTGGGCGACGACGCCGCTGAGCTGAAAGCTCTCCGGCGGGACGCACAGCGCGTCGATCACCCTGGCTTGCCAGTCCCCTGTGCGGCTGATCTGGCGCACCCTTGCGATCCATGCCTCCGACGCGACGTCGTGCCGAGCGACAAGCTCAGCGAGCACGCGCGGCGAATCGAGCTCAACAGGTGCCGGAGCAGTGCGCCCGTCGAGCACTGCAAGCCACGTCTCCTTCGCGAAGACAAGCCCGGCGAGCACCGCCGCGATGCTCGTTTCGTCGCCTGCCCAGTCGAGCACACGCTGGCCCGGGCGTTGCGGCCGAGTCGTGACTTCTGGGGGCAGTGCGGCCGCGAAGGCGAGGAGCGCGGCCGAGTCGTCGACGTCATGCAGCAGTTGCTGTTCAAGGAGCGGATTTGTCTGGCCTCCGTGCCCCTCGATCCAGATCGCCATCGGCGGGTGGAAATGGATCCCGTTCGCGCTTGGGAGCCAGTGGCCAGCCCCCTGCGCGCTCGGCGGGTGGCCGAAGGCTTTGGAGTACGCGCGACTGAAGCCCTCGGCTGAGTCGTATCCTGCGGTGATCGCCGCGTCGATCACGCTCGCTCCACCCCGCAACTGCCAGGCTGCCCGTTCGAGAAGCACGCGCCGGCGAAGTGCCGCGGGCGACTCACCGGCGGCCTCAGAAACCGTTCGGGCGAAGTGAAACCGGGATGCGTGTGCGGCGCCGGCCATGTCGTCGAGTGTCGGGTTCGACTCATCGAGGACGGCGTCGAGGAGCTCGCGGAGGCGGTCGGGCTCGGAAGTCGTCATGCCTCTAGTCTGACTCCCGCTGGGCCACTGCGCATGACCGATCTTGCGCAACGCTACGCGGCAGGCCCCGGTCAGGTTGTGCACTGACCGCCCGTGCGTGGGTGCGGGCGCCTGCTGCGGGCGTCGGCTCCGAGTGTCTGCTGCGAGTGTCTGTGGCGCCTGAGAGGATCGAGGTATGGCACATCTCGACAACACCACCCTGGCCAGGGCGCTCACGGTGCTGCGACAGCTCACGGGCGCCGTCGACGCCGAGTTTCATCCCGGCCAGTTCGAGGCGATCAGCGCCCTCGTTGATGACGGTCGACGCGCCCTTGTCGTGCAGCGAACGGGGTGGGGAAAGTCCGCGGTGTACTTCGTCGCGACAGCGCTACTCCGCGCTCGCGGAGCCGGGCCGACACTGCTCGTCTCACCGCTCCTCGCACTCATGCGCGACCAGGTCGAGGCTGCGGAGCGAGCGGGGGTGCGGGCAGCCGCAATCAACTCAGCGACGTCAGAGGAGTGGGAGGATATTGAAGATCGCCTCGCACGCGACGAAATCGACGTGCTGCTTGTCTCGCCGGAGCGACTCAATAACCCCCGATTCCGCGAAACTCAGTTGCCCAAAATACTCACTCGCATGGGTCTCATGGTGATCGACGAGGCGCACTGCATCTCAGACTGGGGCCATGATTTCCGCCCGGACTACCGGCGAATCGCAACGCTGCTGGCTGGCCTTGAGCACCACGTGCCTGTACTCGCAACCACAGCGACGGCCAACGCCCGCGTCGTCGCCGATGTATCCGAGCAGCTCGGCACCGACGTGCTCACCCTGCGCGGCACGCTCGCGCGAGACTCATTGCGGCTTGGCTGCCTGCGCCTGCCTTCGGCGGAGGCTCGGCTCGCTTGGCTCGTGCAGCATCTCGGAGGCTTCTCGGGCAGCGGGATCGTCTACGCGCTCACCGTGTCTGCCGCTGAAGACACCGCTCTCCTGCTGCGCGACGCAGGGTACGAGGTCGCAGCGTATACGGGCCGCACTGACCCTGAGGAACGGGCGCGGCTTGAATCCGCCCTCAAGAACAACGAGGTGAAAGCGCTCATCGCTACGAGTGCACTCGGCATGGGGTTCGACAAGCCAGACCTCGGTTTCGTACTCCACCTTGGCGCCCCTTCCTCCCCCGTCGCCTACTACCAGCAGGTCGGGCGCGCAGGTCGTGGCACGGCGCACGCTGACGTGCTCCTCCTGCCGGGCGCGGAAGACGCCGCAATCTGGCGGTACTTCGCGACGGCTTCGATGCCTGATCCTGAGCGTGCGCGGGCAGTCATCGAGGCGCTCGGTGCCCCTGACTCGCCACCGCTCTCGACACCGGCTCTTGAGGCCAGGGTTGACCTGCGACGCACACAGCTCGACCTTCTGTTGAAGGTGCTCGATGTTGATGGCTCCGTGAACCGGGTCTCCGGTGGGTGGACGGCGACAGGCGCCGAATGGACGTACGACGCCGAACGCTACGCGCGCATCGCGGCGGCTCGAGACGCCGAACAGTCGGCAATGCTCCGCTACGAGCGCGGCGAGACGTGTCGCATGGCCGAACTGCAGCGCGAACTCGACGACCCGACGGCGACTGACTGCGGGCGCTGCGACGTCTGCGCTGGCCCCTGGTATCCGACCGAGGTGACGGGCGACGCGGCGGCGCGAGCGACGACTCGACTCCGACAGGCCGGCGTGCCAATCGAGCCGCGCGGCCAGTGGCCGACTGGAGCGGACCGTCGCGGAGTCAACGTGCGCGGGCGCATCGCGCAGAACGAGCGCGCAGAGCCCGGACGTGTGGTCGCGCGCCTCACCGATCTCGGCTGGGGTGGCGCGCTGCGGGAGCTCTTCGCGGCCGGAGCCGCCGACCAGGCAATTCCGGAGCCGCTGCTTGGCGCGGTGCTCACGACTCTTCGTGACTGGCCGCGGGAGACGCGCCCAGTCGGAGTCGTCGCGATGCCGTCCCTCACTCGCCCGACGCTCATCAGCAGCACCGCTGCAGCGATCGCAGAGCGTGGCAAGCTACCGTTTCTCGGCACCCTCGACTTCGCAGACGACCGCCCCGTGACAGCTCCCGGCGGCAACAGCGCATTTCGATTGGCCTCGGTGTGGGGCCGGTGGTCGCTGGGCCCCGAACTCGCAAGTGTCGTCGCACGTGCTCCCGGCCCGCTTTTACTCGTCGACGACCTCGTTGACAGCCGCTGGTCGTTCACCGTCGCTGCGCGCGAGCTCCGACTTGCCGGTGCTCCGCAAGTGTTGCCGTTCGCCCTCGCATCGGTGGGATAGCGCCGACCCAGGGTCGTCGCGCGGGCCCACGCATGGCCGTGGAGTGTGCCTGCCTGGGGTCGCCGGGCGGGCCCACCCAGGGCCGTCGCGCGGGCCCACCCGGGGTCATCGGGCGGGCCTACCCAGTGATCGCCGGGCGGGCACTTCACGGATCGCTTCGTGAGTCGCGCGATTGCCTGGCTCAAATCTGCCAGGCGACTATTGGTCGCGATCGCCGCCGAGCCGAATCAGTCCGTGACTTGCCCGGGGCACAGGCGTTATGCTGCAGCCATGGACAGCACAGCTGCACAGAGTTTCACCGATCCAGGTTTGCACGAGCTCGGGATCGACGTTCCGCTCGCCGGTGACACCGACCCCGTGGAAGGGCGCACGAAGCTCGCCGCGTGGGGGCTTGGCGTCGCAGGCACCCTCGCGTTCGCGACACTCGTCGTCGGCGCGATCGCGGTGGTGAACTGGGCGCTCCCCTACGTGCACTACATCTACCTTGCGCTCGTCGGCGGGGGCCAAAGCCTGTAACGCTGGCGTGTCGCTCCCGGGCGGCCCGGGGCTTTCCCGGGAGTGAGCCGGGCACGCCGCGAGAGGTGACCCCGGCTCGAACCTCGCGCGGATGTACACGGTTCCTGCAAGTGCACACGATTCTGACCCGAAGCAAGCGTGTACACCCGCGGGTTTCGTGTGCAGTCGCGGGGCCGGCAGTCGATCTGAGGTCAGGGCCGGCAGTCGAGCAGAGGTCGCGGGCCCGGCAGTCAGCCAGAGGTCAGGCCTGGCAGTCGGCCTGAGGTCGGGCCCGGCAGTCAGCCAGAGGTCAGGCCTGGCAGTCGGCCTGAGGTCGGGCCCGGCGGTCAGCCAGGGGTCAGGTCTGGCAGCCAGGGCACCAGTACAGCTTGCGGTTGCCCATTTCCTCAAGTTTGATATTCGCACCGCAGCGTTTGCACGGCGTCCCCTCAAGCTTGTACACCCAGTGCCGCTCGTCGCGGTCGACAAGCGCCTTCTGGTACGCGGCACCGGCAAGCCCGTCAATGGTGATCATCTGGCCAACAGTGATGCCGATCTCGAGCAGGTGAGCCCAGTCGTCCCAGAGCTCCTCGAGTACTGCACGGTCAAGAGTGTTCGCTGGGGTGTGCGGATCAAGCTCAGCACGGAACAACATCTCGGCGCGGTACACGTTCCCGATGCCCGCGACCACCGATTGATCCATGAGGACGAGCCCGATCGCGGTCTTCTTCTTACCCGCACGCTCCACAAACCGTTGACGCTCAGCCGGCCCGTCAGCGTTCGCCGGGTCTGGCCCGAGCCGCTGGATCACCCTCTCGACCTCCGCTGGACTCAGCACCTCGCAGGCGGTCGGCCCGCGGAGGTCAGCGCAGACAGTGTCGTTGAGTAGCCGAACCCTCACAGCGCCGACAGGCTCCGGCGGAAACGATTCGAGCAGGTCGCCCTCTTTGTCTGCCTCGGCCATGCGAACCCGCGTGCGCCGGGGCGCACCGATTGACGTCACCGAATCCTCGCCGAGGCTGTCAACAGGCGTGTCTCCCACGGTCCGCTCGGCGGCGCGCAACGCATCGCTTCCTCTGGTGCCGCTGCCGACGTGCTCACCGGTTTGGCCAAGCTTCGAATGGCCCGGCGTCTGGCCATGAATCTGAATCGACGGATCGACCTTTACTTCACCCGAGAAGTCCCACGCGCCGTAGATACCGAGGTGGATCCGTAGCCACAGGTCGCCCTCGAACTCGAGGAACATCTGTTTGCCGACCGCTCGGGCGTCAAGCATCTTGCGCCCGTCAAGCTCGGCTGCACCCTCGACGAAACGCCCTTGTGGGCTCGACACCTCGGGCGTCGTGCCCACAAAGTTCGCCGAAAACTGCCGCGCGATTCGGTGTACGGAGTGACCCTCAGGCATCGTTAGAGGCTGTCAACCTGCTTGCCGGCGATCGCCCCGGTCTGCTCGTACTCGCCGAGCTGACCGATGCGACGCACGTGGCGCTCGTCCCCCGGGAACGGGGTGTCGATAAACAGGTCGATGAACTTGATCGCATCGGCGACGTCGTGCTGGCGCGCACCGATAGAGATCACGTTCGCGTTATTGTGCTCGCGCGCGAGCGTCGCAGTTGACTCGTTCCACACGAGGGCTGCGCGGATGCCCTGAACCTTGTTCGCCGCCATCTGCTCACCGTTGCCAGAACCGCCGAACACGACACCGAGCGCCGCAACACCGTCGCGCTCATCCCGCGCGACCCCAAGGGCGGCGTTGATGCAGAACGACGGGTAGTCGTCGAGCGCGTCATATTCTGCGGGCCCGTGGTCGATCACCTCAAATCCGCGATCGCGCAGGTGCTGCTGCAGCTGCTGACTGAACTCGAGGCCGGCATGGTCCGTGGCAACGTGAATACGCATAAGGCTAAGCCTAGCCAAACTGCGGGCCGACGGTGCGCCCACGCTTGAGCTCGTAGAACCCGGGCACGCTGGCGGCCGCCGCAATCCCGTCCCAGAGCCGCAACGCCATCTCGCCCGTCGGGGCAGGTGAGACAACCGGCCCGAAGAAGGCGACTCCGTCAATCGAGATAATCGGCACCCCAACGTCGGGGCCCGCGATGTCGAGCGCATGCGTCGTATTTGCGCGCAGTTTCTCGTCACTTGCCTCCGAGTCGGCGGCGGCTGCGAGGCTCACGTCGAGCCCAACTGCTTCGAGAGCCTCGGCAAGAATTGCGTCGGAATCCGTGCGTCCCCCTGGGTGCACACGAGTACCGATCTCGGTGTAGAGCCTGCCGACAACGGCGTCGCCCTCGGCCCCTTCCCCCACCGCAACGCGGGCCGCCTCGACGACGCGGCCGAACCGATGCCCCGTCGCGTGATGCTCAGCGTGCGAGTCATTGGCCTTGCCTTCGTTGATAATCTTCAGGCTGATCGGGTTCCAGACAATGTTGAAGCCGCGGGCCTCTGAGACTTCATGTGCCCAGCGGCTGGTCATCCAGCACCAGGGGCAGATCGGATCGAAGTAGAACTCAATTCTCGGCGAATTTCCCATGTCCTGATTCTAGGCTGTCTGGAGGAGCTAGCACTCCAATCACTATCCGAACAGCCAGAGGGGGCCGTGTGGAAATTTGGGACTGGGTGACGAACGCTATCGAGGCCTTCGCGCTCGCCACCGTGGAGTCCCCATGGGTTCTGCTCGTCGTTTTGGCGCTGTGCATAATCGACGCAATATTCCCTCCGGTTCCCTCGGAATCGGTGATCATCGCTGTCGCAACCGTCGTTGTCACGGATCATCCGCAGACGCTCTGGCTGCTCGGCGTCATTGCAGCGGTCGGGGCGTTCGCTGGCGACCAGATGGTGTATTGGATTGGGCGGAAGGTTGGAGCACGAAACCCGAAGTGGCTGAGCGGTAAGCGTGCACAACGCACTCTCGGCTGGGCGCGGCGCGCGATCCGCCGCAGCGGACCGATCCTCATCATGACGGGCCGATTTATTCCCGTCGGGCGCACAGCGGTCAACTTGGCGGCAGGCACGACAAGGTACCCGGCGTGGAAGTTCACGATCGCGGCGGCGTTTGCCGCGGTCTTCTGGGCGGCCTATTCGATCGCGATCGGCGCCATCTTCGGAAACATTTTCGGAAGCCACCCGATCCTCGCGCTGCTGCTCGGGCTCGTCACCGCGTTCGTCATTGGGCTGCTCGTTGAATTCATCTCGACACGGATCGGGCGCCGGATCCAAACCCGGCGCATGGCGGCCTTCCGTGCGTCGTGGGCCGAGAACAGGGAGTCGGCACACACAGGAGGCTAGCCGTGGCGTCTCGGGTGCGGCTCGGGGCTACGGTGCCTCCCCGAGGTGGCAGTTGTGGTCGCCTCAGCCAGCGCCAACCGACCACAACTGCCAACTCAAGCGGGAGTGCAGGCGTCGACCAGGGCCCAGCTTGAGGTCCGGTTCGGGGCAGCGATTCCTCAGCTGCCTGGCCTCCTGACCGGTGCTAAAGCTAGGCGCCCGCTGCGGGCGCTGGGAAGAGCGCCTCGATCTGCGCGATCTGCTCGGGAGTCGGCCTGAACGCCTCCCCCGCGGCAGCGTTCTGTCGCACCTGATCCGGCGTCGTCGCCCCAGCGATGACACTCGAGATTGGCTCGTGAGTGAGCAGCCAGCCAAAGGTTGCCTCGAGCATTGACACATTCCATTCGTCGCAGAGCGCACGGTAGGCGTCGAGCGCATCCCAATTGGCGCCCTCAGCAACATGTGCCCGCTGGCGCATAATTCGGGAGTCTGCCGGGAAGTGGTCGCGTGTGAACTTGCCAGTGAGCAGGCCGTTCGCGAGCGGGAAGAACGGGAGCAGCCCGAGGCCCAGCCTGCGGGCCGCCGGCGTGACCGAAATGTCGGCATCCCGGTTCACGAGGCTGAGCTCGTTCTGAGCGGTGACAAACGCTGTCACCCCGAGCTCGGCCGCGACCCGCGCGGCCTCGTCCATCTGCTCGGCAGAAAAGTTCGAGTGTCCGATAGCGAGCACCTTACCTTTGCGCACGAGTTCGTCGAGAGCGCTCAGTGTCTCAGCGATGGGCGTGGATTCGTCGGGCATATGCAGCTGGTACAGGTCGATCCGATCGGTCTGCAAGCGCGACAGCGAACCCTCGATTGACGCCCGAATAAACTCCCGCGAGCCCCGCGATCCGGCATACGGCGCGCCCGACTCCGGGTACCCGAACTTCGTCGCGAGCACAATCTCGTCGCGGCGACCTGCGAGCGCGTGCCCCATCATCTCCTCGCTCCTACCAAACGAATAGCCGTAGAGGTCGGCCGTGTCGAACAGCGTGATTCCTGCGTCGATGGCGGCGTGAATGACGGCGTCGGTGCCCTCCTGATGTTCGGTCTGGGAGCCGGGGCGACCAAAGTTGTTGCAGCCGAGGCCTGTCGCAGAGACGACTATTGACGAGCTTCCGAGTTCACGAGTCATGGACCCACCATATTTCGTCAGCTGTCTCATTGGCTACGGGATTAGGCTTAAGCCATTCACTGATAGTTCTTACTTTGCACAAGGAGTACCGTGCCAGGAACAAACCTCACCCGCGTCGAAGCTCAGGAGCGGGCAAGCATTGTCACGAGCCACAGCTACGAGGTCGCGCTCGACCTCACGACGGGCCCCGAGACCTTCGCAGCCGACACCACCGTACGCTTCGATGCGACCGCTGGAGCAGCGACCTTCATCGACGTCATCGCTGACTCGGTCGAGTCGATCGAGCTGAACGGGGCCGCGCTTGACCCGGCCGAGCTGTTCGCCGACTCACGCATTCAGCTGCCCGGCCTCGCGGCGGAGAATACGCTGCGCATCCGCTCGACGATGCGCTACATGAACACTGGCGAGGGCCTGCACCGCTTCGAGGATCCGGCTGACGGCGAGGTCTACCTGTACTCGCAGTTCGAGGTGCCCGACTCGCGCCGCATGTTCCCGGTCTTCGAGCAGCCTGACCTCAAGGCAACGTTCCAGTTCACGATCACCGCGCCAGCGCGCTGGAAGGTCGTCTCGAACCAGCCGACGCCCGAGCCCACCCCTGCGGGCACGAAAGCGCAGGCGCAGGGCGCCGACTGGGTCGAGCAGGACATCGCGACCTGGACGTTCGGCAAGACCCCGGTCATGTCGAGCTACATCACGGCGCTCATCGCGGGCCCGTACCGCGAGGTCCGCGGCGAGCTTACGAGCACCGATGGCCGCATCATTCCCCTCGGCGTGTTCTGCCGCGAGTCGCTCGCACCGTACCTCGACGCGGAGTACATCTTCGACAAGACCCGCGAGGGCTTCAAGTTCTTCGAGACCGAGTTCGACTACCCGTACCCGTTCGACAAGTACGACCAGCTCTTCGTGCCCGAGTACAACATGGGCGCGATGGAGAACATTGGCGCGGTGACCTTCACCGAGGCGTATGTCTTCCGCAGCCAGGTGACCGACGCGATGCGTGAGCGCCGCGTCGTCACGATCCTGCACGAGCTCGCCCACATGTGGTTCGGTGACCTCGTGACGATGCGCTGGTGGAACGACCTGTGGCTCAACGAGTCCTTCGCCGAGTACATGTCTGTGCTCGCGACCGCGGAGGCGACCGAGTGGACAGGGAGCTGGACGACGTTCGTTGGTTCCGAGAAGTCGTGGGCGTACCGTCAGGATCAGCTCCCGTCGACGCACCCGATCGTCGCCCCCATTCGTGACCTCGAAGATGTGCTCGTGAACTTCGACGGCATCACCTACGCGAAGGGTGCCTCGGTGCTCAAGCAGCTCGTCGCTTGGGTTGGCCGCGAGCCGTTCATGCAGGGCGTGCACGACTACTTCGTGAAGCACAACCACTCGAACACCGAGCTGCCCGACCTCATGGTTGAGCTTGAGGCGCGCAGCGGCCGCGACCTGAGCGACTGGACGAAGAAGTGGCTCGAGACCGCGGGCGTGAACACGCTCACCCCTGAGTTCACTGTTGACGCGGACGGAAAGTTCGCTTCGTTTGCGATCAAGCAGACCGCAGCCGCCGATTACCCGACGATCCGCCCGCACCGCATCGCCGTGGGCCTCTACGCGGAGCAGAGCGGCAAGCTCGTGCGCGTCAAGCGTCTGGAGCTCGACGTCGACGGCCCCGCGACCGAGGTGCCCGAGCTCGTGGGCACACAGCAGCCAGCGCTCGTGCTGCTGAACGACGAGGATCTCTCATACGCGAAGATCCGCTTCGACGAACGCTCACTCGAGACTGTCAGCACGCAGCTTGGCCAGATCGAGGATTCGCTCGCGCGCTCGCTCGTCTGGGGATCGCTCTGGGATGCTACCCGCGACGGCGAGTTCCCCGCGAGCCGCTTCGTCGACATCGTGCTCGAGCATGTCGCAGGTGAGACAAACTCGACAGTGCTGCGCACAGTGATCCAGCAGCTCGTGCTCTCGGCGTCGAGCTACGTCGCTCCAGCGAAGCGGGAGGCAACCCTCACGAAGGTTGCCGATGCCCTCTGGCAGCTCGCGCTCGAAGCCGAAGCCGGCTCTGACAACCAGTTCCAGTTTGTGAAGGCGTTCGCGAGCCTCGCTGGCACCGACGCACAGCTGGATCAGGTGCTCGCCCTACTCGAGGAGCGCACCCCGCTCACCGGGCTCGACATCGACACTGACCTCGGCTGGGAACTCCTCATCTCGCTCGCTGCAGGAGGTCGCGCGACAGGCGCGGAGATCGACGCAGCGCTCGCTGACGACCGGACGGCGACTGGCAACCAGTCGGCAGCACACGCGCGCGCCGCGCTTCCGACAGCCGACGACAAGGCCGCAGCTTGGGCGTCGGTGTGGACAGAAGCTGGCAAGCCGAACGCGATCGTCCGCGCGACGGGCCTCGGGTTCCTGCGCGCGCAGGATCGTGGGCTGCTCGCACCGTACGTCGAGCGCTTCTTCGCAGAGCTTCTTCCCGTGTGGGAATCACGCAGCTACGCGATCGCCGAGGAGCTCATCGACGGCTTCTACCCCTCGCCCCTCGCGAACGAGGAGTTGCGCGCAGCGACTGCGGCCTGGCTTGAGGCAAACCCAGAAGCACCCGCAGCGCTTCGCCGCCTCATTGTCGAGCACCTTGCAGGCGTCGAGCGGGCACTCGTTGCCCAGGCGGCCGACGCGAGGGCCTAATGTTCGCTCTGACGACGGATGGCGGAGACGTCACCGAGGAAGTCACGGAGGCCGTTAGCTCGGCCTTCGTGACCTTCCTGGAGACGTGGCAGACGCCACTCTGGATCGCCCTCATAGTCGTGCTCGCGGTTCTCGCGAACTGGCTGCTACGGCGTCTCCTGAACCGGACTGTCACGCAGATCGTCCGCGGCGTCAAACGCTCGCAAAACGTCGATACAACGTCTGAGATGCGCGCAGCGCCCTACATTCATGCGAGGGCAGTGCAGCGCACCAGGACGCTCGGATCCGTCGGGCGCGCGATCCTGACGTGGACGATCTCCGTCATCGCTATCATCCTGATCCTTGGCCGGCTCGGCGTCGATCTCGGCGCCGTGCTCACCTCGGCTGGTATCGTCGCCGCTGGTTTGGCGTTTGGTGCGCAAAACGTCGTCAAAGACGTGCTCAACGGCATCTTCATGGTGTTCGAGGACCAGCTTGGTGTTGGCGACCTCATCACCGTCGGGGAGATCACCGGCACCGTTGAGGAAGTTGGAATCCGTGTAACGCAGGTGCGCGCACTCGACGGAACGCTCTGGTTCATTCGCAATGGCGAAGTACTCACCCTCGGCAACTCATCGCAGGGCTGGGGGCGCGCCCTCATCGATGTCACCGTCGATGCGAACCAGGATCTCGCGCACGTCTCAGACGTGGCCCTCGACGCTGCACGAGAGCTCCTCACATCGGAGCGGTTCGCTCGTAAGGTGACCGGGGATCCTGAAGTATGGGGTCTCGAGAGCGTGTTCGGGGATCGCGCGACGCTCCGCATGGCGGTGCGCACTCGCCCGGAGGCGCAGTGGGAAGTTCAGCGCGGTATTCGCGCTGCTCTCCGCCGGAAGTTCGCAGACGAGGGAATTAAGCTGGCTGACGAACTGCCACGCCTACAGCAGGGAGAGATGTGACACACGACAACTCGGCCTCAGACTCGACGCCGACAGGCGCTGCCGGATCCGGCAGCGAGCCGCCGGCACCGCGGCTGACGCTCCGCGCTGGCGAGACTGGCCACGCGGTCACCGACACCGTGTGGGCGCAGGTCGGCGGAACCGAGACGTTTGAGCGCATCGCCACCGCCTTTTACCGGGGCATTCGTGAGGACGAGGTGCTCGCGCCAATGTACCCGCAGGACGACTGGGAGGGAGCGACCTGGCGCATTCAGGCGTTCCTGGAACAGTATTGGGGCGGGCCATCCGCGTACCAAGAGGAGCGCGGGCACCCTCGCCTGCGCATGCGGCACGCGCCATTTCCCGTCACTCCTGACGCGAAGGAGCGCTGGCTCACGCACATGCACGCTGCGCTCGACGAGGTCCAGCTCCCACCGATGCATGACGCGGCGTTCCGCGACTACATTGAGCGCGCCGCGCTCGCCATGGTAAACCGCTTCGAGTAGCGGCGGCCGCCCTACGCGCCCTCTGCTCCCCTAGGCGCCCGCCGCTATCTCCCGCAGCGCGGCGACGTGATCTGCGAATGCTTTCGTGCCCTTCTTGCTCGCGGCAACCCACGTCCGGGGGCGGTTCGCGACGTATCCCTTCGTGACGCGGAGGTACCCCTCGCCATCGAGGTGGGCGATCGCTTTACTGAGCTGCGAGTCTCCAACGTCGAGCAGCGCGCTGAGGGTCGAGAAATCAGCTTCAGTCGTTGAGCCCAGGGCGGCCATAAGGGAGAACCGCACCGGGGTCTGAAACGCCGGATTCAACCGGTGCAGGGGGTGCGTCATCGCCGAGTGCTCGTCGGCAGGAACGCGGCAATCCCCATGACGAGCACCACGGAAGCAGCTGCAGCAATGGCCAACGGCCAACCCCAACTTGTTCCGCCGACGACTGCCACGCTGGAGCAGTATGCAACTGCGATCGCGCCAATGAAGCACCCCCACTGCCCGGTGCCCCATTCGAGCCCGACTGCGGGGAGGCCGAAGCGCGTGCGCCAAGCGATCAGCATCGGGACGAACGCGGCAAAGACGATAAGGCCGATGACGGCAGCAGCGAATTCCAGCGAGCTCGAGAGGAGCAGCGCGGCGAGCACGACGCCGATCAACACAGTGGTGACTCGAGCTGGGGCACCAAGCCGCGCCGGTTGCCAGTCCTCGTTGGTCCTGGTTCCACCGAAGAGCAGCTGCCGAAGCGAGCGCAGCCCCATCAGCAGGAAGACGCAGATCGGCATGACGATGTTCAGCCAGTCTGGGTAACCAACACCGGCGGCCTTCAGCACCCCGATTGTCAGAAATCCGGCAAAGAACAGGCCCCAGAGGCCGACAGCTGTCCGTGACTCCCGGACACGCACGCCGAAACGTTCCCGCGCGCCGTTGGACAGGCCCGCCATACACATCACGGGCACAAGCAGCAACATGCTCGCTAGGTACGTGTTGTTGACGACCCCAGGCTCAAACCCAGCAGACGCAAACAGGAATAGCGCGACGTAGGCCGCCATGACAGTCGCGATCACGAGCATGAGCGCGGAGTAGCCGCGGCTCGGGGCTAACCCCGTCTCTGATCGCCGCAGGCGATTGAGCTGATTCAGTTGCTCTGCAGCCTCAGGCGCCAGAGCTGCACGCTCGCCGCCCACGGTTGGACTGCCCGAGGAGCTGCCCCCGGCGGGAGCGTAGCGAATCCCATCGATTTCACTTTCCATATGGAAAGTATGTGCCGCATCGATACCTAAAGTCAACCGGAAGTGGCAGCCGCTGGGGCGGCACTACTCGAATGGACATTCCCTCGGACACGCCCCGACAACCGCGAACTGACCTTGCGGCTTCGCAGCTTTGGCGCTCGCCCCCGCCCGCAGTGTACGATTTCATGAGTCGCCTCCTTAGCTCAGTGGATAGAGCAACAGCCTTCTAATCTGTCGGTCGCTGGTTCGAGTCCAGCAGGGGGCACCAAACACACAAAGGGCAGTCGGGCCGACCGATTGCCCTCGCGGGCGCGTCGTGCAGCGTATTGTGCAGCTACGCATCTGACAGGCAGAGCGCTCTGCCTTGGTCCGCGGAAAGTGCCTCGCAGGCAAGGTCACCGAGATCGGCGAAGCACGCAGAGGCACGCTCGAGAGCCGTTTTCGCTTCGTCGCGAGTCATCACCCCAAGCGAGTTGTCACCGTGCGAAAAAATGCGCTGCACGAACCTCATCGGCATCGCGAACCTTGAACTACCCCGCCATACTCGGCGGGACGGGCTGCTCTTGCTTATTGACTCACTCCCGGCGGGAATACGGGACCTATCCTGACGCAATGGAGATCCAGGCTGCTGTGCTCAGGGTGCGGGAGACACTAGCTCCTCATCTGTCCGACTTCTCACTTGAGGTGTTGGATGTCGCAATGATGGACAACGTATGGTACGTCGCGCACGCCATGTGCCTTGAACCCGCCGGCTATCACAACATCGAATTTGACGACACGCTTACAGTCGGCGACTAGCCCCGACTGCCGCTCACCATCCTGCGAATGACACGTGCGGCGCATAGCGTTTTTCGAAGAGCATCTTCGCGTTGAAACCCGAGCGACCCTCAGCTGCCGCCAGGGTTCAAGTCTTCCTTGCTCGACCTATTGCCAAGCATTGCCGCGGCGCCCAGGATTGCTCCAGCGATGACAGTGCTTCCGACAACGACCGCGCCAAAGATAGTGCGTCCCAGACGCGCTGGTTCACACAGATCGGTTGACACGATATCTCCGGCACACACTCGGTAGCTATATGGAAGATCCGCAAGCAACAGTCCAACAGCTACAACTAGCAACAGCCCTAGAGCAGAAAAGACAATTGCCGCCTGACGAGTGACCATAGTTCTCCTCCATCGATATTGGACAACACTACTGGTACAGGCGCCTGCTCATGAGGCTAGAGTCGCCGCTAACCAGCCTCCCGGGCAGCCAACCTCGATCCCCAGGTACTACGCTCACGGCACCCTGGTGCGACGCCAGCCAGGCGCGCCGCTGCAAGAGTAGAAGGCATGAAGCATACGACCCCACTCTCACTCCGCATCTCAGCAGCCCTCGCCGCCACCGCGCTACTCGGCATCACATTGACAGGATGCGGCGCGATCGACAAGCTTCAGAAGTCCACTGCCGATGCCTGGGCGGTCACCTACGAGCTGTCCGTAGCCGGCAGCGACGACGCCGAGAACGCGACGCTCACCGACGTCTCCTACCTCGATCAGCCTTCGCGAACTGAGGAGCGCACAACGGTTGATGCCGGCACTGTCACCACCGCGGGCACCAATGGTGGCCGCGCGACGTGGTCGGTCGATTCAATCGTTGTCGTCGGGGATACGGCAGAGCTCACAGCGACCGCGGCCGAGGGGCAGCGCGCGACGTGCAGGATCCTGCTCGACGGCGAGAGAGAACTCGCCAGCGAGACCGGCGAACCTGGCGGAGCGGTGACATGCAGCGCAACCGCTCCCCCGTTTGACAGCTGACCCGCAGCCGCGAACCTCTAGTTTGCGTCGATCGTCGGGAACGTCCAGGTGCCGTCAAGAACTTCGGGCCGCGGCCGGTACAGCCGCACAAGGTAGTTCCAACCTTCTGGGAGCGGCAGGTAGTTCGGCGCGCTCGAGTCGCCCCCGAAGTGCACAGTGATAACCCCGTCGGCATCTCGCACACCAGTGACACTGTTCACCGAATATGCGCCGAGCTCGTTCGGTTCGAAGAAGCCCTCGGCGTTGTAGAGCGAGATCGACCAGAACCCGTCGACAGGGACATCGGCCACTCGCAGCGTGTACGCGCCGACCGGCAGCCGCGGTTCAACGTTCGCGTAACTCGCTTCTGCCGCGGGCAGGCCGCCCCACCCCGCGACTGTTCCCAACAGGTGGTGGACAGGATCGACGTCCTCGCGGCGTCCGAAGCACTTCTCAAGGCTTCCCAGCCCACGAGATAGCGTGAGCAGCGCCTCACGAGTCTCGGTGAAAGTAGTCTCGTCGATGGGGGCCGGCGCAAACTGGCGTCCTCCGTTTGACGTGAGGGCCAGTCCGTCCTGGAGCCGGTTCACCTCGGCGACATCTGCTGCGTTCTCCGGGTCCACAAGGATTCGTCCCGCAGCACACACGAAATCAGTGCCGAGCTCCTCCGCCGTGAGCTCGTAGGTCCCCGGATCGTGCAGCACACGGTTGATGTAGTGATCCTGGTTAACGAGCATCACCGAGATGTACCTGCCGCCAGCCTCGGGGATGGTGATCGTGGCACCGTCAGACACGTCGATGATCGCCGCGCTATAGAGCGTGTCGCGATTCATGCGAATCACAGTCTGCTGATCGATCGGGGTGGGAACCCTGAAGTGATTCCAGACGTTTGACGAGCCGGCTGACGCAGCGATACCGGCGAACATTCGCTCGCTTTCGGCTCGCGCAAAGTTCTCGAAAGTGACGATTGCAGGAGTAGAGACCATACGGCAATCCTCTCGCTTGAACAGTGCGCTCCGCATCATCCATTATTGATGAACCGCGCTTGCGTTGGCGAGAATTCATGGGCACGCTTGTGCGCCGGAGAGGGAAACATGACTGCACTACAGATTGGCGAGGTGTCTGGCATCCCGGGCACCCCAGCACTACTTGACGCGAGCAAGTTCAACCGCCACACATTCTGGTGCGGTCAGAGCGGGAGTGGTAAGACATACGCGCTCGGCGTTGTTCTCGAGCAACTGCTCCTCGAAACGGAACTCCCGACACTCATTCTTGATCCAAACGCAGATTTTGTCCGCCTTCACGAATCGCGAGCAAGCGTGGCACCGGACGCAGCCCAGCGCTGGCGAGAGATCGACACCCGGGTCTTCCGGTCCGGTGCCAGCAGCGACGCGCCGCTGCATGTGCGCTACCTTGACCTGTCGCCCGCGGCCAAGGCGGCGGTGCTCAGGATCGACCCTATCGCGGACGCTGAAGAATACAACGCGCTGTTGCACTTTGAGGGTGACGCTGGAACCTTCGATGGCGCACGAATGGTCGCTGCGCTCAGGTCGAGCGGAGATGCGGCGCGTATGCGGCTCGCGAACCGGATCGAGAACCTGCAGGTCCTTGAGTGGGATCTATGGTCGCGCGGGGACGCTTCTGTCACGGATGTGATCGCTGAACGCCCGCGTGCCACCGTCCTCGACATCGGCGGCTTTGATCATCCCGACGAGTCTCGCGTAGCAGCTCTGGCGGTGATCGAGCGGCTCTGGGCAGAACGTGAGTCGCGACGGCCGCTCCTTATCGTGATCGACGAGGCTCACAATCTCGCCTCGCCAGAACCGCGAACCGCGGTGGAGCGGGAGCTGCTTGCTAGACTCACGCAGATCGCCGCTGAGGGTCGAAAGTTTGGGCTGTGGTTGTTCCTCTCAACGCAGCGGCCCACAAAGATCCACCCGAACATTCTGTCGCAGTGCGACAACCTCGGGCTCATGCGTGTCAACGCTCCGCGAGACCTCGCCGAGATTGCCGCCGTGTTTGGATTCGCGCCAGAGGAACTCGTCGCGAGAGCGCAAGAGTTCCGTCAGGGGCAGGCTCTGTTTGCCGGAGGGTTCATCGACCAGGCAACGATCGTCCAGATGGGTGAGCGGCTTTCAGAGGAGGCGGGCGGAGACGTCAGGGTTCCGCTGAAAGCTTCCGCTTAGGAACGTTGCCCTGAGTCTGCTGCGGTGGACCGGGGCCGCGAATCGGGCGCAGTTTTCTCGCACTCATCTCGCTCAAGCACCCGGGCAGCCTCAAGCGCTTCCTTGGCGACCCTCAGATCTTGTTCGGCGAACACGACCTTGCGCTTCTTGAACGTCGTTACCTGACCTCCCCGTTCAGGCCCTTCCTCCGCTTCTTCGATGGTCATTACGATATATGCGCACGCGACAAGGGTGACCTGAGCCGAAAGGTTGAACCAGAGCAGCAGCGCGACGAGTGACGAGAACGTCGCAAGCAGTGGGTTGTTGTCGACGCCTCCGAGGAAGAGGCCAGAGAGCTGTTGCAGCACGACAAGCCCTGCACCGCCGAGCAGCGCGCCGGGTGCGATCTGGGAGACTGCAGCTTTGCGGCCCGAGAGCAGCCAAAACAGCCACGCGATGATCACTGCGTCGAGCAGGAACGTGACGGCGACGGTGCCCAGTCGGGTGAGAATCTCTGCGCTACCTCCTGCCGAAGTGCCGAACCAACCGAGCACGGAGTCCACAAAGGTCGACCCAAGAAATGAGACGACTGCCGACACCAGGATCAGCACCCCGAGCGAGAGAGCGAACAGTAGGTCGACGGCACGCGTCAGAGCCACATTCGAACGCTCGTGACGGGTACCGGCTATCGACCGGATCGACATCCGTACGTTCGCAACGCCCCCGAGCAGTGCCCACAGCAGCACGGCGGTCGAGAGTATCGGCGCGGCAAAACTCGATCGAATGTCAGGCAGGTGAGACACGTCGACGAGCGCGCTGCCGTCCATGGCCACAAGCCCGGGGATGACTGCGTCCACGGTCTCTACGAGGACCACCCAGAAGTCGTCTCTCGACAAGACGTAGTTTGAGACGAACGAGAACCCGAGATAGACGCCCGCGAAGACCGCGAACAGCATACGAAAGGTAATCGCGGCTGACAGGAGTCCGCCTCGATGGTGGCTGTACGCAAGAAACGCGCGCACAATGCGAAACCGCAGGAGGGTCGATTCGGTTCGCCTGCGCGCCAGCGCGAGCCTCGAGGTGAGTGCCATCCGGCTGCCGTGTCCTCGCCTAGGCTGCGCCCTTCTTGCCCTGCTCGTGCTTCTGGAGAGTCCGCTTGAACACGAGGCCCATGAGGATCCAGCCGCCGAGCGCTGTCACAATCCATACGACGAGAGGAGCGAGCACCCAGCCAAGCCCGGTGATTGTCAGCCCGTCTGGGAACAGGGTTGCGACCCACAACGCCACGAGAGTTGAGACGAGCCCGATCCCGCCGAGAATGGCCGAGGCGTACTGCCTGGCGAGATTAAAGATGAACGGGCTCAGCACAGACTGCGCCAACGCGAAGACAAGCACCGCAACGACGAACCCCGCCGCATGAACTGTCACCTGCGGCAGGATCCAGTTCGCAATGAGGAGCGCCGCGGCGGCGCTAATCACATGCGAGACGAGGTTCAGCAGAAATCTAATCACAGCGCGGCCAATCCCTTTCCAATCACGGAGAAGCCCATGACAAGCAACAGTACCGCCATGATAGTTGAGTTGTTGTGCACGAGCCAGACTCGCAGGCTCTCGAGTGGCGCCGCGAGCTGTTTCGAGGCCACGAGGAATGCCACGACAGGAGCAACAACCGTTGAGGCCGCGATCACCACGAATACCGCCACGCCGGCGATCTGGGTTGCTGGCGTGGCGCCAGCCCCAATGATGAGCCCGGCAGACACCGCAAGCAGGAGGTTCTTCGGGTTCACCGCGGCGAGCGCGAACGCGAGGAGGCCCGCGCGAACTGGGGACATCGAATCAAGTGCAGACATCCACTTTGGCAGTTCAGGTTCGGAACCGTCTTTGGGGCGTCCCCGCCACTGCTTGACGGCGAGGAGCACGAGCAGCGCTCCAACGATCATTTTTACGATCGCTGCAACGGTTCCGCCGCCGCCCTCGCCACCGGCCGGAATAACTGAGCTCAGCAACGTAAAGGCGACGACTGCAACAACGATGCCCGCGAGCCAGCCCGTCATGAATCCGACGCTCGAAGCGCGCGCGTTCGGCGCGAGTAGCATCAGAATCGTCGCGATTATCGGCAGCGGACTAATTGCGATACCCAGTGCGAGCGGGAGGATGTCGCCGATCACCTGCCCCATAGGTTAGCCCTGCAGAGCGCGCTGCTTGAGCGCTTCGAAGTCGTCGGCGCTGATGGTGCCGTCGTCGAGCAGGGCCTTCGCCCGAGCGATCTCTTCGGCTGGGCTTGGCACGGCAACGCTGCGGATGTACTCGTCGGCAGCGTTCTTTGCGCCTTCCATCTCCTTGGCAGAGCGTTCAGCCATCCCCGAGCCACGCGCGATGATGTAGATGAGTGTGGTCAGGACCGGAACAAAGACGAGGAACACGAGCCACAGCGCCTTCCACCAGCCGCTGAGCTGCTTATCGCGGAAGAGGTCGCTGATCACGACAAAGAGGGCCCAGATCGAGGCGACGAAGACGAAGCCCCAGAAGAAGATGCGGACGATGTCCCACAGAGAGTCGAGAAGTTCCATCAGTCACTGTTCCTTTTGGCAAGCAGAGGGCGAAAGCCGTTGACGCATCACCCGCGACAAGCGGCGCAGCGCGAACGGGGGTGTCGCGACGTGCACCTGAAATCATCCTGCCTCGGGGCTACGATAACCAGCCAGACGCTGGCGTAGCGGCGAGAATTCATCAATCATTGGTGAACCTGCCGTGGAGCCCCTGCGCGTGCACACGGAGCTACTCGGATCCCTCCTGCTGTGTGGCCTGCCACTCTGAGGCGTAGCGTAGTGCGCGCTTGAGCGATTCGCCGAGCTGTTGGCTCTCAGTAAAGACGCGCTCGGCCCGCAATTGCTCTAGGACCTTCGTGTCACGTAGCTGTCTGTGGACTCGTTGATTCACCCCGGCGAGCACGAGCATTCCTCCGGCGCTTCGAAGTTCAGCCGCGTACTTCTCGAGCACCTTGATCACCGTGCTTCCCAGCTCGTCTTTCCCGCGCAACCGAAGAATCACGACGGTGCCTGTGCAGTCGCCCCTCGCTTCCGGGAGCTGCGAGCTAAAGACGGGCGCCGATGCGAAAAACAGGCTGCCGTAGGTCACGAGCACCACGACTTCCGACTTGGCCAGCACACGTGGTGGCTCAGACTCAAGCGGGAGCTGCGCATGCGGGCCGAACTCCCAACGTTTCACCACGACTCGATTGGATTGTCTGGCGACGTGCAGCACGATCGCAAGGCCAACCCCAACGATCACCGCGTACTGCAGCGGGATGATGAGGGTGAGCACAAACGTCACGGTGAGCACGGTGAGCTGGATCGGACCAGTGCGCATGACCATGGCGATGTCGCGTGGTTTCACGGTGCGAATACCGACGAGGATGAGCAGCCCGGCGAGCGCGGGCATCGCGATGAACCCGATGACTTGGCCAAGCAGGAGGATAACGAGCGCCATGACAATCGCAGCAACGAGGTTTGCGAGGGCAGAGCGGCCACCGGCGGACCGCACGAGGGCGGTGGCCGACATCGAGCCGCCGACAGGCATGCCCTGGAACAGTCCTGTGGCCAGATTCGCGAGGCCCTGCCCGCGGAAGTCTGCGGACGGGTCAGCGTACCTGCCGTCTGGGTTGGGAATCGAGCTGCTGATTGCGGCACCTTGGACGAGGCCGACGAGGGCAAGCGAGAGCGCGGGCACGACGAGCTCGAGGGTGAGCGAGAGGTCGGGAAGCGCGAGCCCAGGCAGGGTATTCGGTATCTCGGCGACGTCTGAGACGAGCGCGATGCGCCCGGGACCGAGAAGCGCCGCAGCCCCCGACCCCACCGCAACTGCGACGACCATCCCGAGCGCTCCGAGCGGGGTTCGCTCAAGCACAAGCACAAGCGCTATCGTGACAAGGCCGACAAGTACGGTGAGCCAGTCGAATTCGAAAAGGTGAAGCGCGGTGTCAAGCGCCCGAGCGACCCGGTTGTCCCCCGAACTCGTGTAGCCCGTGACAGTGTCCAGTTGCCCAAGCACAATACTTACCGCGACCGCGTTGATGAAACCGACGAGCACCGCTGTCGGGATGAACCGAACGAGTTTCCCCGCGCCGGCAAGCCCCAGCCCGAACATCGTGAGGCCCGTCAGAAACGCGAGCGTCGCGAGGGCGATGCCGGCCCCGTCTCCTGACTGCGTCTGGGGTACGTCCGAGATGATGACGGCCATGGCGCCGGTTGCCTGCACGGTCATCAACACGGAACCCGCGGCCAGCGCGCCGCCGATCGTACCGATCAGGTACCCATAGAGGCCGAAGACTGGGTTGACTCCAGCGAGAAGCCCTGCCGCAAGCCCGTCGGGCACGCTTTCGACACCGAGCACGAGCCCAGCCTTCACGTCGGAGGCGACAGTCGTCTTGTTCCCGAACCGTCGCAAGTAGCTTCGCACTGCCCGCCACGCGGCGCTGTTTACCCCGCGCATTCGGTGTCCGTACGCAACGTGTCGACGGCTTCGCGGTTTGTCGCGAACATCGCGGTTCGTTCGGTCAGCCCGAAGTGTGCAAGCCTGCCCCTCAGCTCGGAGCGAGCTCTCGAGTAGCTGAGAGAGAGGCCGCGACGCTCAAGCCACTCTCGAACTCCTGCCAGGGCTTCAGCGCCAGTGACGTCGATGTCGCTGACGCCTTCAAGGTCGAGTACGACGGCGGATACCTCAACGGGGGCCAGACGTACCCGATCTTTCACGCCCTCGGCGATCTCTACCCCATTTGCGAAGAACACGGGAGCTGCAAAACGCAGGATGACCACGCCCGGAGCCGTCTCACCAAGGTCGCTCCGCGCGGCGAACACAGTCTCAGCTCCCTCCGGCGAGCCGTCCGCTGGCCCCAACAGGTCGATGCGCGGGTGCGCGGCTCGACGCGCGAGGTTCACGAGTGAGAGCACAAACGCGAGCCCCAGCCCACCGAGCGGTCCCAGTACCAGAACACCGACGAAGCAGGACGCTCCGACGAGGCACTCGGACCGCGACTGCGCCCACAGTGCCTTCAGTTCTCCGAGACCGAGGAGCCGGACGACGGCAACCGCGACAACTGCCCCAATTGCGGGCGCGGGTATCGTTGCCAGGATCGACGTCCCAAAGAGCAAAAGCAGTAGCGCCCCCACGGCCGTCACAAGTGTCGGAAGCTGGGTGCGCGACGACGCGGCATCCATCGCCGCGGTGCGGGACGTTGATGATCCCACGGCGAAAGACGAAAACAGGCCAGCAAGGACGTTCGCGGTGCCGAATGCGAACAGGTCGCGATTGGGCTTCGTTCGATACACGTTCTTCTCAGCATACGAGCGTGACACGAGCAGCCCCTCGGCGATGGTCACCATCGTGAGAGCGAGCGCAGAGGGGATCAGGCTGAGCCATTCCGCAACGCTGATATGCGGCACCGCAAAAGTTGGTGGTCCGGCGGTAACCTCACCAAGCACTGCGACGCCGCGTGATTCAAGGTTGAGCCACCATGTTGCGAGGCTTCCCAGCACGAGCACGACGAGGGCCCACGGCGCTATTGGCGCCAAGCGCCTGCCGCCAAGCAGGATCGCGATCGCGAGCACGCTCATTCCGAGCGACCACGGGTTGACCTCTGCGAGCGAACCGAGGAGCTCTCCCGTCTTTTCAACGAACTCACCGCCGCGAGCAACGCTGATTCCCAGCATCTTGGCCGTTTGACTCACAAGGATGTCGAGCGCCAGACCACCGACGAAGCCGATCAAGATCGGCTTCGAGAGAAAGCCCAATTTGAGAAGCGAGGCGGCAATGAACATCGCTCCGCTCAAGATGGCCTGTGCTGCGGCCATCACGGCAAAGTTCTCTCCGGCCACCCCCAGCGCGGTGAGCGATGAGAAGACGAGTGCCGCCGCCGCCGCGTCGGGCGAGACGACGACCTGCCGGGAAGACACTACGAACGTGTACGCGATGGCCGGAAACACGAGTGCATAGAGCCCCGCAGTTGCAGGCAGCCCGGCCGTTTGGGCATAGCCGATGTTCAGCGGAATTGCGATCGCAAGAAGCGTCACTCCCGCGAGCATCTCTCGGCCGATATTCTCTCGGGTCACGCCGCGCAGGGGGCCGCGCCATCTGCTCATCGTGGGATCACTCACTTCACCGTCTGTCGTCAAGTCACCATTGGCGTCCGCCAAAGGTTCACACTGCTACGAGTCAACTCTGCCAAGTGGACCGCACCGGGCACACGAATCTGGCTGCGATTCACCTGAAATTGAGGATCTGTGCCTCTCCTCACGGTCGGCTGCAAGCTCTCATCAATTGCTAATGACGTTTCGTTCAAGAGGTGGCCGCCGGCGTCAGTCCAACGGACGATAGACGGGAGAAACCCCTCATTGTGTGATTAGAAAGTGACTTCAATGGCCACAACGTTCTCCCGTTCCGTCTCACTTCTCGCGTGTGGTGCGCTCGCACTCACCCTCGCCGCGTGCAGTTCCCCCGCCCCAGAGGAGAACGAGAGCGCGGCATGCGACGCATACACCGCATTCGTGACGACCGTTGATGA
Organism: Leucobacter aridicollis; assembly: GCF_024399335.1. Lineage (NCBI taxonomy): Bacteria > Bacillati > Actinomycetota > Actinomycetes > Micrococcales > Microbacteriaceae > Leucobacter > Leucobacter aridicollis. Next base: position 2,116,225 of record NZ_CP075339.1, read on the forward strand.
TGCACGTGCGTCGCTTTCCGCCTCGTCCACGATCGAAGAGATCAATGTTGCCCGCGATGACGTTCGCGGGTCGTACGAGTCGCTGCAGAAGGCACTGGTTGAGGTGAACAAGGACAGGGACTCGGCGCTCGAGAGCGCTTGGGCCGACTTCGACAAGGCGGTCACAAACATCGATCCCAACATGACAATCCCTGATGCTGTTGCCTCGCTCCAGGAAGAAGTCGCTGGCATCGAGACAGCCAAGCAGGGGCTCGACAAGTCACTCGCCTGCAGCTAACCGCGACGCAATCGCCGAGGAGACGTAATGTTGAATGAAATGACGAGCGCGGAGATCTCTGCACGCGCCACAGACGCGGTCCGTTTTGGCTACGCGATGGTCGAAAGCTACAGGACCATGTACGCGCAGGCAATCGATGCGACCGATCCACGTTTCCTCGGCGGGTTCGGCGTGTACCGCCACTACCGTGAGCCCTCCACTCCGGAAAGTCGCGATGTCATTACCCCGAACAACGACACGCCGTACTCCTGGATCTGGCTCGACCTCCGGGCGGAGCCAGTCGTCGTGACTGTCCCCGAGATCGACAGGTACTACATCATCCCGATCGCCGACCTGTACACGATTTACTCGGGCTACATCGGCACGCGGCTGACCGGCTCGGGCGCCGGCTCATATCTCGTCGCCGGCCCGAACTGGCGCGGCGAAGTTCCAGCCGGCATTTCGGGAGTAATCAGAGTCACGACCGACTTTGCAATGTCAGCGACCCGCACGGAGCTCACGAACGACGGCATAGATAGCCTCGCCGCTGTTCAGTCGTCGTACGAGGTTCAACCGCTGAGCGCCTTCCTCGGCGAGCCGGCCCCGCCCGCAGCTCAGCAGCTTGAGTGGCCGGTCTGGGACGAGGAGGGCGCGGCCGGGCTGTGGTTCTTCGATACCCTTGACTTCCTGCTCGGGCTCTCGCCTGTGCTTCCAGAAGACGCCGAGATCCGCGCACGGATGGCGGAGATAGGTCTCGACGGTACTGGCACTTTTGCGGCGAAGCAACTCACCGCAGAAGCCGCGGCGGCATTCACCGCGGGCCAGGCACAGGCGCTCGCGGAGATGTCGGCGCGCGAGAAGACGATGCAGTCAAATCTTGGGCTCTTCGGCACTCGCGAGGAAATGTCTGGCAAGTATGACGACCGCAACCAGGGGGCAAAGATTGGGCTCTACGGGCTGCCGCCTGAGGAATCATGGTATGGCGGCTGGCTTGTCGAACCGACGGGAGAGTTCCTTCAGGGGTCGCCCGGATACACCGTGCGGTTTGATGCCGATGAGCTCCCGAAGGCGCGGTTCTTCTGGTCGGCGACGATGTACACGCTGCCAATCCGTTACTTGAGCCAGAACCCGATCTCGCGCTACTCGATCGGCGATCGAACCGACGGCCTCGTGTACGGCGAAGACGGAAGCCTGACGCTCGCTTTCACCCATTCCGAGCCCATTGATCCTGCGCTTCGCGCGAACTGGCTGCCTGCACCGGAGGGCCCGTTCACTGTGATCCTGCGGGCCTACGGTGCTGACGAGACGATGGTCCGCGGCGAGTACAGGGTCCCGCCCGTCGTGAAGTACGCCGGCTAGCGCCGGACGTCGCGCGCAGGGGCACTCCCCACGCGCGAGACTCCGGCGGGTTGCTCTCCCCCACCCCCAGCAACCCGCCGGATCCTGTGTCGTGACTGTGCACAGGCCGAGGTCTGTATAGAATTCCCAGCATGGGGGGTTCAGAGTCACAGGGGCGTTCGGCGACGGCCTGGTTTTTGGCGACGCCCCCGGACACCCGCAACGGGTGGATGATGCGCGAGCGTCTAAGCCTCACTCTCTCGCGCGACATTGCCGCGCATGCGGCGGTTATCGTCGAGGCTCCGTCTGGATATGGCAAGACAGTCGCACTGTCGCTGTGGGCGCGCACTCAAACCTCACCAACCGCGTGGTTGACTGTGTCTTCCCACGACACCGAGGCGGCGCAATTGCTATCTGGCGTGCTCACGGCGCTCGCGAGGGTGTCGCCAGAGGTACCGCCGCTGAGCACGCTGCTTCGCAGGCTGCAAGACGGTGACATCCTCGCACAGCCAGCGGTTGTGGAACTCCTCGAACTCGTGTTGAGCGATTTCCCCGACACCGTGCTCGTCATTGACGATGCGCACCTCACCTCCGCAACAGCTTTCGAAGCCGTGATCCTGCCGCTGATCGCGCACGGGAGAGGCCGCCTCCGGCTGATCGTCGCTGCCTCACGAGACATTCGTACCTGGTGTGCACGCGAACTCGCGCACGGTTCCGCTACCATCATTGACGCGCAGCGCCTCTCGTTTACAGCCGACGAACTCGAGGAGCTCGCGACTCAATTCGCGGGGCCCCAGGGAGAGAGCCTCCAGGCCGCAGATCTGTGGGACGAGACACAGGGGTGGCCAGTCGCAGTCCAGTTCGCGCTGCAGAGCGGGATCGCCTACCCGAAGCACGAATCGGCTGAAACCGAGACGATCACCCGCTACGTCGAGTCAGCAGTGCTCGGCGGGCTCGACGAGTCGCTGCGTGACTTCATTGTCGCGGCGACAACGTGCGGCCGGCTCACGGGCGACCTCGCGCAGCACCTCACTGGCCGCTCAGACGCCGCCGCGCTGCTTGAGGAATGCCACAGTCTCGGGCTCTTCCTCGACAGGTTCCAGCACGCCACATCCACCACCGTCTACCGATGGCACTCGGCTTTCGCACGCCACTGTCAAGCGATTCAGGCACGCAACAACCCGAGTGGGTATTCCAAGCTGCACCGACGTGCTGCCGAGTGGCTCTCAACTCGCTATCCGGCAGAGGCCGTCAACCACGCACTCGCATCTCACGATCCTGAGTATGGGCTTCAGATCGTCGAGCAAAACTGGCTGCAACTCATCACTGGCGGGCAGGCCGGCACGCTGAACTCCGCATGCGCACAGTTCCCCGCCCCGTGGGACAGCGTTCCTTCGTTACAGCTCATCCGCGCCTGCGTGCTGGACGTGTTCGGAGACCGGCACAGCGCCGAGATGCTTGCGGCCCAGGCCAGAAGTGCGCTCCGGCAAAACCCTCCCGACCCGCAAGCGCTCGCCCACTCAACAGCGGCCTTCGCAGACCTCTTCCTCATCCACGAGCAGACCGGACTGCAGACCGCGGTTGAACACGCGCACGCGCTCCTGACGAGCGCGCCAATGACAACAAGCCAGTATCTTCACGGAGTATTTCTCGTTGGCTGGTCGTCGATGCGGCTCCGCAGCAACCCCTCGCGGGCGATTAGCCTGCTCGCTTCGGCCGCGTCTGGCGCACGAGACGCGGGGCATGCGGTGCTCGCCGACCGCGCGACCGCGAACCTGTCGCTCGCACTCGCCGTTGGCGGGCGACTCGCCGAAGCACAGTCGACGTTAGAACAGTTGTTGAGCGTGCAGAACCTCATCGAATGGGAGTACTACGACGGCGGCATCGACGTGATGGCGGCGGTGCTCATCGCGTTCTGGAGAAATGATCTCGATGCTGTCGTGAGACTCGGGCGAGAACTCCACGCTCACGGCGGCCATGACAGCTCGTACGCCGCGCTCGCGCGCGTGCACTTTGCGTTCGCCGCTGCACGGCTACACGACAACAGCCTGATCGACGAGGCGGCCAAGATGCTGCGAGAGATCTCAAGCAGCGAGAAGCATGGGGTGCCGTGGCCTGCCTATCGTCGGATCGGTGCGGCCCACCTCGCTATGGCCCGCGGCGACGAGGAGGGCGCGCTCAGGGAACTCGAGAGCATCGTCGATTGGCAGAGCATTCCCACGACACTCGTGCTCGCGGCTGAGCTGTACCGGCGACTAGGGAAACACGATCAGGTGATGGCCATGCTCGGGGGCATCACCAAACAGGAAGTCGTCTCCTACACCTACGCAAGCGCGCAGTTCACCCAAGCTGCCGTCGCGTGGTCACGCCGTGACCGCGCGACTGCGCACCAACGTCTCGAGCGCAGTCTTGCTGTCGCCGCGCGAGAAGGGATCATTGCCCCGTTCGTTGACCTCGATGACATCGGGCGCGAGCTGCTGACAGAGCATTCTTCGTGGGGAACTGAGTTCGAGTCTTTCATCGCGGCCAGGCTCGCCTACCGCCCCTCGGGCGGGACGCAGGACTCCCCTGCACCCTCGCAGCTATCGCTTCGCGAACGAGAGATTTTCAGTTATCTGGCGACAACGATGACTGCGGAGGAGATCGCTGCAGAGCTGCATGTCTCAGTGAACACGGTTCGCTCGCATCAACGTTCGATCTATCGAAAGCTCGGGGTCAATACTCGACGTGAGGCCGTCCGGGCACACAAGCTGAACCGATAGCCGCTTTTGGCGGCTAGTGGTGCAGCAGGGCCTTTGCCAAAATGATCACGATCCCGAATGCCGCAGTTGACGCCGCACCGATCAAGCGAACATGAATCGCCGCGCCCTTCCGTGAGTAGGCAAGGTAGCCCAGGATGGCGAGCACTCCAACGATCGCCCACAGTGCGAGCCAATCCGCTGTACGCGCCTCGAACACGCCAAGCGCGCTGAGTACCAGCGGAATCGCGGGAGGTATGACAGCAGTGAGAAGCCCGCGGGAGCGGGTCAGGGAGTGCCTGAATGCGACCCCCAGTGACACGTGCGCAGCCGCGTTGCCGCTGTGCGCAGCAACTGTTCCAGCGTAGACGTGAGCCGCCCAGAAGACCCCGACAGTAATCGCGATGAACGCGAGCGTCTGGACTGGCCCTTGGCCAGTCGAACCTGCCACCGCGATGAGTCCCGCGACGAGAATGAGGCCGTACACCCCCTCCTCGGTCGACAGATGGACCTGCTGCAGGAGGTCAGGTTGCTCCGCCTCCTCGCGAGAGGGTTCCGACATGTCGCTCGCTTCCTTGTTCATGCTCAACACAATGATATCCGACAGACGTCGCGCCTCGAATTAGGCGGCGGTCGCCGCGACGCGGAGCCGCCACAGCGAAGTAACCTCGCGGGATCGCGCCGCATGCAGTACGTCAGTGGCGTCAGACGCGCGGCCGTGGGCAGGCGTCGTGTCGAGACGGTCGATCACTTCGAGCCCGGCGCGGGCAATTGCGTCTAGCAGCATCTCCCGCGTGCGCAATCCAAGGAGCTCTGCGAGATCGGAGATGACGAGCCAGCCCTCGCCCCCTTCCGACAGGTGATTCGGCAGGCCGGCAAGAAAGCTCAGCAGCATCTGGCTTCCGGGATCGTAGATCGCCGCGTCGAGCGAGGTGGCCGCGCTGCCCGGCAGCCACGGCGGGTTGCAGACGATGAGCGAGGACCGACCGTCGGGGAACATGTCGCACATTCGTGCCTCCGCGACCTCCTCGATACCGAGACGCTCGAAGTTCTCAGTCGCGCAGTGAACCGCCCGCTGCTGCACATCGGTGCCGATGACGCGACCGATCCCACGCTTCGCGAGTACTGCCGAGAGCACGCCAGTACCGGTACCAATGTCGAAGGCGAGATCGTGTGCCGGAAGTGGCGCGGTAGCAACGAGGTCGACATACTCGTGGCGCGTCGGCATGAACGTGCCATAGTGGGGGTGGATCTTCGCTCCGAGGCTCGGCACGTCGACCCCGTTCACGTACCACTGATGCGCGCTCAGCACGCCGACGAGTTCCTGGAGGCTGACAACTGCGCGATCCTGCTCGCCTAAGGCAAGCTCCCCGTAGGCGAACCGGATAGCCGCATCGACCTCGGGCGCGCGCGGCAGCGGGATGCTCACGACGCCACACTGCAGTTCAAGGGGAATCAGGATCAGTGACAGCACCCGAGAGCGCTGAGCACGCGTCTGCCGGATCCGGTAGAACTGCTCCGCCGCGGTCGCGGGCGCTGCGCCGCGCTTACCTGCCCTCGCGCCCTGCTTCGTGAGGCGACGGCCGATAGCGCTAAGAATCTGCTTTGCGCCCTGAAAGTCGCCCTTCCAGAGCATGGCCGTTCCCTGCGAGGCAAACCCGATGGCGCGGTCAGCAGTGAGCCTGTCGTCGACCAACACGACGTGCTTCGGCGCTGGCCGCTCGCTCGCGCTCAACCACTTCGCCGACGATTGCGCTCCACGCTCTTCCCAGGTCACTGCCGTTCGAGCGGGATGCTGTTGCATGATCGGGCGCCGCCTTCCGGTCGGATCTCTGTGGGGCCGTGAGCCGCGCAGGCGCGACACGACGAAAGACATCACCCAGTCTACCGGCGGACTGCCTCGGCCGGACCGCGGGCCCGAGGGGCTATCGATAAGATGGGGCGCACGCTGCGAGCCACCGCGGCTTTCGCCCGCGAGACGATATTGAGGTACAAATGCGTGCAACGACACAGGTCCCGCAACGCGCATTTCCTTCAACGGTTGGCGACCCGATCGACCTCAGCGCACTACCTGGCAGGAGCGTGCTCTTCGTCTACCCGCGCACCAGCCCACCCGAGGGAGCGCCATCAGGATGGGAGATGCTCCCCGGTGCGCGCGGCTGCACTGCCGAGACCTGCTCGTTCCGAGACCTGGCCAGCGAATTCGCTGCGCAGGAGACAGCGATCCTCGGCCTGTCGACGCAAGATCGCGCCTATCAGGCCGAGGCCGCTGCGCGCCTGCATCTTCCATACCCGCTCCTCTCCGACTCTGCGCTCGCGCTCGCGTCTCCACTGGGGCTCGCGACATTCTCGTTCCAGGGCGCACGGCTCTACCGCAGGGCCACCCTGGTACTCGAAGCCGGGGCAATCGTGCATCGCTTCACAGAGATCTCGGATCCGGGCGGGCACCCCGCCGAGGTGCTGAGCTGGCTCGCTGCGGCGGATTCATAGACCGTCGCGCGCAGCGTCCGGCGGTGCTACATTCAGAGCATGGCAGAGCAGCTTGGTTCACAGGGCGCAGCTGGCAGCGCCGTCGCACGGCGAATGGTGCGCGACGACTGGGAGTGGATTCACCAGTGGTTCGAGGACGAGACGCTCAACACCGAGCTCGGCCCGCTCGACGACGAGTGGCTCGAACACGTGCTCACTGAGAACGATGGCGTCGAGCTCGTCATCGAAGCCGCGCACCCCGCCACCGGCAAGCTCGCGCCCATTGCACTCGTCGGCGTCGTCTGGGGCGCGCCCGAAGCCGACCCGAGAGCCAGAGGAGGCGCCGAGGACGCGGTAACGGGCTACAGAGCGGACGAGACCGGCCACGCGATCACCGACCTCGCGATCGACCCCGCGCGGCGGGGCTTCGGACTCGGGCGTACAGCCATCGACGCGACAATGGCCTGGCCCGATCATCCCGCGACAGACTCATGGATCGCGTTCGTTGACCAGGAAAACGAGGGTGCGAGACGCTTCTTCGAAGCGATCGGATGGACGTACGAAGGCCTCGACGGCGAGGGTGATGACGCGATGCACCGCTTCGCGACCCACGCCCCGTAGCGGGCAGCAGCGAGCCAGCTGGTCAAGCCTCAAGCCTATCCCCCGCCCCTGAGAACGGATTGATCCGGCCTTCATAGTCTGGAGGTGTTCACACGACGCACCGCTCAGGAGGCATGGAATGCAAGCTGCACGCTACTACGGCAAGAATGACGTCCGCATTGAGGAGATCGAAGAGCCGGCGCTGCGCCCAGGCACCGTGAAGATCGCGCCTGCGTACAACGGGATCTGCGGCAGCGATCTGCACCTCTACCATGACGGCCCGATGCCGCCCGCCCCGACCGACACCGCCGCACACCCAATTTCAGGCGAGACCCTCCCAGTCGTGTTCGGCCACGAATTCTCGGGCGTCGTCGAAGAGGTCGGCGAGGGCGTCACCGGAATCGCAATCGGCGATCGCGTCGCCGTCGAACCGCTCATGGTGTGCGGCGTCTGCCACGCCTGCAAGGCTGGAAAGTACAACCTGTGCGAGAAGATGGGGTTCATCGGCATCTCGGGCCTTGGCGGTGGGCTGTCCGAGCACATCGTCGTTGAGAAACGCTGGGTACACAAGGTTGGCGATATGCCGCTCGACCAGGCCGCGCTGCTCGAGCCGCTCGCTGTAGCGCTGCACGCTGTCCGCCATGCCGGTGCCGACAACGCCGCGGGAAAGACAGCCGTCGTCGGCGGGGCGGGCCCGATCGGGCTGCTCACCGCAGCTGTGCTCCGTGCGTACGGCGTGAAGACAATTGTCAGCGAGGTCTCCCCTGAGCGGCGCGCGAAGGCGAAAGACACCGGTGTTGCCGACGTTGTCGTTGACCCCTCAGTTGAGGGGCTTGGCGATGTCGTGCGCGAACAGACAGGCGGCGCGATGGCTGACTTCGCGTTCGACGCTGCCGGTGTCGGCGTGGTACTCGATCAGTTGTTCGACGCTCTCGGGGCGGGCGGCCGACTTGAGGTGATCGCTCTGCACACGCGACCCTACGAGCTGGACGTCACAGGCAAGCTCACCATGCAGGATCGGGTGCTCGGCTCCGCAATCGGCTACGCGAACGACCACGCCGAGGCGATCAGGCTCGTCAACACGGGACTCGTCGACCTCGCCCCGTTCATCACGAGCAAGATCACCATCGACAACATCGTGAAGGACGGCTATGAGAAGCTGCTGCACGACCGCAGCGAAGTCAAGATCCTCGTATCGATGAGCTAGCGAGCTCCGGTCGTGCGGTGAACTCGGCGTTCTCCGCCGGGCCAACCGCACGACCACCGCAAGTAGGGGATCTACTAGAGCTGAGCGACGATCGCGCTCGCGCGATCCTGCTGTCCGGTTTCTTTAAGTAGCGCGATGAGTTCACCGGCCGCAAGCAACCGTTCCTTGCGTTTCTTCGCGGCACTGAACCCCTCGAACGCAGACTCGAGCCCCCAGACCGCTGCCTCGGTGTCGCCCCTGTCACGGTGGATTTTGCCTGCCAGCCAGAATGCGTGGGATGCGTCGGCGAGCATGCCGAGCTGCGCAAATTCTTCGCCGGCGCGGAGCGCCTCCGAGGCGGCCCGTTCGCTGTCGAGACCGTCACCGAACGAGCGGCCGCGGGTCGCTGCAAGCGACCGAGCGAGCGTGTCTCGAAGTGTCGCCCGTTCGACGCCCCACTCCTGTGCGCGCTTCTCAGCGAGTTCCTCGGTGAGCCCCGCCCTGTCGAGCTCTGGGTGCGCAGCAAGCGCGGCCGCAGTCGCGCGAATCTGCGCTTCGGCGTCGTTCATGCGATCAGCGACAGGAGCCCAGGCGGCGAGTATCGCAGCGAGGGTCCCCGCGTCGGCACCGCCCGAGCGGAGCAGCGGGAGTGCGCGGCCGAAAAGCGCGTGGGCGCGTTCCTCGTTCCGGTCGAGAGTCGCACACTGCGCCGCCTCCGCCGCGGCGAGTCCAGCTCGTTCGAGCCAGCCTGCCGTCTCAAGTGGGGTGATCGCCTCTGCATAATCGCGAGTGGCTGCCGAGTAGTCTTTTCGCGCTGCGGCTTCCTCTGCCCGGGCAAGCAGCGAGTCGGGGCCGATCGCTGCGTCCGGCGCCGCTTCCGGTTCGTGAACCGACGTGCCGCTATCTGTGAGCTTGCTCCACAGCCGAGCGAGCCCGGAGCGCTGTGGCGGCGCGTCGGGCGTTGCCACAGGAGCGACAGAGTTTGTCGGCACGGCCTGGACAGCGGGTTCGCCCGCACCCCCATATGCCGGGCCAAAGTCGAGCGGTGATGTGGCACGCTCCGCCGTAAGCGCCCGCTCAACGAGGTCAGCGTAATATGTTGTGCCTGAGCGTGCGTCAAACGCCGACGCGTATCCGCTCGACTTGCCGACTGCCCACGCGTGCAGCTCGGCAACTGTCATGTCGCGTCCCTGCTGCCCGACACCAGGCAACGAGATTCCTGTCGACTGCTCGCCGCTGTCGAGGTTCGCTGAGAGCCCGGCCAGCAGCCCGAGCAGAAACCGCAGGTGCTGCAGCGGTGATGGCGGGTCAGTCAGCATGTCCCTGTAGTCGCCCCGCAACTCCCTGAGCGCGCGTTCGAAGTGCCCGCCACGCGCGAGCAGTTCAAAGCTCTGACCGCGCGAGGAGGCGAGGTCGCGATTCGCTCGGGTATCACTCGCTGTCGCGCGATTGTAAAAGTTCAGCGACTCGGCTGGCTGCCCGAGGTTCAGTGCCGCAAGCGCGGTCGCGTGAAAGGTCTTCGCCGGCTCGATATTGCACTTGCCGTCCTGAGTCCTACCGAGTTCGAAGGCCTCGGCGAACCGCCCCTGCTCCATGAAGAAGTCGGTCTGCCTGCCAATCACGCACGCATGGCAGTCGTCGAAATCGTCGCGCGGGCTCGAGATCCAGGCGAGGCGCCGTTGCTCGGCATCGGTGGCGCCCGACTGCCACGCCCAGCCAAAGCGCGCGGCGAGCACCGCAGAGATCCCGCTGCCCTGCAGTTCGAAGCGCCGCTGCATGTCGTCGAGGAACGCCTCCGCTTGAGCCGCAGTAATCTGCGGGAAGTCGGGGAGGTCGCTTGCGACCCACTTGAACTCCCAGAACAGGTTGTGCTCGTCACTCGCGTCAAAGAGCTCAGGGCTCGCATCCCAGTGCCGCAGGGCTCGCGCGAACACGACGAAAGATTTCGCTCCTTCGCCGCCAAACGTGTACGCCTCAACGAGATCGAGAAGCGCCTCGGCGAGGTGTTCTTGTGGTCCGTCTGCCTCGATCTTGCGGGCTGCGGCCTCGGCTGCCGCGGTCCTGGCAGTACCGTAGGGCATGTGGCGGATGTTGTGCAGCTCTTGTGCGGCGTTCATTTCGCTCCTCAGGAGTTGGAGTCGGAGTTCGAGTCGGGGCCCGCGGTGGGGCCTTGAGCCGCGTCTGTGGCGGAGCTTGGAGCGGAAAGCGCTGCATCGAGGAGCACCCCGAGCGAATCAGACAGCGCCGCAGACTCAGCTGAGCGCAGCCCCTCGCCAGCAAGCATCACAGCTGACAGGTACAGCGAGCGCAACCCGGCGTCGAACACGTCGCCGCCAGAGGACGCAAGCAACCGGCGTGCGACAGGCGAGCGATCGTTGAGCACGAGAGTGCGCGTGCGCGCCTGGCTCTCCCCTGCGAACGAGTCGAGTAGGCCGTCCCACAGGTCGGGAGATTCGCCGCGTTCGCGATCCAGATCTCGCTGGTGTTCGCCCTCAGAGTCGCGCAGCAGCATCGCAGGCACGGTGTCTGGTTCGAATGCCCGAAGGATCGCGTCGCAGTCCTCATCGGCGAGCACGCCGCGAGCGAGGCTGAGCGCGCCCGCGACGGCCATCTCGCGTTCGACCCCGGGCATACCGAGCACCTGCACGAGGTCAGACGACGTGAGCTCTCGCACATTCCAGCCTGGCTTTGCCGCAAGTTTCGCGAGCAGATCAGAGTCGTAGACGTACCCGGCGTTGACGACGACGAGCCCCTGCGCGCGGGCGACGGCGGCAACGCGCTGAAATGCCTCTGTCGTCGACGTGTACACGAGTTCGCCCTGTGCGGCGACTGCCGCGAGCGTCATGGGGCCGTCGCTTGTTTCAAACGGCAACACCTCAGAGACGAGACTCAGCATGTCGCTGTCGGTAAGTGCGATCGCACGGAGTGCGAGATGGTGGGTCCGCAACACCTGCTGTGTGAGCTGGCTCGGAGTGCGCAGCGTGTCGAGCGCCCAGCGCTTCACCTGTTCGCCGAGCGCATCGCGCACGCCAAGCAGGATCTCGTCGTCATGCAGCTGCTCACGCGAAGCCGTCGGCGAGAGCGTGTCGCTGTCGATCACCGCGCGGATGAAGAACGCCCACTCCGGGAGCACGCGATCGGTTCGGGCACTGAGGAGCATTCTCTTCATGTAGACCCGGTGCTGGCCTGAACCAGGCGTCACCGCCTGCGGCAGGATGAAGGCGACGCCAGTCACGCCCGCGACAGGGAGGTCGAGGTCGATGTGGCCGAGCGGCGTGAACCCGAAGGTGCGCTCACAGTACTCGGTGAGCGCACGGGAGCGGGCGGAGCCGCTCGGGTGCTCGACGCGCCACGGCAGTTCGGGCTCCGTGACCCGCCTCCACACCGTCTCGGGTGTCTCGCTCTTCCCAACATCCTCGAACGGCACGCGGACGGCAACGTCGAAGGGAAGCAGCGACGCGTACTCGCGGGCGAGCCCGAGCACAGTTTCATTCGCAAGCCAGTGGCTGGTGTCGCGGCGGGCGGTGAGTCGCACAGTCGTGCCGATCTCGATCTCGGGGCCGGCGTCAGGCAGTTCGGTCACGTCGAAAGTGCCATCGGCGCGGCCCTGCCAGCGGATTGGCACCGTGCCAGGTTTCGCCGAACGCGAGGTGAACTCGATCTGTTCGGCGACCATGAACGCGGCGAGCATGCCGATCCCGAACTGGCCGATGAACTCTGCCCGGCCAGTGCCGAGAGCCGCATCGCGTTTCGACGAACGACCGATCGTGGCGAGCAGCTCAGTCGCCTCATCGGCTGTCAGGCCAATGCCCGTGTCTGACACTTCAAGCGTCGCGTTGCCGCCCGCATCGACGTCCGTTTGGAGCCGGATCCGCAGTAGCGCGGCCGGATCCATCGCCGCTCGCGCGGTCACCGCGTCAACCGCGTTCTGGATGAGTTCGCGGAGATACACCTGTGGCCCGGAATAGAGGTGCCTGGAGAGCAGGTCAACCATTCCGGAGAGGTCGACTTGAAAGCGTTCGGACACAGTATTCCTAGAGTTGGCGAGGTGGGGCGAAAACGGCGAGGGCGAGGGCGCTTAGTCCTGCGGCTTCGCTTTCTCCCACGCCTCGGGGAAGACCTCGTTCATGCGCTCGAACGCAGACATGCTCGTGTTGATGACGCAGAGCAGGTGCTGTGAGAGCTGCTCGTCGGTGAGGCCGTGCTCGTAGTCGACGTTCAGCTCAGTGTTCACGCGCACGTTGCCGGCGTCGTCACGCGCGATGTAGACCTTCGGCCACAGCTTCTCGCGGTTCCAGTCGTTCGCTGTCTCGAGTGCTTTCAGGTAGTCGGACTCGGCGAGTTCGCCGCGCCAGAAACCGCGCACGCAGAGTAGTTCGTCGTTGTCGCCGTTCACGAAGAAATAGAACGAGCCGTACTCCCAGCCGCCCCCGATGTCGCCGTCCGAGTCAACGTTGTAGGACCACCCTGCCTGCTCGAGCGAGTGCTTGATGCGGTCCTTCGACAGTGGCTTAAGCGCGCCACCTGCGGCGGGGACTGGAGCGTCCTTCGTAAAAAAACCCATGATTGGCGTTCCTTTCGGGTCGGTTTCTCCAGTTTAGGCAGTTTCAATGACAAACACGTCGAGCCTCCGGGTGGTGGCCGAAGATTCTTCAGCGCACTCCCGGAAGCGTCACCGAGCCAGCAGCCGCAAGCGTGTCGCGGGCGAGCGCTACTGGAACACCGTGAGCCCGTACAGCACGAACACAAAGAGGTGCGCGGCACCGTGCAACGCGGTCACCCGCTTGCCGAAGAACGTTGTCATCGTCAGCAGCAGCGACACCGCAAGCAACACAAGGTTCGTGGGCCCCTCGCCGAGCGTCACTGTCTGGCCGGTGAGGAGGCCGATAGTGAGCACCGCGGGGATTGTGAGCCCGACAGTCGAGACGAGGGCGCCGTGGCAGAGGTTGCTCACGCGCTGAATCTCCCCGGCGAGCGCCGCACGAATCGCGGTGATCGTTTCGGGGAGGAATACGATCATCGCGATCAGGATCCCGGAGAGCGCGACTGGCGCCCCGAGCCTGTCGAGCCCCTCGTCCAGAAGCGACGCCATGTCGTGCGAGAGCAGCACGATCGGAACGACCATCATGACGAGCAGGATCGCGCGTGCGACGAGCTCGGGCCGGTGTTTCGCGAGCGCTCCCGCGAGCTTGCTCTGGGCGCCGGCGTTGTCTGTCCGTGCGGCGCCCACGCCCTCGGCAGAAATCGTCTCCGCATGTTCGACGAGCACGACCTCTTGGAAGTCGGCGCGCTGCGCACCCATCTGGCGCACAAGGAAGAAGGCATAGAGCATCACGGTCAGCCCGATGATCGGGATCTCCTGGCCCGCGGTGTAAGAGCCGTTCACGCCGATGATTGCTGGAAGCGCGAACGCGACGGTGACGAGCACGACAAGCAACGAGAGGTATGCGGAGACACCGGACCTGTTAGGTCGCAAGTTGCTGTGTCGGAGCCCGCCGACAAGCAACGACACACCGATGACGAGGTTCAGAATGATCATCGACACCGCCATCACCGAGTCGCGAGCGATCGTTGCGTGCTCGCCGGGGCCGAGCATCACGGCGGAGATGAGGATCACCTCGATCAACACAATCGACAGCGTAAGCACAAGGGTTCCGTAGGGGTCGCCAAGTTTTTCAGCGAGGTGCTCAGCCTCGGTGACAACACCAGACGCTGCAACGAGGATGACGGCGACGATGAGTCCGAGGATCGTGAACAGGACGGGCGTCGGTAGGTCCCCGTCGAGCAACTTCCCGCCAAGCACAAGGGCGAGCACGCTCCCCCAGCCAAGCGCGAGCTTCGTTAGCGCCGCTGGAGTGAGCACTGCCCGAAAGACTGAAGGTGTAACTGTGGTGGTTGACATCGCGAGGCCTTCCCCGGTTCTGCGGGGCCGTCCCCATACAACACAGAACCGCCGGGTCGTCCCGACGGCATTGTACGTCCAAGTCTAGCCGCCGCAGGCGAGTTTGGCACGGCCGTCGCCACCATGCGCAGCCGGTGCACAGGGACGGCGATCGATAGACTCGTTCAATGCCCAAATCGCCCGCGAACACGCCGCCGAAAGTCCGGCTCCCCTTCGAGGTGTGGGCGCTCGTCGCCGGCGGGTTCACCGTCGCGCTGGGCTACGGCGTCGTTGCACCAGCGATCCCACAGTTCGCGCTCGAGTTCGGCGTGAGCACGTTCGCAGCATCCGCGATCGTGAGCGCCTTCGCGCTCATGCGTCTTGTGGGAGCGCCCCTCGGCGGCTGGTTCGTGAGCAGGTTCGGTGAGCGGGCGACGTACACGACCGGGATCCTGATCGTCGCCGCTTCCACGGGCGCCGCGGCGTTCGCAATGAACTATCCTCAGTTTCTCGTCTTGCGCGGCCTCGGCGGCCTCGGGTCAGCGATGTTCACCATCGCCGCGACAGCCCTCCTCGTCGAGGCGAGTCCACCGCAGGGCAGAGCCCGCGTGGCGAGCGTCAACGCGGCGGGCTTCCTCCTCGGAGGCCTGCTCGGCCCCGTGCTCGGCGGCGTCGTCGCAGGCTTCGGCATCCGCGCGCCATTCATCTTCTACTTCTTCACGCTCCTCGCTGCCGCGATCGTCGTCACCATCGCGCTTCGCAGCAAGCACGCGCTGCCGCGTACTGCCGACGGCCCCCGCCAAGCTGGCGAGGAGCTGCAATTGCGAGATGCCCTTGCCCTGCCGACGTACCGCTCACTCCTGCTCTCGGTATTTGCGTTCGGCTGGACTTCGTTCGGTGTTCGGGTGTCACTGATCCCGATCTTCGTCGCCGTTGTGTTCGCTGGCGACGCGACGACGGCGGCCTGGGTACTCGCGGCGTATGCAGCGGGCAACGCGATCTTCATCTTCCCCGCCGGTCGGTGGAGCGACTCGATCGGCCGCACGCCGCTCCTGTCGTTGGGGCTCGCCGTGCTCGCCGCGGCCTTCCTCGCGTTCCCGTCCGCGGGATCGCTCTGGGTCGCGATGGCGATCATGGTCGTCGCCGGCGCGGGCTCGGCGCTCGCGAACCCTGGCCACCAGGCGGTCCTCGCCGACATAATCGGGCAGCGCCGCGGTGGCATGGTTGTCTCGACGTTCTCCATGTCGAGCGACCTCGGCGGGGTCCTCGGGCCGCTCATCGCGGGGGCGATCGTCGACGTCGCCGGCTTCGACTGGGCATTCGGGCTCACCGCCGCGCTGCTCGCAGCGGCTGCCATCGGGTGGCTCGCCACGGCGAAGCACACCGCCGCGCTGACAAAGGGCTAGCCGGGCGGCGCGAACCGCGCCCGGCTACTCGCCTTCGCTACCCGCCTACTCGCCTTCGAGGTCGTCGAGCCCAGGCATCCAGGTCAAGCCGGGGACTCCCCAACCACGCTTGCGCTGGATCTTCTGCGCCGCACGATTCTCCGGGTGAACGAGCCTGTCGACATAGAGCAGGCCGTTCAGGTGATCGAACTCGTGCTGCATGATGCGCGCGAACCAGCCGCTCGCCTCGACCTCAAAAGGCTTCCCGTCGATGTCCTGCGCACGAAGCAGGGCACGCGAGGAGCGCCGCAGCGCGAACCGTTCGCCCGGGAACGAGAGGCACCCTTCAACCTCATCTTCTTCGGGGAGCCCCGGCTCGAGCGGCGCGATCCACAGCTCAGGGTTGATCGCGACGCCCTCGGCGGGCGCCTCGTCCTGATCCTCGTACATCCAGACAAAGATCCGCTGCCCCACGCCAACCTGCGGCGCCGCGAGGCCGACACCCGGCGCCGCGACAGTCGTTTCAAACATGTTGTCAACGAGGGTGCGCAGCTCGGCGTCGAACTCGGTCACGGGGGCCGCCGGGCGGTGCAGAACGGGCTCGCCGCAGATGGTGATTGGGAGAATAGCCATGAACTCAAGCCTACCGGCGCGGATAGACTGGAGACGACCGCATCCCCCGTTATTAGGAGTCACCTTGTCGAACGCCCCCGCAGAACAGATCGTCTGGATCGACTGCGAAATGACAGGGCTCGACACCGACAACGACGGACTGTGCGAAATCGCCGTCATCGTGACCGACTTCGAGCTCACGCCGCTCGACCCCGGCTTCGACATCGTTATCAACCCGGGCGAGGCCGCGCTCGCTCACATGAACGACTTCGTACGCAACATGCACGAGACGTCGGGGCTGCTCCCCCGCATCGAGGCTGGCGTGACGCCAGCCGAAGCGGAGAAGCAGGTCATCGAATACATCAACAGGTTCATTCCCGAGGGCAGGCGGCCACTCGTCGCTGGCAACACCATCGGCATGGACCGCCGGTTCGTCGCGAAGTACATGCCGACGCTCGAGGAGCGCTTGCACTACCGCTCGATCGACGTGTCGACGATCAAGGAACTGTCGCGCCGCTGGTACACGAGCGCCTATTACGCGGCCCCGGAGAAGCGTGGCGGCCACCGCGCACTCGCAGACATCGCGGAGTCAATCCAAGAACTCGCCTACTTCCGCGGAGCCGTCCTCGTTCCCGGCAGCGGTCCCGATTCGAAATCCGCGAAAAAGCTCGCGGGCGCCGTTTCACAGCAGTACGCCGCGCTCGTTGACGGCACCCCGGAGCAGCCGGAGGAGCCAGTCGAGCCCACCGCTTCACCCGCGAAGTAAGGGCTGGCGTTCCGCACCCTCACCGCCAGTGGCACCCGGGCACTCTGCCTCCACGCCTCCCCGGCGCTCTAGCGCGCGCTACCCGTCTGTCGACTCGGCGCTTGTTGGTTCGGGATCGTCGGCGCGGCCCGCGACGATCAGGATCAGTCTGCGCAGCACCCCCAGGTCGATGTCCTCGAGCTTGCGCACATACACGCACCCCGCACCCTCGGTGTACTTCCCGAGCGCGGGCAGGAGCGCAGCGCCCGCTGGCAGATCTTTCAGGCCGTAAAGCGACAGCTGCTGCGCCTTTCGCGGCGCTTTGCTGGCGCGACAGCATCAAGAAAGTCGGCGACATCGGCGTCGGTCGGCTTCGTTTTGAAATCAGACACGCCCCAAGTATCGCACCCGTTTTGGCAACGCACTATCCCCTGGGCTATGCTGGTCAGGTTGCCAAGTGAGCTCGCTCACTCGGACACATGGTGGCTATAGCTCAGTTGGTAGAGCACCGGCTTGTGGTGCCGGTGGTCGCGGGTTCAAGTCCCGTTAGCCACCCCACGCAGTATTGAGGCCCGTAGCTTGAGAAATCCTCTCAGGCTACGGGCCTCAGTCGTTTTCGTGGAGCTGTCGACGCCACCGCGCGCTGCGGCCGAGGTTCATCGGTCGCGCCCCAGACTGGCGGGGTAGGCTCAGGCCATGACTACCCTCGAGCGTTTCGACCCAACCGGCATTCAGCGCGTCCTCTGCATCGTCGCGCACCCCGACGATATGGAGTACGGCGGGTCCGCCGCCATCGCCGAATGGACGTCGCAGGGCATCGAGGTCTCCTACCTCCTCCTCACCGCCGGCGAGGCAGGGATGCGGGGCGTCTCCCCCGAGATCGCCGGCCCGCTGCGCGCCGCAGAACAGCGAGCCGCCTGCGACGTGGTCGGCGTAACCGACCTCACGATCTTGGACCTCCCGGACGGCCTCGTCGAACACTCGATCGAGACGCGCCGCCGCATCGCGCACGCGATCCGGAAGGCTAGGCCCGATGCGGTCTTCACGATGACCTGGGATCTTGAGGCAGGCTGGGGCCTCAACCACGCAGACCATCGCGCGACGGGCCTCGCCGTCGTTGACGCCATTCGCGACGCCGACAATCCGTGGCTCTTCCGCGAACAGCTGACCGGCGGCCTTACCGAGTGGAAGACGACCTGGCTCATCGCAACCGCGCACCGGCCAACTCACGCGATCGAGGTCTCAGAGCAAGCGCTTGAGCTCGGGATCGCGTCGCTCGCTGCGCATCGCGAGTACCTCGCAGCATTGCCGGATCACCCGACGCCACACGACCTTGTCACAGGCGTCCTCACTGGAGGCGGCGAGCAATCCGGCTTGCGCTACGCGCTCCCGGTGCACGCATACCGAATGGGATAGGCGCAGGCTTGCGTTCGTTCACCTCAAAGCGCCATGACGAATCCATATCTTGTTGAGGCGCAGTTCGAACTGAGCCGCTAGGGTGAGAATATGCTCGATGTGTCACGCGATGAGTTTGAGGCGCTAGTCTCAGACGGCCTTGACACGCTTCCTGACGAGATGCTCGACCATCTCGATAACGTCATTTTCTTGGTCGAGGATAAGCCCGAGGACGGAGCGGACACGCTGGGCGTCTACGAAGGGTTCTCGCTCGCAGAGCGCGAGGCATACGGCTTCGGCGAGGAACCCGATCGCATCACACTCTTCCGGCTAAACCTTCTCGCCCACTGCGAGGACCATGACCATCTCGTCAAGGAGATCAGAGTCACACTCGTCCACGAGGTCGCTCATTTCCTTGGTCTCTCCGAGGAGCGAATTCACGAGTTGGGGTGGGGATGATGACTGACCACGTGCCCGGAGCCAGGCAGAGCCCGCTCGACGAGGGCGCGGTCGCGGTCGCCCCGGCAAAGCCGTGGCGAACAGTCGTCTGGGACGACCCAGTGAATCTGATGTCGTACGTGAGTTTCGTCTTCCGATCCTACTTTGGGTTCACGCCGGAGCGAGCAGATGAACTCATGCTTCGCGTGCACAGCGTCGGGCGCGCAGTCGTTGCTGAGGGGTCGCGCGAAGCGATGGAGCTCCACGTTGAGGCCATGCACGGCTACGGCCTGTGGGCGACAGCGGAGCCGGAGGATCAGTCTTGAGGCTGCAGCCGGGCGACGGCGGCGTCGCGATCCTGTTCGCGCCAGAGGAGGCAGGCGTACTCAAGCAGCTCGTCACCCAGCTCATCATGCTGCTCCAGAGTCACAGTGGGACGCCGCTCGATCCTGACCCGCTGTTCGCGAGCCTCGAGATCGGCGGCTCCGATGAGCGGCCAACGGACCCGGCCCTCGCGCGCCTGTTCCCGAACGCGTTCGCAGATGAGGATGACGCGGCGCAGTTCCGCCAAGTCACCGAGCAGGGGCTCATTAACCGCAAGCTCCAGGACGCCCAGCTCGTCATCGGCGACCTGGATGACGGCTCCGGCGAAGCGGACAGCGGCCACAACACCGATCCGTTCGACGAACTCGTGGATGACGTCGACATCGACGGTGGCAACCCGATCTCTGTGAACATCACGCCAGACTCGTTTCTCGCGTGGGCGCGCACCATCACGGCGCTTCGTCTCGCCATGGCAGCGCGCATCGGACTCGAGCGCGAGGAAGACTACGATCGTCTCATCGACGAAGACGCGACGCGTGGCACCGTGCTGGTCTACGACTGGCTGGCAGCGCTGCTCGAGGCAGTGCTTGCGGTGTCAGCCGCGCAGAGTGAGGACTGAGCCGGCTCTGAGCAGGGGCTGGGTCAACGCTTGCGAAACCGGGCCAGTCTTCGAGCCGCGGCCTCCCCTACCCAGGGTCTTGGAGTGACCGGTGATCGACAACCTCTCCGCGACCTCCAAGGAGCCGCGCCGACGTGAGTCCCGCCGCCCCGAACTTCCCTCGAACTTCGTCGACCGCCGAGTCAAGCGCGCGCCACTGCTCATCATCGTCCCAGAGCGCTTGCCCCTCGCTACCTGCGGGGATCAGCTGCTCGGCGCGCACTCCGATGAGCCTGACAGCCCGAGGCAGCCTCCCCTCGGGTGAGAGCGCGGCGAACAGCTCCCGAGCGGTGCGATAGACCCGCTGCGTCGCGTTCGTCGGCTCCTGCAGCGTGCGCGAGCGGGTCACAGTTTCGAAGGTGTCCCACCGAACCTTAATCGCGATCGTGCGCGCTTCGAGACCGGCGTCTCGGAGACGCTCCGAGGTTCGCGTCGAGAGACGCAGCAGCTCTCGCTCAAGTTCACCTACATCAGCCACGTCCACCGCGAAGGTTTCTTCATGCCCGATACTCTTTTCGACTCGTGTCGTTTCGACGTCTCGGGCGTCGCGACCGTTTGCCAAATCGTGCAGGCGCTCAGCACTTGCGTTGCCAACGATCTGCCGGAGCGAGGCAAGGGGCTCCCGCGCGAGATCGCCAACTGAGTGAATCGCGCGCGTCTTCAATGCCCGCTCGGTTGCCGCTCCGACTCCCCACATCGCTTTGATCGGGAGCGGATGCAAAAACTCGAGGGTGCGCGCTGGCGGTATCTCGAGCATCCCTTCGGGCTTTGCGCGTTGCGACGCGAGCTTCGCGACGAACTTGGTGCCGGCGAGGCCGACTGAGAGCGGCAACTTCGTCTCTGCGAAGACGCGCTCCTTGATCTGCCTGGCGATCTCAATCGGCGGACCGAACAGGCCGACGGAGCCGGCGACGTCGAGGAATGCCTCGTCAATGCTCAACGGCTCAACGAGCGGGGTAAACTCCCTGAAAATCCCCATCACGGTGCGTGACGCGAGGCGGTACTTCTCGAACACCGGGGTCACGAACACGATCTGTGGGCAGAGCTGCCTGGCCCGCGCGATGGGCATTGCCGAGCGCACACCGAACTTCCGCGCCTCGTAGCTCGCGCTCGACACAACTGATCGCGAGGTGTCGTGAGCGGCGGCGACGGGAAGCCCGCGCAGCTCCGGGCGATCAAGCAGCTCGACTGACACGAAGAACGCGTCCATGTCGACGTGCAGAATCGAGGCCGTCTCCCTCAGTACTTCACTCACCCGTCCATCTCACCACACACCGCTGACATGCGACGCACCGCACCGCCCGCGGGTCGCGCTCCCCGTGTCGCGAGCTACGAGGCGCTGAGCACGAGCCGCGCGAGTGTCTCGTCGACGACAACATCGGTCAGTAGCCCCGCTGCGAGCGCGCCTCTCAGCGAATCACGCTTCGTTGTGCCGGAGACGACACAGATGCGCTGCGGCGCACGCCTGACAACCTCGAATGACGGCCCGCTCGATCTGTCGTTAATCGGGATGCCGTCGGTGCTGCCATCGAGCCTGTAGAACCGGCTCGCACAGTCACCGACAACGCCCTCGGCCGCGAGCTGATTCAGGTCTTCTGCCCCCAGGTATCCGCCCGAGTAAATGTGGGAGCGCGGGTCTCCGATGCGCGAGCCAAGCCCGAAGACGAAAAGGTTGGCTGCGGCTTGCATGTCAAGCACCCGCGACACCGAGCGTTCGCGCCACAGGGCTTCGCGCGTCAGCGGGTCGTCAAAGATTGCGGGCACCGGGAGTTGGAAGACTTCCGCGGAAAGCCGCTCGGCGAAGCCGCCGAGAAGTTCGGCGGTGTATTGAACGCCAGTCGAGTAGACGTTGGCTGCACCGTTCATCTGCACGAGCTGCACGCCGGGTTTCGCGCTCGCCGGGAGAAACCGTGCAACCTCACTCATCGTGGATCCCCAGGCAAGGCCGACGATTGAGCGGGGCTTCACGCGTGCGGAGATGATGTGGGCCGCGGCTTGCGCGGTGCGCTCAAGCTGTTCAGCTTCCGAGAGCTTCGCCGACACCGGTACGACGTGCGCGGCGACCCCGAACTCGTCCGAGAAGCGCTGCTCGACGCGTGATCGTGCTTCCTGGGGTGAGTGGATCCTGATCTCGACGAGCCCTGTCTCTTTCGCGTAAGAGAGCAGGCGCGATACCGAGGAGCGGGAGACACCGAGCTCGGTTGCGATCGCGCCCATCGTATAGTCCTGCCTGTAATACAGGTGCGCTGCTGCGAGCGCCTCGCGCATTTTCACAGCTTTTCGGTCTCCGGGCACGAGGATCCTTCCGTTCAGGCTCCAGTTTTGCACATATGTGCAGCAGCTTTGCAATTCAGTTCATCAGACGAGCATGCTGATGGGACACCCACAGAAAGGTCTCAGCCATGGACGCCAGCCAGGACTCGATCCGACCCGACGTAGCCCGTCTTCGCGACCGGCCACGCGCGGACGTCCTCATCATTGGCGCAGGCATCAACGGCATCGCGACATTCCGTGATCTCGCACTGCAGGGCGTCGACGTCGCGATCGTCGAGCGTGGAGACTTCGTCTCAGGCGCATCGTCGGCATCGAGCCACATGATCCACGGTGGGATCCGCTACCTCGAGAACGGCGAGTTTCGGCTCGTTCAGGAATCAGTCACCGAGCGCAATCGGCTCCTCAGGACCGCGCCGCACTACGTGCGCCCACTCGAAACCACGATCCCGATCTTCTCGACGTTCTCCGGAATCCTGTCAGCGCCGTTCAGGCTGCTCGTCACCCACGGGCGCGGGAAGCCGCGGGAACGCGGCGCCGCGCTCATCAAGATGGGCCTCATGATGTACGACACGTTCTCGCGCGACGGCGGGCAGGTGCCGAGGCACCGCTTCCACGGCAAGAAGAAGTCGCTCTCGGAGCTCCCGGCGATGAACCCAGACATCAAGTACACGGCGACCTACTACGACGCCTCAATGCACGACCCAGAGCGGCTCGCGCTCGACGTGCTCCGCGACGGCGAGCTCGCCGGCGGCGCCCATGCCCGCTCGGCGAACTACCTTAGCGCTACCGGCATGGGCGCATCCGGCGTCACCCTTCGCGACGAGACGACCGGCGACGAATTCGAGTTCTCCGCGAAGGTCGTGCTCAACACAAGCGGCCCCTGGACCGACCTCACGAACAGCGCACTCGGCGAGCGCACCCAGTTCATGGGTGGCACCAAGGGATCGCACGTCGTGCTCGACCACCCAGAACTCCTCGCTGCGACAGGTGGCAGGGAGATCTTCTTCGAGCACTCGGACGGTCGGATCGTGCTCATCTACCCGCTCAAGGGCCGCGTGCTCGTCGGGACAACAGACATCGACGCCGACCCGGCACAGCCCGTCGTCTGCACCGACGATGAGGTCGACTACTTCTTCGACCTCATCGGCCAGGTATTCCCCACCCTCACGGTCGACCGCTCCCATATCGTCTACTCATTCTCTGGCATTCGCCCCCTTCCGCACCACGACGACACCGCGCCAGGCTTTGTCTCCCGCGACTACAGGATCGTGCGTTCAGACGCACTCGGAGTACCGGTGCTCAGCCTGGTCGGCGGCAAGTGGACAACGTTCAGGGCCCTCGCCGAGCATCTCGCGAACGACACCCTCGAGGTGCTCGGTCGCGCGCGATCAGTGAGCACCACCTCACTCACAATCGGCGGCGGATCCGGGTTCCCGTCCGACGCAAACGCTCGCGTGCGGTGGATTACGGAGCACGCCGACGGACGCGACTCAGGTCGCGTCGAGCGCCTGCTCGAGCGCTACGGCACCCGCGCAACCCAGGTGCTCGAGGCGACGCCCGAGCACGAGGAAGACCTGTCGGGCCTCGCCGGCTACACCGCAGCCGAACTCGCACACCTCGCAGCTACCGAGCAGGTCGTGCACCTCGACGACCTGCTGCTGCGCCGCACGTCGATCGCGTTCACCGGCGCGCTCACGCTCGACAGCGTCACGGCGGCCGCCGACGCCATCGCACCGGCGCTCGGTTGGAGCGAGGCCCACACAGCTACGGAAGTAGAACGGTTCGTTGCGCTCATGCGTGACGCTCACCGGATCGATATCGCAAAGGGGGGAACCTTTACCGCCGGCTAACACGCAGCCGGATGCGCGGAACGCCCCACACGTGGCGTATCCGCACACCTTGTCACCGTCGGCGCGCACCCATGCGCGCTCTCGCGCTGGCGACACCCGCACCCGCGGGCCGCCAGCCTTTCGAAAGGTCAAAGAAGACAAATGAATGAGATCAATCTCGGGCTGTATTTCCTCTCCGAGTTCGTCGGTACGGGCCTACTCGTACTCCTCGGCTGCGGCGTTGTCGCAAACGTTGCGCTCGCCAAAACCAAGGGAAACGCTGGCGGATTCCTGATGGTGAACTGGGGCTGGGGCCTCGCAGTATTCATGGGGGTGCTTGTGTCGGCATACTCCGGCGCGATCCTGAACCCCGCCGTCGGCATCGGCCTGCTCGTCGCAGGCACGATCACCGCCCCGATGTTCTTCGTCGCGTTCGCCGCCGAAATGCTTGGCGCCATTGTCGGCGCGATCCTCTGCTGGGTGAGCTACAAGCAGCACTTCGACGATGAGCCCGAGCCCGCAAACAAGCTTGGTGTGTTCTCGACCGGCCCGGCGATGCGATCGTACGGCTGGAACTTCGCTACCGAGGTCATTGCGACCTTCGTGCTCGTGTTCGTCATCTTCGCATTCGCGGACTACGGCGACATCGAGGTCGGTGTGCCAGGAGGCCTTGGCCCGCTGGCAGCACTCCCAGTCGCCCTTGTCGTCGTCGGTATTGGCGCGTCGCTCGGTGGCCCAACGGGCTACGCCATCAACCCTGCCCGTGACCTTGGTCCGCGCATCGCACACGCAATTCTCCCGATCAAGGGCAAGGGATCGAGCGACTGGGGCTACGCTTGGGTTCCAGTCCTCGGCCCGCTCGTCGGCGGCGCCATTGCAGCTGTCGCAGCTCCCGCACTTCTCGGCCTCGCAGCGTAAGCTCACACGCGAAAGGAAGACACCATGTCACAGTACGTAGTCGCAATCGATCAGGGAACTACCTCGACTCGCGCGATCATCTTCGACAAGGCGGGGTCGATCATCTCCGTCGGGCAGAAGGAACACGAGCAGATCATGCCGCAGGCAGGCTGGGTCGAACACGACGCCGCCGAGATCTGGCAGAACACCCAGGAAGTCATCGGCATCGCGCTTGGCCGCGCCGACCTCACCCGGCACGACATTGCGTCAATCGGCATTACGAATCAGCGCGAGACGACTGTCGTGTGGAACAGGCACACAGGCGAGCCCGTCTACAACGCGATTGTTTGGCAGGACACGCGCACGCAAGACATCGTCGACCGCCTCGCGGCAGACGGTGGAACCGATAGGTTCAAGGACGTCGTTGGCCTCCCCCTCGCGACCTACTTCTCGGGCACGAAGATCGCGTGGATCCTCGAGAACGTCGAGGGCGCCCGCGAGGCGGCGGACGCAGGCGACCTGCTCTTCGGCACGACAGACTGCTGGGTCCTTTGGAACCTCACCGGCGGGCCCGAGGGTGGCGTGCACGCAACTGACGTCACGAACGCCTCGCGCACCCTGTTCATGGACCTCGCAACGCTCGAGTGGCGCGAGGACATCCTCGACGCGTTCGGCGTTCCGAAGTCGATGATGCCTGCAATCAAGTCATCCTCTGAGGTGTACGGCGTTGCCGAAGACTCGTCGCTGCTGCGCGAGACCCCCATCTCGGGCATCCTCGGCGACCAGCAGGCGGCAACCTTCGGCCAAGCCGCATTCGAGGCCGGCGAGTCAAAGAACACCTACGGCACAGGCTGCTTCCTCATCTTCAACACCGGGGAAGACATCGTCCACTCGAAGAACGGCCTGCTAACCACCGTCGGCTACAAGCTCGGCGACCGCCCGACACACTACGCACTCGAGGGCTCGATCGCTGTCACCGGATCGCTCATCCAGTGGCTCCGCGACCAGCTCGGCATCATCGAGTCAGCTCCCGACGTCGAGGAACTGTCTGCGAGCGTCCCCGACAATGGGGGCGTCTACATCGTCCCCGCCTTCTCAGGGCTGTACGCCCCGTATTGGCGCCCTGACGCGCGCGGCGCGATCGTCGGACTCACCCGCTACGCGAACAAGGGCCACATCGCCCGTGCGGCGCTTGAGGCAGTCGCGTTCCAGACCCGCGATGTGCTCGACGCGGTGAACGCCGACGCGGGCGTCGATCTCACCGAGCTGAAGGTCGACGGCGGCATGGTTGCGAACAACGCCCTCATGCAGTTCCAGGCCGACGTGCTCGGAGTGCCTGTCGTTCGCCCTGTCGTCGCTGAGACGACTGCGCTCGGCGCCGCATACGCTGCGGGGCTTGCAGTCGGGTTCTGGAGCGGCCTCGGCGAGCTCTCGGCAAACTGGCAGGAGGATCGCCGGTGGGAGCCGTCAATGGATCAGGCTGAGCAGGAGCGCCAGCTGCGCCTCTGGCGCAAGGCTGTCACCAAGTCGATGGACTGGGTGGACGACGACGTGCGCTAGCACCAGTTACAGCGAACGGGCGGGGTGAGGATCATATGATCCTCACCCCGCCCGTTCGTGTATAGCGGCTAGGCCTGAGCCCGCTCGAGCACGAGCTCGCGGACGCGGGCAGCGTCAGCCTGGCCCTTCATCGCTTTCATGACGGACCCGATGATCGCGCCGGCGGCCTGCACCTTCCCGCCTCGAATCTTCTCGAGGACGTCGGGCTGCTCGGCAAGCGCAGCGTCGACAGCCTCGATCAGGGCGCCATCGTCAGAAACGATCGCAAGCCCGCGGGCATCGACGATCTCCTGCGCGGTCCCCTCGCCATCAATGATGCCAGCGAGCACCTGGCGCGCAAGCTTGTCGTTGAGCGTTCCAGAGTCGACGAGCGCGACGACCGAGGCGATCTGCTCGGGGGTGATGAGGTCTGCGGGCACGGCCGAGCGCTCGTTCGCGATACGCGCGATCTCGCCTGTCCACCACTTGCGCGCGGTCTGGGCAGGGACCCCGGCCGCGACAGTCGCCTCGATGTCGTTCACGAGGCCGCCGTTGACGACGTCGCGGAACTCGAGCGGCGAGAAGCCCCACTCGGCGCGCAGCCGGCGGCGTCGCAGCGTCGGGTGCTCAGGCTGCATGGCCCGCAGCTCCTCAACGAGCTCGCGCGACGGCGTGAGCGGTGAGAGATCTGGCTCTGGGAAGTACCGGTAGTCATCGGCATCGCTCTTTGGGCGGCCGGGCGAGGTCTCACCCGTGTCTTCGTGCCAGTGGCGGGTCTCCTGGGTGATCGCGGTGCCCTCGGAGAGCAGCTGCGCCTGACGCTGAATCTCGAACCTCACGGCGCGTTCGATCGAGCGCAACGAGTTCACGTTCTTCGTCTCAGTGCGAGTGCCGAGCACGCTCATGCCTGCATCCTCATTGCCGCGGGGACGAAGCGACACGTTCGCATCGCAGCGGATGTTGCCGCGCTCCATGCGCGCGTCCGAAATGCCGAGTGACACGACGATGTCGCGGATCGTCGACACGTATGCCGCCGCGATCTCAGGGGTGTCTGCTTCGCCGCCGAAGATCGGACGGGTCACGATCTCGACGAGCGGTACGCCTGCGCGGTTGTAGTCAACGAGAGAGTACTCGGCGCCCTGGATTCGCCCGGTCGAGCCACCGACGTGGTTGAGCTTGCCTGCGTCTTCCTCCATGTGGGCGCGCTCGATCGGCACGTGGATCACGCGGCCCGACTCGAGCCCAATCTCGACCGAGCCGTCGTGCGCGATCGGATCGTCGTACTGCGAGATCTGGTAGTTCTTGCCCATGTCGGGGTAGAAGTAGTTCTTGCGCGCGAACCCTGACACCTCGGCGATTTCACAGCCGAGCGCAAGCCCCAGGCGAATCGAGTACTTGACTGCTTCCTCGTTCACGACGGGCAGCGAGCCCGGGAGGCCGAGGCAGACAGGTGCGAGGTTCGTGTTCGGCTCTGAGCCGAACACGTTCGGTGCAGACGAGAACATCTTCGTCTTGGTGTTGAGCTCGACGTGTACCTCGAGACCGATAACCGGTTCGAAGAGTTCGAGCGCCTTGTCGAAGTCCATGAGTTTTGTCTTCGCCATTACGCTGCTGCCTTTCCGGTCGATGCTGCCGCAAGGGAGGGTGCCTGCGCCCAGAAGGGCTTGCCGTCGCGGGCGGTGATGAGGCCCTCGATCGCAGACGCCGCGCGGTACAGGCGCGCGTCTTCAAATGCTGGCGCCATGAGCTGCAGGCCGACTGGCAGCCCGTCCTCACTCGCGGTACCAATCGGCAGGCTGAGCCCCGGGATGCCGGCAAGGTTCGCCGGGATCGTGGTCGCGTCGTTCAGGTAGTCCTGCATGGGGTCTTCGTTCACGTGGCCGATGTTCCAGGCAGTCGTCGGCGCCGTCGGCGAGGCGATGACGTCGACCTTGTCAAAGGCCGCTGCGAAGTCGCGCTGGATGAGCGTGCGAACCTTCTGCGCACTGCCGTAGTAGGCATCGTAGTATCCAGCCGAAAGCGCGTACGTGCCGAGGATGATGCGGCGCTTTACCTCGGGCCCGAAGCCTGCACCGCGTGTCGCGCTCATGACGCCCTCGATCGTTCCGCCGCCTTCTGGCTCGACCCGGAGACCGAAGCGCACGGAATCGTACTTTGCGAGGTTTGACGACGCTTCAGAGGGCAGGATCAGGTAGTAAGCGGCAACTGCGTACTCGAAGTGCGGCGCGTCGATCTCGACGACCTCTGCACCCTGAGCGGTGAGCAGCGCGACCGTCTCGTCGAAGCGTGCCTTCACACCAGCCTGCATCCCGGGGAGGGAGAGCTGCTTCACGACGCCGACGCGGAGTCCCTTGAGTGAGGCAGGATCGACACCGTCACGTGCCGCCGCGGCCATCGACGGCCACGCATGGTTCAGGGAGGTCGCGTCGTGCCGGTCATGCCCCGCAACGACGTCGTGCAGCAGCGCCGTGTCGAGCACGGTTCGCGCGCACGGCCCGACCTGATCAAGCGAGGAAGCAAGCGCGATCGCGCCGTAGCGGCTCACACCGCCATAGGTCGGCTTTGCGCCGACCGTGCCGGTGAGGGCGGCCGGCTGACGGATCGAGCCACCGGTGTCGCTGCCGAGCGCGAGCGGCGCCTCGAACGCGCTGACGGCAGCAGCGGAACCGCCGCCCGAACCGCCAGGAACGCGGTCGAGCGCCCACGGGTTGAACGTCGGGCCGTAGGCCGAGTTCTCAGTAGCGGAGCCCATGGCGAACTCGTCCATGTTTGTCTTGCCGATGTTGATGAGTCCCGCGGCGCGCGCCTTCGCGACGACAGTCGCGTCGAACGGCGAACGGTAGCCCTCAAGAATCTTCGAGCCAGAGGTAGACGGCATATCGGTCGTGACGAGCACGTCCTTGATCGCGAGCGGGACACCCGCGAGTTCTCCGAGTTCTTCGCCAGCGGCGCGACGCTCGTCAACTGCGCGCGCAGCGGCGAGTGATGCCTCGCTGTCTGTTGCGAGGAACGCGTGGATGTCGCCGTCGACAGCGGCGATCCTGTCGAGGTGAGCTTGGGTTGCTTCAACCGCCGAGACTTCGCCGGCGACGAGCTGTGCAGAGAGCTCTGCAGCGGTCAACGTAGTGATCTCGCTCATTACTGTTCCTCCCCCAAGATCGACGAAACGCGGAACATGCCGTCTGCGGTAGCAGGCGCGTTCGAAAGCGCCTGCTCGCGGGTGAGCACGTCGGAGACCTCGTCGACGCGGGTGACGTTGCTCAGCGGGATCGGGTGGCTCGTCGCGGGCACGTCTTCAGTCGCGACCTCGCTCACCTTGGCGATGTTCGCGAGGATCGAATCGAGCTCAGAAGTGAGCCCCTCGACCTCGGCGTCGGTTAGCGCGATGCGGGCGAGGCCGGCGAGGTGTTTCACGGTGTCAGCCGTGATCTCGGTGCCGGGCGCGGCGCTACTGGCCGCAGAAGTTTCAGGCATGCTGCTCCATCATAGATTGGGAGTTGATCTCAACCTGTCCAGTCTAGCGAGCGGCAGCTCGTCTGGCAGCCACGTTCGGAGCCGTGCACCACGAGTCGAGCACGTGGTGTCGGGGGCGAGGCTCGTCCGAGCCTGGTTCGGCCGCTGCCGCTAGGCTGCGGCGAACTCTTCGTTCACGAGCCCACTGGCAGCCATGGTTGCCTGCGGGTCGAACCTGAGTTCGGGCCCCTCCGAGAGGTCGACTTTGTCGAGCTTTACCCAGACCACGTTTGGACTGCTCGTCGACTCGAAGAAGAACCGGCTCGCGGTCATGTCGGCGACAGTGCGCCAGCGCGTCGTTGACACGTTCGGTCGCACAGGATCGGCAGTGCCAAACGGCGCTGATGCGTTTCGGATGACGCTGAACACGTATGCGGAGGCCTCCCGCTCATCTTCGGTGTTCGGCAGCCTGGCCGAATAGAACGCTGCGCGAGCGAAGCGGTCTGGTGAGTCGGTACCACCCGGAAGTGGCTCATTCCCACCGAGGCCCGCGAACCGCCGCTCGAGTTCAAGCTGCTCGGCGTAGACCGGCGAGTTCGCCATGACAGTGTAGGCGCTACCGTGGTGCACGGTGGTCTCGCCGTCAATGAACTCGATGATGGCTGAGTCCCCGCTGCGATCTGCAAGCGCGATGTGGCCGGTGCCGGGCTTGCCGCCAATGTCGAGCGGAATGATCTGCACATTGCTCTCGGTGAGCCACGTCATTGCAGTCGCGACGTCAGCGAAGCGGTCGAGCATGGACTGTATCGCGTGGGCAAGAGCGAGACCAGGTCGCGACGTGTCACGCTCGCCATAGTCGGACTCTGCGAGGTAGAGCCCACTCACCTGAAAGCCTGCCTCGTTGAGGCCGTCAACCGCGATCTCGCCGTACATTAGGCAGACGACACTGCCGTACTCTGACGTCCACTCAAACGAACCGGGATCGCCCGGCGCGCTCTCGCGAGTCGCCCCTCGCGGACGGATAGCGAGTATCGTTCGAGTGTCCTCGAACCAATCCATGCTGCGCCCGACGAGCACGTTACCGGCGCCAGGTGTACCTGCCGAGGACCACAGAAAGCGTGTGCACATGGTCACACACTAGCGCTGGACTTCACTGGAGTGCCATCGATATTCCACAATCCCGAGCAACCGCGCCTGTGACTTGATACCAGGTGCACATCGACGACACCAATCGCGCTCATCAGGGCGTACATCGTTGTCGGGCCGACGAAACGAAATCCCCGCTTCTTCAATGCCTTTGCAAGCGCCTCTGATTCAGGTGACGTCGTTGGCACCTCGGCGTCGGTCTCGGGAACAGGCGAGAGCGCTGGGGTGTGGCTCCACACGAGTTCACTCAGCGATTCACCCGCCGCATTCAGCGCGAGCACGGCTTTGGCGTTTGAGATCGTTGCTTCGATCTTTGCCCGGTTGCGAATGATGCCCTCATCGGCGAGCAGACGCTCAATATCTGCGTCGGAGTACTCGGCGATCGTCGCGAGGTCAAAGCCCTGAAAGGCCGCCCGGAAGTTCTCGCGCTTGCGCAGGATAGTCAGCCAGGAAAGCCCTGACTGGAACGCTTCGAGCGTGAGCCGCTCAAAGACTCCCCGTTCGTCGCGCACGGGCATCCCCCACTCGGTGTCGTAGTACTCGGTGAGCACGGGGGCCTGCAACGCCCAGGCAGCGCGACTAGGTGCGGCCTCGGTGTCTGTCATGTGTGTTCCTCTCTGTTCGGGACGCGCCGTTGTTGGGTGCACCAAGCGTAACCGCGCTGGGGTGATCAATTCGGGCCAGGGTCAAATATGTGGATAACTCGCCTGGGCGACCGCCACATCGCTGCCGATTCCCCCCGGGATTTGCAAAAGACATGCCTCTCACGCGTGTACACGTCATACGAATCGCAGATCCCATGGCTTGGTGCGAAATGCCTGCGGCGCAGGAGGGCGGCGGCGCCGTGCCGGGTGAAGTGGGCGCGCGGAGCAACCAGACAGCCAGCCCACCAGCGCCAGCCAGCCAGCCCACCAGCCCAGCCCAGCCCCGACGCCAGAGCACGCGCGCATCTTCCCAGCCCGCGCGGTCAATGATTCAGCAGGCCAAGCCCCACCCAGAAATGCGGCTTCGACCTACTCCGCGGTCTCGGGCAGCCCCGCGGGGCCCTGGGTCACGAGGATTGCGAAGCCTGCCGCGTCGAGCACCGGAATGCCGAGCTCCTCCGCTTTTGCGAGCTTCGAACCGGCGCCGGGCCCAGCTGCGACATAGTCTGTCTTCTTCGAAACGCTCGAGGCTGCCTTGCCCCCCGCCTGGATGATTGCTTCTTTCGCACCATCTCGGGTGAACCCGTCGAGCGAACCGGTCGCCACAACAGTCAGCCCTGAGAGCACGCCCTCCGCGCTCTGAGCGGCGCCGGGACCAGCGTGGCCTGGCGTCGACCACTGCACGCCCGCGGCGGCCCATCGATCGACGATGTCAACATGCCAGTCGACCTCGAACCAGGCGAGCAGTGACTCTGCGATGATCCCACCGACACCGTCAACCTCAGCGAGTTCCTCGGCGGAGGCTGCGCGGATTGCGTCGAGCGAGCCGAACCAGTCCGCAAGGGCGCGAGCAGCGACAGGGCCAACATGGCGAATGTTCAGCGACACGATTAGGCGCCAGAGAGGTTTCGTCTTTGCGCGCTCGAGCTCGGCGAGGAATGTCTCGGCGTCTTTCGACGGCAGGGTACGGTCGAAGTCCTTACGAATCCCAGCGGCACGCCGTTCTGCGGGGGTCTTGTCTTCCCAGCCGGGCGGGTACGTACGTTCGACCCTTTGGAAGGGCCTGCGGCGACGCGGCTCCCCTGTCTCGTCTTCAAGAACGGGCTCGCCAGTCTCTGCGTCTCGCACGATCACGACGATCGGCACGAGCTCCTCAAGGGTGAGATCAAAGAGGCCGGCCTCGGTTTCGAGTGGCGGCTCGGCGGGAATCTCCGGCTGCGTGAGAGCAGCTGCGGTGATCTCCCCGAGTACTTCAACATCGAGCGCGCCGCGTGATCCGATGTGTTCGACTCTGCCTCGCACCTGAGCTGGGCAGGCGCGGGCGTTCGGGCACCGCAAGTCAATGTCGCCCTCTTTCATCGCCCGCAACGTGGTGCCGCACTCCGGGCACGCTGTCGGCATCTGCCATTCGACCTCGCTGCCGTCGCGGCGTTCAATGACGGCCCCGAGGATCTCTGGGATCACGTCGCCCGCTTTTCGCAGGATGACCGTGTCGCCGATCAGCACACCTTTCGCGCGCACGACATCCTGGTTGTGAAGTGTCGCCTGGCTGACTGTCGAGCCCGCGACTTTCACGGGCTCCATCACCGCGTACGGCGTGGCTCGGCCTGTGCGGCCGACCCCGACCCGGATGTCGAGCAACTTCGTGTGCACCTCTTCCGGCGGGTACTTGTACGCGATTGCCCACCGCGGCGCCCGGCTCGTCTCCCCGAGCTCTGCGTGGAGCGCGAACTCGTCAATCTTCACGACGATGCCGTCAATCTCGTGATCGATGTCGTGGCGATGCACGCCGCGGTCCTCAATGAATTCCGCGACTTCGTCGACTGTTTCAAAGACACGCGAGTGCGGAGAGACTGGCAGCCCCCAACCAGCAAGGAGCGCGTACGCGTCAGACTGGCTTTCGAACGAGGGGTGCGCCCAGGCACCGATTCCGTGTACGTACAGGGAAAGCCGCCCCAGTCGCTCGCGCATGAGGTCGAGTTCGGCCGCTGTTTTCTTGTCGGCACGTTGTCTGAGGCTACCCGCCGCGGTGTTCCGGGCGTTCGCAAACTCGGGGTAGCGGATCGTGATCCGGTCTTCAGCGACGCCGCGGGCCCGCTGCTCGTCGGCGAAGGCGGCCTGCAACTGGTGCTGTCGTTCATTCAGCCACTCGAAGTCTTCCCGACGCAGGAATACTTCGCCGCGGGCCTCGAAGAACTCGGGGATGCCCTCGCCCGAAAGGGTTCGCGGAATCGCGGGGATGAAATCAACGTTTTCGGTGATGTTCTCGCCTACCCGGCCGTCGCCGCGCGTCGTCGCGGTCTCGAGCACACCATCCCGATAAGCGAGGCTGATCGCGAGCCCGTCAATCTTCAGCTCGGAGAGCCAGCGTATTTCGCGGCCTGCAGCCGCTCGCGCCTTCCCTGCCCACTCGCGAAATTCCTCGAGAGAGAACACATTGTCAAGGCTCAGCAACCGCTCGGCATGCTCGTGCTCGGGGAACCCGGCAGACACGAGCGCCGCGCCGACCTCTTGCGTTGGGCTGTCTTGCCCGGCGAGCTCAGGAAACGCGCGTTCAATGGCCTCAAGCCGACGAAACAGCACGTCGTACTCCGCGTCGGACACGAGGCTCACGCCCTGCGAATGGTACGCGGTGCGGTATCGCTCAATGTCGGCGGTGAGAGCCTCGCTCTCGGCGCGCGCGGCTTCAAAATCGCTCGGGATGGCAGGTGATTCAGTCACGCATCCAGTCTACGATTCACCGCAGACATTCACCGGAGCAATCGCACGGGCGAGCCGTCACGGAGCGCCCGCGCGCATGCTCGTGGGAGCGCCGCTCAGGATCGACTACGCCGCGACGTGCTGCCGCGCCGATACCGCTCGATCGACAGTGAACTGGCCGAGCACCCGAGTGCCGCGGTACAGCACCGCAGTCTGACCAGGGGCAACGCCAGAGAGCGGCTCGGTCTGCTCAAGGTTGATGTCGACGACGACCTCGTGGGTCGCGTCTGCGCGGTGATGTTCCGTCCGCTCCTCTTCAGCGATCGGCACGACGCGAGCCCTCGCGGGCACCGGATCAGCGTGGGCGCGGATCTGCACGTCGCAGTCAAACGTCTCAGTGAGGTCGAGACCTGGGTCGCCGGCCCACGTGAAGCGCCCGCCTGCGATCCGAGAGATGTCGAGCATCTCCTTCGGACCAACAACGACCTGGTTGGAGACCGGGCGGATCGACAGCACGTACCGCGGGTTTCCATCCGCCGCAGGCGCCCCGAGCTGGAGCCCCCTGCGCTGGCCAATCGTGTAGCCGTGTGCGCCATCGTGGGTGCCGACAACCGCACCCGATTCGTCAAGGATCTCGCCGGGTTCACGCTTGAGGTGCTCCGACAGCCACCCGCGAGTGTCGCCGTCCGGAATGAAGCAGATGTCGTGACTGTCAGGCTTCTGCGCGATCTGGATGCCTCGGTCTGCGGCTTCCTCGCGGATGAGCGCCTTCGACGGCGTGTCCCCGAGCGGGAAGTAGCACTTCTCGAGCTGCGGTCCGGTGAGCACGCCGAGCACGTAGGACTGATCCTTCGCCCAGGCGCTCGCGCGGTGCAGCTCGGGCCCGTCAGCGCCCGTGATCAGGGTCGCGTAGTGCCCTGTCGCGACTGCGTCGAATCCGAGCGCGATCGCCTTGTCGAGCAGCGCAGCAAACTTGATCTTCTCGTTGCAGCGCATGCACGGGTTCGGGGTGCGCCCCGCCGCATACTCAGCAACGAAATCGTCGACGACGTCGGCCTTAAAGCGTTCGCTGAAGTCCCACACGTAAAACGGAATATCAAGCAGGTTTGCGACGCGACGCGCGTCCATCGCGTCCTCGATCGTGCAGCACCCGCGCGAGCCAGTGCGCAGCGTTCCGGGCATCCTGCTCAGCGCCAGGTGCACACCAACGACCTCGTGCCCGGCATCCACCGCGCGCGCAGCGGCGACGGCGGAGTCGACCCCACCACTCATAGCTGCCAAAATCTTCACCAGAGCAGCTTAATCGTTTCTCGCCGCGCTCGCAGGTCGGCTGGAGGATTCACCCAACGCGGGGTCAGCTCAGACCCGCGGCGCGAGCCCGTTCGAGCGCCGCGGGCAGCGCCTCGAGGAGCGCGTCAATCTCGGCCTCGGTACTCGCGGCACCAAGGGTGAACCTGAGGGCTCCCGCGGCATCCGTCTCCGGCAGTCCAATCGCGAGCAGCACGTGCGATGTTTCTGCCACGCCAGCTCGACACGCAGACCCGACGGACACTGAGATTCCGGCAGCATCGAGCAGGAACACGAGAGAGTCACCCTGGCAACCTGGGAAGGTGAAATGCGCGTTCCCTGGGAGGCGCTCTGCCACCCCCTGCGCGCCACGGTACACAGCCGTCGGGTCAGCCGCAACAATGCCCGTGACGAGCTTGTCGCGCAAGCCTACGAGGTGCGCGACGTGATCCGGATCCGGTACGTTGCCGCCTGCCTCAAGTACCTCGTCGAGCGCCGCCGCGAACCCCACCGCCCCCGCGACGTCCTGAGTGCCGGAGCGGCTTCGCTGCTGCGAGCCGCCATGAAATAGCGGCTCGAGCGTCGAGCGCCTACCGACGACGAGTGCACCAACACCAACCGGGCCACCGATCTTGTGCGCAGAGACACTGAGGAAATCGGCGCCTACCGCAGAAAAGTCAAGTGCAACCTGGCCGAGAGCGGCGACGGCATCAACGTGAACCGGGACACCAGCCTCGCTCGCAACCGCGCACAGGGCAGCGACGTCCTGCACCGTGCCAATCTCGTTGTTCGCCCACAGGAAGGAGATGAGCGCGACTCGTTCCGCGCCGACAGCGCCGAGCGCGTCCCGGAGGGTTGCAGGGGCAAGCTTGCCTGAGGGATCGAGTGGGAGCCAACGCAGCTCGGCTCCCTGCGTGTCGCGCAGCCATTCCGCAGCCTCGATCGTCGCGTGATGCTCGCCGTCAGCGACGAGGATCACCGGCCGTGAACCGCCGCGCTGCCTGGCCCAGTAGGCCCCCTTCAGCGCGAGGTTGATCGACTCGGTTCCGCCGCCCGTCAGCACGAGCTCGGCAGTGTCGCAGCCGACCGCGGCAGCGATCCGCTCACGCGCGCCCTCGAGCACCTCGAGCGCCCGCTGCCCGTGGCCGTGCGTCGAAGCAGGGTTGCCGACCTCCCGCAGGGCGCGGGTGTAGGCGTCGAGCACGCTGACGCTCATCGGCGACGTCGCGGCGTGGTCGAGGTAGGCCAGACCAGTCACCACGTCGCCTAGTACAGCAGGTTGGCGAGACGGCCCCGCGCTGCGATGACGCGCGGGTCAGCAACCCCAACGACCTCAAAAAGCTCGAGCAGGCGGCCGCGGATGAGCGTGCGCGCATCGTCGTCTGCAGAGGAGAAGAGGTCGAGCAGTCTGAGGAACGAATCCTCGATGTGTCCGCCAGAAAGGTCAAGATCTGCGACGAGCATCTGCGCGTCGAGATCCCCAGGCTTTGCAGCCGCCTCTGCACGGATGTCTTCAAGCGTGTGCCCCTGCAAACGCTGCAGCAGCTTCGACTGCGCGAGCGCGGCCTTCGCGTCGGAGTCGGCTGGTGACTTCTGTAGCACCGCTTCCCACTCGCGAACAGCGGTGTCGAAGTCCCCGCGCTCCGCGGCCTCGAACGCAGCGAGGTGCGCCTCGGGAACCTGCGGCTCGGCAGGTCCCTCAGGCTGCTCACCCTCACTATCTGGGGCGTTCACGCGTCCGGCAACGCCGTTCTCCTCGGCGAGCTGAATCAAACGCACAAAGAACTCACGAACTTCCTGCTCGGGCACTGGTCCCTGAAACAGCGGCACCGGCCGCTCGGCAATCATCGCGACAACTGTCGGGATCGACTGCGCCTGGAATGCTTGCGCGAGGCCGGGATTCGCGTCGACGTCAACGCGAGCGAGCAGCACGCGGCCGTCAAGCTCGCGGGTCACCTTCTCGAGGATCGGGCTCAGCGCCTTGCTCGGTTCGCTCCACTCGGCCCACAGGTCAAAGACAATCGGTACGACGGCCGAGAGCGGCGCGACCTGCCCAAAGGCTGCATCGGTGACGTCGAGCACGAGCGCTGGCACGTCGACGGTTTGCGCCCCGCCTGGCTGGGCAGGCCCGCCAGGTACGGGTGCCTGAGCAGCAGCCTGAGCTGCTCCACGCTGTGCGAGGTGGCTGAGGTCGACTCCCCCGGCGGGGATCCGCTGTGGCATTTCGCTGGCCATGAGTTACTTCCCTGCTCCCACAAGCTCACTCGTCACGCCGAGGAGCTTGATCTGTGATCCGTCTTCCTTGCTCGGGACAAAGAAGAGTAGCTGGTGTGCGACACGACGCACGATCTTGTCCTGCTGCCCCTTCAGCCCAGAGAGAGCGCTCACGGCGCCCTCGGCCTGCGGCTTGTAGCGGCCACCGTCAGAATCAACAACTTGCGACTCGATGACTGTCGTCGCGATAAGCGCACCGCCGGCGCCTGTCGAGAAGCTGACGATCGGTTCCTCCCCCTGAGCGACGCTCACGGAGTACTTCTGAGTCTTGTCCTCCGCGTCGGACTTCGCCTTCGCGTCGTCGACCCATGCCTTGCCGTAGTGGCCGAGCAGCGGATCATCCGTGAGGTCGAACGGGGCGGCCTCGGCAACTTCGGCTCCGCCCTGCAGAATGGCCGCGTATGCGGTTCCGACATCGGCAGGCTTCAATACGAGACTCTCGATGTCATCTGACAGCAGCGCAGTGCCTTCTTCCGCGGGGGCGGCCTTCGGCATATCGATACCGCCTCGAAGCGAGATCACCCTCGAAACCCTGAAGTCGGCCTGCGGCACACGCTGGGTAAGGATGAGCGCGAGCGACGGCGCGTCGGTCACGTTGCCGTCTGCGTCGGTGCCGGCCTCAGAGGCAACGGTGACGAACATCGTGCGCGGCCACACCTCGGTGCTCTGCACGAGCCTGTAGCCGAGCATCTCGTTGGTGATCGTCGCCGGAACCGAGCCGTAGTCGCTCACCTCGCTGCGGATCTTGTAGTTCGCGGTGCGCTGGGCAAGCGCGTCGCCCTTGAACCGTGCCGCAATATCGTCAGGGTTCAGGCTCGCGTCGCCCTTCTCCGCGGCGCTCGCGACCCTGTCGATAATCTTCTGCGTCTGGGCTTCAGAGACCGGAACCGGCGCAAGACCGTTCTGCTCAGGGGTGTCGCTCTCCGCGGTCGCCTCGGGCGTTGGCTGAAAATCCGGCCAGTAGTTGGCTGAACATCCAGACACCGCCAGCGCTGCGGTCAGTCCGAGCCCGGCAAGCAGCACCCGAGTTGAGGCATGGCGTCGTGTCCTATTCCGCATCAGCGTCCCCCTTCAGTGCAGCGTCGTCTCCCCCGACGCTGTCGCCGCCCGTCCCCGTGTCTGCAAGTTCGTCGGCAGCGGCCTCGTCCGAATCGCTCACGTCGGCAGCGGCCTCGTCCGAACCGCTCACGTCGGCAGCGGGCTCGTCCGTGTCACTCGCGTCTCCGTCGAGATCGTCGGCATCGACCACATCGGCATCGACCACGTCAGCGTCGACCACGTCAGCGTCGATCACGTCCTCCTCGACGGCATCGGAGACATCGGCAGGCTCGGCGTCCTCGTTTGGCGCCTGATCCTGATCCTGATCCTCCGCGATGACCTCTGCCGTCACGATCTCCTCTGAATCCGTTGCGACGCCACCAGCGTCGAGGCTCTCGGTAGCCACAGTCGCGGCGTCGGCAGTCTCGTCGGCGCCAGCACCGGCTGCAACTACACCCGCAGCAACACCAGCTGCAGCGCCGGCAGCAAGCTCAGGAGTGTTCTCGTTGCTCCCGCGGCGCGGCGCGGCCTCAACCTCGCCCTTACCGCGCTTGCCTGAACCCGTAAACACATTGCGGACTCCGAGCAGCGGGCCCGAACGGCCACGGCGAGGGCCAAGCGCGCGCTTGTCGCGGTCAAACGCAATGAGGTACAGCACCGCACCAATGATTGCAAAGAGGCCGCCGGCAGCGAGCAGCGGGCCGGCCCACGGGGTCGCGCGATCCTGAACCCACACGAGCGCCGTTCCCTTCGGAAGCGGTTCTGCGCCCGAGCCGGCGATAATAATCGACTGCTGTCCGCCTGGCTCGACAGCCATACGCGAGACGCCTTCCTCGCCCGAACGCTCCTGCAGCCACAGGTCGCTGCCGCGCGGGTCGATTGGAACAGCGTTGCCCTCATCATCGACTGCGAGTGCGTCACCAGTCGGCGCCTTGCCAGCAACCGGGCTGCTGACGATCGCCTTCGTGGCTGGATCAACGGTGAGTTCCACGTGGTCGAACGGCTCGAGCCAGGCGTCTGCATCCCGCGTATTCGCGAGCGCGGAGAAGGCAGCGCTGCCTCGCATGACGACGTTCGCCTGGCCTTCGACCTTCGCAAGCTCAGAAACATCGAGCACCGCGTATGGCGCGTCGGTCTCGGCGGTGATCGGGTAGACGATCTCGGAAGGGCCCGCAAGGAACGTACGTTGGCCTATTCCAAGCAGCAACAACACCCCCGAAATCGCCAACGCCACGATGGCTAGGACATATCTCACCGAGTTCCTCCAGAGGTCTGTTCGGTTGCCGCGCAGGTTCGCGGCATGTATCAACCGTATAACGGTACCCGAGCTTCCGGGGTGAGCGCTGGGCAGGTCGCAAATAATGCACCACACGTGTGAGCGACTATCATGGAGATATCCGCTTACAGCCGGGCAGCGCCGACGCACAGTGGCGCTCGCCAGATCATCTCACCGGAGGCTTCGTGACCGACTCAGCTCAGCAGTTTACTCCTGCATTCCGCGGCTATAAGCGCGAGGAGGTCGACGAGCGTGTCCGGGCACTGAGCGGCCACATCGGCACGCTCCAGTCGCACCTTGAATCGCTGCAGGCCGCGCACCAGCAGTCGGTTCGCGCCGAGCAGGAGCAGCGTCAGCTCATCGCAGATCTCCAGGGCCAAGTCGCAGAGCTCGGGGCCTCCGGCTATTCAGGCCTCGGCCTCCGGGTGGAGAAGAGCCTGCAGTACGCCGAGCAGCACGCGCAGCGCCTCATGGCTCAGGCCGACCTTGACGCGGACAAGCTTCGCAAGTCGAGCGAAGCTGAGAGTTCGCGGTTGCTCGCCCAGGCACAGACCCGCGCAGATGAGCTGCTGAGCTCAGCCAACGAGCAGGCTGAGATCATGATCCAGAGCGCGCGCACCGACGCCGCGCGTCAGGGCCACGACCTTAACGCTGAGCGCGAACGCCTCATTACCGAGGCGCGCACCTCCGCCGAACAAACGCTCACAAACGCGAAGCTCCAGGTCGAGGCGCTCCTCGAAAGCTCAGACCGTGACGCTCGCGCCCGGATCGCGCAGGGCGAGGCCGAAGCGACGCGTCTCCTCACCGAAGCTCGTGAGGCCGCCGCCGCCCTCCGCGCTGAGACCGAGACTGCCGCCGCGAGCTTCGCGCGTCAGAAGGAGGAGTACGAGCGGGAGGCGCAGGCTGAGCGCGCGCGGCTCGAGCATGAAACAACCCGCAACCGCACCGAGTTCGAGGCGAAGCGCCAGGCCGACGAGGCGGCACTCGAATCAAACTACACAGAACTCGAACGCAAGCTCACGAGCGAGATCGACGCCCAGCGGCGGGCACACGCAACCGAGGTCGAGTCGCTCCGAGAGCGCATCGCCCAGGAGCGCGCCACCCACGACGCTGAGCTGCAAGAGGAACGCGAGCAGCACGAGCGGGCGATCGCCGGTGAACGCGCGCAGCACGACGCCCGCATCGCGCAGGAACGCGAAGAACTCGCCCAGCGTGTTGCACGCGAGCTCGAAGAACACCACGCCGAGATTTCCACGCTTGCCGCGCAGGCCGAACGAGAGCGCGAGCGTGCAGCCGCCCAGTTCGCGACGCTCCAAGGCCGTGAGCGCGAAACGTTCGATGCGCAGCTCGTAGCAGAGCGCGCCGACCACGACCAGAGCATCACCGAAGAGCGTTCGGCCCACGAGGAACGCATCGCACGCGAACGCGTCGAGCACGACACCCAGCTCGCCCGCGAGCTCGAGCAGCACACCGACGCACTCGCCGCAGAGCGCGCCACGCACGACGAGCGCATCACCTCCGAGGCACAGGCTCACGAGGAGCGCATTGCGACCGAGAGCACCGCGCACGCGGAGCGAATCAACGCTGAGAGCACCGCGCACGCGGAGCGAATCAACGCTGAGAGCGCGGCCCATGCCGAGCGACTCGAGGCCGAGCTGTCGGCACACGACGCGCGCATCGCGGAGGAGCAGGAGGCCCACGCCTCACAGCTCGCTGGCGAGCGCGAGGCCCACGACACCACCCTTGCCGCCGAGCGAGAGGCTCACGACAGGCAGCTGGCCGCCGAACGCGAGGCACAGCGCAGCGCGCTCGAGCAGGAGCTCGCTCAGCACACTGCCCAGATCACCAAAGAGCGAGAAAGCCACGACGCACGAATCCGTGCGGAGCGTGCAGCGCACGAGGAGCGAATCCAAAATGAGCTTGGCTCCCACCAGGATCGACTGATCGCCGAGTGGGAACAGCACCGCGCGCGGGTGGAAGCTGAGTCCCTCGAGCAGCAGGAACTGCTCGCTGCCGCACGCGCAGCCCACGACGACGAGCTTGCCGCGCTCCGTGCAGCCCACGAGCTCGCGCTGTCGGACGAGCGC
Organism: Leucobacter aridicollis; assembly: GCF_024399335.1. Taxonomy (NCBI): domain Bacteria; kingdom Bacillati; phylum Actinomycetota; class Actinomycetes; order Micrococcales; family Microbacteriaceae; genus Leucobacter; species Leucobacter aridicollis. Next base: position 2,158,694 of record NZ_CP075339.1, read on the forward strand.
GCAGCGCACGACGCGACCCTCGCAGACGAGGTGACTGTGCAGCAGGAACGCCTCCGTGCACAGCTCGCCGCACACGAGCAGCGGATCGCTGATGAGACTGCCGCCTTCGAGACGAAGCTGCAGATCAACCGTGACGACTCAGCCGAGAAGCTTGCAATCGAGCGCGAAGCGCTTGGCATGCGCATCGACCGCGAGCGCCAGGCACTCGACGCTGAGCTGCAGGCAGCACGCGATGAGCAGGCTCGTCAACTCGCGACCGCCGCGGAGCAACACGCAATCGACCTGCAGACCGAGCGCGAGGCGGCCGAGGCTGCGATCGCTCGTGAAGTTGCGGCCGAGCGCGCTGCAGTCGCTGAGGAGACAGCCCTTCTTCGCGCCGACACAATCGCTGAACTCGCCGAGCTTCGGGCTACGGAGACTGCAGAGCTCGCGAAGCTTCGCTCGGAGACCGATGACGAGGTTCGCGCCAAGCGTGAAGCGCTCGAAGCTGAAGTACTCGAAACGACAACGCTACTCGCGAACCAGCGCGAAACCACCGAGACCGAGCTGTCGACCAGACAGCGCGAGGCAGCCGAAACGACCCGCCAGCAGCTCGATGCAGCACGATCAGAGCTCTCCGCGCTGCAGTCCCAGCTCACCGATGCCCGCGAAGAGCACCAGCGGCTCGTCAGCGAGGCGAAGCAGGAAGCCGCGCAGATTCGCGCCGACGCCGAGAGCAAAGCCGGCCAGATTGTTGTCGAGGCCGAGCAGCGCGCCCAGACGACCTGGGTCGAGGCCGAGAACCGGGCAACGAAGGTACTCGCTGCCGCCGAGGATCGTATGACCCAGCTCAAGGTCGAGCGCGGTGCCGTCGCTCGCTACTTCGAGAGCCTCGGCGAGGTGCTCGGAAACGCGCAGAAGATGAACAACGTCGCAGAAAACTTCGTCGAGCGCCCAGTTACATCGGCAGGCGCTGACGAGCAGGGGCAGCAGCCAAGCGCGAACTAGCTCGCACTGAAACAGGTGAGTCCGATTGCTCGGGCTCACCTGTTTTGCATTGGGACAGGTGCGGCTTGCCTGCGGCTAGAACGTCTGCCAATCCGACCGCATGGGATCGGCACACGAAACGCTCGGCACACTGCAGGAGCGGCATCGATACTGCAGATCCCATTGGGTTGAAGTGCGATCTGGACCTGGGGCTGGGAGCCGAAAAACTACTCGTCCACGGCTCTCACCACTTCGGGCCGCCCCTCATTCACAACATCTGGCATCGGCAGATGCAACGCCACGCACGCAGCATTCCAGCCATAGCTACTGCAGATCCCATGGCTATGAGCCTGGCGTCAGGAGAGCTCCCCCGCCGACAAGCAAGGGTCTGGCGGGCATCACCCACCGTTCCCGCTAGCGCGAACCGCTCCTAACTCAAGCCCACCGCTCTCAGTTTGAGCCCACCACTCTCACCTCAAGCCCACCGCTCCCGCCGGCGCAAACCGCGCTCACGTCAAGCCCGCCCCCGCTCAAGCCCACAGCTCCAAACTCAAGCACTGCGTATGGGATCGGCCGAACATCTGCCGAAACCTTAACTTCTTGACAGTGCTACTGCCGATCGCATGGCTTGTGTAACGAAGGACTACGCCTCGCGGGCGTGCCGCACCTCTCCTGCGATCACAGTAAGGGTGCACGATCCTTCGCCGCGGGTCACCAGCGCAGCCCGGGGGTCTTCGCCCTCGGAGACGCGTACGTCAAACACAGCGAGGTCGGCCCGCATGCCCTCCCGAAGTGCGCCGACGTCGCTCCGGTCGAGCACCGCGGCACCGCCCGCGGTTGCAGCGTAGAGCACGCGCTCATAGAGGTCGGCGTCGGCGTAGCCCTGTGCAGTTGCGAGCTCGGCGAGGGCGGCGACATCCGCAAGCAGGTCAAGCGAGGGCGAAGACGACAGCGAGTCGGTTCCGACTGCAACCTCGTGCCCCTCGCGAAGGTAGTCGGCGACGGGCGCCGCGGCGAGGCCAATAACGCGGTTCGAGCGCGGGCAAAGCGCGACACGGGTGCCAGAATCACGCAGCAGGTCGCGATCGGCTCGGTCAAGGTAGATCCCATGGGCGAGGTGCGAGTCAGGGCCGAGCAGGTCGATGCTCGCCGCGTAGCTCGCCGTCGACAGCCCAGTACCACCGTTGCGGATCAGTGCGAACTCATCGCGCATGTCGCCGTAGATCTCGAGCACGTCACGGTTTCCGAAGTCGTAGAGGCTCGCCTCGACTGCTGATTCCCCGACGTGCGAGTGGATACGCATGCCGCGGGACCTGGCGAGCGCGGTGAGCTCACGGATCACTTCGCCGTCGAGGCTGTAGGGCGCGTGCGGTGAGACTCCGACGACGCCGGCGCTCGGTTGATCGAGCCAGGCGCTGAACGCCTCGCGCCCTCCAGCGTTCCAGCGGGTCTCGGTCTCGCCGATCGCCTCAAGGAACTCGATTCCCTGGAGCCCGAACTCAGCAAGGACACCACGGGCGGGCTCGTCAGTGACGATCTCGGCGAAAGCTGTCGTTCCGCTCGCGAGTGCGAGGGCCGCACCTTCCCTGGCAGCGCGCCCCCACTCGGCCGGATCCTTCACCGCGTCGTAGAAGACCTCGAACTCCTCAGACCAGTGCTCGAAGCTCGTGTACGAGCCGCGTCCAAGATCGGCGAAGCCTGTGTACTGCAGGTGCGTGTGGCCGTTCACGAGCCCCGGGGTGAGCACGCCCTGGTGCGTGTGTACGGGCCAGGCTGAGAACTCGTCTGGAAGCTTATCGATACTGCCAACCCAAGCGATCTTGCCGTCCTTGACCGCGACAGCTCCGTGGCGAATCGCGGCGCCTGCAATCGGCAGTACCCACTCCGCCCCAACGATCGAGTCGTTCACCGTCGGATTACTTTTCACTACCGCCCCCAAAACCCTGCTTCAGCGCCTTCTGCGCGACTGCGAATACGATCAGGGTCGGAAGCAGTGAGACGAGCGCCGCGGCTGCTTGACCCTGGAGATTGATATCTTCACGGGTCGTCAGCGTCGTTGCTGCGAGAGTCAGGGTGTAAGAATCGGTGTTGCTTTGCAAGAGCGTCGACGCGATCAGTAGGTCGCCAAAGCTCCAGACGAATGTCAGCGCGAGCACCGCTGAGAGTGCGGGCATCGCCATCGGAATTCCGACGTAGAAGAATGCGCGGAATACTCCAGCACCGTCGAGCGTCGTTGCCTCGATGACCTCGTCAGATAGCGACTGCTGCAGGAAGGTGTGTACGAAGTAGAACCCGAACGGTAGCGATGAGACGCCGCTGATGACGCCCGCGACGAACAGGTTCCCTGTCCAGCCAGCCTGCGCAGCGATGACGAACACTGGGATCAGCCATGCGACCATCGGGATCGCGTAGCCAGCCCCCAGCAGAAGCCTGAGCGGCCCGGTCCAGCGCTGCCGCGCTACGCGGAAGAAGTACCCGCCTGCGAGCGACGTCGTGCCGCAGACGATGCAGGCAACGATGCACATGATGAGGGTGTTGATGAGCGCACGTCCGAGGTCCGCTTCCTGCCAGGACTCGACGATGTGGTCGAGGGTGAAGCTCTTCGGCAGCCCGCCGGGAGAGCTGACATAGTCGCTCCGCTCGCGCACGGCGGTCGAGATGAGGAACACAAATGGGACGATGAACGGCACGGTGATGAGCGCCGCGACCGTCGTGCGGAAGCCTACTCCGCGATTGACTCGGCTACTCATGCCGCCACCTTTTTTCCACCGCGCGAACGGTCTCGGCCGAGCAGCCGCATTACAAGCGCGCCGGCACCGGCGCACGCAAGAATCAACAGGACAAGTACGACCGACTGCGCTGCGGCAGTGCCGAAGAACCCGAAGCGCATGAACTCCTGGTAGATCGCGAAGTCCATCGTCGCGCTTGACAACCCGGGGCCGCCACGCGTCAGCACGTACACCCACGAGAACATGAACAGGAAGATCGAGATCACCTGGAAAATCATCCACAATACGACGGCGTTGCGAATGCTGGGGACTGCGATGTGCCAGAACTCACCCCAGAAACCCACGCCGTCGAGGCGGGCGGCCTCAAACAGGTGCTTCGGGATCGCGCTGAGCGCAGACGAGAAGATGAGCACGCCGGTGCCGAATCCTGCCCACAGCACGAGCAGGATGATGACAGGTTTCACCATCGCTTCATCGCTCAGCCAGGGGCGCGCGAGCGAGTCAAGACCGACAGTGCGAAGCAGCGCGTTCACTGGCCCATCGACAGACAGGAGCGCGCGGAAGACGAGCGCGACAACTGCGGGCGACATGACCGCCGGCAGGAAGTAGACGGACCGGAAGAAGCCGGACCCCTTCACCTTCTCGCGGAGCATGAAGGCGACGAGCAGCGGCGCGATCACCCACAGTGGCAGCCCAAGCAAGTAGAAGAATTGGTTGCCGACGACCTGCCAGAAGGCTGGGTCTGAGAAGAGTTCAACGTAGTTGTCGACCCCGTTGAACTCGGAGACACCGCCTGGCTGCCAATTGAAGAACGATCGGTAGGCGATGTAGAGGAGAGGCGCGAAGAGGATCGCGGCTTCCAGCACAATCACGGGGAGCAGCAGCAGGAGCGCTGAGCGCCCGCCGCCGAGCCCCGCTTGTACGCGGGAGTGTTTCTTGGAGCGCCCGCGCCCCTTCGGGGCCGTGCTGGCCGTCGCAGTCATTCTCGCCTCTCCCCCGGTGAGCTTAGGCGCTCTTGTCGAAGGCGCGGATCGCCTGCTCAAGGAATTCGTCGCGGCTCAACTTGCCGCTGACCAGGGGGCCAGCGTTGCGCTCGATGACCGCGAGCACCTCAAGCGGGTACGAGGAGAAACCTGTGTGGTTCTCGTCGTTCACGATGAGCGGCACGAAGGCCTCCTGCATCGGGGTCTTGGCCTCAGCCTGTACTGCGTTGTTGTTCGGCACGACGTTCGCGACGTCCCAGAGGATCTGCTGCGCGGTCGCACCACCCATGAAGTTCACGAAGGCGTTCGCAGCTTCTGGGGACTTCGTCCACTTGGTCACTGACCAGCCCGCCTCGGCACCAGCGTCGATGAGCGAGTCGTACTTGGACTCGGGCACCTGCGGGAGCGGCATGACTGTCGTGCTCGGCTGATCGTTGTAGCCGGTCTCGGCGGTCGCGAGGCCACCAGTGGTGAACATTGCCGCGTCGCCAGCGTAGTACTGGTTGAAGGCGTCGTCGTACATTGCGCGACCGAGGCCTTCCTCGCCGCCGAAGCAGCCTGCCTCATTCATCTCGAGGATGCGGTCAACGGCCTGCCCGAACAGCGGGTCGTCCATCTTCAGCTCGCCCTGAGTCCACTTCACGAGAGTGTCAGCGTCCATCTGCTGGCTCGTGATCATGTACATGAGGGTCTCCATCAGGATCCCGTCCTGCCAACCCGTCGCGAACGGCAGAATGCCCTTCGAGTCGAGCGTCTTGCACGCGCCGATCAGGCCGTCCCAGGTCGCAATGCTCTGGGGGTCGACGCCACCCTTCGCGAACAGATCCTGGTTGACAAGCAAGGCATAGCCGTACGCGCCTGTCGGAAGAATGTAGAGGTTGCCGTCGCTCGAGTAGTTGTCCTCGAGGTAGCGAAGATCGCCCTCAATCTCGGGGTCGATCGCGTCTTGCAGCGGGAAGAGCGAATTACGGTAGCTGTACGCCTGCGCGCCGCCGTACATCGTCACGACGTCGGGGCCGCTCTTTGAGACGCCCGAGTTGCGCAGCTGATCCCAGTAGGTGCCATAGGGCATCGTGGTGAGCTCGATCTCCACCTGGGGGTACTGCTCATTGAACGCGTCAATGATCTGGTCGTAGGCCTTGTCGCCGTTCTCGTAGTTGTCGGGAAGGAACGTCCAAACCTTGAGGGTGGTATCGTCCTTCGGTACCTCCGAGAAGGTGAGGGTGTTTGCAGTGTCCGCGCCCCCGGTAGAGCAGCCGGTGAGCGCAATTGCCGCTGCAGCGAGGGCAGCGGCCCCGCCGAGCACGCGTGAACGAGTCGATGTCATGAGTGTGTGGTCCTTTGTCTTACCAGGCACGCGCGGCTTCGCGCTGCCGATCTGTGAGGGATTCGAGGCTGCCGCCTGCAGCCTCGAGACGAATACGGGCGACTTCCTGCTCGATGTCGGTTGGCAGGTCGTAGACTCCCGGTTTCCAGTCCTTCGCGCCGGCGGCGAGCCGCTCGACTGCGAGAGCCTGGAGCGAGAGCGAGAGATCCATCACTTCGATGGGGTTTCCCTCGGCGTCGGCGCAGTTCAGGCAGTCTCCTTCGGAGATGAGATTGACTGTCCGGCCCGCGCGCGACGTGTAGGCAGTGACCGCGTGGCGCACGTGACGTGCGTCCCCGAGGCCACGAAGGTAGTCCATCGGCATCTCGAAGTCGCCTCCGCCGGCGGTGCAGAGGAAGGCACCCTCTGGCAACGCTTCGACGTGTTCGGCTGTGACGGCGTCTGCGAGACCGGTGCAGCTGAACACCACCTCGGCCGTCACTGCTGCCTCACGGAAGGCTGTGACCTCATAGCCGTCGTGAAGTGCACGCAGAGCCCGGATTGGATCAATCTCGGAGACAATCACACGGGCTCCAAGCGCCGCAGCATACTTCGCAACTCCCATGCCAACCCAGCCGTAGCCAACAACCACGACTCGGCGGCCCGCGAGCTGCAGGTTCGTAATGTCAACGAACGCCATCACGCACGACTGACCAGTGCCGTAGATGTTGTCGAAGAGATATTTCGCTGCAGAGTCGTTGACGGCGATAACGGGGAGCTTCAGCTCGCCCTCCTCGTTCATCACGCGGAGGGGGCGAACCCCACTCGTGGTCTCCTCAGCTGCGCCGATCATCTTCGCAACAAGCTCTGGGTATTCGCGGTGCGCGAGTCGTGTCACTGAGGCGCCATCGTCGATAAGAATGTCGAGGCCAGTCTCGAGGAACTCCCGTGCAAGCTGGAGCTCCTCAGCTTCAGTTGCGCGGCTATCTGCGAAGACCTGGAAGCCCTGCTCACGCAAGGCCTCAACAACCTGCTGATCCGTCGATGACGCGTTGCAGTACACCACGACGTCGGCGCCGGCATCCCGGAGCGCGAGCGCAAGGTTCGCTGTCTTTGGCTCGAGCACGAGGCTCACACCAACGCGGACGCCCGCGAGCGTCCCGGCGCGCTTCACACGCTCCGCGATTGCGCGCAGCACCGGCATGCTGCGAGCCGCCCAAATAATGCGCTCTGCGCCAGACCCGGTGATGTCGATCATGCTGCGCCCCCCTCTTCCATGCGTGCGGTGTGATCGTCGCGCTGATCGGCGCGGAGCTCGTCCAGGGTGATCCCGTACGACGCGAGCTTTGCCGTTGCGATCGAATCGTCGAGTTCCTTCGGCAGGATGTGCACGCCCGGCTCGAGATCAGTCGATGCAAGGTGGTGCACGCCGAGGCCCTGCACCGCGAACGTCAGGTCCATGACCTCGACCGGGTGGCCACTGCCACCGGCAATATTGACGAGCGCGCCACCGGCGAGCACGTGAAGATCCCGATCCCCGACGGTGTAGCTTGTGATGCCCGGGCGCGATTCGAAGACGTGAGAAGATGCAGCTTCGAGGGCCTCGGTATCGACTTCAAGGTCGTGATGCCCTGCGTTGCCAAGCACGACGTCGTGCGCGAGGTACTGAATGTCTGCCTCGCCGATCGCGCGCATCCCGCCTGTGGCTGTGATGATGACTTCGGCCTCTGGGAACACCTCCGCGCGGGATCCGACTGTATGCCCATCGGTGTGAGCCTCAAGCGCGCGGACGGGGTCAACCTCCGTCACAAACGTTCGCGCACCCATTGCCTTGGCGTAGAGCGCGAGTCCCTTGCCGACGTAGCCGTAACCAACGACCGCGATGCGCGAGCCTGCAATCTGGCGGTTCGTGAGGCGCAGGAGCGCCTGCAGTGTCGTCTGGCCTGTCGCGTAGCGGTTATCGAACAGGTGCTTGCAGCGTGCGTCGTTCGCGGTGAGCGCCGGGAATGGAAGGTTGCCGGCGGCCGCCATTGCCTGCAGCCTCGCCGTACCGGTGGTTGTCTCTTCCGAAACGCCTTTGAGCTTCGCAAACACGTCGGGGCGATGCTCCGCGGTGCGCATCGTGAGCTCGGCCCCATCGTCGATGATGTAATCCGGTTCGCAGTCTGCTGCGGCCTTGAGCTCGAGCTCCCAGCTGTCGTAGTCTCCCCCGGCGTCTGCGACTACAGTCATGCCGCGTGCGCGGAGCGCAGCAACGACGGATGCGTCCGTCGTGCGCGGGTTGCTTCCGGCCGCGATGACCTCGGCACCCGCGTCAGCGAGCACCGTCGCGAGGAACGCAGTCTTCGCTTCGAGGTGTACAACGACAGCGACACGCTTGCCGCGCAGCGACCCGTCGTTCACCGCCTCGCGCACGTAGCCATCGAGAACGGGCGAGTGTGTGCGCACCCACTCAATCCGGGCGGCACCGTCGCGTGCGAGCGCAGCGGTCCTGTCCTCTGCGGCAGCTGTCTGATTCGCCTCTTGCGCCATACGTCCCCCAACCCTCCGGCCACCCGAAGTTCGTCAACGGAAATTATCTTAGCGCTTAGATCGGCGTCGTCAAAGGCAAGTGACGCCGCGTGACATGTGCTAGTCGGCGCTCCACGCAAGCGGCAAGCGGCAGAATCCCAAGGGCTACGGGCCCTCAGAGATCGCAAATAGGCAGCACTCAGGCTTCGCCGATAGCGGTCCCAGAAGTTGGGCAGCCGCACGTCTCCCCAACCACAAGTTCGCCGGCGAACACGAGATGCGCAGCCAGCGGGCCCGGCGAGTCACCGCCACTCTGCGCGGCCGCACCGATCTCTTCAAGCATGTCAAAGGCGCGCTCAGCAAGCTGCTCCATCGGCACCCGGACAGTGGTGAGCCGCACCCTGCCGAGGAGGGCCTCGCGGATTCCGTCAAAGCCCACAAGGGCAAGATCCTCAGGGATGCGAGCGCCGACAGCCGCTGCGGCCCGCAACACCGCGAGCGCCTGTTCATCGGTCGTCGCAAAGATCGCCTCAGGCCATTCTCCGCCCTCGAGAATCTCGCGCACGTCAGCCTCGACCTGCACCCTGTCGAAGGAGCTACGATACACGCGCCCCTCGGTCGGCAGGCCAGCCTCCGCCATTGCCTGTTCCCACCCCTGCACGCGGAGGCTCGCCGGGTCTCCGGCGTGCGTGCCTGCCAGACACAGGATGTCTGTGAAGCCGTGACCGATCAGGTGTTCCACCGCGAGTTTGGCTCCAGCGTGATCGTCAAATCGCACACTCGGAGCCGTGACGCCCTCGGGAACCGAATGGATGAAGACGAACGGCACGTCGGATGGGATCTCATCCCCCTGCGCAACACTCATCGTAAAGATTCCGCGCGCCCGCAGATCAGAGAAGCCCGAGATGTAGTGGGCAGAGATCTCACCGTCGTACCCCGTGTTGCCGAGCATCGTGAGGAAACCGCGCTTTCGTCCCTCAGCCTCGAAGCAACGCGACAGCTCACCAAAGAACCCATTCGCCGTGTCAGGCACAATCAGCCCAACAAGGTTAGACCGGCCAGCGCTCAACGCCCCAGCGATCGGGTTTCGCCGGTACCCCAGCTCCCCGATCGCCTTCTCAACGCGCTCACGCGTCGCCGGCGCCACCGCCCGTGGCCCGTTGTTCACGACATAGCTCACGACGGCAGTCGAAGTGCCAGCCTTCGCTGCAACATCGGCGAGCGTCGGGCGGCGTGAAGATGAACCCATGGTCATTCATTGTAGGGGTGGAGGCCGCCGCCACGCCCGCCTGCCCGGACACGCGGGCAGCGACCCGAATCTGCGGCAACCCCTGGCAAGATATTACGCATGACACTTACCGCGGCAGCAGATGGTTCGGCACTCGGCAACCCAGGCCCCGCAGGGTGGGCCTGGGTCATCGACGAAGACCGCTGGCGGGCAGGTGGTTGGCCGCGCGCAACAAACAACCAAGGCGAACTCATGGCCGTGCTCGATCTGCTGCATGCGACAGCCGACCTCGCTGAGCCCCTTCTCGTGCAGTGCGACAGCCAATACGTCATCAACTCAGTCACACAGTGGATGCCCGGCTGGAAACGCCGCGGTTGGCGTAAGGCAGACGGGAAGCCCGTGCTGAACCGGGAGCTGCTCGAAGCACTCGACAAGGCACTCGTCGGGCGCGACGTGAAATTCGAATGGGTGAAGGGGCACGCAGGGCACCCGCTCAACGAGGCCGCTGACGACCGAGCTCGCTGGGCAGCGGAGGCCTACCAGCGCGGAGTCGAGCCAAACCGTGGTCCCGGATTCGCCGGTGCGGGCCCCACTCCCGAGATGCAGGCGAACGGAGCTCACACGCAGCAGGCTCCCCCAACCTTGTTCTAGCGCGGTGACGCGGCTCGAGCCGGTCGCACCCTATGGGCCACTCCCTGGTGCAGCACGAACCTCTTCACATCCTCGCGTGCTCCCCAAGTACCCGGAGAATTGGGGTGCCACAGGAGAATTGCGGCCGCAAGGATGCCCGAGTAGTCAACGGACGAGCGAGCAGCGACCTGCAAGCTAGCGGCCGCGCCAGCAGTGCGCGTGGATGTGACGCCTGTCGCGCACAGCGGCCTCATCGCCAAACAGATGATCGGCGGGCCATGCGACAACGTGAGCCTGACCAGCGGGCACGTCCGTGCCACATTCCGGGCAGCGATACGCTTTCTCAGCCCGGTGTGCAGGGATATCCCGCACGAACCACTCGCGCCCACCAACGAATTCTTTACGGGCGCCGCCGTAGGCAAGCCGGGTCACATCGCGCTGAGGCGATTGGGCGGCTCGCTGGTACTTATTCGGTCCGCGACTGCGCGCCACCGGTTACCACCAGTGGTTCGCGGTCCAGAACTCGTACGCGCCTGCCCAGCTGCCATAGCGGTCAGTCGCGTAGCCGTTCGCCCAGCGGAGGTTGTCGACTGGGTTGTAGCCGCTTCCCGGGACCTTGCTGCAGGGCAGCGCCTGGATCAGGCCGCACGCGCCCGACGACGGGTTCGTGGCGTTCGGGTTCCAGCCGCTCTCCTTCTGCGCGATGAAATCGACATAGCTCCAGTCACTCTCGGCGATGCCAGCCGCAGCCATCCATTCCGCCGGCGACCCGCCACCCTCAAAGCGTGGAAGTGCGGCCGGAGCCTGCACTGCGTCCTGAGTTGCTTCGGTCCCGGTCTCTGTCTTCGCGGGTTCAGGCTTTGGCTCAGGCTTCGGGTCGGGAAGCTTCTCGATCGGAACCTCGGGCAGGACGAAATCGTCGGCCGGGTTCTCGTTCGGCACGAACTCCTGATACAGCCGCTCGTTGAGCGCGGCCGGAATCACATCGGCGTTCGCGTCAGTCAGAGTCATCGGCGCAACAGCGGCGCCGCCGAGGAGTACAGCGACGGCAGCGACCGCAAGCGGCGCTCGCATGCGCATCCAGGGACGGGTGGGACGTGTTGTCTGAGTACTCACAATGTAACGATCTTATATCAGGGCCGCTGGGAAGCCAAGGGCGAACAAATCAGGGATCAGCGTGTGGACAGAATGATGTCGACAAGCGAGTCGAGCAACGCGTCAACCTGCGCCTCGTCGTACCCGCGCCACTCGGGGTGGAACACGACCTCGCGCACCTCGCCAGGGGTCACCGAGATCTCGCGGTTCGCGAACATCGCACCGATCCGATCGAGGAAGGCGTCGACCTGCGAGCGCCGGTAGCCGAGAGCGAATACTCCACGCCGCCTGAACCGCTTGCCACGCGGCCGACCGATTCGACCACGAACGTCAGAGAGCAAGCCACGAGCTTCGCGCCACCACTCGTCCTCGCCCTGCTCTCGAACCACGGCCCGCCGTTCGCGCTCGAAGAAAACATCCTCGAGGCGGTCCAGAGCCGCGTCGACATGCCTGGGCGAATACCCCTTGCGCTGCATCTTAAACGCGAGGCTGCGCACGTCATCTGCGGTGAGACTCGGCGCACCCCCCTCCTCGTACGCAGACCGCGCGCGATCGAGGAACTCGTCGACCTGCTGCGGCTTGTAGCCGCGCTCGCGGCCAGAGGTCAGCGGGAACGGGCTTTCGTTTTCTGCACCGTGACTCACGACAAAACTCCCAACGCCAGTGCAAGGCCAAAGGCAACGACAGTGGATGGAAGCAACGAATCCAGCCTGTCAAGCAATCCGCCGTGGCCCGGGATCCAGTTGCTCATATCTTTCACGTTCAGGTCACGCTTGATGAGGGACTCAGTGAGGTCTCCCCCGGTCGCGGTCAGGAGCACGAGCGCGCCGAAGATCAACCCAACCCACCAGGGTTGGTCAAGCGCCGCAACAGTTATTCCGACGCCTGCAACCATGGCGGCGACTGCTGCTCCGGCAAAGCCCTCCCATGTCTTGTTGGGGCTGATGCGCGGCGTCATCTTGTGCTTGCCGAGTGTGACACCAGCAGCGTATGCGCCGATGTCGACCGAAACCGCGACGAGTACGAGCGCGAAGACCCACCACTGCCCGTTCGGCACTGCAAGCAAGAGCACCGCAAAGCTTCCGAGGAATGGCACGTAAACGAGTGTGAACAGCCCCGAGAAGATGTCGCGGATGAGTGTCTTCGGCTCGACAGGCGTGCGGGCTGCAAGGCCTTCAACGACACGCCAGATTGTGAGGAGAGCGGATGCGGCGAACAAGCTCAGCAAGAGCCCCTCAGCGCCGTAGAAGTACGCCGAGGCAACCATGCTGAGGCCGCTGACAACAACGCCAATTCGCGGAACGCGACGACCGGCTACGCGGAACGCAGTCGCGAGCTCGACGACGGCGACGCCAACGAGCAGCGCGATGAACCACACGAACAGGATGCCGTCAAAGAACAGCAGGCTCCCCAGGAACACCCCGGCGAGCAAGAGGCCGACGCCGATGGCGAGAAAGAGATTCCTGCCGGCTTTCTTCTCGATTCTCGCGTTCGTCGCCTCGAGCTGGGCCCGTGTCGCCTCGAGCTGGGCGCGAGTCGAGTCGAGATGTGCTCGAATCTCCTCGCGCCGCCCTCCCCCTGACATACGGATCAGACTTCCAGAAGCTCAGCTTCTTTACGCTTGAAGGCCTCATCCACCTGATCGGTGAACTGCTTGGTGAGCACTTCAAGCTCCTTTTCCGCGCGTGCGACGTCGTCCTCGCCGATCTCGCTCTTCAGGGCGTCGAGGTCATCCTTGGCGCTGCGGCGCACGTTGCGAACTGCCACGCGTGCGTCCTCTGCGCGGGTCTTCACGATCTTCACGAACTCCTTGCGGCGCTCCTGTGTCAGCTCGGGAAGCGTCACGCGGATCACGTTGCCGTCGTTCGTTGGGTTCGCTCCGAGGTTGTGCATGTCGCGGATACCCTGCTCGATCGCTTTCATCGCGCCCTTGTCGTAGGGCGTGATGATGAGGCTGCGCGCATCCTGGTTGGCGACAGACGCCAACTGCGGCAGCGGCGTTGGCGTCCCGTAGTAGTCGACCATCAGGTTCTGGAGCAGCGCGGGATTTGCACGCCCAGTACGCACGGTCGCGAACGACTCCTTTGCGGCTTCAACCGCCTTGGTCATTCGTTCCTTTGCGTCTGCAAAGACTTCTTCAATCACGCTGCATCTCCTCCACGACTCCTCACTGACCCGTACGGCCAGCAATCGGTTTTCTGCAATAGTTCGAGTTTAGCGGTGTACCAGCGTGCCGAGCTTCTCGCCACGGAGAGCGGCGGTGACATTCCCCGCTGGCTCCATGCCAAAAACGCGCATCGGCATGCCGTTATCCATGCACAGGCTAAAGGCTGTCGAGTCGACGACCTTGAGGCCCTTCACGAGCGCCTCGTTGTACGTAATGTCGGTGATGAGCGTCGCCTCGGGGTCCACTGCAGGATCCGCCGTGTAGACGCCGTCGACACCATTCTTCGCGACGAGTACCTCGTCCGCTTCAATTTCGAGCGCGCGCTGTGCCGAGACAGTGTCGGTGGAGAAGTATGGAAGGCCGGCGCCGGCGCCGAAGATCACGACGCGCCCCTTCTCCATGTGACGGATCGCGCGAAGCGGAATGTAGGTCTCTGCGACCTGCGTCATCGTGATCGCCGACTGCACTCGGGTCTCAACGCCTGCCTGCTCGAGGAAGTCCTGGAGCGCGAGCGCGTTCATGACGGTGCCAAGCATGCCCATGTAGTCGGCGCGGGCGCGATCCATACCGCGCTGCGACAGCTCCGCACCGCGGAAGAAGTTGCCTCCGCCGACGACAATCGCGACCTCGGTCTGGTCCATCGACGCAGCGATCTCGCGCGCGATCTGGCTGACGACGTCAGGATTCACGCCAAGCGTTCCCCCACCGAACGCCTCGCCCGACAGCTTCAGCAGTACCCTGCGCTTACGATTGCTCTGATCGGACATGCGTCTCCTTCATTAAATCTCTCGCCGGTCTCCCGGCACTCTCTTCCGGATCCATGATCCAGATTCGCGGCGCCAGCCTGCTCAACTCAACAGCCTACCGTCCGCACAGCACAAAACCCGGGCCTAAACGGCCCGGGTTTTGTGTTGATGATGCTAGGCGCCTACCTTGCAGCGGCTGAAGCCTGTCACCTTGATGCCGGCTGCCTCAGCAACCTTTGCGACGTCGCGCTTCTCAGCGTCGAGTGCGTGCACCTGCTCGTTGAGAACGACCTGCTTGAAGAACGCGTTCAGGCGGCCTTCAATGATCTTCGGGAGCGCGGCCTCGGGCTTGCCCTCGTTCTTCGAGATCTCAGTGACGATGTCGCGCTCCTTGTCGACGTCGGCCGCGGGGACCTCGTCACGGTTCACGAACAGCGGCTCTGCGAACGAGATGTGCTGAGCAATGCTGAGCGCAGCCTTCTCGTCGTCACCCTCGAAACCGACGACAACGCCAATCTGCGGGGGCAGATCCTTCGAGGTGCGGTGGAGGTACACGGCGGTGCCGGGAGCCTCGATACGCTCGACACGGCGAAGCTCGATGCGCTCGCCGATGATTGCGGCCTCATCGGTGATGAGGTCAGCAACGGTCTTGTCGCCTGCGGGGGCTGCGAGGCCCTCCTCGGCGTTCTTCGCGCCTGCGGCGACGAGCGCGTCAAGCACCTGCTCCGAGAGTGCGAGGAACTTCTCGTTCTTCGCGACGAAGTCGGTCTCGCAGACGAGCTCGATCATCGTTGCAGCGCCTTCGCTCTGCTTTGCAGCAACGAGGCCTTCGCTCGCCTCACGGTCGCCGCGCTTCGCGACGCCCTTGAGGCCCTTGAGACGAAGAATCTCGATCGCCTTCTCGATGTCGCCCTCGGCTTCAACGAGAGCGTTCTTGCTGTCGACCATGCCAGCGCCGAGGCGCTCGCGCAGCTCCTTCACAGCGGCCATGCTTACTGCAGCCATGTGTGACTCCTTGGGGTTTGGATCCGGGCCGGTGCTTCAGGCCCGACCCAGATCAATGACTATGAGAGAAAAATTACTCGGCTGCGGGAGCCTCAGCTGCGTCAGCAGCCGGGGTCTCGGTTGCCTCAGCTGCGGGAGCCTCGGTCGCCTCGGTCGCCTCGGCTGCGGGAGCCTCTGCCTTGTCAGCGTTGAGGAGCTCAACTTCCCACTCAGCGAGCGGCTCAGCAGCAGCCTCGCCCTCAGCTGGCTTCTGGTGGCGCTCCATGAGGCCCTCAGCAGCTGCGTCAGCGATCACGCGGGTGAGCAGTGCTACCGAGCGGATTGCGTCGTCGTTACCCGGGATCGGGTAGGTAACCTCGTCGGGGTCGCAGTTGGTGTCGAGGATGCCGATGACGGGGATGCCCAGCTTCTTCGCCTCGTCGATCGCGAGGTGCTCCTTCTTGGTGTCAACAACCCAGAGCGCCGACGGCGTCTTGGTCATGTTGCGGATACCACCGAGAGTCTTCTGCAGCTTCTCGAGCTCGCGCTTCTTGAGGAGGAGCTCCTTCTTGGTGAAACCGCTGGTGCCACCCTCGAAGTCGAGCTGCTCGAGCTCCTTCATGCGCTCCAGACGACCGGTGACGGTCTGGAAGTTAGTGAGGAGGCCACCGAGCCAGCGCTGGTTCACGTACGGCTGGTTCACGCGAGTCGACTGCTCAGCAATCGCCTCCTGTGCCTGCTTCTTGGTGCCAACGAAGAGGATGGTGCCGCCACGAGCAACAGTGTTCTTCACGAACTCGTACGCCGAGTCGATGTAGGTCAGCGACTGCTGGAGGTCGATGATGTAGATGCCCGAGCGCTCGGTGAAGATGAAGCGCTTCATCTTCGGGTTCCAGCGGCGGGTCTGGTGTCCGAAGTGGACGCCGCTGTCGAGCAGCTGGCGCATGGTTACAACGGCCATTGCCGTCTCCTGTTCTCGCGCGTAGCGCGCGATTGTTTGGTTTGTTCGGCCGCGGCTGCGACCTAGTCCTAGTGCCCCCGAGTTTCACCACCCCTTGCGGGGACCAATGGCAAACCTCCGGTGAGTGGGCACGCGAAGTCACCTCTTGCGAGGCGCAATAGAAGAGTCTAGCACTGGATCGGGTCCCATGTACGCCATCGCCAGCGTGTTTTCTGCTTCGCCCACACCCGGCGATTCGCCCGCCTCACGTGGGGTTCTTTCCACAGTTCCTGCCGGGGTCACCTCCCCCACGTTCCGACCAAGAAGACTGGAGCCCCAGCGACACGAACGGAGCAGCCAAATGGCACGCCAGCACTCCCCGAAACCCTTGCCAGACCCCTCTGACAGCGAACATGACCGCGCTACTACAATCGCGACCACCACCAGGCGCGATCTCGGTGCACGCGGCGAACTCATCGCAGCCGACTATCTTGTTTCCCGCGGCTTCACCCTCATCGCGCGCAACTGGCGATGCCGCTATGGCGAGCTTGATCTTGTGATGAGCGACGGCGACGTGTTCGTCGCCGTCGAGGTGAAGACGCGAAGCGGAACCGGCTACGGTGCACCGCTCGAGTCAATCACCGCGCGCAAGGCAGCGCGGCTTCGAAGGTTACTACTCGAATGGGGCCTCGCCACCGGAAACCGCGGCGCCCGCCTGCGCGTCGACGCTGTCGGGATCACACTCAGGCCTGGCGACGCTGCACCACAGATTGAGCACCTGCGGGCCGTCGCATGAGCCGCGGGGTGCGCCGGGCGGCCGCGATCGCGCTCACCGGCCTCGAAGGGACGCCGGTGATGGTTGAAGCTGCGGTCTCGCACCAGCTTCCAGGGATGACGATCATTGGTCTCCCCGATACTGCGCTCGCCGAGTCTAAGCAGCGCGTCCGCACGGCGTCGGCGCAGGTGGGGTTACCAATCTCTGACCGATTCGTCACAGTCAACCTTGCGCCCGCTTCCCTCCCCAAACAGGGTTCCGGGTTCGACCTCGCGATCGCCCTCGCAGTGCTCTCGGCGTCCAAGCACGTTCCGACGGCGAAGCTCGCAGAGACCGCGCACATTGGTGAACTCGGACTCGACGGAAGCCTGCGCCGCCCGGTGGGTCTACTCAGTGCTGTGATCGCCGCGCGCGAGCTCGGTTTTTCACGCGTCATGGTGCCGTTCGAAGCAGGCGCAGAGGCGAGGCTTGTGCCGGGCATCGAGGTGGTGACGGCCGACACGCTTCTCGACGCGATTGCTTGGCACAAGGGCGAAGCACCCGCACCAGATATTGATCGGGATGCCTCACGGCCCGCGCGACCGCCGACTCTGCAGCCACTCGAAACCGCAGACATGTCAGACGTGTTGGGACAGGAGGAGGCGGTCGAGGCAATGGTTGTCGCCGCCGCCGGGAGGCATCACGTGTCGCTCACGGGTCCGCCCGGTTCAGGCAAGACACTCCTCGCGACGCGACTCGCGGGCATCCTCCCGGACCTTTCGCCGCCTGAGTCGCTCGTCGCCAGCAGCATCGCCTCGCTGAGCGGCGTCTCACTTGACACGCTCGTCACCCGGCCGCCATTCGAGAGCCCGCACCACACTGCCTCGTCCGCTGCAATCATCGGCACGGGAGACTCGCGCGGCATCCGCCCCGGTTCCATCTCGCGGGCGAGCTACGGGGTGCTGTTCATGGACGAGGCCCCAGAGTTTGGGCGAGTCATTCTCGATGATCTCCGAGAACCGCTCGAGTCTGGAACCGTCACAATCTCACGAGCGCGCATCCACGCGAGCCTCCCCGCCAAACTCCAGCTCGTCCTCGCCGCGAATCCATGCCCCTGCGGCAACGCCGGTTCCCCCGAGACGGCGCTCTCATGTACGTGCACACCAAACACGCGCATGCGCTATCTTGGCAGGTTATCTGGGCCCCTTATCGATCGCATCGATCTCCGCCTCAACGTGCGCCGGGTGAGCAGCCTGAGCTCACCGCTTTCCGGAAGGGCACCGACAAGCAACGACATCCGCGGGCGGGTCATCGCGGCTCGAGCGCGAGCACAACGACGGCTCCGTGGCACCCCCTGGACTCTCAACGGAGAGGTGCCAGGCGAATGGCTACGTGGTGAGTCGATGCGACTCCCCAGCGCTGCCACCACGACAATCGACCGAGCGCTCGCCCTCGGCGCGCTCACAGTGCGAGGCTACGACCGAATCCTTCGGGTTCACAGGACAACGAAATAGCATAGGTGCATGAGCGGAGCACTGAAGGCGGGAGCGAAGGCCGGCCTGTACTGGCGGCAGAGCGTCGACGAGAAGGACGGCATCGAGCGCCAGCGAAAGAAGACCCGCATGATGGCGAAGGCCCGCGAGTACGTCGTCGTGGCGACTTACGAGGACAACGCGACCAGCGCGAGCAAGGGCCGCGGCACCGCGAAGTGGGCGCAGCTGCTCGACGACGCGGCCGCGAATCGGATCGACGTGGTGATCGCCGTGGACGTGGATCGGCTGCTGCGCTCGATCACCGACCTCGCCGACCTGATGCGCACCGGCGTGCGCGTGCTCACCGTCGACGGCGAGATCGACCTGACCAGCGCCGACGGCGAGCTGCGGGCGACGATGCTGGCGGCCGTGGCCCGGTTCGAGGTGCGCCGGAAGTCCGAACGCCAGAAGCGCGCGAATGAGCAGCGCGCGGCGAAGGGGCTGCGCGTCGGGGGCCGCAGGCCCTTCGGCTACGAGAAGGACGGTGTGACGGTGCGCCAGGCCGAGGCCGACGCGATCGTGCTGGGGTACCGCATGATCGCCAGGGGCGAGTCCCTCGGCGCCGTGGCACGGGCTTGGAACGACGCGGGCTTCACGACCGGCCAGAGCAAGCGCCTGAGCAAGACCGAGAAGGAGGCCGGGAAGACTCCCTCGCCCTCCGCTTGGACCCGCAGCGGCGTCCGCGACGTGATGCTGAACCGCCGCAACATCGGGCAGCTCGTCTACCTCGGCGAGGTGCAGAGCGCGCCGGCCCAGTGGGAGCCGATCCTGCAGGGCGACGACGCCGACCTCTTCGAGCAGGTGCAGTCGATACTGCTGGACCCGGGGCGGCGCAGGCCTGGTCGCAACCCTGTGGGGCTTCTCACCGGGGTCGCGCTGTGCGGCGTCTGCGGCGCGACGGCGCACGCCGGCGGCAGCGCGCGCAGGGGCGTGCGCGGGTACCGGTGTTCTGGGAGCACGGGGCACTTCTCTCGCATGGCCGAGCCCGTCGAGGACTTCGTGTCGCGCATCGTGGTGCGGCGCCTGGCCAGGAAGGACGCCATCCGCCTGCTGAGCCCCTCGAAGTCCATCGACGCCCGCAAGCTGCGTGCCGAGGAGCGCCGCCTGCGGGAGCGGCTCGACGCGCTCGCCGCCGAGTTCGCGAAGCCCGATTCGGCCCTGACCGCGTCGCAGCTCGGCATCGCGTCGAAGGGCATCAAGGACCAGCTCGCCGCCATCCAGGCGGAGCTGTCGGACGCGGGCCGGGTCGAGCTGCTCGGCGAGCTGGTCGGGCTCGGTGGGGACTCGGAGCAGTCGCGCGAGGCGGCCGTGCGCGCCGTGTGGGAGGCCCTCAGCGTCGAGCGCCAGCGCGAGGTCGTGCGGGAGCTGCTCACGGTGACCCTCCACCCGGTGGGCCGCGGCGTGCGCACGTTCAGGCCGGACACGGTCGGCATCGAGTGGGTCGAGGCGAAATAGCCTGCGCGCCGATTTGCGATCATATGATATAGTTGTAAGTGCGTAAGATATGCGCACCGACAATTCAATAGTGGCTGAAAGAACATGCACCACGTGCTGCCCAGGCAGGCGTGCGGTCGGGAGAGAGTGACGCGGGCTCCCGGCTGAACGAAGCGTCCCACAGACTCAACCTCAGCATCTCTCCATATCTCGGCACAAGCACGAAGCAGAACCACAACCCCTTGTCGGTGACAGCGACACGGGCAGCCCCGTCCGTCGGCAGACGGCCGAACCAGGCAGCACCAACTACGCCGGTGCCCTGGTTCGTCGTGTTCTCCGAAGGAGAGCTGCCGTGGGGAACCCCGCAATCATCGCTGAGCGATACAGCCACTATCTCGACATCCACCAGGCGATCGCCCTGGGCTACGGCACGGTGGCGACGATCCGTCGCCGCATCGCCTCAGGCGAGCTGCCGCGCGTCAAGATCATCCGTGACGGGAAGCGCAAGAACGTCTTCGACCCCGCCGACCTCGACCGCGTCCTCGGGGCGCGGCCGGAGCCCGTCGGCCCGGCCGCCGCGGAGGCGGCGCTCGACGCCGCCGTCGACGAGGTCGTCGCCAAGGCCCCCCGGCTGAGCGCCGCGCAGCTGGCGCGCCTCGGCTCGATCCTGGACGGGGGTGCTCGCTGATGGCATCCGAGACGGATCAGGCCCCGCCGCCAAATGAAGAAGCCCCCGACCGGGATCGAGGGGCTACCGAAGCGTTTGGCGGCGCTGAGATCAATACTACAGGAACCGAGGCGTTCCTGCCAGTGGAAGCTTCCGAGAATGACTCGTCTACGAGCGCATCCGGCGGCGCCCCCGCGAAGCTCAAGCCGAAGAGGGTCCATGACCCGAGCTTCAAGGCGACCTCCAAGGAGACGATCGTCGCGGAGCGGACCGCGACCTACCTCACGATGATCGCGGCCAACCCGGTGCTGACTCCCACTGCGATCCGCGACGGGCTGCTGCGCTTCATCAACGACGGTCTCTCGGCCGAGGCGCGCCTCCGGCACAAGGCCGTGGCGAAGGCCCCGGCCATCGGCAACATCGACACGCTCGACGAGGCGACGGTCGCGACCGTGGTGCTCGCGCGGAACCGCATTGTGCGCCTCGACTTCACCCGGGGCAGCGACAGCAAGGCCGCCCAGGTCGTCGCCATGTACCACGAGGCCGGCGACCACGCGGGGCTCTACGTGGAGGACGACAAGGCGATCGGGCTGCTTATCGGCGCGCTCGCGCCTTCGATGAGGCATCATGCGATCGAGTCCGCGTTCAAGCGGCTCGCGGACATGGCACCCGTGGTGCTGCCGACGCAGGAGAAGCACCTGGTGCCCGTGCGCAACGGGGTCTTCGACACCGCGCGCATGGAGCTGCGGCCCTTCTCCCCGGAGTGGGTGTTCCTCTCCAAGTGCGCGGTCGATTACGACCCGAATGCCGAGAGCCCTGTCATCACTCATCCTGTCGACGGTAGCGTCTGGGAGATCGAGCAGTGGATGACCGAGCTGAGCGACGACGAGGGTGTATCTGAGCTTCTCTGGGAGATCATCGGCGCCTCGCTCAGGCCGCACGAGAACTGGGACCGGGTGCCCTACCTCGTGGGGCCGAACGGCAACGGCGGTAAGGGCTCTGTCCTGGAGCTCATGCACAACATGGTCGGCCGCGAGGCGTACGTGTCGATCCCGCTCGCGCGGTTCGGCAAGCCCTTCGCCCTCACGGGCCTCCTGAGGTCGTCTCGCGTGCTGACCGACGAGAACGCCGTCGGCGCTCTCGCCCAGGACCTCGACGACTTCAAGGCTGTTGTCACCGGTGACCCCGTGATGGTCGACCGCAAGTACAAGGACCCCGTCATGCTGCATTGGAGCGGCTTCATGGTCCAGTGCATGAACACGATGGCGCCCAAGGTCAAGGACAAGTCGGCGTCGTTCATGAGGCGAGCACTCGTCGTCCCGATGACGAAGCGCTTCACCGGGATCGAGCGCAAGTACATCAAGAAGCAGTACCTCGCCCGCGAGGATGTGCTGCGGTATGCGCTCAAGCGCGCCCTCCACATGGACCACGTCGAGCTCTCGGAGCCCCTGGTGTGCCGTGTGGCGTGGGGGTCGTGGTTCAGCGCCAACAACTCCGTGCGCGGCTTCTGGGAGGAGTTCGAGCAGCAGTTCGCGTGGGACCTGCTTCCCTTGTCGTTCCTGTACGACCTCTACAAGGCGTGGTTCGCCGAGGTCGAGCCTGGCGGGCGGGCCGAGAGCTACAAGGACTTCCTGGAGGCGATCAGGTCGCATCTCGACGGCTCCGCCGATTGGCAGTGCCCGGCGGGTCCGGAGCGCATCAAGAAGCTGATGGCCGCGCCGGAGCCGCTGATCGCCGAGTACGACCTCGTCAAGTGGAAGAACTCGCTGGCCAATAGCTACGACCCGATCTCCGTCGGCTCGTTCGACAAGCCGAAGGCGAGCTACCGCTGCGTCTTGCGCACGGTTCCTGCTGTTGCTCAGGCTGCGTCCACGGATGACGAGGGCGCCGACGGCTGAGCGCCGGCACAGATCACGAGATCAGAGAGCAAGCGAAAGAGAGAAACACCATGAGTAACGCCTACAGCAACTTTGACGTCGTCGAGGCCGTCAACTCCCTCGAGAGCTACGCGGAGGACGCGCTTGAGACTTTGCCTTCTGAGGCGCAGCTCATGATGCAGCACGCGCAGTTCTGAGCATTGGGGTGACTGACCCCCGCATTCCAAGTCTTGATGAGCACCCGGGCTGCCCGTGAGTGGCGGCTATTGCGAATGTCCGACCGGCCGTTCGCAAGCAGAATATAGAAAAGGAGTTCCTTATGTTTAGGGACAACAAGTACAGCATCCCGCAGGCGTACCGCGACGGTGCTGCTGCCGTTCGTAAGCGCATTAACAGCGCTCGTCGTCGTCTTGAGCGGATCACGGTGTCTGATGGCCATAAGGAGCTGGCTGACGCCGCCATTGCTCATGCGGCCATCGCTCAGGCGGAGGCTACCTTGCTGCTCGCTGAGCAGCAGCAGGAGGCGAACGACCTCACTCGGGTCATCAATATGATCCGCATCTCTGTGTGGGTTACTGAGTACCAGGACAGCTTGAGGCTGCTGCTTGGTGACGCCACGATCATGAATCTGGTCCCGGAGGGTGATCTCACTCTCGAGCGCTGGGTCAGCGGGCTGCGGCCTGGTGTTCGTGAGCTGTTTGAGCGCACGCTCTTTCCCGAGGCGGGGTCTCCTGGCACCATGAACGTCCAGGATCCGCCTTCCCCCTGGGACGTTGAGCCGAAGTAGGGCTCACGCTTGAAGTTGAGGCCCTGCACGTCCGTGTGACGTGCAGGGCCTTTACTATGGTCAGTGCCAGAGAAGCAACACAGCTTTAGCTGTGGATAACCTCGCACTGTCTGTTACACGAGCGTAGCGAGAGTACGGCAGTGTGAGCACGGCTGCGCGGAGGGCAGGAGCACCCCCAGACAGCCCAGTGGGCTGTCGCAGGGGCGAGGGAGCGCAGCGACCGAAGTAAGGGCCCGGCGAGCGCAGCGAGACCGGGTGAGGAGACGGGGAGGGAGGAGCGAAGCGAGTCCCGAGACGTCGACGAAGGCGTGTTGGCTATGCCAACTCCGAAGCAAGTTTAGACAGGAGCGCAGCGAATGGATAAACGCAGCGAAGGACCACGCCCCCTTATGCTCTTTTCGTTACTTACCTCGTTTCGCCGCCTTAGCGGTGAAACAGGTATGGAATCTGCTGGAGAATCAACGAAGTTGCGGGGGGCCTCGGCCCTAGGCGCCTAGGGTAGCCCCGGAGGGGCCTCGGTAGAGCCTAGGCGCCTGACCCCCGCTACTTCGTTGGAAAGACGCGGAAGCACGGGCGCCTCACTTTTCGGGACCTCTGGTCCCGGGGCGCCTGTGTAGCGCGGAGCGCTGAGAAGCGGTGGTGCCCCCGGGGCGCCTCCGCTCATTCTTCCGTGTCGACCGCAGCCCCGAAGGCTGCGGCCATCGCTTCTCTCCAGCGCGAGACCGGGCTCTGCACGGTCTCCTCGTCGCACGCTTCATCGTCGCAACGCACCCGTCGCAGACGGGTCTCCTGGCACGCAACAGGCCTGCCTCCGGGGACGTCGCCGCCTCTGTCGCGGGGATGTCCCCGGGCCTGCAGCGGGACTGTCGCACGGCCTCTGCGACCCTGTCGCTGAGCCTGTGGATAACTCGGTGACGCATTGGCAATGTCTTGGACGTGTGTTGTGTTGGTACTGACCGGCGCGGTGAAAACGAATACCCCCGAGGCGTTAGCCTCGGGGGTATTCGTGTGGTGAAAAGATGAGCCCCTGCAGCGCTGTGCTGCAGGGGCTCTCTCGATGGGTAATTAGTAGTGATCCAGAATCGGTTGCGTGTGCATCTTTCCGTCGCGGATGGTGACCATCAGCTCTCGTGTTGCTTCTCGTGCGAGTGCGGGAAGCAGTTCACGCTCGATGTTGCTCTGGAGGTGGCGTGCACCGAGTGCGGGGTTTCTGCGGTGGCTGGCGAGCCACGGCGGGACCTCTGGCGCGTACTCGAGTCGCCATCCGCTGCCGGTGAGGCGGCCGCTCAGGCGTGCGAGCTCATCGTGCGCGAGTTGCTGCATAGCGTTCTCGTCGAGGGGGTCGAAGCAGATCGTCTCGGTGACCCTTCCGAGCAGCTCCGGTGGGAACACTCGTTCGATTTCTTGGAGTTGTCGGCTGCTGTCGAACGTGTGCGTGGAGCCGAACCCGGTGCCCGGTTTTGCTCCTTCCCTGACGCCGAGGTTTGACGTCATGATGATGATGGTCTCGGCGAACGAGGCGGTGTTTCCCCAGCCGTCGGTGAGGCGGCCTTCATCGAAGATCTGAAGGAATAGTGGCCAGATCATGGGGTTGGATTTCTCGAACTCGTCGAGCAGGAGGACGGTGCGGGGTTGCTGGATGATCCTCGTGGTGAGGAGCCCTTCAGTGCTGCTCTTCTTCCAGATCCGGTGCCCACCGATGAGTTTCATGACCGAGTCTTCGTGCGTACTGTACTCGCTCATGTCGAGGCGGATGAGGGCCTCGTCGGTGCCGTACACGGTTCGTGCGAGCTGTTTCGCAGCCTCGGTCTTGCCGACTCCGGATGGGCCAGCGAACAGGAACACCCCGTGGGGGCGCTCTGGCCGTAGAGTGAGACCGGACAGTGCGGGGGCGAGCCTATCGGCGACAGTGTGGATTGCTGCATCTTGCCCTCTGACGACTCCGGTGAGCCTGTCACGCAGCTCGGTCGCGGTTTTCGCGGCGGGGAGAGCCGCGAGCGCGAGGTGGTCTGGTGTCAGCTGCACTCGGGTGGTTCGCTGCTCGATCTGTGCGCGTGCGATCGCGGTGTCAATCCGCTCTAACGCGAGCCGCGGGTGCACGTAGGCATCTGTCGGCGTTGGCGGTGTGAGCGCGTGCTCGATGACGGCGGGGGTGATGTCCGTGTTGACGTGGGCGAGCTGTGGCAGCGCGAGTGATTCGGTGGCAACGATCCTTTTCAGCGCCTCGCTTGGGAGGGGCTCGAGTTGTACGCGATGCAGTTTGGAGATGCGCACGGGTTCAGCTTCGGCCAGTTCGGCGTATTTGCGTTCGTCGTACACCAGGATGCTGCGGAGGCCGTACTCTTTCGCGTAGCTGGTGAGTAGGCTGATGACCCCTAAATGTTTCGCGTCCGTGTGCATGTCGGGACGGAGGTCGATGTTATCGACCACGAGCACCGTCGAGTCGGAGAGGCCTTCCGCATGCAACACGTCGATCATGTCGGCGAGCTCGGTCCCAGAATCACCACCGGGCAGTTCCGCGACGCGCAAGCGAAGGGTGGAGTGTGCTGCGTGCACGACTGCAGCGACTTCAGCAAGAAATGCGGTGCGCCCAACACCGGGTCTTCCAGTGACTGCGACGATCTGGGGTTTTGTGCGGAGCAGTTGAGCAGCGGTTTCGTGAGCGAGGTCTGGGCGATGGAGCTGGTAGCTGGGTGCGAGCAGACGTGCGTTCGATGCTGACTCCACGGCACGCTCGTTGCGCACGGCTTCGTAGCCGATAGGCCGGGCGTGTGTGGTGTTGTCAAAGAGTTCGAACTCTTCGACGCTCGTGTTCATTGCATTAGTTATTGTGGTGGGCATGAGACCTCCAGAAACGGTGTATCCCGAACCACGCATGCAGCCTCACGTCCAGAGAGCTACAGGGAAGGCACTGATATCGAGGGTGGTCAGAATACAGGCGGAAGACGGGCCGAGAGCTACAGATAACGAGATACCTGCCAAGTGCGCGGGAAGCTAGGGTCCCAAGCAAAATCACATCGTGGAGCCGGATGTGAAGTCGGTGCGCGGGAGCCCAACAACCGTGTCAAATCAGCGCAATTCGTTTCCGGGCTATCGACGTGTCTCGGTAAGGGAAGATACCGGTTGGCATCCTCATGTTCCTCCCGTGACGCCTGTGGCGTCACAGTCTTTCGCGACTGTTTGTCGCGTGAGACAGCGCCGGCAGCGCGCGAAGCGACTTCTCGCACCGGGTGCAACGACGACCCCGAGGGATCTCTCCCTCGGGGGTCGTCATCGCTGTTGCGGGATGTTCTGGGTTTAGGAGCAGCCTTGTCCGTTCGGAGACTGGGACATGCCCGGAGGGCATCCGCCGCCACCGTTCGGGGGCACGATGATGGTCCCGCCCCCACCGCCGCCTCCGACTCCGCCACCGCCGGAGTTTCCGCCGCCGCCACCGTAGTAGTCCTCGTCGTAGCTGTTGTCCCAGCTGCTCTGCTCGGCTTCGCGAGCGGCTTCTTCCGCCGCCGCTTGCTCTGCCGCGATGCGTGCGGCTTCCGCTGCTGCAGCCTCTTCGGCAGCCTTCTTCTCCGCGGCGAGGCGAGCAGCCTCGTCAGCCTGGAAGAGGGCGAAGTCCTCGGTGAGCGCAGTGGACGCAGCGTCGAGCGTCTTCACGGCGTCGGCCACGGCCTTAGCCTGAGCGGTGACCTGCTCAGCGTCCTCGCGGGTGTCGCAGGTGTCTGCGAGGGCCTTCTCGGCCTTGGCGAGCTCCGCCTTGGCGTCGGTGACGTCCTTCACGAAGTCCGCGCCGCTCTGGCGAGCGGGCACCGCCTTGACCTCTTCGACGGCCTTGCGGTCGGCGTACTTGGTGCTGGTGCCAGCGCTCTCGGGGAGCGTGGTGCCCTCGGACGCGGCGAGCGCCGCGTCCGCGCCCTGCTGAGCGGTCTGTGCCGTCTTACGGGCTTGAGCCGCGCCCTCGGCAGCCGCCACGCAGAGAGCCTGCGTCTCGGTGTTGTAGTTGCTCAATGCAACGGCGGATGCGACTCCACCGCCGAGCACGAGCGCAATTGCTGCGGCGATCGCGATGATTGCTTTCTTATTCTTCTTTGCACCGGCACTCTTTTGTGTGTCGACTGCATTGATGTTCTTCTCAGACATGGCTGCCACCTCCTTCTTTGTCTGTGATGTTCTTGTGTCTTGCCGGGCTACTCAGCCCAGCAAGTCGCCCAGAGTCCGGAACCGGCCTGCTGAGCAATGGTCTGGTCTTCGGCGTACTGGCCGCCGGTGTCCTTGGCCCAGCCCGCGCGCACGAGCACGGGGCCGTAGCCCCAGTCACCCATCGCGATCTTCGCGACGTGCTGGCCCTCGGCGTTGACGGTGTCGGCGCCCTCCACGTAGGAGACGCGCCACTCGTCGACCTGCGGGGCGAGCTCCCGGATCTTCGCGGCCGCGCCTGCGCGGGCCTCGTCGAAGCCACACTCACCGGCCGCGGGGCCCTCGACGCCCCAGGGGACGACGACGACGCCGTCGTTGGCGGGGTGACCGCCAGCCCATGCGATGAGGTTCAGTCCGATGGACGTGCCTTCGGCGATCGGGTCGGCGGGGTCGGTCAGCTCCGCGGTCCAGTCGTCTGCAGGACCCTCGGGGATCCACGCCTCGGGGGCGGGCTCCTGGGTCTGCGTCTGCGTCTGCTCGGGCGCGACGGTCTCGTTGGGGGTCTTGGTGTTCTCGGTGGCGCAGCCGGTGAGCGCTGCGATCAGGGCGATCGCCGCGGCGACGGGCGCGATGGTCTTTTTCTTCGTTGGCACCAACATGGTGTGGCCTCTTTTCTGTTCTTGTGTGAAGTCGCCTGCAGTGCGGGCCGTTCGGGGCTGGAGTCTTCCGGCGCGGGCGAGACGCTCGGGCGGGGGCTCCCGTCTCTGCTGACGGGCGTCGTTCCCGCTCGTCTATCAGCAGATCCTATTGGAAACAGGAACGTATCCGTACCTGGCACGGTCACGTTCCTGTCGAAAATGTTGAAGGGTGGGAAAAACACTGAGGGGCCGGCTTGGCGAGGGGCTCCGTGCGCAACGGAACCATTGGGGCCTTACGCAGGAGCAGCTTGCCGAAAGGATCGGCGTGACCCCCCGTTATCTCGCGGCACTTGAGCGGGGCGAGCGGAATGTGACGCTAGACACCTTCGACGAGTACGCCGGCTTCTTGGGGCTCGACGCGGGCGCTCTGCTCTCTGGAGAGGTCCATGACGAGCTACCCGCTGTGCGAGTCAGGCCTGACGATGCAAACCCGAAGGGCCGGCGCGGCAGTAGACAGTAGAGGTTGCAGCCATCGCACCTGCTGTGATGACTGCAAGCAGAGCCCCCTGTGGCTAGCCTCGGGGTCTCTGCTTGTCTGCTTCTATGCCGCGGGGAACCGCGACACGAAGTCATTGACGTGGATCTTCAACATCCGCGCTACCTCCCTGTCGCTGTGACCCGTCGCGCGGGCTTCGCTCACTACCGCCTTTCTACAGGCGTGCACCTGGGCCTGGACGGCCCCCAGGAGGCGCAGCAGGTCCTCGACGGACACAGACAGCAGCGCAGCCCTCTCGGCCGCGGAGAGGAGCTCCTGGAGCTCGTGCTGCCTTTGGGAGGCGCACCTCTCCTGCACGATGAGCTCGTGTTCAAGCAGCGCGGTCATCGTTGCGCTGCCTCTGAGGTGCTGACCACGGTCTCCATGGCGCAGGCGCCGTGCTCGGGGCAGACCCTCACCCTGTACGCGCCGAGGTCCGGGAAGAACAGCAGTTCCCTCGCGCAGAGCCGGGGCGGGTGGCAGTCGAGGCAGAAGCGCTGCCACTTCTCATCGGCGATCTCACTGGCAGACATGGCTCAGCAGCTCCTGAACACGTACACGCCGGAGGCCGGAGCCTGAGCATCGAGCACAGCGTAGTCGTGCGCCAGCTCGCGGGCGTGGCTCCTCCAGTCGAAGTGCTGCGCCACCTCCTCAGGAACCCCGTTCAGCATCCCCGTACTGTCTACGAGATCAGCCGCGTACTCCTCGAAAGAGTCCCAGTGACCGCGGTATCGGTCCTCGAAGTCAGACAGCGACGGCACGTCGCTCCTGCCGTCGCCCTCGGCGACGTAGTCGCCGCTCGCGACCCAGGCCCGCAGGGCCGGGCGCAGGTGCTCGTCCACCGACAGCAGAGCCTCGGCCTGCTGCTGGGCCTCGTGAGGGCTCATCTCGCGGTCGACGAGCATGTATTCAGTGTCGTACGCCCAGATCTCCTCGCAGCCGGCAGGGCTCAGGCCCGTACCGCGGTGCAGCTCGGCGACGGTGACTGTGCCGGCCTCCGCAGCGTCGTACCAGTCGCCGACCAGGTAGCCGGCGTTGAAATGGGAGACACAGCCCAGCCAGACGCTCGGAGTCTGCGCTGTGTTGCTGGGTGTAGCGGCAGTAGGGGTAGAAGAAGAAACAGTAGTAACCATGGGAGCGTCCTCCGGTCTCGTGCGCGAGCAGCGGCGGAAGTGCCCTGCTCATCAGCAGAGAACCCGGCCCCGCGTTAGCGGGGCGGCCCCGCGTGATGTGCTGCTCCGCAGAGGAACAGAAGCGGTAACGATCCAGTAACGATAGAGGTCAGCTACGGAGTGTTCACATCTCTGTCACATTTTTGCTTACTAGACTTTAGCTTCACTATTCGATACCCGGGACGGGCATCATGACGATTCACGAGCTGTTTTTGCAGAGGTTACTCCGGCTCGTGTGTGGCAGTGCAGAGCACTGCCCGGGGGAAAATCTGAGAAGGGAATCCCGCTGAGGCAGAGGAGCTAAAGTCTAGTTCCTTCAGAAGCTGTCATTGGTGGTCGCCGGAAGCGGCCAGCTGAAGCCCTACCCCGACGCCGCAAGCGTCGGATCGGGTGGACGAGTCGCCGCGCAGTATGCGCGAGCGCGAGGAGCGCGGCCCGGGTGCCGCGCGAGATGCACAGAGCGCGGCACGGATGCCGCGCGGGAGGTACAGCACGCGCACACGCGTGCGACAGGCCCCTGACTGTGGTGATCGCAGCCAGGTAGCAGCGCAGAGAGCGTGGGTCGGCAACACTGCCGCCCCGAGAAGCTGGTGAGACAGGTGAGAAGCGCCTGCCTCTGCGAGCCCGGCGCCCCTGGCGGAGCCTGCGAAGCGAGCGCTGTGACGAACACAGCGGCCAGCAGAGCTTGGCGCGGCATGACGCCGCGCCCGGAAAAGCATGTGAGACGGGTGATACGCACTCGTCCAGACGAGCGCGCTGCGATGAGTGCTGCGCGCGGCAAATCGAGAAGAGGAAATGAACATGACTATTACGAACAAGCAGCTGAACCTCGCATTCGACAAGATGAAGA
The DNA here is from genome assembly GCF_024399335.1 of Leucobacter aridicollis. Classification (NCBI taxonomy): domain Bacteria; kingdom Bacillati; phylum Actinomycetota; class Actinomycetes; order Micrococcales; family Microbacteriaceae; genus Leucobacter; species Leucobacter aridicollis. Next base: position 2,189,356 of record NZ_CP075339.1, read on the forward strand.
TTCGCAAGGATCCGACGGGCAAGATGCCGCTGATCGTTGTCGTGCCTCGCGACGCGATCCCGATGGACACGCCCGGAACGATCACGATCGCGGAGGGCGGGACAAAGGCCATGCGCCTCGGCATGGAGGACCACTTCGCCGAGTTAGCGGCGGCCGAGGCCGGTGGCGACGCCCACGAGATCGACGAAGCGATGCGTGCTGCCTCCGAGATGCTGGAGATGTGGCTGGCGATCGAGCTCTCCTTTGCCGGAGTGCTGCTGAAGCACGGCAAGAAACTCAAGGGCCGCTCCATGATCGCGGTGAAGTAGCCCTCGCGTCGGAGAGCAAAGACAACCGGGGGCGGCACAGGACGCCGCCCTCGGTGAGAGAACACAGCCTCGGCGAAAGTCGCCGAGGCCCTCGCGCAAGAGCGCAAAGAACCAGAACGGAGCAAGACCATGACGAAGACAGCAGCGATGACACAGGCCGAGCAGATGCAGCTCGACGCAGTATTGCGCGCAATCCAGACGATGAGCGACAAGCACCGCGAGTTCGAGGCGGCGATGCACGCCGGCGACGAGCAGGCAGTGCGCGCAGCGCTGCAGGCCTGCTCCGAGGCGTCGCACGCCTGGATACGGACCCCGTCCTACTTCGAGGACGGCTCACCCGCTGATGTGGCGAGGTACGCAGCTCTTGACGAGCTCGACGCACTTCTGAGCACGCCGATCCCGTGGAACCCCGAGGACCGCGGCGCGACGGTGCTGGCGGCCGAGGTCGCCGAGATCGCTGCCGCGAGCGATGCCATGGGGGCAGCGTACGGGCTGGTCGCGGAAATTGATGAAGAACTGGAGTATCTGGACGGCGAGATCGAGTTGCTTCAAGACATGCTCGGACTCCTCGCAGATGAGGACGAGGACTGCGAGGACTACATGCGCGAACCCTACGAGCTGGACGAGGAAACGCGTGCCGAGTACGAGGAACGACTCTCTCGCGACAAGCGCCGGTTCGTGGAGCTGAACATGGAACGCGCAACGAAGCTAGGAGCAGGAGGCGAGGATCCGCTGAACTACTGGGGTGTGCTCGCGAAGCACGGGCTGATGATCCCTGAGTGGCACGCGATCCACAGCTACCAGCAGCGGATGCAGCAGGCGCCGGCATCGGTCTGAGCGACGACGGGCAAGTTGGCGGTGTCTGGCAACGCAGGTAGCCAGACACCACTGCTCCGGTTTGGTCGTCGTTGGTCACGCAAGTGCTAAGCCTGAGGAGCATTAGCCACCTCTGAGAGTTCTCCTATACACCTGGGGCCGGCGCGAGAGCTCGCCCCATCGTAAATCCTCGTGCTGGCGCCGTCGTGACGTGCCCTAACATGCCCGGAGCGGAATGCCCTTCGCGCTCTTGCTCGTGAATCAGTAGGATCGGAAAGAGTCCGTGTTGCGCACGCGCAATGTTGGGCTTCTTTGTTTTGCCAGAAAGGGGTGCCGATGTCGCGCTTGTCGGACCTGCTGCGCACGTTGGAACAGCTCGATCCAAAACTCGCGAAGGATCTCGATGAGGAGATCCGGCCGCTTCAGAAGCGGCTGCCGTTCGGTCTGAACTTCGAGCGCCATGCGCCCGAGGCCGTCGAGCTGGCGGGCCACCGCATCCGCAAGGGCAACAAGGTCCGGGTGCTCCCTGCCAGGGGCTCGACGGAACGGGGCGACCAGCGCCTCTGGCACGTCGACTCGATCAGCGGCGGCACCGCCGAGGTCTCGACGCCGAACGGCGAGGAACGTGAGACGCAGTCCGTGCCAGTTGAGGATCTGGTGCTCGTCGCGGAGTTCCGCGACCGCATCTACCCTGGCCTCAGGCCCGACGGCACTGTGGAACGAGGCGGCGACAAGCCGTTCCACACGGTGATCAACGGTGAGAACTTCCACGTGCTTGAGCTGCTCACGTTCACGCACGAGCACTCCGTCGACGCGATCTACATCGACCCGCCATACAACACGGGCTCCCGAGACTGGAAGTACAACAACGACTACGTCGAGGGGGACGACCTCTACCGGCACTCGAAGTGGCTGGCATTCATGGAGCGTCGCCTGAAGCTTGCGAAGCGGCTGCTGAAGCCCGAGGACTCCGTCCTGATCGTCACGATCGACGAGAAGGAGTATCTGCGGCTCGGTCTGCTGCTGGAGCAGACGTTTCCGGAGGCCCGCATCCAGATGGTATCCGCGGTCATCAATCCCGCAGGGGTTACTCGCCCCGGTAGCTTTTCAAGAACTGACGAGTACATCTACTTCGTGCAGCTTGGTGGATCCCGGGCGTCATCGCTTCCCTTAGCCGATGAATGGCGACTCAACCCCGACGATAAACGAACGACGAGAATGCTTTGGTCGATGCTCATACGCACCGGAACAAACGCTCGCCGGGTGGACAGGCCGAACCTCTTCTATCCAATCTTTGTTTCGACAGACGGAATGCAGTTGGTTGATACCGGTGCAGCACCCGCTGTCGAGGTAGACCGACACGCCGTGGCAGCCCCGCCTGGCACAGTCGCGGTGTGGCCAGTCCGTCGCGACGGCACTGAAGGCAATTGGCAGGTCTCTCAAGCCTCATTACTTGAGGCGTACTCGAAAGGGTATGTCCGTCTCGGCAAGTTTACGGAGCGCGGTATGACTCTGTCGTACTTGAAATCTGGAGAACAGCGGAAGGTGGAGAACGGAACGTACGAGGTTTCGGGACGGCGTGAAGACGGATCAATCATCTCTGAGACCGAGTTCCGGTCGTTTCTTCCTGGTTCGGCATGGAGAATCCCCGCACACGACTCGTCAAGGAATGGGTCGAATCTTTTGAAGTCCATGATGCCGGACCGCAAGTTCCCGTTCCCCAAGTCCCTCTATGCAGTGGAAGATGCGCTCCGCTTCTTTGTGTCGGACAAGCCAAACGCGGTCGTGCTCGATTTCTTCTCTGGTTCAGGCACTACAGCTCACGCGGTGATGCGCCTGAACAAGCAGGACGGCGGCAACCGCCAGTGCATCTCAGTGACGAACAACGAGGTCTCGGCAGAGGAACAGACGAAGCTGCGCAAGCAGGGACACCGTCCCGGCGACCCCGAGTGGGAGCAGTGGGGCATTTGCGACTACATCACGAAGCCGCGCATCCGCGCGGCACTCACGGGTCTCACGCCCGGCGGCGAGCCGATCAAGGGCGACTACAAGTTCGTCGACGAGTTCCCGATGGCCGACGGCTTCGATGAGAACGCTGCGTTCTTCACCCTGAGCTACGAGTCGCCGTGGATGATCGAGGCCGACAAGGCGTTCGCCGCCATCGCGCCGATGCTCTGGCTACGAGCCGGCGCCGTCGGAGAGCGGATCGACTCGATCGAGGGCGGCTGGGCCGTTGCCGACAGCTACGGCATACTCAAAGACCTCGATCTCGCCAGCGAGTTCGTCGCCGAGATCCAGCGCCGCGAGGGCATCCGTATCGCCTACGTTGTGACCGACGACGAAGGGCGTTACCAACAGGTCGCGAGCGAGATCCCCGGCATCGAGACCGTACGCCTCTACGAGGACTACCTGCGCAACTGCGAGAGCACAGGTGACATCTGATGCGCTTCACTCTGAAGGATTACCAGGCCGACGCCGTCGGCGACACCCTGCGCGAGCTGTCCGATGCGAGAGACATCTATCGAAGCGCGAGCAAGCGCGTCTCTTCCGTGGCCCTGACCGCGACGACCGGCGCGGGCAAGACCGTCATGGCCGCCGCCGTGATCGAGGCGATGTTCTGGGGCAGCGACGATTTCGACGTCGTGCCCGACGAGGGCGCCGTGGTGCTGTGGTTCAGCGACGACCCCGCGCTGAACCAGCAGACGCGCCACCGTCTTGAGCAGGCGTCGGACCGCCTGCGGAACAAGCTCGTGACCGTGGAGCACCCGTTCCGCTACCCGAAGCTGCTGCCGGGGCACGTGTACTTCCTGAACACGTCGAAGCTCTCGCGCAACAGCCTCCTGGTGCGCGGTCACGATGACTCGAACACGCTCGACGGCATACAGTCGCACCCCGACACTGTGCCGTTCACGTTCTGGGACACGCTGCGGAGCACGATCGAGGACGACGACCTCACGCTCTACATGGTCCTGGACGAGGCGCACCGGGGCATGGGCAAGCGCCCGTCGGACACGCCGACCATTGTGAAGCGCCTCATCAACGGCCACAGCGGCGTGCCGCCGGTGCCGATTGTGTGGGGCATCTCGGCGACGGTGCAGCGCTTCGAGGCGGCGATGACAGAGGCCGAGGTCCAGTCGAACCGCGTGCACCTCGGCACGGTCCAGGTCGACCCCGTGCGCATACAGGAGTCGGGCCTCCTGAAGGACGACATCGTTCTCGACTTCCCGGCGGAGACCGGCGACTTCAACACAGTGTTGCTGCGCCGCGGCGTGCGCAAAGTGAAGGCTCTCTCCGACGCATGGGCCGCCTATGCAGCCGAGCAGGGCACGGAGCCGATCAAGCCGCTGATGGTTCTCCAAGTGCCGAACAAGCCCGCTGCCGACGAGGTGGCCTCGGCCATCGACGTGATCCGCGACGAGTGGCCGGAGCTTGAGTCTGACGCGATCGCCCATGTGTTCGGCGATCACACTGCTCAGACGTTCGGCATGCACAGCGTGCCCTACATCTCGCCGGAGCGGGTGCAGGACGCCTCTTACATCCGCGTGCTGCTCGCCAAGGACGCGATCAGCACGGGCTGGGACTGCCCGCGCGCGGAGGTCATGGTGTCGTTCCGTCCTGCCAAGGACGAGACGCACATCACTCAGCTGCTCGGCCGCATGATCCGCACGCCCCTGGCGAGACGCGTCGAGGGCGACGACCTGCTCAACAGCGTCGAGTGCATACTGCCGAAGTTCAGCAAGGCCACGGCCAGCCTCGTGCTGGAGAAGATCATGGGCAACGACCTCACGGGAGGCGGCGACACGGGCCAGCGCGTGCTCGTCGACCCGCAGCTCATGACGCCGAACGACGCCGTGCCCGACGAGGTCTGGGAGCTGTTCCAGTCGCTGCCCGCAGAGACGCTGCCGCGCAAGCACGCGAACCCCATCAAGCGGGTCACGTCGCTCGCCCACGCCCTCGCCGCGGACGGGCTCGTGCAGGACGCCGGCAAGATCGCCCACGAGCGCCTGCATGGGGTGCTCAATGGGCTTGCGGCCCAGTACGCGAAGGACCTCGCGAAGGCGCGTGAGGACGTGCTCACGGTCGCTGGCGGAACCATGAGGGGTCAGGCCCGCCATGGCATGCGGCGCGACGACTCTTGGACCGAGGCCGCGGATGACCGCGCGATCCAGGACTCTTACCGCAGCGGCGCACGAACGATCACACCCGATGTGGCGCGCAGCTACATCGAGCACCTCACGGCGGACGCCGACGACGAGGACGATTATCGCGACGCGTACGTCCGGGTCGCCGCCCTCGCGATGCTGACGCAGACGCGCGCGAAGCTCGACGAGGAGGCGGACGCGATCTCGAAGGAGTGGCTCGACGAGCACCGCGTCGCGATCAAGGGCCTGCCCGAGTCGCGGCAGAGCCTCTACGCGGAGATCACCGCCATGAGCACTGACCCGCAGCTGATCTCGATGGCGTTGCCGAAGAACCGCCAGGAGGAGACCAAGCGCGCCGTCGGCGACAGCGAGCAGCTCCTCGAACGGCGATCCCTTCATCTGCTCTCCGACGAGGAGGGCATGTTCCCGGTCGGCAAGCTGAACCCCGACGAGATCGAGGTGCTCGACGCCGAGATGGCGCGCCCCGGGGCCCTCGCCTGGTACAGGAACCCGACGGGCGGGCGAGATTCGATGAGTATCGCCTACCGCGACTCGCACGGCGAGTGGCGCACCCTGCGGCCGGACTTCCTGTTCTTCGTCGACACCGAGGACGGCGTGCGCGCGAGCATCGTGGACCCGCACGGGCACTGGCTCCCGGATGCGGCCTGGAAGCTGCACGGCATGGCCCGGTTCGCCGAGGTCTACGGCGATCGGTTCCACAGGATCGAGGCGATCAGCCGGATCGACGGGAAGCTGCGAGTGCTCGACTTCAAGCTCGCCGAGGTGCGCGCGAAGGTGCTGGATCACTCGGACGCGCGGTTCGCGTATGACGATGCTGCTGTGGGGTATTAACCATGGGTAAGGCGAGAAGACTGAAAGCCGAACGGTTCGCTGCCCTTAAAGGGCATCGCGCAAACCAGCCAGTGCTCGCCCCAGAGTACCCCTCGCTGACAGCGGCAGAGACCACGGAGAGCGCATCAATGCGATTGGCGAAATCGAAGCGACGATTTGATAACTCTTCAGCTTGCACCCCCATACTCACGGACGACCTAGCCCATGTTCTGGGCGATCTAGACGGGCACGCGCACTCCTCATCGTCAGCCCTCAACCAATGGTTGCGCGGCTGGCGTATGCCGACGGACGCGTCTCGGCCAGAAATCGAAACGTCGAAGAGTATCTACGTGGGCATCGCAGAATCAGCTGAGATGCCTCACGTGAGCCCGTTGCACAAAGGCGCACCGTTTGTAACTTTGACGTCTAGCTTTATTGACCTCTGCTGGCGTCTAAGTGAGGTCTTCCCCGCGTTCTCGGTCATGGCAAAAGGAAACACTAATGAGCATGTTGGTGACGCTTCGCGGGCATGGCTCTTCGATCACTTGGGGTTTAGCGAGTCGCCGAGCCCTCTCTCAGCAGAGATGATTCAGACGACTAGAGACCGGGTTTTTTCGGAGCGCTCGACTGCCGCAGCCATTCGGTGGGCTCTAGGTCACGAGATGGCTCACGCCGTAGGGACGAAACAACAACGCACAGATGCATTCAAGCGAGCTGAACTTCTACTCCCAGATATTGTGGACACGCAGTGGTTGCCGAAGAATCGTCGAGGTGAAATTAAGGACCTTCGCGCCTCAGTACATCGTTACAAGGATGAGATCGCTTGCGATCTTCTTGCGAGCCAGTATGTCCTCGAATCTTCCTTCGCTACCGACGACCTTGTTACACAGATTTCCGGTTCTCTGCTGGCCCTGGAAGCGTTAATCTTCGATGGCTTCCGGCAGGACGGGTCCGCTGTCTCCCAGACACATCCATCACCGTCTCTTCGATTTCAGATTGTATTTATGGACTGGATGGAGACTATCCTCAACCAGTCGACATGGCATGACCGCGAACATCCGGGACTGTTTGGTCTGCAGGACATTGCATACTGGATGGCTTTTGAACGCTGGGCTGCCGGTCACTATCGCCCACATCGCTCCGGAGCACGTTGGCAACACGACATCGACCTAGCGATGGATGTAATGCTCGGGAAGATCCCGATTAGCGGTGTGGAACAAATTTATGTGCGCCAGTGTGGAGGCTTAGCGCGCGCACCACGACCCTCTTGATTTGAGCCGCCGTCCATCAGGGTCTACCTGGACAGACGTCGCAAAGCACGGGTCTCCGTGCGTCCAACGGACGCAGACCCCGCCTCAACGGACACAACTGTCGGATGGTCTTAGGTCAGGCCACCATGAAGTCGCGCGAACGCTAACCGCTTACTCGAAGTAGTCCTCGTCGACCTCGACAGCGCTGAACCGCTGCTTCTCCTGCACACCGACGCGGTAGGCGATCATCAGGTCCACGAGCTTCGCGCCGTCGATGAGGATGATGCGCGACTGCACCTTCTTGGCGTAGTCGATCGCGCCTGAGGTGAACGCGCTCGTCGTGAGGAAGACGCCGCGCGAGGCTCCGAAGCCGTGCAGTGCCCCGACGAAGGCCTGGATCGGCTCGCGGCCGACGTTGTTGCCTTCCTTGTAGCGCTTGGCCTGGATGTAGACCTGGTCGAGCCCGAGGGCGTCCTGGTCGATGAGCCCGTCGATGCCCTCGTCATTTGAGCCGCCGATGCGTCGGCCTCGCTGTGCTGCGCCACCGTATCCCATCTTGAGGAGCAGATCAACGACCGCCTGCTCGAAGAAGTCGGGGTGGCTGTTGCGAAGCCGGTCAAGCAGATCCTCACCGACGCTCGCCTCAATACGGGAGACGGCGTCCTCGATGACCTCGATCGGGTCGGAGATCTCATCGGATGGTGGCACAGGCACCGAAGCCGGCACGGCGCTCTTGGTTTTCTCCGGCCAGAACGGGGCGAAGACCTCGCGAGCGAGCGCGTAGTCGAAGCCCTGAGGATACTGCGCGAGGGCAGCCCTACCTGCGTCGGTGATCACGTAGTAGCCGCGCTCCGGCCGGTCGACCCACTTCGCCTTTCCGAGGTGGCTCAGCACCCAGCCCATGCGCTGCTCGTAGCGGGTGCCACCGGACTTGAGTGTCTCGGCACGTGCATCGTCGCTGACACCTGCGCGGTCGGCTACGGCGTCGAAGACTTCGCGCCGCTGGCGGCTTTGTCCGTCAGCGAGTACTTGGAGCGTGGGGATGACGTACTCGGGCCAGATTAAGACGAGTGAGGCTTCTTCGGGCATGGAGATCATTATCTCAGGTCACCTAGTACCTCTTCGATAGCGTTGGGGACATGGTCAGAACCGTGATTACACAGCTGGCTCTGCTCGGCGCGCTCATCCTGGGTGTAATTTTGGCGGGAGATCTTGATGAGATCTTTTCGTCAGCGCTGAATACAGGGCTGATACTTGGAACCCTTGCGCTCGCGATTGTCGCAGCTATATGGGAAATTGTGGGTGCGACACGAGGGCGTCCGCACAAGTACAAGGGCCGACGACGTGATGAGAAGATTCTCAAGTACATGACACGGCTACTGAGCTCGGAGGAACAATGTGTCATGTCGTCGAATGACCTGAGCTGGGTAAAGGGCAAAGCGCGTACTGCACTCTTCACCAAAGCGAAAAAAGAGTCACTAACGCTCCTTATGCCGAAGCCGACCCAGCTAAGCCAGGAACTGGAAAAGCAAGGGGCGACGGCCTTTTATTATGGCGACGATGACTATAAGTTCCGAAGTAGGTTCACCTTGGTGAATCCCGATAGATCAGACGCCCGCGTCGCAATTGGATACGGGACCTCCGACGCGCATGTAATTCGGGTCATCCAGACGAAAGACGATCCTGCCATACATCTCGTCGAAGACCTCTTCAGTCTCCTGAAGCGGTCTTCGCGATCAGAGGCCGCAAAATGAGCAATACAATCAGATTCCTCGCGCAGAAGAGCCAGAGCGAGATCACCCGTGAGTGGGATCAGATAGCTCCTATCCGAGACTCGCAGATAGGAGCCCATGCGGACCCTTCTTTCAGTGAGGTGCTCGAACCTTGGATCTTGAGGCATCTCGGGTCGGCTAGGTCAATTCTCGATGTTGGTTGCGGCACCGGTCGACTCACTGCGAGGCTTCGCGAAAGAGCATCGACAGTTGTGGGTATCGACCCAAGCTCTGCGAGTGTGGAGATCGCTCGGCGACACGATTCGTCTGGCAGCTATGAAGTATCGACAGTAGAGGAATGGGCGGCTTCCAAATCGGATTCACGCTTTGACATAGTGGTCGCGAACATGGTCCTGATGGACACTCTTCACCTTGACGACGTGTGTGCGTCAATTGCTAGGATCGCGCAGAAAGGACGCGTAGTTGCAACGATCACACACCCGGCGTTTTGGCCGATCTACTGGGGATACTCACAGGCTGCCGGCTTCAACTATTCGGAGGAGCTTGTAGTGGAGGCCCCGTTCAAGACGAGCGCGTTGGAGTACACACTGAACGCCACCCACATTCACAGACCGTTGGATATGTATCTCGAAACCTTCAGGCGGAACGGAATCCGAATCACACGACTTGAGGAACTCCGTGGACCAGAGCCAGCAGCTTCATTTCCATTCCCCCGTTTCATTGGGATAGTGGCAGAAGTGGATGAGGCTCAGTAGCTATATCCGTTCAATAAACGGCCGTTAGTCGAATCTGAACAGGAGTTGCGACGAGCTTCGCGACACGAGCAAGATTCGTTCAGAAACCCGTTCAAATACCTGTAGCGTGGAGTGCGGAGACTGAACAGGTTTGTTGAACGGAAGGAGTCGTCATGGCGCTCGTCGGGCTCGTGCGGGTCAGCACGAAGGGCCAGGAGACCGCGCGACAGCACGACGTGCTCGACCCGATCTGCGTGAAGGTATTCGAGGAGAAGGTCAGCGGCAAGCTCGCGGTGAAGGACCGCCCCGGGCTCACGGCGGCGCTGGACTACCTGCGCGACGGCGACATGCTCACCGTCCAGGAGGTCGACCGACTCGGCCGGAACCTGCTTGAAGGGCTGATCGTGCTCAACGACCTCTTCGAGCGCAGCATCGCGGTGAAAGTACTCGATGGCATCGCCGCGGGCGAGCACACCGAGCGGTCGCTGATCCTCGACCTGGCGCTCGCACTGGCGGAGGATCGCCGGCGCGACATCAGCCGCAAGACCAAGAACGGACTCGAAGCCGCGCGCAAGCGTGGCAAGGTCGGCGGGCGGCCTCGGGTGATCGACGACGACAAGCGCGCGATCATCCTCGCCAGACGCGCGAAGGGCGAGTCGATTAGGGTCATCGCCCGGGTGCTCGACGTCTCCGTGGGCAGCGTGCACGCCGTGCTCGCTGAGGAGTCCGCTGACTAGCACTACTGCAAATTGCTACTCCGAGCACCGGCCGGTGTTCGGTCGGAGATTTCGATGTCGTCGGGCTCTACTAAAGTGAAGGTAATTGGTGCATCTCGGCGTTCCTGGATGGGCCTATGAGTACACAGGAATCGAGGGTGATCAGTGGCGGGGAAGCGAGCGACGCTGGATGCGTTGAAAGTGTGGCGAGAGAGTCTGGTGGGTCTCGATCGCCGTAGTCGGTTGATCAGGTTCAATCCCCCGAAGAGGTCGTCACTCACCTTCGACACTCCGGGCCTGGACGAGCTGCAGGGCCTCGTTGCCTCCGGAAAACCGCTCGTGTTACAGGGCGACCAACTCGAAGTTGACGAGGACGGAGAGGAGCGACTCGTCAGACCTCCGCTCGGTCGCAATGCGCTCCATATCCCCAGACCGGACAGCGACATCGGAACTATTGCGCGCACTCTGATGCGCAAGGCGAATCAGGAGTTCCTCGACCGCGGACTTTCGGTTCTCTACATCGCATTCGGTATGCTCCGCTGGAAGGACGTCGACGGCTCGGACATGGCGAGCCCACTGTACCTGGTCCCTGTTGAGCTCATACCCGAGGGTCCGCGTGCGACTCCGAAGCTCGTGGGCAGCGATGACGATGCCGTTCTCAACTCGGCGCTGCCGTTGAGGCTAGCCGAGTTCGGGGTGGTCTGGCCTTTGCTCGAGGAAGTAGAGGATCTTCGAGTTTCGGAGATCCTCGAGTTGTTCAGGAAGCGTCTGTCAGCGGCTCCGGATCTCAAAGGCTGGGAGCTCCGTCCAGAGGCTCACCTCGCAACCTTTTCTTTCACTAAGGAGGCGATGTACAAAGACCTGCTTGACAATCAGGATGTCATCTCAGACCACCCGGTCGTGCAGGCACTCGCCAATGGTGACCCAACAAGCCAGACTGACGAGTTCCAGTTCGATCCGATCGATCCCGCGGACATCGACGAGAGCGCTCCACCGGAGAAGACGCCGTTCGTGCTCGACGCGGACTCTTCGCAGCGCGCAGCGGTGGCCGCGGCTCTCGCCGGGCGCAGCTTCGTCATGGACGGTCCTCCGGGCACGGGAAAGTCACAGACGATCGCGAACATGATCGGCGCGCTGATGCACTCGGGGAAGTCCGTGCTGTTCGTATCGGAGAAGATCGCCGCGCTCGACGTCGTGCGGAACAGGTTGAAAGATGCCGGGCTCGGAAGCTACCTTCTGGAGCTACACTCGCACAAGGCCAACAGGCGCGAGGTCGCGGTCGAACTGCTTCAGACGCTGGAGAACGTGGCGCAGCCGCCGAGCGGGATGTCGGCGCCGTCGCGGGCCTCGCTGGTCGACAAGCGAAAGCGGCTGAACGCTTACGCGTCAGCGATGAACGAGAACCGGTCGCCACTTGAACTGTCGTTGCACGACGTCCTTGGGCTACTTGCGGGTCTCGTCGATGTGCCTGCTGCTCCGGTCCCGGAGCGCTCGCCGCTGGGGCTCGACCAGGCCGGGCTTTCTGACCTCTACGATGCGCTCCGCAGGTTAGAACGAAACTGGAGGCCCGCAGCCCAGGGCAGGTCGTTCCTTTGGAGAGATATCGTCGACGAGACCTCGCTCGAGGCACGCCTGTGGGCCGCCGAACGGGCGCTACAGGAGCTCCGCGGCACGATGCAGGTCAACTTCGGGCTGGTTAGGTCCTTTGATCTGGACCGGCCGGACCGGGCTAGACAGCTGATTGAGTTGCTGGATTTGCAGCATTCCGAGCGCCCGGCATCGGCCGATGACCGTTGGCTGATTGCCGCCGACCTCGCCCCCATTGAGGCGAGCCGAGCCGAGCTTGGTTCCCTGCTCGACGATTACCGGGCAAAAACCACCGCGGTGAAGGCACTGAGTGGGGTTCCATACAGCTCTTTTCCTCAGAACGCGCCCTCCGAGGTTGTCCAGCCCGCTGTTGCAGGCAGCATCGTGCTCGGATCCCAGAATGCTGAGCAGCTACGTGCCTTCGGCAAATACTTGTCACACCATGCTGCGGGTCTGGCCTCGGCCATAACGTCGCTACGAGGGCTCGCACAGATAGCTGGCCTCCCTGAGCCGAGCTCGTACTCCGAGGCAGACCGCGTGGTGCGGATGATCGATCTGAGGGCTAATGGAGCTTTGCTGGAGACTACCTGGCTGACGCCTGCAGGCCTCCAAGCCGCGAGAAGCGCCGCTGCAGAGATTCGACTGAAGGCGATGGAGCTCGACAGGGCCGAAGGGCGCGCGCATTCGTTGTACAGGGCTGAGGCACTTGGTGCCCCGCTGCGGGAGCTTCAGGACAGATTCAGCAATCTGCATACTGGGCTGCGGAAGCTCTCAGGGGCATATCGCACCGACAAGAAGGCTGTGGCAGCTCTCCTGGCGGATGCTTCCCAAGTGAAGTCGGGTATCTCACGGCTCTCCGAGGCCATCGCGTGGTCGGAAGCGACTGAAGCATTTGAGAGCGTTGGCGTAGTGCACTCGCAGGCACTTGGCAGACACTGGCAAGGCCGCGACACCGATTGGGAAGGCCTGGACCGGTTGTTTGGTGTCGCCGACGAGGTGATCGCGTTGTCGGGCGGTACCGTGCAGCCGCAGACCGTGGAGTACTTCACTGCTGGGGTTCCTGAGCCCGCTCACCAGCAGATGGCCGCGACCGCTTCCGCGGCGCTCGGTTCCTGGCGGAGCTCTCTCGGACCTGCTCCGGCTCTCACGGGTCGGCAGGAGCTGCTTATGTTGCCGATGCAGGCATCGCTGGACTGGATCGAGGCGCACCAGGAACCCATCGCGGACGCGCTCTCGGTGGTCGAAGCGGTGAACGCGGTGACCGGCCGCGACCACACAGTCGACCACTCGGTCACGATCCTCCGCTCTTGCGAGGACGCCCGCGACGTCGCGGCGGGCCTGGACGCCTCCAGATTGGAGTACGAAGAACGCTTCGGGGCGCTGTTCCAGGGATCCGCGACGGACCTTGACCGCATCGATTCGGTGATCTCGTGGGCCAAGCGCATCCGGAGCGCGGCTCCGACGGGTGCACTGACGCCGGAGCAGCTGACCGCTTTAGTCTCGTCCACCCCTGTCTCAGCTCTGCCTGGGTCACTCGCGAAGTGGGAAGGCGATCGCGACGCAGTGATCGGAGCTTTCGCGCCCTCGCGCAGGGAGGAACTTCTCGAAGAGTTCGCTGAGTTCGACGGCGCCGCGGGTCTCATAGAGGAGCTCGGCTCTGACACGGTCGGGCAGCAGGAATGGTTCGACTACATGGAGATCCGCGAGTACCTGAGGATGCACGACCTGGACTCGACCATCGAGTTCTGCATCGAGATGCGGGTCCCGGCATCGGACGTGCCGCGGGTTGTGGAGCGGGCGCTCCTCAGGGCATGGGCCGACGCACAGATCCGGGACGACGAGCGGCTGCACCCGCTCCTGGCGACGGACAGGGAGGCGCTCGTCGACGAGTTCAAGGCACTGGACCTCGAGGTCATAGCTGCCGCCACCGGCGACATTGTCCGGGCGGCGAATGCGCGCCGTCCATCGAACACGTCGCTGGGAGAACCAGCTCTCCTCCGGAGGGAAGGGATGAAGCAGCGTCGGCACATGTCAGTGAAGTCCCTGATCTCGCAGGCCAGAAACGCTGTCCAGGCGATAAAGCCCGTATTCATGATGTCGCCGCTCGCTGTGTCTCAGTATCTGCCGTCCGACATGAAGTTTGACGTGGTGATCTTCGACGAAGCCTCGCAGGTTACCCCCGGGGACTCGATCAACTGCATCTACCGTGGACGCGCATTCATACTTGCAGGCGACGACAAGCAGCTGCCTCCGACGTCGTTCTTTGATCGTGCAACGGAGACAGACGAGGATGTGGAGCTCGACTCCGACGTGCAGGACTTCCAGTCCATCCTGGAGCTGGCGAAGTCGGCCGGTGCGTTCCGCAACCTCGGTCTGCGATGGCACTACAGGTCCCGCCACGAGGCGCTGATCGCATTCTCGAACTACCGTTTCTACGAGGGTAAGCTGGTAACTTACCCCTCGGCGCAAGAGGATGGCCCGGACCTCGGTGTGGAGTTCTTCCTGGCGGACGGCCTGTACAGGCGAGGCGGCGGCGCAGACAACCCGCGTGAGGCCAAAGTCGTCGCCGAGCGAGTAATCCATCACTATCGGACGAGGCCCGGAGCCTCGCTCGGGGTGGTCACGTTCTCTGTGGCGCAGGCCTCGGCGGTGACCGCGGCCGTCGACGAGCTCAGGGAGTCGCACCGCGACCTCGACGAGCACTTCGACAAGAGCGACCGCCTCGACGGCTTCTTCGTCCGGTCGCTTGAGTCAGTGCAAGGCGACGAGCGTGACGTGATCATTTTCTCGGTGGGCTACGGCCCCGACGAGGCAGGAAAGGTCTCGACAAACTTCGGCGTACTCAACAAGGAGAAAGGATGGCGGCGACTGAACGTCGGCATCACGCGAGCGAGGCAGCGCATCGAGGTCGTGTCTTCGATGGAGGCGCACGACATCCCCGCCTCGCAGAACGAGAACGTCGAGGCGCTGCGGGCCTACCTCGACTTTGCGAAGCGCGGCATCGAGGTGCTTGGGACCCAGTCCTCAGCGACGGGGCTCATGCCGGAGTCGCCGTTCGAAGAGTCGGTGATCCGCACGATCGAATCGTGGGGGTACAAAGTGGAGCCCCAGGTCGGCGCTGCGGGCTTCCGTATCGACCTCGCCGTTCGGCACCCCGCGAAGTCCGGCGTATTCGCGATCGGGGTCGAGTGCGACGGCTACCAGTACCACTCTTCGCCCACAGCGCGCGACCGTGACCGCCTGCGCGACCAAGTACTCGAGGGGCTCGGATGGACCTTACACCGGATCTGGGGCACATCCTGGTATCGGGATAGGGCCTCGGAGGAGCAGCGTCTCCGGACCGCGATCGAGGACGCCATCGTAGGCAGGACCTCAGCAATGAGGCGGAGCCGTCCCGAGCTGGTGCGCCCGGACGTCGAGACTGTGCCCGCGCAGTCGGAGGCGTCCCAGGACTGGGCCGTGAGTTACAAGAAGGTTGCGGAACAGGACCTGCCGCTATGGGCCGACGCGGGCGAGCCCGGCAGCCACGTGTACCTGATCGAGCCGCTGTCCAACCTCGCGAGGACCGAAGGGCCGGTCCACATGGCGCTGGTCCTTGAGCGGATCAGAGATTGGTGGTACATCGGCAGGATCTCCCAGAGGATGAAGGAGAACATCGACCTGGCGATCGAGATGGCCGATGTCGTACGCGAGGGCGACTTCATCGACCTCCCGGGCCGACCGGTCACGAAGGTCCGGAGCAACGGCAATCAGCGCAAGCCGGAGCAAGTCCATATCGACGAGTTCGCGAGGGCCGTCGAGCTCCTCGTCCAAGACGTCGGCGGGGCCTCCCGCTCGGAGGTCGCGGTGCAGATCGCGAGGCTTTACGGCTGGAACAGGAACGGCTCGATTCTCGATGCGCGCCTGAACCAGGCGATCGACCGAGCTGTCAAGAATGGTCGGGTGGTAGACCAGGACGGGAGGCTCACTCGGCACTTGGGTTAGACCGTGAGCCACTCGGATGCATCGGGCGTGGGCAGCTCCTGTCGGAAACGGCGAAGGTTTGCCGGCTTCGATGCGATGGTCGTGGCCTTCCTCGTGCTGGGGCGCGGTTCATACCTACGGATGCAGCACGCTCAGATGCTCGGTTGCCCACACCCGGGAGGAAGCAGCGCCATTCGTTTAGTGATTTCTCACCAGCGGGAGATACGAGTTTCCCGATGACCCGGTATCTTCCACCTGGGCAGCATCACCGATGCAGCAGGTGATGCCCTCAGCGGAGGACACTCTCCGCGAGGTGTGGAACGATGCTTAAAGCAAAGACCCCGAGGCGTCACGCCTTGGGGTCTTTGCTTTCGCGTGTGCGCCTGCTGGGGCTCAGACGATCACCCTCATCCTCACCACGCGCGAGCCGAATGGCCCGATGCTGATTTCCTCGACTTCCTCGCAGATGCCAGCGGCCACGAGAGCCGCCGGCAGGCCGAAGTGCTCGCTGTAGTCGCGGACGAATATCTCGCCGGGGAACGCGACATAGCCGTCCCGGAGCAAGCTCACTGTGAGGACTTCATCCTCGCCAGTTTCGGGGTCTACCAAACACAGGCTGCTCTTTACCGAGTCGTAGTGGAGCTCTCCCTCCAGCTCGATCTCGCTGAGCCGGAGAGATACCGCTTCGCGGTGCATTGCCCATGTCATCGTCGGTTCACTTCTTTCTCTAGTCGGTACACGGCGTGCCCAAGCTGGTTGAACCCGGCGAAGCGAACTGCGCCGCCGAGAGCGAGCTCAGCTGCCCTCGTCGCGAGGTCAGGAGCCGTGTGGAGCGGGATCACGACCAAGTTCCCACGGTCGATCACCAGGCTGCGCGCCCTGACGTGGACGGCGAGGCTGTCATCCTGGGACCTCATGCTGTGTCCTGCTTCTTTGCGCCTCGTCCAAGTAACCCCAGTACGTCAGCACCGTCTGCCACGAGCCGCGCTGTGCCCTGCTGCACGAGCATGTGGCAGCCCGCACTCGCCGCGCTTGTGACAGGCCCCGGCACTGCACCAACAGGCCGAGCCATGCCGTGCGCGAGCTGCGCGACCGAGAGCGCGCCGGAGCGCACTCCGGCTTCAGGGATGACCACTGCGCTCGCGAGCGCGGCGATGATCCTGCCGCGCATGATGAAGCGCCATCGGGTCGGCGCCGTGCCCGGGAGCGTCTCGCTGACTACACAGCCGTCGACGGCGATCCGCTCGATGAGCTCTCGGTGGCCTGCGGGATAGGCTCTGTCCACTCCGCTCGCGAGCACCGCGACGGTCTTGCCGCCGGCCGTCAGGGCAGCCCTGTGGGCTGCCCCATCAACACCGTAGGAGGCGCCAGCGAGCACAGCGAACTCTTGGCCGGCCAGCTCTGCTGCGATCTCGGTGGTTATGCGCTCGCCATAGGCTGTGCTCGCTCGTGCGCCGGTGATAGCAACGCTCTGCGCGCTCAGCAGAGACACGTCCCCGCGCGCCCACAGCATGAGGGGCTGAGACGGCGCGAGCGGGTCTGCACTCTCGATGTCCGCGAGCTGTGCTGGCCAGGCTGTGTCACCGGGAATGATCGGGGTGATGCCCGCAGCGAGGGCCTGATCCAGCACACGAGAGGCGCTGCTTGCCGTCATGTAGCGGTGCAGCTCGTTCTCGAATAACCAGGTCTCCGGGCGCTCAATGAGCTCAGCAGCCGAGGTCTCCGCGAGGAGCGCCGCGAGCCGGCGATCGCCAGGCTCCACTGCCCGGGAGATCGCGATGCGGGCCAGGAGGTCTTCGTGTCTGACATTCATGCTCTGTTCTCCTTACTGCCGGCGGCGCGCATCTGCGCAGTCATGCCGGCGATTTCTTCGGGGTCCTCGGTGGTCCGTCCGGGGTGCTGAGCGCGCCACTCGTCGACCGTGAGCAGCTCGTGCTCTGGATCGTGCAGGGTGCTGCCGGTGATCTCGTCGAGGCTGTGCAGCTCCGGGAAGCTCGTGCCGACGAAGCTCGCCCAGCCGTTCGAGGCAACGACGAGCGCGTCGCGCACAGAGCAGCCTGCTGCGCGTAGCGAGTTGGCCAGGGCGCCGGTGAGCGCTCCATAGGTGCTCGACATAGGGCTCTCCGGCAGCGCAACATCTGTCTGCACTACGACGGCTACCGCGTCGCTCTTTTGAGCGATCTCGATGACAGTGCGAACCCAAGCTGAGATCTCCGGGCCGGGGTCGACCATCTGCTCTGCTGGCGGTAGGTCGATGCGGGCTGAGCCCAGTGTCCTGGAGCCGTCGAACAGCACGAGGAACAGGCTCTCAGAGGCACGCATGCCCGCAAGCCGGGGCAGCGCGGCGAGGAAGTCGGCGCTGCTCTTGGCTTTGAGGACGGTGGGCTGTGCGTTCATGGTCGGGCTCCTTGAATCTTCTTGATGGTTCTTTGAACGAGGCGCCAGGCGTCGGCGTCGACGGCAGTACCCTGCTCGGCGAGCTCGACGAGAGTGTTGAGGCCCGCGAGGGTGTCCTCGTCGAGAACGAGGACTCTGTCTCCGTCGATCTCGACGGCTGAATCGTCGCCGTAGGTGCTGATGCTCAGCAGGTACCCCGGCGAGCCGTCGGCTGTGTTGTCGGGGCGCTTGCCGACGATCGTGAACACAGTGGCGCTCTCATCGTTGTCGAGATCGACGTAGCCGTAGTGGTCGCGGTCGATTGCGCTGCCGCCGGGCTCGGTGTGGACGATTGGCCAGGGGTGCGGCTCCAGACGGTCGCCGGTGTCGTAGGGAGTGAGCCGGGTAGTCATGGTGTTGTCTTCTCTCTCTGCTCTCTTCTCTGGGCGTCCCGGACGCGGCCGATCGCCAGGAGCGCTGCGCCGATCGCGGCGAACAGACCAGCGCGCCCCACGAGGCTCGTGCCGTCGGCGATCACGAGGCCGTTGAAGGCGAGGCCGATGATGCTGCTCACGACGACGGTGACGCCGAGGATCGTGAGCGTGGACGTGGCGGGCTTTGAAGCAGTCATTTCGGGTCCCTTCGTGCTCATGCCTGAGCCTTGTCTGTGCTTTCCTCTGCGTTCTCCGTGCCGCGCGTGAACTCGCTGGTGCCCCAGAACAGGTCGTGTCCCATGCGCTCGGCGTTGATGGTGTGCTTCGCGATGGAGCCGCCCCGGTTCCAGAGCAGCACCTCCTTAGCGGTGCCGGTCACGAGCAGACGGTCGCCCGGCTTGATGCTCTGCGATGCGTTCACGGCGAGCTGCCGGAACGCGTTCACTGTGTAGTACACGGTGCGCTTCGCGCCGCGACGTGGCCCCTCCTGGACCGCCATCTCGAATGAGACGTAGGGCTGGCCCAGCTTCGTGGTGCTGTACTTGACCGTGTCCCCGACGACGCCGGACACTGTGATCTGCTTCTGTGCTTGCTTTTGCTCAGACATGGCTGTGCTCATTTCTGTTGTTCCGTGATGCCAACAGAGCCACAGCCCGCAGGGCTGCACCTCTCAAAGTTCTTCCCGGGACGGGCTATGCCCGGCCCCAACACTCGCTTCCTCGCTCGCGCAGGCGAGCGGAATAGACGCAAGAACCCCGAGGCATCACGCCTCGGGGTTCTTGCTTTTCACGCAGTGTCCGCCATTGACAGCAGATAGCTCAGTGCGCGTAGAGTCGCAGGATGAGCGACGACGGTGTTGAAGTCCCCGACGACCTGGAGATCCGTGTCGGTGACGGCACGGGTAACGAGCAGTACCGCATGTGCCAGGAGTGCGGCCGCGACTGCGTGCCGGAGCCCTTCGACGCCGGCACGGGCGACGGCATTAGGGTGGCGTTCTCGTGCCCTGAGCACGGCGTGCACGCTGTGGTTGACCCGTTCGAGCACTTGCGTTAACGGGGACATGAAAAGCAAGAACCGCCACGGTCGCCCGTGACGGCTCCAGGTGCGGTCTGTGCGCGTGGCACAGCCGCTATTGTCGTGCCTCAGCCGGAATCCAACCGGCCTCGTCTGCAGACTGTCCACTCGTCCTCGTGGGCGCACGCGCTCACTGCGAGGAATCGAACCTCGCGTCCCTTAGGGCGACTCAGAGTACCGAGCCACGACTCGCAGCAGAGTGCTCCCGCTCTATAGCGGAAGAGAACTCCTGTCACTCACTCACCCGGGCGCGGCTGTGCCGCGCCCCAGCGCCTGACGTCGTCAGGCGCATCATGACTTGTTCAGACCCGTCCGCCGCTCATCTGGCGGTCGTACGTGCTCAGCATGAGCTCGGCGACGTGGACGGCCTCCCGGACGACGTAGATCGCCGTCTCCTCGCGCAGCGCGGTCGGCAGCGTCCTTCCGTGGCCGGTGCCGTGGTCGTTGCGGAGATCGTTCACGGACTCGATGACCGTCTTGGCCGACTGGTAGATCGCCCTCACGGCCGTCGCTCCGGGGACCGAGTCGTCGACGACCTTGAACTCGAAGTTGAGGCGGTCGAACGACAGGTGGATGAGCATCGGCCACTTGGGGTTCTTGGGCAGCGGCATCCCGCTGCCCTCGATCACGAACTTCATGACCGCTTCGAGGAGTTCCTTGGCGAAGCCGAGCGCCGCGGCAGGATCGTCGATGTTCCTGCGCAGCCGTGCGAGCTGCTCGTCGAGTGCGGCGCGACCGCCAGTCTCCAGGTCGATCGCGCCGAGCCGCTCCAGTCGACCCTCCTCGGTGAGCGACCAGCCGACGTGAGCGAAAGCCGACCGGAGAGTCGCGATGTCAGCCGCGTTGTCGTCGTCGTTGAACGAGCCTTTGCGGCGAAGCGCGTCGAGGATGCCGTCTGCGAGCTTCTTCGCATTATCAGGCTTCTTCTCAGCCACCCGGCAGATCGTGATGACGCGCTGCTGCTTGCTCGGGCCCTGTACGTTCGGGTCGTACTTGTAGTCGTCGAAGGAGCCGAGGCCGGCGGCGCCGAACGCGCGTGAAAGCTCTCCGTGCGAGGGGCCGGCCCCGCCGAAGAAGAACTGCGCGAGCGCGGCGCCGGTCTCGCCGTTGATCGGGTTGTTGCTCATGCCTCACCATTCTGCCGCAACCTGGGAGACGCGAGTGCTCGCCCTGCCGAAGCGAGCAAGATGAGCAGTGGGCTCAGCCCCTGTACGTCGACTCCGGCCCGTACGCGCTCCACCCGCCCATGAACGGCTGCAGTGCTTTCTCCGTGGCTTTCGGCGTCTCCGGCAGGCGCAGCCGCTGCCGGAGCGGGTCGACGCGGTCGGCGTATTCGCGGGCCCACTGGGCCCATTCGAGGGCCTCGCGGCGCGCGTCGTCGTCAGGCTCGGCGAGGGCGCGCTGCTCGACAGCGTCGGCGTACTCGCGGATGTCGGCTGCCCTCTTCCACCTCTTCGCCTGCTCGGCGAGCTCCTTGGCCCGGTGGCTGTCCGTGAGCTCCTGCACGGCCTGCTCGCGGGCGATCTCCCACCTACGCTGGCGCTCGATGCGGGCGCGCTCCGCAGCCTCCCTGCTGCGCTCTTCGGCCTCGTGCCGGAGCTCCAGCTCCTGCAGCACCTGCGCGAGGGAGTCCTCAAGGGGGCGGTCGGCGGTGTCCTTCCACTCCGAGCCCCAGAAGCTGACGCCGTGGGTCTCGACGCGGATGCCCAGCCTCTCTGTCGGCACGACGTCCCACTTCTGGACCCAGTGACCCTGCTCGGCGCGCTTGGCCTCGGTCTTCGAGAGGACGTGCTCGACGTTCTTGCTGATCTGGAAGAGGCTCAGCCGGTATTCATCGGGCCCGAGCACAAGCATGAGGTGCCCCTGATTCCGGTCGTGCTTCTGCACGTAACCCCAGCGATCCTTCGGCGGAGGCTTGATGAACTTCGCCTTGTGGCCTCGCAGCTCCGCCTCGGCGACGAGCGCCTGCGCGAGGCGAAGGGCACGGTTCTTCTCACTGGCGCTGATCTCGAAGTCCTCCCGGTCGCGGAGATTCTTGACCACTTCGGAGGCCCCGCGAAGGGACGCCGGCACGGGCACCGGGTCGAGCACGCGCATGCGCCACTCGGGCAGCGGGTGCAGCCGCACGCAGACGGTCCTCTTGCGCCAGTCACTCTCAACCGTGACCTGCATGCCCTCCGGGACCTTCTTGAAGCGCTCGGCGGTCTTCGCGAGCTGCTCGTACCGGTGATGCTCGTCGTAGTCGATCTCGATCCGGTTGTCCGGGGCCGCGAGCAGCGCTGTCATCATTGCTGCGGTGGGGCCCTGCTTGCGGACTGCCGGCTTGCGGGGAGCCGGAGCAGGGGCCGAGTCGCGGCTGGGTCGTTCCGCCGGTGACGGGGCCTTCTCGTCTGCGGCGGGTCGCTCGCTGTCTTCTTGGGGCGGGTAGTCGCCATGATCGGCGTAGTAGGCGCCGTCTTCCGTGATGGACGCCTGCCATTGCTTGCCGTGCCCCTTCACCTCGACCAGGCCGCGGTTGTGCAGCGCGCGGGCGACGATCCGGTGCTCGTAGCCCTCGTACACCCCGTCCGGCGCGCCGTCCCGCACCCAGGTCAGGACTTCGAGCTGCGCGGTGTTGAGCGGGAGGCGAGGCATGCTGCCATTCTCCTCCTGGGTCAGGCTGGGCCCAGGGAACTGCCGGAGGCGGAAGAAAAGGCGAAGGCCGCTCCGTGGAGTCCGAGTTCTTGGAGCGGCCTTCTGAAAAGGTAGTCGCAGTATGAGTCCCAACGACTGCCCCTCACGTTAGACGAGTCGATCTACATCGCGAAGCGACGGCCGGCACGGCGTGTCGCGCATCGTGCCGAGCGCCCGGAGGGGCCTCGGGTCGCAGCCATTCCGCTCCCGCTGCGTGGCCGCTGCGTCTCAGGGGGCCTCGGCTCCGCTCCCGCTGCGCCCCGGAGAGGCCGTCGAGGGGGTCTGCAACGCCTCGTGGCCCGCGGCTGCGCTCCCGCTGCGCCTCGGCCGGGCTGGGGAGGGAGAGCCCCTCGGGCATGAGGTTGCTCGGGCAGACGGGCTGCATTGGGCGTGCTGCCGGGCGGCTGCGTAACGCTGCTTCCGGCCGTGTAACGCTGGCCCCGCGGCTCGTGAGGTGTGCGTTTCTGCTCGTTTACCAGGGGTTTCTTCGTGCAGGGAGTCTGCTCGCCGGGGCGGGGAAGCCGGTTTTGTAACGCCGGGCCTCCTGGCGTTACAGCAGAGTTACAATAGAACCCGTCTCTGACCAGGGTTTTCTCTTGAGTGTAACGGTGTAACGCTCTTTCTGAGGAATTGGTATAGAGAAGAAGTTAAATATCAAGACCAACCACCATGCCATGTGTGTACTTACGTGCTCTGTATATAATAGGTTTCGCCTTTTCAGCGTTACAGCGTTACGCACCCCGTTCTGCCGCATGATTCCGCGGATCTCGCCGTTTCGCGGCCGTGACGCTACTATCCGGCCGCACCGCCGCTCGCGTGCTCCGACGCCCTGTTTTGCCGCATGATTCCGCGGTTTCTCGACGCGTCGGGAAGCGTAACGCTCGTTCCGTTACGCTCGGCGGCTTCCGCCCGCTCCGCCGAGCGCAGCCGCGGACGCCTTCCCGCTCACGCCGAGCACCTCCTGGAGGAGGGGAGCCCTCCCTGCCCGGCAGTAGCCGAGCATCTGCGAGCGGCAGGAACCACGCGCTGAACTGGGGTTTCCCCGCCGTTGCTCACATACGCAAAAATGTCGTATTGTGCCTGGTGTGCTGGTGGTCATGCCGGGGCTCGCTGTCCTCTGGGCGCGGGCAGGCCGGATCGCCTGTCCTGTCAGAGGAACCCCCGCACCGGCTGTGCCGGTGCTATGCGCGCTTCAGCACCCGAGCTACTCCTCGTGCCTTGGTATCGTCGAGTAGTTTTCGAGCGCCGCCTGCACCCGCTCCAGTGCGAGATCGTCGATGCCGTCCGATGGAGCCACCTGCTGCCATGCGGTGAGCACGACGTCTCCGTAGTTGTGGCCATAGGAGGCGGGTACGGCTTCACCGACCAGCATGTCCACCGTCACCTGTAGTCCGGTGACGATCGGGATCCAGCGCATCGCCGTGCTGATGTCCGGGCTGCGCTGCCCTGCGTCGAGCCACTCCGGTGAACTCCACAGCAGTTCTGATGAGAGCCAGGTGACGGGATCGGTCGCGTGCTGCAGATACAAGACCCGTGGATTCTCCCACGGACCGGAAAGCTGCTCCTCGTCACCGGCGCGTGAGATCCAGCGCACTTCGCGCCCGTCATCGAGTACCGGCTGCCATTCTGGGCTGCCGTCATCACGTGCCGCTTGCAGGGTACGCCACAAGGAGGATCCGTTCGGGCTCCCCACGAATAGTGCGCCGTCGGTGCGCTCCCGAAGGTCGGTGATGTCCGCGAACACAGCTTGGCTGCCGTGCGCGCCGAGGCTGAGGCCATATGAGATGAGCTGTGGCCTCTTGTCAGCGGGGAGAGTGTCCACCTTGGCCTCGATCGCATCGAAGAGGGCTCGCGCAGCCTCGACGGGGGCATCCGGGTCGAAGATGAACGACACCCAGCTTGGGGTGTATGCGTACTGCATCGCGGCGATGGCAGTGTCACCGCCGTGGAGGTACTCGACGGCGTCCACGGTCTGTGGTTCCAGCCAACCGGAACCTGTGGTCGTCGCAACAACCAATACCTCGCGGTCGAACGCGCCGGTGCGTTCAAGTTCGTCGACGACGAGCGCCGTGCGCTCTGCGAGCGTGGGTGCGGATTTGAGTCCGGCATAAACGCGGATCGGTTCGATCGCCTCAACACCGGTGACCTCAGTGATCTCAGCCGCGCTCGGGCCGCCACCGACGAACTCCGCCCCATGCCTGCCGAGCGATTCCCAGGCGATGGCTGATTCGGGTCCGGCGGAGCGGAACTCTGAGTCGGGCTCTTCCACACTCTCTTCTGGCAGATGGTTGCGATCAAAGTAGATGCGATCCACGGTCGCGAGTGCAGCGAACACTAGTCCGGCCGCGACACCACCGACGATGATCGCCGTCGCGGCGGTCGCGAGCACCGTGTGCATGCGTCGACGGAGGCGCGTGCGCATCAAGCGAACTGTTTTCCCGAGCAGAAGAAGCAGAACCGCCACAGGGATGAATGCGATCGCGAAACCTGCAATGTCTGCTCTGTCGAGGGGCGGCATGCTCACGAGGCTTCGCACTTCGTTCTGCCACACCGTCGACAGCACTGAAAGCGCGACCACCGCCAGGATCCAGGCTCCCGCATATACGAACCACCAGATCCTCCGGAAGTGCGGAACCGCACCGTCCTTCCATAGAAGCTTCCGGATGATCGCCCAGATCACGGCACCTAACAGGTACCCGATACCGAAGGCAAGGGCCGCGAGAACGCCCTGCAGGATCGCGGGACGCGGCAGTAGCGATGGGGTGACGGAGAGGATCGCGAACACGAACCCGACCACAGACCCGATCGAGTCAAGCGTCCACCATGCCGTCCGGCGCGTGGTGCGGCGAGCATGATCGTCTCCGGAGTTCTGATGGTACATGGGCAGGTGCGTCTCTTCTTTCAGTATCGGGTGCGGTCCGGTCAGTGGATGAGGGCTTTGAGAGCGATGATAAGACCACCGAACCCGGCAGTGATCAGCGCTCCGCCAAGCCTTGCCCAGGTGCTGTGGATGCGGGCCGCAGTGATGGCCCATCCGAGGAAGCCGAGCAGGAGCACGTCGATCAGGAGCGCCAACCAGACAGCATCGGCGGGCCGCAACAAGCCGGTCACGCCGAGGAGCAGCACGAGCACCGGGATGAGACCGATCAACAGCATGCCGAGCGACTCAGCGATACCAGCGCGCAGTGCCGCGGCGAAGGCGATCCGGTTGTGGCTCATCTCCGCCAATGTCGCCGCGTAGGCGTGCGCGGCGAAGAACACGAGCAGAGTACCCACGACTGCGAGCAGCGCCTCCCAGGAGCTGCCGGTGAGGTTGCGGGTCACGACGATGACGCCGGACACCACGATCAGCCCGTAGATCCCGCCAGCGGAGGAGACGAGTTCGAGGAAGCGCGAGCCTGCGCGAGGCCCAGAAGACTCCGTAAGGTCGGGTGTCGTCACTGCCGGGCGGTCTTTGCGAGCGACCCGATCTCCGCGCCGGACGCATCGCTGACGAGCAGCGCGTCGCCGTCGATGCGTGCAGTGTCGAGATCCATCAGCCAGGTGTCGACGTCGGGGCACGCCATCAGGGTCATCGCGACCTCCCCGAAGATGATCACCTCGCCGTCCTGCTCCCATCCGCCGCTGAGCCGGTTGCACCCGTCCGTGCCGGAGAGCTTGCCGCCCTCTTCCAGCACGAGGTGGGGCTGCCCGTCGGCTTCCTCGCCCCAAGTTCCGGTCGCGTCCGCGGATGACGCCGAGCACGAGGTCAGTGCGAAGAGGGCGATGCCCGCAACGACCAAGGCCTTGATTCGGTGGTTCGTGAAGATCATGTCGGCACTCCTGCGTGTTCGGCGTTCGAGATCTGCTGCCCATCTTATCGGCGCCCGTTTCTTGTCATATAAGGCGACCGAGCTCATGATCCACGACACGCCGCCGATATGATCGCTCATAGACGAACCTGTCGCATGCGAATACGAGCGAGAACACGAGGAACCCGATGACCACAACAACCACCACAGCACCTGCGAAGGGGGCACGCCTCGCGCTCCTGATCGGCGGCCTTGCCGCCGTCGGCTTCGGCATCGCCGTGCTCGCCTGGCCCACCAAGGCCGCTGTCGCGCTGACCGGCGTCATCGCGCTCTATGCGATCATTGCGGGCATCGTCTACGCAGCGCTCGGCATCTTCTCCAAGGGCCTCGGCGCAGGTGGCAGGATCGGGCATGTGCTCCTCGGCGTGCTCTACGTCGTCGCAGGCGTGTACGCGTTCTCGTCGCTGCAGCAGTCCGCTGCGTTCCTGGCACTGTTCCTGACGATCATGGTCGGCGTCATGTGGGTCATCGAGGGTTTCACCGCGCTGTTCACGCTCGGCCAGTCCGGTTCCAAGGTCCTCACGATCGTGTTCGCGATCCTCTCCGTCATTGCCGGGTTCACGCTCTTGAGCAGCCCGCTCTGGGGGGCCATGTTCCTGTGGTGGTTCCTCGCCATCGCCCTCATCGTGCTCGGCGGTCTGAACGTGATCCGCGCGATCGCGGGGAAGAAGGCCTGACCATGGCGACTGAGCAGTTCGCAGGCCCCGTTGACTACCTCGTGTTCGCCTTCGACGAGCACGCCGACCTCGGCCCCGGCCTCTCCGCGGTGCTGGACCGCGTCGAGCAGGGCATCGTCGAGATCCTCGACATAGAGCTTATCGGCCGCGACGAGACGGGTGCGCCCGTCAAGCGCGTCCTCGCCGACCTCGACGGCGTGACCGGCATCGACCTCGCAGCGTTCGACGGAGCGGAGAGCGCCATCCTCGATGCCGATGACCTCACCGGCATCGCCGCAGAGCTCGGCGAGGGCCAGATGGCGCTCGCCGTCGTCTACGAGGACCGCTCGTTCGCGGCCGCTGCAGGCGCTTGGTCGACAGCAGGCGGCGTGGAGCTGTTCTCCGGCGGAGTCGACATCGCAGAGCTTGATCAGATGCTCAACGAAGGGAACCAGTCATGAGCCTCCTCCGCACCGCCGTACGGGCATCAGTCGCGACCCGCGTGATCGGGAGCACCCACCGCCGCCAGCAGCAGCGCTGGGCCACGCAGGACGCGGCTGCTGCTCCCGCAGCTCCCGTCGCACCGCCTGTGCCCGAGGCCGCACCCGCCGCGGGCGGAGCCTCGGTCCTCGATCAGCTCGCGCAGCTCGGGCAGCTCCGAGACGCGGGCGTGCTCACGGAAGCCGAGTTCGAGGCGCAGAAGCAGCGCATCCTCTCCGGTTCCTAGGCGGGTCGTCGCGTCCGACAGGGTGCTCGATCTATCGATCGGGCACCCTGTCCGCGTTCGTGAGCAACTCATGGCGGGACTGCAAAGCACCCGCCCGCAAGCCGACGGGCCGGTGGGAGCAGTGGTCGCGGAGGGGTGCTTGACAGCGTTCAGTGCGGTGCGCGTAGGGTCGTCAGGATGAGCGACGAGGACGTGCCCGAGTCCAGCTGGGAAGACGCAGAGATCCCCGGCGACGTGCCGGTGCGCTTCGGCGACGGGTCCGGGGACGAGCAGTACCGCACGTGCAGCGAGTGAGGCGGCGACTGCGCGTCGGAGCCGGTGGTCGGGGGCAGCGCCGAGGGGCTCGGTATTAGGATCGTGTTCGTCTGCCCGGAGCGCGGCGTGCACTCCGTCGTCGACCTCTTCGAGGGCTCGCGCTAGAGCGCTGCGGCTCCGCTCCCACTGCGCCTCGCGGCGGGGTCCGCGGGCTGCGTCCAGACTGATCATCAGCCCCGGCAGTGCAGCACAGCCCCGGCGGCGCGCCGACGCGGTCAGGACGGCCAGAACGAGCAAGAAGCGACGTCTGACCAGGGGTTCTTCCGAAGCCGATCAGGTACGAGAAAATGTAGCCCTGCGCCTGGCATGGTCGATCTCCGACCTCGCCGGCGAGTCGCGGCCGGGACGTAGCGAGGTTGCGCAGGCGCTCGCGCTGCGAGGCGGTTCGACATGAGTGACTCTGACGACTGGTTGGCTGCGAGAGAACCGCGACCGCGCAGGGGCAGCACCAGTTCGCACCAGCAAGGCATCATCCGTCCCGACGCAGAGACAGCTCCGCTGCTCGCTGCGGTCTGCACCCTCGACTCAGGCTCGGAAACCGACGCAGAGGATCTTCTCGCGCGCGTTGTGTGGTCCCGGGTCACGGAGCCAGGCGATGCCACCGCCGGAGCGCTGATCGCTGCGCTCGGTCCCCTCGCCGCTCTCGATCTGCTCACAGATCGCGACCCCGCCCGTGCATGTGCCCGAATGCTGCGAGATGCACGCCAGAGCGACATGTTAGGCGGAGGCGGCGCCCACTGGAGTGACACCGATGCCGTCTCTTCACGACGCCTTCGAGCCGGCGTGAAAAGATGGCTGCCACGGCTCAGCCGGGCCGACTCCCTCAGAGACTTGTCCACTGCCGTCGCACTGCATATGAAGGTTGTCACACCCGAATCGCGCGCATGGCCATCACAACTCAACGACCTCGGCGTACACACTCCGCACGCGCTCTGGGTACGTGGCGATCCCGCTGTGCTCGCTGCACCGTCGTTGGCAGTGGTGGGTGCCCGAGCGAGCACAACCTACGGCAGCCAGGCAACAGTAGATCTCGCCGGTGAGGCCTGCGAGGCCGGCTACTCAATCGTCTCCGGCGCAGCGTACGGGATCGACGCGGTCGCCCATCGCACCGCCCTCGCTGCGGGAACCCCCACGGTGGCAGTGCTCGCGGGCGGTGCCGACCGCCCCTATCCCGCAGCCCATGACAGGTTATTGAGCCGCATCGCAGACAACGGCGCCATCTGTGCAGAGCTACCCCCGGGAGCTGCCCCCACGCGGTGGCGGTTCTTACAGCGCAACCGAATCATTGCTGCGCTCTCACAAGGCGTCCTTGTTACAGAGGCCGGGGTGCGGTCGGGCACTCTCAACACTGCGGGCCACGCTGCCGAGCTCGGGCGCGCGCTCGGCGCAGTTCCAGGCCCAATCACTTCCCCGGCCTCTGCTGGGTGCCACAGACTGGTTCGCGAATACGGCGCGCTGCTCGTCACCACCCGAGCCGAGGTGCGAGAGCTACTCGGAACACCGGAGGCTGCGGCGAGCGCCGACCGCGATACGGCCTCCGTTTCGCCGTCGCCCGCTGAAACTGTCGGGGATCAGGCAGACCACGACGGTCCGCCCTCGGGTGCCGGAGGAAGTTGGCGGGAGCCCCCGCTTCACAGGCGAGTCCTCGACGCGCTGCCCCTCTCAGGGGGTCGGTCGGCTGCAGACGCTGCACGGGCAGCCGGGCTGAGCTTTGAAGAAGCCCGTGATGCGCTTGCCGAGCTCGAACTGCTTGGCAGGGTCTCAACCGTTCCCAGCTCCGACGGCAGTCAACGACTCTGGCGGCTCGTGAGAAGCGGCCGCCAGGCAACGCGGTGAAAGCACTTCATCACAGACATTTGCGCGAATCACCGCCGAACACATCTCTCTTCGGGCCTACTCGGCCAAGATAGGTGTCATGAAGCTCGAGGCCGCCACATCAGCATTCCTCGATGCGGCGCGCCTCGAATTCGGCTATTCCGAGCACACGATCCGGTCGTACAAACGGGACCTGTTGAGCTTCACCGAGTTCGCGGCAGAGCAGGGCGTGACGGCTCTCATCGATGCTGACCTCGAGCTCATGCGTTCGTGGTTGTGGGAGCGGCAACAGGCCGGTCTTGCCGCGTCAACAATCGCGCGAAACGTCGCCACGCTCAAGTCGTTCGGTTCTTGGCTTGAGACCCGCAACTTACTTCCGGGCAACCCTGCTTCTCGCCTGAGAACGCCGCGCGCTCCGAAGGCGCTCCCGAGAGTGCTCACGCAGGAGCAGATGGCCCGAGTGCTCGCGCGGGCCGAGGACAGGGCTGCGAGCGGTGATCCCGAAGCGGTGCGCAATAGCGCGATCCTAGAACTTCTGTACTCCTCCGCTTTGCGAGTCTCCGAACTCGTGTCGCTCTCAGTTGACGGATTCGATAGACGAGAGCGCAGCGTCCGAGTCATCGGCAAGGGCGACAAAGAACGCGTTGTTCCGCTTGGCGTCCCGGCCGCCCGCGCGCTCGAACGCTACCTCGCCACCGCTCGACATGCGTTGCTGGCGCGCGGCGCCGACGGTCACCCCAACGGAGTACCGGCGCGGCTCGCTGAGCACGCACTGTTTATCGGCAACCGGCGCGGCGAGCCGATCAACACAGGGGCCATCTACAGGCTGGTCTCGCGAGAGCTTGAACAGGAGCCGGGCGGTGGCCCAAGCGGTCCGCACACCTTCAGGCACACTGCCGCGACCCATCTACTGGATGGCGGTGCTG
Source organism: Leucobacter aridicollis (assembly GCF_024399335.1). Classification (NCBI taxonomy): domain Bacteria; kingdom Bacillati; phylum Actinomycetota; class Actinomycetes; order Micrococcales; family Microbacteriaceae; genus Leucobacter; species Leucobacter aridicollis. The sequence goes on from NZ_CP075339.1 coordinate 2,220,283, forward strand.
ATCTCCGAGTGGTGCAGGAGATGCTTGGCCATTCAAGCCTGTCGAGCACGCAGGTCTACACTCACGTGTCGATGGAGCGGCTAGCTGCAACGTACAGGCAGGCCCACCCGCGAGCGTAGTGCAACTTACCAGGGCAACAGCACTGGTTTGGCGAGAAAGTACTGCAACGGATTCACGTATTCGTCGTGCACTCGCACACCAATGTGCAGGCACTCGTCTAGACAGTGTCCCCCGTCGGCGACGACCCCAATCTGCTGCTTCGGGAGCACCTGCGCGCCTTCGGTGAGCCCTTCCCCGGCTTGCTCGATGGGCTCGAACGACACCACCGTACTATCATCGACGCGCACGGAGAGTACGTGCCTGTCGGCGACCTTTCCGACGAAACTCACGACCCCACCGACTGGTGCATACACGTTCGCCCCAGGCCGGGCTGGCAAGTCGATACCTCGGTGTCCTGAAGCGTATGGCGTGGGCGGCGGCCGGTACGGGCCCGAGACCTGGAGCGTATCTCCGAGCGGCGGCAACCAGTACTGGGAGTTCAGGGCAGCGCTGGGCGCGTGCGCCACAGACGCCCCGAACGCCCCTGAAGACTCGAACGCCGCAGACGGCGGGTGTATCATCTGAGCGGTTCGGCTCCCAGGAAGCCAACTGCTAGCTGGGCTGCAGAGAAGTGCTCCCCAGAGCACGACACTGACAGCTTGCAGGCGTCGGGCTCGACGGGCACAAAAGATCACGATTGTCGACTGCGCTGAGCAAAGGGTCATGCCTCCAGCTTCTGCGACCTCAGAGCTGGCCGGAACAGCATCGCGATGCGTAGTGGATAAGCTCCTCAGTTCAGAGCAGGATCAGCGTGTGGGGACAACGCGAGCTGTGACAGGCACGACTCTACGTTCCGATCAAGTCAAGATCTGCTTCAATATCGCGAGCGGTCTGCAGCAAGTGCGGCAGGTGGTGGTCAATGAGCGCCTCGACGGGACCGGCGCTCGCGCTCGTCGACACATTCACAGCGGCCGCGACCCGGCCGTCCCGGCCGCGAACGCGGGCTGCGATCGAGCGTAACCCGATTTCGAGCTCCCCATCGACAAGGGCCCAGCCTTGATCGCGCACTCTGTCGAGTTCAGCGTTCAGCTCAGTCGGTGAAGTAAGCGTTCGTTCTGTGAGGCGTGCAAGGTCTGCGCCCGCGAGCAGCCGGTCCCTCTCGGCGGACGACAAGTCGCTGAGGAGGACACGCCCCATACTCGTCGCGTGAGCCGGGAAACGTGTGCCGATCGTAATACCAACTGTCATGATCCGTCGCGTCGGGACGCGGGCAACGTAGACAATATCGGCATCGGCCAGCACCGCAGCAGACACTGATTCTTCGAGTGCGTGCGACAGTTTCTCAAGGTGTGGCTGCATCATTTCGGGCAGCGAGAGCGCAGACAGGTAGCTGAAGCCGAGTTCGAGCACGCGTGGAGTGAGCGCGAACAGCCGCCCGTCTGTGCGGACGTAGCCGAGGGTCTGCAGTGTTCTGAGGAAACGCCGAGATGCAGCCGCTGGGATTCCGACTCTCTTCGAGACCTCGGTGAGCGTCAGCTCGGGGTTCTCGGCATCGAACGCGCGAATGACGGCCAGGCCACGCGCAAAGGACTGAACGTAGTCGCTGCCCTCGGCCGAGTCTTCGTTACTCATACCCCCATTCTGCCGGTCTGCCGCGAAGATGTCAGCGTTCGAGCACAACAGCGAGTCCTTGACCAACCCCGATGCAGATCGCCACAACTGCAACCCCGCTGCCACGGCGCGCGAGTTCGTGTGCCGCACGTGCAACGATACGGCCACCTGACGCGCCAAGCGGGTGTCCGATTGCGAGCGCACCGCCGTGTACGTTGAGGCGCGCCGGATCGAGGTCAGGCCAGCCCACGAGACACGCGAGTGCTTGTGATGCAAACGCCTCATTGAGCTCAACGAAGTCGACATCTGCCCACGACCGGCCCGCGCGGGCGAGCGCCCGGTTCGCCGCTTCGATGGGGGCGGTCGGGAATTCCTGCGGGTCGACACCGTGCACCGCCCTCGCAGCAATCCGCGCGAGTGGTTCAGCCTCGAGCGCGCCCTCGCGTCCGAGCAGCACGGCAGCGGCACCGTCGTTGATCGACGACGAATTCCCAGCGGTCACGCTGCCGTCGGATGCGAAGAGCGGGCGGAGCGCCGCAAGCTTCTCGACTGAGGTGTCGTCGCGGATCCCCTCATCACGAATGAGCTCGTGGCCCGGCACCTGGACGATCTCGCGTTCGAACGCACCGCTGGCCCAGCCCACCGCGGCAAGGGCGTGCGACCGGGCGGCGAACGCATCTTGCGCTTCCCTGCTGATCCCCCACTCCCGCGCTGTCCGTTCTGCGGCTTCACCGTTCGAGATCGTCCACTCGTGAGGGAGCTTCGGGTTCACCATCCGCCAGCCGATGCTCGTGTTCCAAACCGTCTGGTTCCCAACGGCGGGCCAGGCCTTCGCTGACTTCTCAATGACGAATGGTGCCCGACTCATCGATTCGACTCCGCCGGTGAGCACGAGTTCAGCGTCGCCGCATTCGATTGCGCGCGATCCTTGAATCACGGCTTCAAGCGAGGATGCGCAGAGCCTGTTCACGGTGACGCCGGCGACAGACGTTGGAAACCCCGCGAGCAGCGCGCCGAAGCGCGCGACATTGCGGTTGTCCTCCCCCGCCTGATTCGCGTCGCCGAAGACGACGTCAGCGATACGGGCGGGGTCGACACCAGCTCTGTCAACGGACGCACGCATCACGACCGCAGCGAGGTCATCGGGCCGGACCCCAGAGAGGCCGCCGCCTGCGCGACCAAACGGGGTGCGTACGGCGTCAAAAATGTGAGTCGTTTCCATCTTGCTGCGTTCCTGTCAGTGGTGGGAGGGTGAGTCACTGCGTGGCGGGTGGTGCGGCTACGCTTCAGTAAGCGTCAGCCCGGTGAGCTCAGCGAGCCCGTCAACGGTGTTGTTGCCGAACAACTCACGCACAGCGAAACCGGTCTCGGTCACATCGAACACGGCATGGTCGGTGTAGACACGCGTGACGCACCCGACCCCGGTCAGAGGGTAATCGCAACTCTCAACCAGTTTCGGCGCGCCCTGCTTCGTCAGCAGGTCAGTCATCACGTAGACGGACTTCGCTCCGATCGCGAGATCCATCGCGCCGCCTATTGCAGGGATTGCGTCGGGCGCCCCCGTCGACCAGTTTGCGAGGTCACCGTTCTCGGCAACCTGAAACGCGCCGAGCACACACACGTCTAGGTGGCCGCCCCGCATCATCGCGAATGAGTCGGCGTGATGGAAGTACGAGGCACCCGGCACCGCGGTAACGGGCTGCTTGCCCGCGTTGATGAGGTCAGGATCGATACGTGCGGGCTCTGGCGCCCCACCCATCCCGAGCATCCCGTTCTCAGTGTGCAGGATGATCTCGCGGTCCTTCGGGAGGTAGTTCGCAACGAGCGTTGGTGCGCCGATCCCGAGGTTCACGTATGCGCCGTCGGGAATGTCAAGGGCAATCTTTGCGGCGAGGTCTTGCCGACTAATTCGCGAGTACATTTGCGAACTCCTTCGTGTCGTGTCCGGGCGCTCGAAGCGGGACCCCGTCGATGTCAACACCGCCAGCGAACTCGCCGCCGCGCAGCCACTCGCGTTCGCCGAGTGCGACGACCCTGTCGACGAAGATCCCCGGCGTCACAATCGCTTCCGGGTCGAGCGCACCCAGGGGCACAATCTCATCAACCTGAGCGATCGACACGGTCGCAGCAGCAGCCATGATAGGGCCGAAGTTTCGTGCGGTCTCACGGTAGACAACATTGCCCCAGCGGTCAGCCGAAAGGCCACTGATGAGCGCGAAATCAGCCCGGATCGGGTACTCAAGCAGGTACGTTCGCCCTCCGATCTCACGGGTTTCTCGCCCCTCTGCGAGCTCGGTCCCAACCGCCGTTGGGGTGTAGAACGCTCCCACCCCCGCGCCAGCCGCACGGATGCGCTCAGCAAGATTGCCCTGCGGCACGAGTTCGAGCTCGAGCTCACCTGACCGGTAGAGCCTGTCAAAGACCCACGAGTCGTGCTGCCGCGGGAACGAGCAGACGATCTTCCGTACCCGCCCCGTTGCGAGAAGCGCGGCGAGCCCGACATCGCCGTTCCCGGCGTTGTTGTTCACAACGGTGAGGTCTTTCGCCCCCTGTTCAATGAGGGCGTCGATAAGCTCCACAGGCTGCCCAGCGCGTCCGAAGCCGCCGATCATCACCGTTGCACCGTCAAAGATGCCCGCGACCGCGTCGGCAATCGTAGGTACTGTCTTGTTAATCATCGCGCACCCCTCACCACTCGAATGTCATCAACCCGACTCTCATCGTCGGGGCGGCGGTCGTCAGTCGGTTCGAAGCCGACCTTCCTGTAGAACTCAAACGCCCGCGCGTTTCCGTCGACGACCCAGGCAAACGCGGGCTCATCACCGAGCAACCGGTCGATGAGTGCTGCCGCGAGCCCGGTGCCGCGCGCCTCCGGAGTGAGGTTGAGCGTGTGCAGCTCGAGGCCGAGGGGCCCCGCGTCGTCGTGCCGGTGTGCCGACCCGAATCCAAGAAACACTCCTGATGCGGAGTGCGCGACCAGGATTTGGTAGCCGGGTGCTCGCTCAAGCGCGTTTTCCCACTCCGGGAGCCGCCGTTCGGGGGTGAGAGCCCGCAGGAAGTCAGAGTCCATGAGCCCCGCGTACGCTTCTTGCCAGACCGCGACGTGAAACTCGGCAATGTCTGGCAGGTCTTCGTGAGTCGCCGGGCGAATCGTAAACGGCCGCACGGCTCCGATGCAGGGCTCGTGACAAGTGAGGGTGCCGAGTACACGGTCGTCTTCAAACGGCCAGGCCGCGGTGTCGGTGTGACGAAACCTCAGCGCGGTGAAGTCGGTTTGCGCGGGCCCGGGAGCATCAACAGGAATGATACGTCCAACGATAGGCTCGAAGGCCGCACGGAAGTGGTTCTTCACCTTCCATGCGAGCACGTCGTACGCCGTCGGATCGACACCAAGGTGACGGTACAGCGCCGGGTCGTTCGCGGTGATCGGGCGGCCCGTGACAACAACGTCGGCAGTAGCCGAGACAGGGTGGCCGTCGACGCTGCGCAGCCGCAGCCACGCAGCGCCACCTGTGTCGACAGAGAGCCCCGCGTTGAACGGCCCATCGTTCACGTAGACGCCATCGGTCGCCGCAAGCACCTCCGCCGTGACTGTGAGCGACGCGCCAAACTCCGTGGAGGCTTTCCCGGCGAGTTGCGTCTCGAGCACAGCCCCGATACCCGCCGAACGAGCAGCTCGAACCACGTCATCGTCGCAGATCGCCGACATGAGCACGGTGCCGAGATCTGCGGCGAACACCTCACGGAGGAGCCCCGTTGTGTCTGCGCTGCCGCCCGACTGGGGGTTGTCGGCGACATCGGCAAGCACGACGGGGGTTTCACCCGAGGCGATCGCGTCGCGCGCCGCCGCGAGCGCCTGAGGGATCGCCGCGACGTCGACCTGGTAGCGATCGCGCTGCGCCCAGAAGTACTCGGCCACTTCTTGGGCAACTCGCTCTGCCTCGGATGGGTCAGCCGCAACGACGCTCACAGCAGCGCCCGAGCAGCGTGTGTCTGCGTAGGGAAAGCCTGCGTGCGGGCTGACCGCACGCACGCCGCCGGTCTCACGAGCCTGTGCGAACCGTACGACGTCGGCCATGGGCCCTTCGTCCGTTCGCATGTTGATGCTCCGCAGCAGCATCGGAAGTCGCACGGTGCGCACTGTGAGCGGCTCCCCTGCAAGCGCGTCAAGCAGGGCACTCGCGGCCCGCACGCCCTGATCGTACATGTCGATGTGTGGGTAGGTGTGGTACCCGAAGATGAGCGCCCCGCACTCCGCCGGCGTGCCGCTGACGTTCGCGTGAAGATCAAAGGTGACCGCGATCTGTGCGTCAGCGCCGACGATAGCGCGGGCGAGTTCGACGATCGCGCCCTCTGGATCTTGCTCAGTCTCAGACACCATGGAGCCGTGCAGCGCGAGCAACAGGCCATCGAGCGGGCTGTCGGCGACCGCTCGCCGAAGTGCGAGTTCAAACTCTCGCAGCAGCGTCGCGTATGCCCCAGCCGTGACGGTGCCAGCGGGCATCGCTGCTGCTGCAATGAGCGGCACCGGAGTCGCCCCGTGGGCGCCGAGCACGTCGAGGAATCCGCCGAGTTCTGTCTGCGTCCCCGAGTAGACGTCGATGAGGCGGTCGCCCTCGTGATGATCCTCAGCTTCGAACGCCGCGAGGTCAGTCGTGATCGGGCTAAACGAGTGTGACTCGTGATAGAAGAAGGCGACCCCAATGCGCGGGGCGCTCGCGGGCTGCTGCCCACTGCCTGGTGCTGTCATCTGTTCCATGATCTGCGTCACTCTGCCGGTTCAGCGAAGCGCTGTTACGGCAGAGGTGCCTCCTGTCGCTGGGTGAAAAGGGCCGCAATCTCGTCGTGGCCCTGCTGGATAGCGGGCTCGAAGGTGAATTCACTCTCGGCGCGCAGCTGGCGCAGTTCGCCGAGCTCCGTTTCCCGCGTCTCGAACGGGGAATTCCCGAGGGTTGCGAGAATCTCACCCGCAACGATCTCTCCCTGCTTCAGTGAGACTTTCGCGCTTTCGACGCCGACCGTGTTTCCCGCCAGGAAGAGGCCCGGCAGCGCGGTTGCGCCCGTCGCCGAGTGCACAGCGACCTTCGCCCCAACGGAGTCGCTCGTGACGAATTCGAGGCCCAGGGAGGCGCTGAGGTCATTGAGTGGCACGAGTCCGTTTGAGAGGCAAACCGAGTCCGTGCTGATGATGCGCCGACTCCCGGGCACAGCATCGCCGTTTGCGCGCACCGTCTCCACCTCAGCACCGGTGACCCTGTCGTCGCCGACGATACGGACAAGTCGGGTGGTGAGGCGCAACGGGATCCCCCATAACGAAAGCGAGCGCGGGAGCACCCTCGCGGCGATAGCGGCGAGGCCGGGGATCGCCATGAGCGCGCCGCCGAGGCGCATGTAGAAGTACGGCGCGAGTTTACTCAGCCCGCCGAGCCGCTTCAGGGTGCTCTGCGGGTCACTATCGGGCACCTCCACGGGTGGGAGGACGATTGAGTCGACATCGACCCCGCCAAGCTTCATTGCGCGCGCAATCGTGAGGGAGAGCGGGTCGACTCCGACGACGACGCTTCGCGCGCCGGGCCGCACTCTGTGCGTGTTGGTCAGGATCTGCGCGCCGCCGATCGTGAACACACCGGGCAGCGTCCACCCCTCGACTGGCATCGGCTTCTCGACCGCACCGGTCGCGATCAGCACCGCGCGGGTGCGAATCTCGGCGGCGTCGCCGCCGCGTGACGAGGTCGCGCGAACCACCCACCCGGGTTCAATGGCCCAGGCAACGGTGTCGGTGAGGATCCGCACACCTGCGCGCTCGACGCGAGCGAGTAGGTCGTTCGCGAGGGTCCAGCCGATCCACCACTCGCCGTCGTTCTCCTGGTGAAGCTGGCCGCGCAGCTTGCCACCGGTCTGGTGGTTCTCTTCGATAAGAACGACAGCCAGCCCTCCTTCGGCAGCGCGCGCTGCCGCGGAGAGCCCCGCGGGACCACCACCGACAACAACGAGGTCGACGCTGTCAAAGTTTTCGATGACTCCCCCATTCACGAGTCGTACCCCCGCGTCGAACGGTAGGTGTCACCGTCGCTGAGCGGCGCCTGGCACCCACGCACTCGCTCCGCCGTCTCCTCGTCAGGTCCGAGCCAGAGACGGCATTCGTAGCAGTGCCCAATCCCGCAATAGAGCCCTCGAGGCTCACCCGCGACGGGTGACGTACGCAGCTCGCGCACGCCCGCTGCGAGCAATGCCGCTGCGACCGGTTCGCCTGTGCGCCCCACGTATGACTCGCCGTTGAAGGTAAATTTCGCGTCGTCCGCCGCGGGCGGCTCTGGGAGTACGGGATGATTCTCAATCCGTTCGGTCATGCTGCACCCTCTTCCCGGGCCGCCGACTCCGCCAGGTCCCCGAGCGCGGTAGGGCGCACTGGCAGGCGGACCGTCATCGAACTGCCTCCGACCTCGGGCGCGATGCCTGCCTGGCCGAGAAGCTCCTCGACCGCGGTGCGGCAGACGCGGCCCTGACAGAACCCCATGCCCGCGCGGGTCTGAAACTTCACTTCCTGAGCGGTGCAGACGCCCGACTCCACAGCGTCAGCGATGTCTTGCGCGGTGACGTCTTCGCACCGGCACACAGTGTGGTTCATGCTGCTCTCCTTCAATTCTTCGCAAAGCGCCCAGGCGCGTAGTCAGTGAGGGCGTCCAGTAGGGCCGCCGGAGTTTCGGTGCCGCGCACCTCGTGTTTGAGGAGCTCGGCAAACATGCGGCCAGCGGCAGCTGACAGACCGAAGCCGTGGCCGTTGTAGCCGGCGCTCACCCAGAGACCGGGCACCCCTGGGACTTTGCCGAGGAGCGGGTAGTGGTCGGGGGTGAGCTCAACAGTCCCGGCGAAAGCACGGATGATCGGAACGCGCGAAAGCCCCGGGAACATCTCTGTCATATACGTGCCATAGACGTCGAGCGCCTGCCTGGTTGTGGTCGTGTGGTATCCGTTCTCTTCCCAAGGCCCGCCACCCCCGATCAGGATGTTGTCTGCGTGGGTCTGCCTGGCATACACCCGGTTTCCAGAGACGAATGGGAAATCACCCTTCACCGGCAGTCGTTCAGTCGCGGTGAGTTGTGAGCGGCGCGGCCGCACAGGCAGCTCGGCCCCGACCTGCCACCCAAGCTCTGTCGTCCACGGGCCCGCGGCGATGAGCACGACATCCGCTTCGTATGAGGCGTTCGCGGTCGACACACCAGTGACCCTCCCCTGACGCTCGATGAGCCGCTCCACGGGCGCGAACGTCTCGACCGTTCCGCCTCGGCTGACGACAGCCTCGCGCAGCGACGTGGTCGCGGTGAACGGGTATCCCTGCCCGTCGTACGGGGAGAACAGAGCGCCCGCGATACCGGGGTTGACGAGTGGCAGCTCTGCGACGGCTTCACTCCCCTCGCGCAGCTCGATCGGCACGCCCGCTCGCTCGTAGATGTCGCGCGCTCGCTGCAACAGAGACAGCTCGGTGCCGTTCATCGCGACGATCGTGTGACCCTTTCGCCGGAACTTCACATCGAGTCCGCGCTCACCGAGTTCCTCCCAGAGGTCCATCGAGACCCTGGCGAGGGCGACCTCGCCGATGTCGCGGCCGTTGGCGTAGATGCCGCCAGCGTTACGGCCCGAGGCGGCGCCCCCGAGGGCGCGTGATTCGAGCACAGTGACATCGGCTCCGGCCTCGCTCGCGTAGTACGCGGACATGAGGCCGACGATCCCCCCGCCAATAATCAAGACGCGGAGCCCGTCGAGCCCCTCAATCGGGGCACCGCGAAGGGCCTCGCTCACGGCTTCGTAATCGTGTAGCGCGCGGTCACCTTGCTCGAGGTCGGCGTTCAGAGGGTCGAGGGTGAGCAGCGTCATGCGGTTTTCTTCAGTCATCACTGCTCCATGGTCTGCGGGTCGATGTAGACGGACACGAGCTCGGTCATGAATTCAAAGCCGTGCTCAGAGACCTCGCGGTGCCCGTTGCCCGACATCCCGGTGCCACCGAAGGGCACGCCGAGCTCGGCCGAGCTCGTGCCGCGATTCACATAGATAAGGCCGCTATCAATGTCGTCGAGCGCGGTAAAAGTCGCACCAAGGCTGCGCGTGAACACCGATGTCGAGAGACCGTAGTCGGTGTCGTTCGCAACGGCGAAAGCCTCTGTGGCATCAGCGACCCTGATCACCGCGATCACCGGGCCGAAGACTTCCCTTCGCGCGATCGCGTGCTCGCGGGTTACGCCGTCGAGCAGCGTCGGCAGGTAGAAGAAACCTTCTGCGGGCAGGCCGTCAGGCCTTGCGCCTCCGACGACGACGCTCGCCCCGTCCGAGACAGCGCCCCTCACGGCGCTCTCCACGCCCGCGAGTTGCGCGGCAGTGGCAACGGGGCCCATATCGACGTCCGCGTCGGCGCCGTCGCCCAGGGTGAGCGCACGGATTCCGTCGGCAACGCGCGCAATCAGCTCGTCAGCGACCTCAGCGACGACAACGATCCTGCTCGTCGCGGTGCAGCGCTGGCCGCTCGTAAGGAACCCGCTGCGCACGATCTCGCGCGCTGCGAGGTCTAGATCCGCGTCTGCAAGCACCACGGCCGCGTTCTTCCCGCCGAGTTCGAGTGAGCACGGGGTGAGCGTCGATGCGACGCGCTGCGAAATCTGCGTGCCAACCTCGGTGGAACCGGTGAAGGAGACCGCATCAACGCGCTCGTCCCCAATCGCCTCCGAGGCGAGCTCCCCGGTGCAGGCGCCGAGCAGCGCGAAGGCGTCCCCGATGCCGGCCCGCTCGAAAGCCTCGGTCACGAGTACCGCCGTGCCGTTCACCTGCTGCGCGGGTTTCCAGAGCACAACGTTACCGACGGCGAGCGCCGCGAAGATCTTGTAGCCTGCGAGCGCGATCGGGAAGTTCCAGGGGGTGATACACGCGACAACGCCGACAGGCTTTCTCCTCGTGTGGATGAAGCGCGTACCATCGGCCGACGGGAGCACTTGCCCGAGCGCACGGCCAGCCTCGTGCGCGAACCACCTGCAGGTGCTCGCGAACACTCCGACCTCACCGCGGGACTCAGCGAGTGTTTTCCCCATCTCGAGTGTCATCTGCCGCGCGATCCGCTCGCCGTCGCGCTCGATCTCAGCTGCGACCTGCTCCAGGACCCGTTGGCGCTCCGTGAGCGGAAGGCGCTGCCACGGGGCCACCGCGTCACGGAGGGCGTCGAGCGCGAGCCCAAGATCCTCCCTGCCCGCTTGTTTGTACACCGCGAGCTGCATGCCCGTCGCAGGGTTTACGGTCTCGGTCGTGCCCTCACCGGTTCCCGGATGCCAGGCGCCGCCTCTGAACTGGGTGTTCACGATGCCCCCGCTCATGCGACGTGCCTGAGGAAGGACTGCAGCTTGCTACTCTTCGGGCGATCGAAGAGCTCGGAGGGAACGCCCTCTTCCTCGACAACTCCATCGGCCATGAAGACCACACGGTCGGCGACGTCGCGGGCAAACGACATCTCGTGCGTGACGATGAGCATCGTCATCCCCGCGCTCGCGAGGTCCTTCATGACCTTCAACACCTCGCCGCGCAGCTCGGGGTCGAGCGCGCTCGTGGGCTCGTCGAACAGCATCGCCTGCGGGTTCATCGCGAGCGCCCGCGCGATCGCGACGCGCTGCTGCTGCCCGCCTGAGAGCTTGTGCGGATAGACGCCCGCCTTCTCGGCAAGCCCGACACGTTCCAGGAGCACAAGTGCCTGCTCCGTTGCCGCTGCCTTCTTAACGCCGAGCACCTGCATCGGCGCTTCAATGACATTTTCAAGCACCGTCTTGTGGGGAAACAGGTTGAACTGCTGGAACACCATGCCGACGGTGCGGCGCACCCTGAGAATGTTCTCGTTCTTCCCGTCAACGGGCTGGCCGAGCACCGAGATGACTCCGGATGTGGGCTCCTCGAGGTGGTTGGTGCACCGCAGGAGCGTGCTCTTGCCCGAGCCGGATGCCCCAATGAGCGCGACGACCTCTCCGCGCCGTACCTGCAGGCTCACGCCCTTCAGCACTTCGAGATCGCCAAAGCACTTGTGAATATCTTGCATGTCGATCATGCAGTCGGTTGTTGCTGTCGTGGTCATCGGTCTGACACCGCCATTCGCTTCTCGAGCCGGGTGAGGAACATTGACATCACTGTCGTGAGAATCAGGTAGATCGCAGCCACAGTGAGATAGAACTCCATGAACGCGAAGTTCGATGCTGCGAAGCGCTGCGCAACCATCATGAGCTCGCTCACGGTCACGAGTGAGGCGAGTGACGAGTCCTTAATCATCGACACCGCCTGGTTGCCGAGCGCGGGTACACTGATGCGGAACGCTTGCGGGAGCACGATCCGCCAGAGCACCTTTCGCCGTGTCATTCCGAGCGACGATGCCGCCTCAAGCTGCCCCTTCGGCACGGCCTGCAGGCCACCGCGGAGGATCTCGGCAATGTAGGCACCAGCGTTGATACCAAGGCCAAGGATCGAGGAGAGGAACGCCCCAAGCTCAATGCCGAGCTGAGGCAGACCAAAGTAGATCAGGAAGAGCTGCACCAGCACCGGTGTGCCCCGGAACACCCAGACGTACAGGTCGACAAGCCAGACAAGCGGTTTGATACCGCTGAGTTTCATCACCGCAGCCACGAGGCCGAGGATCAAGCCAAGCGCGAGCGACAGGATCGAGATAAGGATCGTGATCCATGCTGCCTGCGCGAGGAACCCCAGGTACGGGGCGACAAGCGTGAAGTCCATTCTTCGTTTGCTCTCTGTTCGTGACTAGCGTGATGGGGTTAGCGAATGTCCGCGCCGAACCACTTCGTGCTGATCTCCTCGTAGGTACCGTCTTGCTGCATGTCAGCGAGCGCATCGTTGACTGCCTTGAGCAGATTCTCTTGGTTCTTGTCGACAGCGATACCAGCGGCGGGGTTGCTGATTCGATCACCGACAGTGACGATGTTGTAGCCGCGAGCTGAGACGATTGCGAGCCCGACCGGACCATCGGTGATGACGCCGTCGATACGACCGTTCGACAGATCCTCCATCGCGAGCTGATCAGACTTGTAGGTCGTGACCTGTGCGCCACGCTCGAGCGCCATGTCTTCGAACGTAGTGCCGAGGGTCACTCCGATATTGAGCCCGGCGAGGTCGTCGGTACTCGCGATAGTGTTCCCCTCTGGCGCGAAGACCTGCGTGCCCGTGTGGTAGTACGGGTCGCTGAAGTCGACCTTCTGTGCGCGCTCGTCCGTAATGGTGAGACTTGAAATCACGATCTCGTACTTGCCAGCGTTGAGGCCGCCGATGATGCTGTCCCATGGGGTCGGCACGAACTCGGCTTTCGCGTCAAGCCGCCCAGCGATCGCGTTGCTGATGTCAACATCGAATCCAACGAGTTCGTTACTTGAATCGAACGAGTTAAACGGTGGGTAGGCGCCTTCAATGCCGACCCGCAGCGTGCCACTGGATTCGACCCGGTCAAGGGCATCTTTGCTGCCGCCGGAGCTGCAGCCCGCGAGCAGTGCCGCAGCAGAGATCATGCCGACGAGGCCGAGGATCTTGGTTTTCTTGTTCAGGAACATACTTCGTTTCTCCTTTGATGCGTCTGTAGGTTCAGGCGGTGTGCGGTAAAAGTGGCGCGCCACATGACCGGGCACGGGTAGCCCCGCGCACGAATGGCGGCTGGTTGTGATGGCTAGTCGGTGTGAGCTCGCAGCGCTCTGTCGAGCCGAGAGAGCAGCTCTGCGATCTCCTCGGGTGTGGCAGTGAGCGGCGGGGCAACGAGCAGGTGCGGCACGACGGTAGTGTTTCCTTTACTGTCCGCACGCGTTGAAGCACCGGGGTAGAGCACGAGCCCCCGCGCCATCGCTTCTCGGTTGAGTGCGTTCGCCCCGCCACAGGAGGTGAGTGCGGGCGAGAGTTCGAGCGCGAGCAATAGCCCCGCTCCTCGGACCTCGGTAACAACCTCTGGGTAACGCGCCGCGGTTTCCTCGAGCCCCGAACGCAGCTCCGCACCCCGCAGGGCGACGTTTGCGAGCACGTCATGTTCCGAGTAGAACCGCAGTGCGGCTGCGGCAGCAGCGGCGGCAACAGGGTGACCACTGTAGGTGTACCCGTGGTGGAATACACCACCCGAGTCGCGTATTTCCTGCACGATGGGCTCGGAAACGATCACCCCCGAGAGGGGCGCGTAGCCTCCAGTGACACCTTTGCCGAAGGTCATGAGGTCGGGAACGATTCCCGAGCGCTCAACGGCGAAATTCGTGCCACAGCGCCCGAAGCCCGTCATCACTTCATCGGCGATCAGCACGATACCGTGTGCGCGGCAGGTCTCTGCGATCCTGCGCAGCGCCTCATGCTCGGGTTCGAACGCGCCGAGCTGACTTCCAACGAATGGCTCAAGGATGAGCGCTGAGATGTTCTCTGCGCCTTCGCTACGTACGAGCTTCTCGAGCGCAATGGCCGGTGCCATCGGGTCCACACTGTCACGCCAACTCGGCAGCCTCAGACTGCGCGGGAGCATGGGGGCGTAATGCTGCCGCCGCGAAGCGTCTCCTCCAACCGCGAGCGCCCCGAGTGTATTGCCGTGGTAGTTATCCCACATACCGATGACCAGGTGGCGGCTGCCCTCGCCACGACTCAGGTGGTACTGGCGCGCGAGCTTAAACGCTGATTCGTTTGCCTCGGATCCCCCGCTAGCAAAGAACACGCGAGTCAATCCTTCTGGCGCGAGGCTTTGGATACGTGCCGCAGCGTCACGGAGTGCTGCGGTCTCGAACCGGAGCGTGTGCGCGAATCCCACCCGCAACGCCTGCTCATGCATGGCGTCAGCGATCTCGGTAATCCCATGGCCGAGATTTGCGGCCACGGCGCCCGAGCTTCCGTCGAGGTATTCCGTACCGTCTTCAGCGTAGAGGTAGCTTCCCTGAGCGCTCGCAATCAGCGGGTAGTCTGCGCCGAAGTCACGGTGAAAGACTGCGCTATCGCTCATGCGAAAGCCGCCTGGAGCGACGCGGTGGCTCCGCGATAGTCGTCGCTGTGGGTCATCTTCAACAACACTCCCTTGTGTTCGTTCTGAGAAACATTTTTCTCTCTGCGAACATTTTGCAACGCGCGTGAGCGATTGTCAACCCAGACGCACCCCGCGGGACAGCACACGCGACGCGGCGCAACACATTCCGGGAACACAAAACCCCGGCACCCACAAGGGGTTCCGGGGCTTTAGTGGGTAAACGTCGGCGACAGCTAGTCGACAGCCAAAGACGGCACCCAGCAGCTACCTAGTCGTCGATCGACAGCTCCTGCGGCAACTTCAGCTCGCGGGTTGAGAGCTCTTCAACGTTGACATCCTTGAACGTGAGCACGCGCACCGACTTCACGAAGCGGTCAGAACGGTACACGTCCCACACCCACACGTCACCCATGGTGAGCTCGAAGTAGAAATCGTTGCCCGCGTCGTTCCGCTTGAGGTCCACCTCGTTTGCGAGGTAGAAGCGGCGCTCGGTCTCGACTACGTATCGGAACTGACTCGCAATGTCGCGATATTCGCGAAACAGCGCCAGCTCTGCATCGCGTTCGTATTCCTCAAGATCGTCCTCATTCATCCCCTCCATCTTAGGCTGGTTCGCCGACACGCGGGCACCACAAACCTCAGCTTGACCTATTCGAACATATGTTCGAATATGGTCGCATGAGTTCCGCGGCGTCACTCCCAGATCTGCGGCAGCGCATCAGCGAGATGCAGCCGCTGCGGATCGACGAGCGCGCCCTCCCCACCGCGCACGGGTTGCGGTCGTTGCTGCCAGGTGGTGCGTTGCGCGCCGGGTCCGCCTATTCGGTGCAGGGGTCGTGGCAGCTCGCACTTTCATTCCTCGCGGAGGCGTCTCAGGGTGGAGCGTGGTGCGGCGTGCTCGGCTGCCCAGCGTTCGGCGCCGAGGCAGCAGTCTCTCTCGGCGTCGCGCTCGACCGGTGCGTCCTCATCCCTGATCCGGGCAGGCACGCACTCACCCTCGCAGGCACGCTCAGCGAGACGCTCTCAATCGTCGTCGCGCGCTTCGACAGCCGTGTCTCCCCCGCCGATATCGAGCGGCTCGGCGCCAGACTTCGCGAGCATGGTTCAGCACTCGTGGTGCTTGGCGATTGGGCGCGAAGCGAGTCTCGCCTGACTGTGCTCTCCTCGCGCTGGTCGGGGCTCGGCGCTGGGTACGGCGCGCTTACGACTCGGGAGCTAACTGTGCAGTCCGAGGATCGCCGGGGCACCAGACGCCACGCTGTCAGGTTTGAACGGGGGTGCCTGGCGAGCGACCGCGTTCCCGCGCAGCTTTCCACCCCTCATAGCCGAGCGCTCAGGGCGGTGTGACATGCCCCCCGAACGCGTCATCACGCTGCACTTCGTCGAGTGGCCGCGCGAGGACACCAAATCTGGCCGTTCGTCCGCGGCAGCTGAGACCACCGAAGCGCCGCCTGACTTCGCGCCGGTCTTCGCGAAGCTCACCGAGCTTGTGCCCGCGATCGAGGAGCTTCGCCCGGGGCTCGTAGCGATGCGGGCGCGTGGCCCTGTGCGCTATTACGGCGGTGAGCGCGCGGTAGCGAACGCGCTACTCGAGTTCGCGCGCGCGGAGGGACTCGGGCGGGCGCGAGTCGGTATCGCCGATGGCAGGTTCGCGGCGGAGTTAGCGGCGAGCGCGGATCCGGATCCGGCTGACTGCATTCGAATCGTCGAGCCTGGCGGCGCGGCCGCGTTTCTCAGCGACCTGCCTGTGGGGTGCGCGACTGATGAGAAGCTCGGGCAGCTGCTGCCAGGCCTCGGCATCTACACGCTCGGCGCGTTCGCCGCGCTCCCAGAGGACGCGGTACGTGCGCGATTTGGCCCAGGCGGTGTGCTTGCGCACAGGCACGCGCGCGGTGAGGACGGCGAGCGTGGCGAGCCTGTCCGGGCGCAGCAGGCGGCTCGAGATTTCGCGCTCTCACTCGACTTCGAGCCGCCCATCGCCGGCACGGAGCAGCTCACGTTCGCCTGCAGCTCGCTCGTTGAACGCTTCATCGGCGCGCTCACCGAGGAGCGGCTCGTGTGTACCTCGCTGCGGGTGACGCTCACCGACGACATCGGGATCCGGCACGAGCGCGACTGGGCGCACCCGAGGTTCTTCTCCCCGCAGGACGCGCTGGCGAGGCTGCGCTGGCAGTCTGAGAGCCTCGTGGCGGGGTTCAGCGGATCCGATGAGCGCGGCGCGGGCGCAGGGATCGCGACGGTGAGGATCGCCCCCGTACGAACCGACAGGATCGCCTCGCACGAACCCGGGCTCTGGACGAGCGGGCCGGACGAGCGCGTGCACCACCATTTGAGCCGGGCGCAGGGACTCCTCGGCCCCGGCGGGGTCGGCACGGTGTCGCTCGACGGCGGCAGGCTGCTGCTCGAGCGGCAGCAGTTTACGCACTGGGGTTCCGCGCCGAAACGCGACCGAGCGCCCGGGCCGTGGCCGGGCGCCCTTTCCGCGCCGCACCCGACGCTCGTGTTCTCCCCGCCGTTGCGGGCCCGGCTGCTCGACGAGGCAGGCACCGTTGTCGGCGTCGACGCTGAGGACCTGCTCGCGGCCACGCCGTACGCGCTGCGCGTTGAAGGGCACCGGTCGCCGGGGGCTGTGCGAGGCTGGTCGAAGCCGTGGCCGATCCGCGAGCACTGGTGGGATGGGAGGCCGGAGCGGTTCAGGCTGCAGCTCGAGCTCGATACGGGCGACAGCTGGCTGCTGCTCGCCCGCGTACGCCCTGGCGAGTCAGACGGGGAGACGACGACCTGGTTCGCGGAGGGCAAGTATGACTAGCCCCACCCGCGCGTCCGACGCCCCACAGTACGCGGAGCTCCACGCGCACTCGCACTACAGCTTCCTCGACGGCGCTTCGTCTCCCGAGCAGCTTGTCACCGAGGCGCAGCGCCTCGGCCTTGTGGGGCTCGCGATCACCGATCACGATGGCTTCTACGGGGCGCCAAGGTTCGCCGAGGCTGCGCTGCAGACCCCCGATTTCCTCACGGTGTACGGGGCGGAGCTCACGCTCGGGCTGGAGGCCCCGCAGCTCGGCGCGGCCGACCCGGCGGGAGATCATCTTCTCGTGCTCGCGCGCGGCACCGCCGGCTATCACAGGCTCGCCTCCGCGATCACGGAGGGCCAGCTCGCTGGGGGCGAGAAGGGGCGTCCCGTCTACAACATCGAGGAGCTCGCGGCCGCCGGCGAGGGCGAGTGGGTGGTGCTCACCGGGTGCCGCAAAGGCGAAGTTCGGCGCGCGCTTGAGCGCAACGGTCGAGCGGCGGCGGGAGTGGCGCTCGAGCGGCTCACGTCGCTGTTCGGGCGCGACAACGTCTACGTCGAGCTCACGCACCACGGGCATCCCGGCGACGACGCCCGCAACGCTGCGCTCGCCGAACTCGCCGCTCTTGCAGGCGTTCCGACGCTCGCGACTGGTGCCGTGCACGCCGCGACCAGGCCGGCGACACGCACCGCGGAGGCGATGGCTGCGGTGCGGGCCAGGCGCAGCCTCGCGGAGCTCGATCCGCACCTGCCCGCTGCTGGCGTCGCGCACCTTCGGAGCGCCGAGGCCATGCTCCGCCACTTCCCCAACCATCCTGACGCCGTCACTCGAACTGTGCCGCTTGCGAGGGAGCTCGCGTTCTCGCTCAGGGAGGCGACGCCGCGGCTCCCGAAACTCGACCTCCCCGAGGGACAC
The DNA here is from genome assembly GCF_024399335.1 of Leucobacter aridicollis. Lineage (NCBI taxonomy): Bacteria > Bacillati > Actinomycetota > Actinomycetes > Micrococcales > Microbacteriaceae > Leucobacter > Leucobacter aridicollis. The sequence goes on from NZ_CP075339.1 coordinate 2,238,646, forward strand.
ACCCAGATGAGCTGGCTGCGGGAGCTCGTCTGGCAGGGATCCGTCGAGCGTTACGGCGCTGACCAGGACACCCTCGACGCCCCGCGGCGCGAACGCATCGAACGCGAGCTCGACGTGATCGAACAACTCGACTTTCCCGGCTACTTCCTCATCGTGCACGACATTGTGCGGGAGGCGCGCTCCCGCGGGATCCTGTGCCAGGGGCGCGGGTCCGCGGCGAACTCGGCGATCTGTTACCTACTGAAGGTCACCTCGGTCGATTCGATCTTCTACGGCCTTCCCTTCGAGCGTTTCCTCTCGAGCCTGCGTGAGGAAGAGCCAGACATCGACGTCGACTTCGACTCCGAGCGGCGCGAGGAGATGATCCAGTACGTCTACGAGAAATACGGGAGGCGCAACGCTGCACAGGTCGCGAACGTCATCACCTACCGCCCAAAGGCGGCGATCCGAGACGCCGCGAAGGCGCTCGGATACAGCGTCGCCGAGCAGCGTGCGTGGACGCGCAGCATCAGCCACCACGACGCGTTCCCCGCCGAGCAGTCGAGCGCTGATGCGGGGGCGGGAGCAGAGGATCCTCCGGCGAACGCCCGCGAGCGTTCCCGCCGGAGACCCCGCGCGGCCGCGGTTGACGACGCGCACTCGCCGTACGCCGCGATCCCAGAGCCGGTGCTGCGGCTCGCGAACGAGTTCAAGGGCGCGCCGAGGCACCTCGGCATCCACTCGGGCGGCATGGTGCTCACCGAGCGTCCCGTCGGCGAGGTCTGCCCGATCGAGCACGCGCGCATGGAGAAGCGCACCGTGCTGCAGTGGGACAAAGACGACTGCGCGGCGATGCGGCTCGTGAAGTTCGACCTGCTCGGCCTCGGCATGCTGAGCGCGATCGACAAGACGCTACGCATGGTCGCGGCGGCGACTGGCGAGGAATGGACGTTCGATTCAATCCCGAAAGAAGAGGCAGCGGTCTACGACATGCTGTGCCGGGGCGATGCGATCGGCGTGTTCCAGGTCGAGAGCCGCGCGCAGCTGAACACGCTCCCCCGGCTGCGCCCGCGAAGCTTCTACGATCTCGTGATCGAGATCGCGCTCATTCGTCCCGGTCCCATCCAGGGGGGCGCCGTGCACCCGTATCTGCGCAGGCGAGCCGGCAAGGAGGAGATCACCTATTCGCATCCGAGCCTCGAGCCTGTGCTCGCTCGGACGCTCGGGATACCGCTCTTTCAGGAGCAGCTCATGCAGATCGCCACGACAGTCGGCGGGTGCACCGGCGAGGACGCCGACCTGCTCAGGCGCTCGATGGGGTCCAAGCGAGGCAAGGAACGAATGGATTCGCTCCGCGAGAAGATCTTCGCCGGGATGCGCGCAAACGGGATCGACGGCGAACAGGCGCAGCTCGTGTACACGCAGCTCGAATCGTTCGCCGACTTCGGGTTCGCGGAAAGCCACTCGATCAGCTTTGCGCTCATCGTCTACGTCAGCTCGTGGATCAAGCTGCACTACCCCGCGGTGTTCCTCGCCGGGCTGCTGCAGTCGCAGCCGATGGGCTTCTACTCGCCGCGCAGCCTCGCCGAAGATGCGAAACGGCACGGCGTTGTGGTGCGCCCGCCTGACGTGCAGTTCTCCGCTGTGCACGCGGGCGTCGAGCCGATCCCGTTGGACGCCAGGGCGGGGTCCAGGCCGGGCCCTGAATCCGTCGCTGGCGTCGCCCCCTCGCGGCTCGCGCCCACCGGGCTGCCTGAGTGCGCGGCGGGCGATCACCCGCCCGTCGGGCCGTTCGACGAGACCGCCCCTGACACGAGCGGCAAGCACCGCAGGGACGGGCGGTTCGCGGCCAGGCTCGGGCTCTCCGAGGTGCGCGGGATCGGCGTAAAGATCGCCGAGCGGATCGTGGCGGCGCGCGCCGCCGGGCCGTTCGCGGACCTCGCGGATCTCGCCAGGCGTGCGGACCTCGACCGCGAGCAGCTCGAGGCGCTCGCGTCGTCGGGGGCATGCGCAGGGCTTGGGCTCTCACGACGCGACGCGCTGTGGGGCGCCGGGCCTGCCGCCGACAACCGGGATCGGTATCTGCCGGGCATCGCCGTTCACGTACAGCCGCCGCTGCTTCCCGTGCTGACCGAGGCCGAGCAGACCTCGCTCGACCTGTGGACGACGGGGGTGGCGACCGGAACGCACCCGCTCGCGCTACTGCGAGGCTCACTCGATGCGCGCGGCATCATCCGCTCCGACCTCGCCCGGGGGTCGCAAAACGGCTCAACTGTCGAGGTCGCCGGCCTCGTCACCCACAGGCAGCGGCCGGGCACAGCCGCCGGCGTGACCTTTCTCACGCTTGAAGATGAGAGCGGCACCGTCAACATCGTCGTGTGGGCGAAGGTGTGGCAGGCACATCGGCTCGTCGCGCAGTCGGCGCCCGCGATGATCGTTCGCGGCGTCGCCGACAGATCGCCCGAGGGTGTCTTCAACGTCATCGCGCACGGATTCGAGCCGCTTCCGGCCCCGCAGGCTATCGCGTCACGCGACTTCCGGTAGCGCTCGCGGCGGGCCCTGCCTTGGCCGCGAGCGCTCCCCGAGAGTCGCCCGTTAGCCGTTCCGTCTGCGGATACGGATGTGACGCTGCTGCATCATGCCCTGCAGCCCCTCGGGCCCGAGCTCACGCCCGAAGCCCGACATCTTCCAGCCCCCGAAGGGGGCTTGGAGCTCGGAAACATCGTTGACGTTCACTCCGACGCCACCAGCGTGCAGCCCCTCGGCAACGCCCCAGGCGCGGTCGAGGTCATCGCCGAAGACGTAGGCGGCGAGACCGTAATCTCCGCGGTTCGCGAGTTCGACGACGTCGTCCGATGCGCCGAAGCGGTGCACGGCGACAAGCGGACCGAAGCTCTCCTCGTGCATCACAAGCGCGTCGACCGGTACACGATCGAGCACCGTCGGCTCAAAGAACATCGAGGCGTCGAGCCCGTCGCGCACCACAGCGTTCTTGCCGCCAGCACCGAGCACAGCGCCCCGAGCAACTGCCTCGTCAATGTGCTTGCGGGTCTTCTCAATTACTGCGGGCGTCGTGACTGGGCCACCGGTCACCCCTGCGTCGACGCCGTGGCCAAGCGTGATCGCGCGTGCTTCGGCAGCGACCGCCTCAGCGAACTCGTCGGCGATGCTGTCGGCAACGTAGATGCGGTTCACGGCGATGCAGATCTGGCCGGCGTTCGAGAACGAGCGGCGCGCGGCACCCGCCGCTGCCTCGGCAATGTTCGCGTCGTCGAGCACGATGAACGGAGAGTGGCCGCCGAGTTCGAGGGTGACGCGCTTCATCGTGGCCGCGGCCGAGCGCATGATGGCCTGGCCGGTCGCCGTGGATGCGGTCGCGGTGATCGCGGCGACGTCGGGGTGCTCCGACAGCCGCGATCCCGCCTCGAGCGCTCCGGGCAGGTCCGAGAGCACGCCCTCGGGGAGGCCCGCGTCGAGGAAGCACCGCACGAACTCCGCGATCGCGAGCGGCGCCTCGACGGGCGGCTTCACGACCACCGAGTTGCCGGCGGCGAGCGCCGGGCCGATCTTCCACGCGTAGAGGTCGACCGGGTAGTTCCAGGGCACGATCGCGGCGACGACGCCGAGCGGCTCCCAGGTGACGAGCGAGCGAATGTCCTTCCGCGCGGTCGGGCGCATCGATCCCCACACTCGTCGCCCCTGCTCCGCGTAGTAGCGGATCACCTGGGCGCCGAAGGAGATCTCCTTGACGCTGTCGGGGACGGGTTTGCCCTGCTCGCGGGTGAGCAGTTCGGCGATCGTCGGGGTGCGTTCGTCGACGAGTGCGGCGGCGCGGATGAGGATCTCGGCGCGCTCGTCGGCGGTGAGCAGGTTCCAGCGGGTGAACCCCTCCTGCGCGGCGACGACCGCCCGGTCGACGTCGGCGGCGTTCGCGACCGCGCTCGTTCCGACAAGCTCGCCGGTGGCGGGGTCGCGCACCTCAATGCGGTCGCCGCTCAGGGATGGCGTCCAGTCCCCGCCGATGCAGAGATCGCGGTCGAGACTCGCCACGGTCACTTCACCTCCGGCGCGGAGAACTCGCGCGAGCGGAGACGGCGCCACAGCTCCGCGTAGTTGCGGTCGTTCTGCTGGTGCGCGAGCTTCGTGCGGTTCGAGTTCGTGTTCACCATGATCATCGGGGTCTCGCCGCGCGCGACGAGCGCCGCCGAGGTGGACGCGTTGATCGCGTGGCCGACGGCGACCGCGATCGATGTCGACGTTGGTCCAACGGGGAACTCAAGACCGTCGATGTACTGTGAGGCGTCCTCGAGCGGGATGCCCGTGTCGATGACGACGTCTGCGATCTCGAAGAGCCGGTGCCCGCTCGAGTGGCGACTCTCGACCTGTGAGGAGTGCGGCACCGAGGTGACTGCAATCACCTTCAGTCCGCGCTCCTTGAATTCGACGGCCATGTCGAGGATCACGGCGTTGATGCCCGAGTGCGAGAACAGGATGAGCGAGTCGCCCTCCTTGATCTGGTGCGAGCGGAGGATCGCGTTGCCGTACCCCTCGCGCGTGTGCAGGAAGCGGTACTGGGCGGTGCCCTGGTCGCCGAGTACGTGATGCATCAGCGCAATCGAGCTTTCAACAATCGGACGGAAGCCTGTCACGCCGCCGGTGCGTGGGAACATTTCGAGGGCTGCAAAGCCACCGTGGCCGGTGCCGAAGGTGAATACGAGGCCGTCGTTCTGGATGGTGTCGGCGCAGATCTCTGCGGCCTGCTTGATCGCCTCGTCCTGCGTGTCACGAACGCCGGCAAGCTTGGCGATGACGTCGTCGAAGTATCCGCGTGCAATACTCATGTGTTTTCCTCTTTCGTGTGTGGTTCTTGTAGCGGCGATCACTCGGCGACGAGCGCTTCGAGGCCAGCCTGCAGCAGGTCGAGCTCGGCCTGGCGCCGATCCTCGCCGTCGAGCTTTGCGAAGTTGTCGCCTGCGACGCTCGCAAGGCAGAGCGACGCGGCCGCGATGCCGCGGGCGCGGGCGACGACGAACACCGCGCTCGTCTCCATGTCGGTGCCGACGATGTGTTGCGCGCGGCGTCGCTCGACGAGCTCCGCCTGGCCTGCGGGGTTGTCGCGCCGCATGAGCTCCGTGTAGAAGCCGTCGGCGGACTCGTAGATCCCGGTGACGACGGTGCGCCCGGTCGCTCGGGCCGCCTGCTCCGCTTTCGCGGTGAGCTCGAAGTCGGGCACCGCTGGGTACTCGAGCGGAAGGTAACCTGCGGAGGTGCCCTCGCCGCGGGTGGCGCCGTGCGCGACGACGAGCGACCCGAGCTGGGTGTCGCTGGCGGTCATCACGGTGCCGAGCCGCAGCACGCGCTTCACGCCGATGTAGGAGAGTTCCTCGACGACGACCGCGGCGATCGGCGCGCCCATTCCGAACGCGCTGATCGTGATCCGGCGCCCCTTGTACGTGCCCGTCGCGGTCGTGAGTCCGCGATCCTCGTTCAGCAGGACGGCGTCTTCGAGCAGTTCAGTCGCGAGGAGCACGCGGCCCCGGTCCCCGACGATGATGGCGTCTTCGCCGACCTGGTCGGGTGTGCAGTGGATGTACCAGGCTTCTCGTGTTGCAGTCATTGCTTCTCTCATTCGTGTTGTGGTCTGTGTGGTGAGCGCGGTGTCGCGCGCTCAACGCCCCAGGTCGGTGGCGCGGGCTCTGAGCATGGCCGCGGTCGCTGCTGCGGCCGCGGCGATGTGCTCGAGCATGGGGTGCGGGTCGGTGTCGTGAGCGCGGTCGCGAGCGCGAATGGGGTCGGCTGCGATGCGGGCGGCGAGCGTCCCTGAGAACGTGTCCCCCGCGCCGGTCGTGTCGACGCCGGCCACCGGCTCGGCGGGTACGGACCCGATGGGCTCGATCGTCGCGTTCGCGGTCACTCGGCGCAGTTCGGCGCCACGCGAGCCCCGTGTCACGATGATGTCGGTGCCGGGCCTGGCCGCTGCCGCGATTCCCGCGAGGTAGCCACTCTCGCCCTCGCTCAGCGTGATGACGTCGGCGCGGGCGGCGAGCGCTGTTGCGAGGTCGCCGCTGAGCGAGTCGGGATCCTGCTTGAGGATCCAGCAGAGCGTCGCGTCGGGGCGGATCGCGTCGAGCAGTTCCCGCGTGGCATGCTCCGGGCCGATCGTGACGACGACCGCATCGGCTGCGGCCGCGAGCCGCCGTTGCTCGCTCGTCAATGCGCCGTCGTGGCAGTCTCCCGGGTCGAACAGGCAGATCGTGCCGTCGCCCTCGGGGTAGAGGAGGAACGATGTCGGGCTGCGCGTCCCACGCGTGGCGATGCCACCGCATCCGGCGCCGCCGCGTTCGACGGCGTCGATCCACGCGGCTCCGTCAGGGTCCTGTCCGACCCAGGACAGCGCTTCGACGCGCACGCTCGACCCGACGACGGCCGTGCCCTTGCCGCTCGGGTCGGGCGCTCGCGGTGCGGCCGCTGCGCGGGTGACGTGCGCGACGCCGCCGTATCGCGGCCATTCGTCAGCGCGGCCAAGCACCGTCGTTGTCGCGTCTGTCCCACGAAACGGCGCGAGCTGCATGGCGAAGTCGACACTGGCATAGCCGGTGACGAGCAGGAGCGGGGCGACGGCCGTCACAGCAGATCCTTCGCCTCGGCGAGGGAGCCGACCCGCCCGAAGTACCGGTCGATATCCTCGAGGCTTGCTTCCGCGAGATGAGGTCGGTTCGAGTTCGTTGCCTCGCGTGGCACGAACACGTCGAAGCCGCCGGCGAACGCGTCCTGTACCGTCGCGCGGATGCACACGTTCGTCTTCACGCCCGCGACGATGACGCGTTCGATTCCCTGCTCGCGCAGGACGAGGTCAAGGTCCGTCGCGTAGAACCCGGAGTAGCGCCGCTTCGGCACGACGATCTCGTTCGCGCGCTCCACGGGCTCGAACCCCGAGAAGTACGCGGCGTCGTGCTCCCCGTCTTGGTGGTGTCGCGGCAACTTCGCGAACTCGAAGTCGGCGAGCCCACGGTAGTGGCGTTCGACCGAGTGGACGAGCAGCGCGTCGCGCTCGCGAGCGGTGTCGCGCAGCTCAGCGAGCGCGGGCAGCGTGTCCTCGACATCGGGGTAGTAGTTCGGTTGCCCCGCCTCGTAGAACGAGTTGATGACGTCGACGAGCAGCAGTGCTGTCTTCGGGTGGTGTGTGTTCACTAGAGTTCCTGTCGGTGGATCAGACGGCGACACGGCTGCTGCGACGAAGCGTCGTGAAACCGGTCCAAGCGAGCACCGCAACGACGGCGATGTACGGCAGGGTCTGGATAAGGTCGGTCGGGAATTCGCTGTTCGTCTGCAGCCGCACCTGGAGGGCGTCGAAGAACGAGAACAGCAGGCATGCGAGCGCCGTCGGGAGCGGGCGCGAACGGCCGAAATAGAAAGCCGCGAGTGCAACGAATCCGCGCCCGGCAATCATGTTCTCGTTGAACAGGCCGCTCACGCCGAGTGCGAGCGCCACTCCTCCGAGGCCCGCGAGGAGGCCCGCAATCGAGCCGGCGAGGTCGCGGATGCCGAGCGTTCTGACCCCGAGCGAGGCCGTCGCGAATTCGTTCGCCCCGGTCGCGCGCGTCCGGATCCCCCACCGCGTGTTCGCAAATACCCAGGCGAGCACCGGCACGAGCACGACGGCGAGCCAGAACAGCACGTCCTTTCCGCTCAGGATCGCGCCGAGCACGGGAACGTCAGCGAGCCCGGGAATCGTGATGCGCGGGATGCGGGGCTGCTCGGGGAACCGCAGCGTCCCCGAGACGCCGTACACGCTCCGCAAGACGAACCCGACGATGCCGAGCACAACAATGTTGAAGCCAAGCCCGACGATGATCTCGTTCGCGGCGAGCCGCGTGATGACCAGGCTCATGATCAGGCCGGCGACGGCGCCAGCCGCGCCCCCGACGAGTACGCCGACGACCCAGTTACCGGTCGCGGCGCTCGACAGGATGCCGGCGAAAGCGCCAACGAGCATCTGGCCTTCGAGACCGATGTTCACGACGCCGGCGCGCCGGTGTACTGCGCCGCCGAGCGCGGCAAGCACGATCGGAACTGCGAGCAGCAGCGTCGAGTTGATGATGCTGTCGATCATGCCGACACCTCCGTCTGGTTCCGTTTCGCCTTTCGACCGCGCAAGAGCCGCGGAATCGCGAACTGCGCAACGGCGAGCATCATGATCGTGCCCTGCAGGATGCTAATGAGTTGGATCGGAATGTTCACGAAGAGCTGGACGGTCGCCCCGGCAGCCGCGAGTGCGCCGAACGCAACGGCGCCGATGACCACGCCAACGGGGTTGAATCGGGCAAGCAGGGCAATCGCGATGCCGGTGAAGCCGAAGCTTGCTGAGAACCCGACCGAGAACCGGTGCACGACGCCAAGCGCGTGCACTGCGCCGCCGAGACCGCCGATCGCACCCGAGATGAGCATCGCGCTCATCAGCACCGTGCGCACCCGCAGCCCCTGCGCCAGCGAGAACCGCGCGGTCTTCCCGACCGCGTCGAACTCGAAGCCGAGCTGACTGCGCTTGATCCAGAAGCCGTAGAAGACGACGAGCGCGATCGCGAGCACGAACCCTGCGTTGAGCTGTCCGGGAGGAGCGAGCAGGGGAAGCTCCGCCGACCCTGCGACGTACTCCGTAGCCGAGTTCGCCTGCCCCGGCGCCAAGAAGTATGACTGCACGAGCCAGGCCGTGACTCCGGTGACAATGAAGTTGAACATAAGCGTCGAGACGACTTCGTCAACGCCGAGCCAGGTACGCAGGATCGCAGGAACCAACGCAACGGCGATTCCCGCAAGCATGCCAGCAACGAGGCAGGCGGTTATGGCGAGCATTGGCGGGAGGGCTCCGACGCTCACTCCGACGACGGCCGCGGCGAGCCCGGCGAACCCGAAGCTCCCCTCGACTCCGACGTTGAAGACGCCGCCCCGGAACGCGATCGCTGCCGCCAGCCCAGTGAAGAGCAGCGGCGTCGCCGCGGTCAGCGTCGCGTTGATCCTCGCGGCATCGCCGAACGCCTCTTGCACGAGCATGCCGTAGATCTCGAGCGGGTTTGCGCCGCCCAGGATGAGGGCGACCGCTCCAACCGCGAGCGCGATCACGACGGGGACTGCGATCCGCCAAGCGGATTCTCCCGCGGCCCGCCACGAGAAACGCTTCGGGACGGGGACAGGAACGTAGCTGGTGTGCGCGCCGGTCTCAGGCGCCTGCTGGTGTGTCACGCGGTCTCCCCGTCCTCGTGCTGCCCGCCGGAGCGAGCATCGTTCTCTTCCGCCATGCCGAGCATGAGCTTGCCGAGCACGACGCGGTCAGCGTCTCGCCCGAGCTCGCCGACGACGCGCCCCTGGTGCAGCACCAGGATGCGGTCGGCGAGCGCCTGAATCTCGTCGAGCTCCTCGCTGAACAGCACGACAGCGCTGCCCGCATCGCGTGCCTGACGCAACTGCTCGTGGATGAACGCGATACCGCGAATGTCGACGCCACGCGTCGGCTGGCTCGCGACGAGCACCTCCGGCCGGTCGCGAAGCTCGCGCGCGATCACGACGCGCTGTTGGTTGCCGCCTGACAAACTCGAGATCGGATCATTCTCGGAACCGTAGCGCACAGCACCCGTCGTGAGCACCGAGCTGATGGCCGCCTTCACGCGTGCGGGCGAGAACCAGCCGCCGCGAGTGAGCGCGGTGAGTGACGGCGACGCGATCGCGTTATCGGCGATCGACAGATCGAGCGCGAGGCCCTCGTGCTTGCGGTCGGCGCTCACATACCCGAACCCCGCCTTGCGCCGGGCCCGCACGGACGTCCGGGTCACGTTCGTTCCGCGAAGCGCGACGGAGCCCGCAGCGAGCCGCCGCAGGCCGATGAGCACCTCGGCGAGCTCGTCCTGGCCATTGCCGGACACGGCGGCCACGCCGAGAATCTCGCCCGCGCGGACCTCGAGGTCGACCCCGGAAAGTCGCTCGATCCCGCGGTCGTCTGTCGCCTTCAGTCCGCTGCATGCGAGGACGACCTCGCGCGGCGTCCCTGGGGTCCCGGCGTCCGAGGGCGCGGCTTCGCCGCCCATGATGAGCGTGGCGAGGCCCTCGATCGTCGCATCGGCCCGCGAGATCGCGGGCTCGGTGATCCCGGCGCGCAGCACCGTTATCTCGTCCGCGACGCGCAGCACCTCGCCGAGCTTGTGGCTGATGAAGATGACAGTCTTGCCATCGGCAACGAGCCGCCTGAGCAGATCAAGCAGCTGCGCCGCCTGGACCGGCGCGAGCACTGCCGTCGGCTCGTCGAGGATGAGCAGGTCGGCCCCACGCCCAATAAGCCGCAGAATCTCGACCTGCTGCTGAATGGCGATCGGAGCGTGGGCGGCTTGCAGATCCCAGTTGATGTCGGTGCCGACGGACTCAGCGAGCACCTCTGCCTCGCGGCGAGCGCGCGCCCAATCGATGCGCCCGGCCGACATCGGCTCGCTGCCGAGCACGAGATTCTCGAGGAGCGTCAGGTCGGGGACGATCGCGAGTTCCTGCTGCACGAGTCCAATGCCGCGTCGAATGGCGTCCCGCGCACTCGAAAGCCGCACTGGTTCGCCGTCGATGAGGATCGTGCCCTCATCGGGCCTGTCGAGGCCATAGAGCATTTTCATGAGGGTGCTCTTGCCCGCGCCGTTCTCGCCGATGACGGCGAGCACCTGCCCCCTGTGCGCGGCGAGCGAGACGTTTCGATTCGCTCGGACCGGGCCGAAGGATCGTGCGATCCCCCGCGCCTCGATCCGGGGTGGCGGAGCGGCGTCGCTGCCCGCCACCCGGATGTCGTGTTCCATCAGTTCCAGACTTCCCTGTCGGATGCGTGTTGGTTAGTTCCCCTGGAAGTAGTCGGGGTAGCCGTCGGTGACGACGTTCCAGACCTGAATATCTCCAGCAATGATGCCGGCCTTGAGTTCCTCGACCTTCGCGATTGCTTCGGGAGCGATCGCGTCCTTCGTGAACTCGAAATCGGTCAGGCCGACGGCATCCTCCTTCAGACCGAATGTGATGGTTTTGCCGCCAGGGAACGATCCCTTCGCGTAGTCCTTCACCACGCTCTCGACGGCGAGGTCCGCACGCTTGAGCACGCTCGTAAGCACAAAGCCTGGCGCCTGATCGTCCTGGTTGTCATCGACGCCGATCGCGTAGTGGTTCGCGTCCTGTGCCGCCTGAATGACGCCGGCGCCCGTGCCGCCCGCGACGGCGTACACGATGTCAGCGCCCTGCTCGAACATTGCCTGTGCGAGCTGCTGCCCCTTCGCCGGGTCGGCGAAGTCGTTGGAGTATGCAGTGAGCACCTCAACCTCGGGGTCCACTGCCTTCGCTCCCTCGATGAAGCCGACAAGGAACTTGTCGATGCCGACGCTTGATGCGCCACCGATCACGCCGAGCTTCTTATCTGCGTTGATCTTCGGGTCGCTCGTGTTCGTCGTCTGCATCGCGGCGAGCGCGCCAGCGAGATACGAGCCTTCTTGCTCTTGGAAGAGCACCGAGGCGACGTTGTCGCCGGCGGACTCTGCGTTGAAGATCACCCAGTCGCTCTCAGGGAAGTCCGCGGCGACTTTGCCGATCATCTCGTTGTGTGAAAACTCGAGGTCGACAACCAGGTTGATCCCTGCCTGTCCGGCGCGGCGCAGCAACTGCTCGCCCTGGCCGACGATGTCGTCTGACTCGATCGTGCTCGGGGTGAGACCCGTATCTGCCACCGCCCGCTTGAACCCCTCGTTTGCGAGGTCGTTGTAGGACTGGTCGCCGAGGCCGCCCTGCGCGACAACGAGGGCAACCTTGTCCCCGCTGCCTCCCGTCGCGGGTCCTCCGTTACTCGGCGCGCACGCCGTCAGGGCGATGAGCGTAGCCGCCGCCGGTGCGAAGAGCAGTGCTCGAGTTCGATTCATGAGATCCTCCATTGGATGGGTTGTTGAGTGTGACGCGGTAGAGATAGTGGGTACCGAGGTAGCGTGCACGCACGTGCTCGAGGAGTTGCCCCGAGGTGCCGCGCGAGTGGCGATCCACCTCGATGAGCGCGATGCCAGGCTCGACGCCGAGCTGCTCGGCTTCAGCGGCGTCCGCGTTGATTGCGCGGAGCGTTTCCTCCCCCGCCGAGAGCTCGAGACCGGCCGTGCGAAGCGTGCCGTAGAACGAGAAGCCGGGCTGCGCCGCGACCGACTCGGTGATGCCAACCTTGTGCGCGACGTGCGCGGGAATGATGAGGCGCTGCAACCCGACCGGGGTTCCCCCGACGCTTCTGGCGCGCTCGATGACGACGATGTCGACGTCGTCGGGGAACGCCGAGGCGGGTCGACCCGGGGCGTTCGCCGCGTACTCCGCGTAGTCGAGCAGGGTGCTGCCGGGCCGCAGCCCGAGGCTGTCGACGTGCTCACTGAAGCTCGTGAGCTCAGGAAGGCTGCGCTCCATCGGCCGCGACCGCACGAAGGTGCCCTTACCCTGGTGGCGGGAAACGAGGCCACGGTCGACGAGCATCTCAAAGGCCTTGAGGATTGTGGCACGCGACAGGTTGTTTTCCGCCGCAAGCGTCGGTTCGCTTGGCAGCTTGGTGCCCGGTTCGAGCTTGTCGTTGATGATGTGAGCTTCAAGCGCATTCGCAAGTTGCACGTACAGCGGGAGCGCGCCGCGCGCACTGTCGAGTTCAAACAGCATCATTGCCTCCTCGTCGTCTTCGTCGTGAATCGGAAGTTATCCGGTTGTCCGGTCAAGTATATGGTTTGCGAGCCGCGGCGCAAATAGCGCGCGAAAACTCCCAGGTTTGGGCACCGGTTTCTCGCGATTGTCGGGGTCGGCGCTCACAAACCTCGCTAAGCTGGCGAAGTGGACACCTCTACTGCTTTGCTCACCGATCACTACGAGCTGACTATGGTCGACGCCGCACTGAAGGCTGGTACCGCGAACCGAAACAGCGTCTTCGAACTCTTCGCGCGCAGGCTCTCGGGCGCACGGCGATACGGGGTTGTCGCCGGAACCGGCAGGCTCCTCGAAGCGATCACGAACTTCCGCTTCGGTGACGCCGAACTCGACTTCCTCCGCGCAAACAACGTCGTGAGCGCCGAGACCATCGACTGGCTAGCGAACTACCGCTTCACCGGAGACATCTGGGGCTACCCGGAGGGCGAGGTGTTCTTCCCTGGCTCCCCGCTCATCACGGTCGAGGCAAGCTTCGCTGAGGGCGTCATCCTTGAGACGCTCGCGCTCAGCATCATGAACTACGACTCAGCTGTCGCAACCGCGGCATCCCGCATGGTCTACGCGGCGAACGGAAAGCCGCTCGCCGAGATGGGCTCGCGCCGCACCAGCGAGCGGAGCGCCGTCGCCGCTGCACGCGCCGCCTACATTGCGGGCTTCAGCGCCACCTCGAACCTTGAGGCTGGCCGCAGCTACGGGATCCCAACGATGGGCACCGCAGCACACTCGTTCACGCTGCTCCACGATTCCGAGCGCGAAGCTTTTGAGGCACAGATCGCGGCGTTCGGCCCCGACACCACACTGCTCGTCGACACCTACGACACCGAGCAGGGTGTCCGCACTGCCGTTGAGGTTGCCGGGACCGGTCTCGGCGCTGTGCGCATCGACTCGGGAGACCTGCCTGTCGTTGTCGTCGAGGTTCGAGAACTGCTCGACTCGCTCGGCGCCACGAACACGCGCATCACCGTCACGAACGACCTCGACGAGCACACAGTCGCGGCACTCGCGGCCTCACCAGTGGACTCGTTCGGCGTCGGCACCTCGGTCGTTGTCGGCTCGGGCAGCCCCACCATGGGCATGGTCTACAAGCTCGTCGCACGCGAGGACGACAACGGCGAGTGGGTCTCGGTCGCGAAGAAGAGCACCGACAAGGCCTCGGTCGGGGGCCGCAAGAGCGTGCGCCGGCTGCACAACGCACGCGGCGCGGCGCGCGCAGAACTCATCTACCTCGGCGACGGCCCGGGTGGCGAACCCGAGGGCGCAGAGGTCGCGGACTCGAGTCGTGAGGTGCTCGAGCATCTCGTGATCGGCGGCGAGATCCAGCCCCAGTACATCGGCACCGACGGCATTGAACTTGCGAGGGAGCGGCACCGCACCAGCGTGGCAGAGCTCCCCCGCGTCGCGATGAGCCTCACCCGCGGCGACCCAGCGATCCCCACTGAGTACCGCTAGACACGGCACCTCAGATCAGGCCCTGGCTGGGTATCGCCCTGGCCAGGGCCTGGGCGCGCCCGGCTAGCTACAGCCAGCCAACAGCCAGTAGACCTTGGATCTGGGTTACAAATGCCCCAGACCTCCCAGACACGCATATGCACTGCAGATCACAGGGCGCGGGAGCGACCAAACCACAGAGGGTGGGAGTGAGACCAGATCACAAAGCCTGTGGGTGACCAGACACAGGAGCCGGAGTGATCAGACACACCGCATCCGAATCACGGACACAGCGAAGCGTCGCGGCAGGTACGCCTATTTCTTCATCCGTTCGTAGACCTTCTTGCAATCGGGGCAGACTGGAAAACGCTCGGGGTCGCGCGACGGCGTCCACTTCTTGCCGCACAGCGCGCGGACAGGCTTGCCCGTAACCGCAGACTCGACGATCTTGTCTTTCGGAACGTAGTGCGAGAACCGCTCGTGATCGCCGTCCTCGATCTGCGAATCCTCGAGCAGCTTTTCAAGCTCGCGGTCCATAACGTCGAGGCCGCCGCCGGTGTCAGGAGTGTCGCGCGTGAAGATACCCATACGTGCATTCTACCCGCTGGCAGCGTCAGCGAGCTGACGAGTTCGCTAATCGAAGATCTGGGTGACGGCGAGGATCTCTGGGCCCTGCCTATCGAAAATGCGTCCGCCGATTGAGACACCAGCGAGCAGCACGATGAACCCGAACCCGACGCCGAAGAGCAGCGCGAAGATATTTCCCGTAAATGACGGGTCGGAGATCGCCGCCGCAGAGATCCAGACCGGCGCGACAGACAGGACAAGCGCGACGACCATTGACACTGTCTGGGAGGTGCCCGATCCTGAGCCCGACCACTGCGGCTGCACGAACGGGCTGTCGCCTGGACGCGTCGCCGGGTACGGCATGAGCGCAGAGAAAACGCTCGCGACGCCGGTCGCGATCAGGAGAACCCCAACGTTCATGCCGATCACGGCAGGAAGCACTCGCCAGTCCCCCATGAAGGTGACAGTGAGGCTCGAGCCGATCACCGCAACGGGCACGCCAAACATGAGTGCAGGGGCAAGCCTGCCCGCACGGTCGGCCCAGCCCCTGATGCCGCTTGCGACGTGTTCCCAAATCGCTGTGGAATCCATCGCGATGTCGTTGTGCTGCGACCATCCGAGCAGCAGCATAAAGATTGGCAGCGGCAGCGCCGCGGCCAGCGCGACGTCGGCGCCTGCGATGAGGAACGCGGCGACAACGGCGATCGGGGCGATCGGCAGGGCAATAAGTGCAATGCGGTAGCGCGGATCACGCTGCCAGTAGGTCAGTTGCCGCGCGGCAATCACTGAAGCCGGCTTCGCCGGGAAGCGCTCGAACCAACCGAGGCCTCGGCGGGCGCTCAGGATGTCGCGGGGGCGCTCAATCGAGGTGAGCGACTTCGCCACGATGCCAAACCATGCGATCGCGAGCACGATGATCGTGCCTGCAAGCACGCCGAGGCGAAGTGTCGCTGTCGCGTCGTCACCGCCAACGGTGTCGCCAATCGCCGCAAACGCGGCGCCGAAGGGCGTCCAGCCGAGCACGCCAGCAGCGTCGACGAGCACCTGATTTGTGTCCGAGCGCAGGCTCTCCGCGATGACGAAGACAAGCAGCGGCAGCACGGCAATGCACAGGATCCCGCCAGTGAGGCGCAGGCCCCCGGCATACCGGTCACCAATCACGAGCTGCGAGAGGCCCGATCCGAAGCGCACCGCGACAATCGCGAGCAGCGCGGCGAGCACGAGGGCGACGGGGCCGATCCAGCCCGCGGCGTGCCACTCGGGGCGCGCAAACCAGAGCGCGACAAGCCAGACGAGCATCACCAATGCCGGCCACGACACGATCGTTGTGACAAGCATCGACAGCGCGACCGACCCCGACTTCGCGGGGAACTGGCCAAACTGCCGTGGTACGAGGTTTCGTCGGCTGTCGAACAGTGGCACGAGCAGTGCGAGTGCAAGTACGACCGCACCGATTGTCACGTCAAGAACGTCGCGGATCCCACCTGGTTCGGTGAGCCAAGCGATCACAAAGGGGGCGACCGCAGAAGCGCCGAGGCAGAGGGCGAGCAGCAGTGCGACGCGTGCGGCGCGAACAAATGAGCCGCGGAACAGGCCCCCGGCGAGCGCTACTCGGAGTCGGAAGAGCCGTGCAACCACTGCAGCCCCTTCTTCGACTCGTCGATGCCAGTGAGCGCCCGGAATCGATCCTCGAGGCTCACGCCGTCACGCACCGCGTCGACCGTGCCCTGCGCGATGACAGAGCCGTCGACGATGATGACGACGTGGTCACAAACTCGCTGAATCAGTTCGAGACTGTGGCTTGACATCACGACGCTACCGCCACCAGCGACGTACTTCTCGAGGATGTCTGTCACGTTGGCTGCCGAGACGGGATCGATCGCTTCGAACGGCTCGTCAAGCACGAGCACTTCGGGTGCATGAATCATGGAGCAGGCGAGCGCGATCTTCTTCTGCATGCCTGCCGAGTAGTCAGAGACGAGCCTGTCGAGCGCTGACTCGAGGCCGAAAGCCTCGGCAAGCTCGGCGCTCCGCTTCGCAACCTCAGCCTCGGCGACTCCGTGCAGGACGCCCGAGTAGTACAGCAGCTGGCCACCAGTCAGGCGGTCAAACAGTCGCAGGCGGTCGGGCAGCGTTCCGATGAGGCGCTTCGCCGCCGCTCCGTCTGCCCACACGTCGACGTCGCCGACGGAGACACGGCCGGAGCTCGGCCGCAGCAGGCCACTGATCATTGACAGCGTCGTCGTCTTACCGGCGCCGTTCGGGCCAACAACACCCGTGAGTGAGCCGGCATGCACCTCGAACGAGACCTCGTTCGCGGCGACAGTCGAGCCGTACACCTTTGTCAGCATCTCGGTGCGCAGCACGACCGGGTTCTGCTCGGCGACGCGGCCGCGCTCTCGCGCACGGACTACCGAGGGCGTCGGCACTTCAATGCGGTTGCGCGCGGGCGCCTCGGCTGTCGCGCTCGGGTCAGCTGAACGGGTCCGCCGGGCGCGAGGCGCGGCGGCGGACGGCTCTGCCCCGACCGCGCTGCCTGCTGAGGCGGCAGCGGCAGCCTTGTCGACAGCGGAAGCCTCATCGACAGCGGGAACCGGTCGCACAGACACAGGCGCCGGGGCAGCCGACTCCTCAGCACCAGCACTCGGCACGTCTGCGCCAGCACTCGGCATGTCTGCGAACGATGGCAGCGCGTCAGCCTGGGTCTTGGCGGGGGTTTCTGCAGCGCCGACCCCTACGTCCGGCAGTGCATCAGACGACGAAGGCGGGGTTTCTGGCAGCACCCAACTAACCTACCAAACGAATCAGGCTCTGTGAGCCCGTTGCCACACTACTTTGAGGTTTCGGAGGCCCGCAGGCGTTCCGCGTCCGCGCGGGACAGCAGCGTTTCGATCGCCTCACCAAATCGTCGCGTCGGCGAGCCTGGCGTCGTGTCACCAAAGTAGCGCGTCGACCACTCTCCGAGCCGCTCGCGGGCGCCCTCGTCACTGATTACCCGATCGAGCACTGCCACAATGTTGTCGGCGTCGGCGGCGTCGAGCCATTCGCAGACGCTCAAATAGCCCCCCTCGTCGACCTCGGCTTCCTCGGACACCGGGCGCGTCACCATGAGCGGTCGGCCAGTCGCGAGCCTGTCGTAGACCATTGCCGAGATATCGCAGATCGCGACGTCGGGGGCGCGCAGCTGCCAGCCGAGTACTGGCGACTCGTCGTAGACATGTTGAGCGGAAGGATCAGCGGCGTTCGCCTCAGCAAGCATCGCGATGATCCGCTCGTTTGCGGCTCCGAATTCGGGGCTCACAACGCCTGAGCGGGGGTGCGGGCGGTAGACGACTCGGTGGCGTCCTGTGGCGAGCAGCTGCGTGACGAGCCTCTCACCGTGCGTGACAACGGAGCCGTAGCTAGCCGCCGGCCGGTCCCCTTCCCACGTCGGTGCGTAGAACACGACGGTTCGATCGTCTGGCGTGTAGGCGGGCTCACCGCCAAGGTGGTCTGCCTGGGGACGGCCGATCGGCACAGTCCGCGCCTCGACGTCGTACTGCCAGAGCGCCTTGGACAGGCGGGCGCGCGCAGCGTCACCAGCAACAAAGGCGTAGTCGTACGTCTTGTACTGGTTGCTCGTCATGTACATCTTGTCGCTCTCACCGTGGTTGATGAAAACGTGCCAGCGTTCGCCGTATCGCATCATCTGGAAGTTGCGAGTGTTCTGGTTGACGTACAACACGACGTCGAGCTGCTGGGTCGCGATGAAGTTCTCAATGCTCGTGACCTTTGGCACGTATGCCACGTCGAGGCCACTTTCGCGCATGAGCTGGAGCGCACCTGCCGCGTTGCGCGCGAGAATTACGACGGGTCTGGTCTTCGACAGCTCCTGTAGTGGCGCGTACCACTGCCGCATCTGGTAGATGTTGACGTCGCTGTCGGCGAAGTAGACGCCAACACGGTAGCGCTGTTCGGGCAGCGGGCCGCGCTCGTCGAGAAGCCCCTTGAGTTCGAAGTAGGCGCGGCGTCCCTTCAGGACACGCTTGGCGAGCTTCACGGCGCGTTTGCTGTCCTTCATAATCTGCATCCCACCAGAATAGCCCGCCCCGACTCAGGCCGAGCCGCAGCCCGCTGTGGGAAGATCGACGGGTGGTTGATTCCCCCGGTCTACTCCTCCCTCCCCTGCCAGACGTGCCAGCGGTGAGCTACGTGATGCCTGTGCTGAACGAGGAAGGATTTCTCGAGCGCGCGGTGCACACGATCCTGAACCAGGATTACGCTGGCGACAAGGAGATCGTGCTCGCGCTCGGCCCATCTCGTGACGCAAGCGACGAGATCGCGTCGCGGATCGCGGCAGCGGATCCTCGCGTCCGCCTCGTCGCGAACCCCGAACGTGATATCCCGGCCGGGCTCAACCACGCGATCCGCGCGAGCTCCCATCCAGTCGTGATCCGGGTCGACGCGCACTCTGAGCTCACGCCCGACTACACGCGCCGCGGGGTCGCGGCCCTTCAGGAGACTGGCGCAGCGAACGTGGGTGGGATCATGCGAGCGGCAGGAACGTCCGCCGTGCAGCGCGCGATCGCGCGCGGCTACAACAGCCCGTTCGGTCTCGGCGGCGGGGCATACCACGGCGACGGCACCCCGGGGCCTGCGGAGTCCGCGTACCTCGGCATTTTCCGACGCGAGGCAATTGACGCCGTCGGCGGCTACGACCCCGGGATCCTACGCGGCGAGGATTGGGAGCTGAATCTCCGCATCCGGCGTGCGGGTTTCACTGTGTGGTTCGAACCCGCGCTCGGCGTGACCTACTGGCCGCGCGCCAGTTTCGGTGATCTCGCCAAGCAGTTCTTCGCGACGGGTACGTGGCGGGCGGTGCTCGTGCGCAAGTATGGACGTGCGAACCCGTGGAGATTCTTCGCGCCCGGGGTGCTCGTGATCTCGCTCGCCGTGTCACTCGTCGTGCTCGCGCTCCAGCTCGCCGGCGCACTGCCGTGGGGCTGGTGGTCGCTCGGCTGGGCACCGCTCGCTTTCTACGCGCTCGCCATCTGCTTCGCGGTGTGGCGCATCCCGGATCAGCGGGGTGTGCGCGACCGACTGCTCACCGGCGCCACGCTCGTGACGATGCACACGAGCTGGGGAACCGGGTTTTTGCGCGGCGTCGTGTTCGGGGGCGGCCGCGTCGTCGACCGCTCGCGCGCGTAGCCGCGAATCGCGGTGGCGTGCGAGCGATCGACGATCAGGATCAGGATCAGCCGCCGGGCCTCACCCTCTGAGAAACGGCAGTGGGTCGATCGGCTGCCCAGCGAGCGTGAGCGCGAGGTGCAGGTGAGCACCGAACGACATGCCAGTGTTGCCGACCCTGCCAACCTGCGAACCGATCTCGACGGTCTGGCCAATGGAAAGGTCATGCGACGCATCCTCCATATGGCAGTAACGACTCGTTAGCTCTTGTCCGTCGACGCTGTGCTGTAGCTTTGCCGAGAAGCCGCAGCCGTCACTTGCCCAGCCCGCCTCGACGACGACTCCAGTAGCGACGGCGAGCACTGGCGTGCCACCGGGCGCCGCGATGTCTTGCGCGTCGTGGAACCCCTCGACCGGCGCACTCCGATACCCGAAGCCATCAGTGAGGGGCCACTCGCGGTCAAACGGGAGCCTCACCCCGGAGCTGGGGAGGCCTCCGGCCGCGAGCTGCCCGACTGCGATCTGCCCGACGCTTGGCCGCGCACCGACCCCGGGCGCTGCGGCCTCTCTCGGCTCCGGTTGCGGTTCCTCTTCAATACGCACGCTGCCAACCGCGTCAAGCACCGATTTCGCTTCGGGCACGTCGGCACCTGGCAGCAGTTGAGCGGTGGCGGCTGGCGCGTTCGTGCCCTCGTCGCTCGGTAGCCGGCTGACCGTTGGAACGAGCGCGGGGAACATCGCTGCCCCAAACATTAGCGTGGCGCTTGCGAGCGCGACGCTCGCGGCGAGCGTCCGCCGAACCGTTCGTCGCCGCCGCCCCGGGCGCGGAACTGGCGCCGCCGCGCGGGGCCGTGGCGTGAGGTAGGCAGTCGGACCCCGCTCGGGCAATCGCGCAGGCTGCATTATGCTCGCACCTCCCGTCGCGCTCGTGTGTTCACTGTCGTGACCGGTAGCTGTACCATCAGCGAGCCAGCAACTGCTGCATCGCGGTGATTTCGTCGGTCTGATCGGCGACGACCTGTTCTGCAAGTTCGCGCACCCTCGGGTCGCTGCCGCCGGAGAGCGCCTCCTTCGCCATGTCGACGGCGCCCTCGTGGTGGGCGATCATCTGCTCAAGAAACAGCCTGCCGACCTCGTCCCCGCTCGCGCGCCCCAGCGCCTCGAGGTCTTCGGCAGAGAGCATGCCATCCATGCCGCCGTGCGTCATGTGCGACGCGGAGCCCTCCGGATCATAGGCGACTCCCCACTCGCTCAGCCACGACAGCATTTTGTCGATCTCGGGTTGTTGCGCAGCCTTGACCTGCTCGGCGATCTCGGCGACG
Source organism: Leucobacter aridicollis (assembly GCF_024399335.1). NCBI lineage: Bacteria > Bacillati > Actinomycetota > Actinomycetes > Micrococcales > Microbacteriaceae > Leucobacter > Leucobacter aridicollis. The sequence continues at coordinate 2,259,837 of NZ_CP075339.1, forward strand.
GCCGGGTCGACGCCGTCGGCCGCGAGCACGATGTCGGACATTTCGATAGCTTGCTCGTGGTGCGGGATCATCATCGTGACGAACATTTCGTCGGCGGCATTCGCCTGGCTCTGCGGTGCCGCTGATTCGGCGGGCGGGCGGGCGCCGCTGCCAGTGCTGGCGCAACCTGCGAGCGTTGCCGAGGCTGCGAGTGCGAGCGCGCCAAAAAACAGGGTCTTCTTCATGGGAGTGTCCTTCAAGTCTGTGTGAATCGGTGTGAGTGGAGCGGCGCGTGGCACCGCGTGCCCGCGAACGGGCCACGCACGGATTCAGGTTCGACTGATTGAGAGGACGATGAGGGACGGCGTCGGGGCGGGCAGCGCAGCGCGCACGCTTGCGGCCGCCGCCGTTGCGCGGTCTCGGAGCGTGCGCGTTGCGGTTTCCGACCTGGGGATGACGAGCAGCAGCATGCCGACGATGAGCGCCAACGCGCATGCAGCAGCCATCGCCTCGTGGCCAGGCGCAGTGTCGCCCGCGGGCGGAGGGTCGTGCAGCGCGTCCGCGTGCGCCGTGTCGGCGATCTGGTGCGCGGCGAGGTTCTCACCGCCGGCAATCGTGGCCCCCGTCGGGCCGTGCTGCCCGCCGTGTGCAGCGCTACTCGCCGAGAGCGCCGCTACCCCGCTCGTTGTGTGCGACGCGTCTGCTGACGCGCCGCTGAGGGTATGCATGCCGAGCAGCCCGACGATGACGAGGAGCACACCGGTGAGCACGACGAGGACCGCGCGGACCGGACGCCGGGTCCGGGGTGCGCGCAGCGCGATCCTGTCGTTCATGTGCATTGCTCGGAACAGTAGCAAACCTCGCTGACAGGCCGCCTAGCCTTCAGCCGCCCTGTCCGGATCTATGCGTTCCGATCCAGAGCGGGACCGAACGCACCGCGTTCCGCAAGCCTATCGACGACGCGCACCGAGGCGGCTCCGTCGTCGTGTGGCGTGAACCTTGCCTGCCACGCCGCATAGGCTGGCCGAAAGTCGACAATCCACTGGGCCGAGCGCCCATGCTCGCGCACCTCTTCGGCAAGCATCACAAGCTCGTCGCGTGACTGAAGCAGCGGTCCGGGAGCGCTCGCCTCGAAGTCAAACGTGAACCCGCGCTCGGCGTCTCGGTACTGCGGGAGGTCTGGAACATAGAACGCCAACGGTGTCCCTGCGACCGCAGCATCGAACATCACCGATGAGTAGTCGGTCACCAAGAGGTCTGCGGCGAGGATCACGTCGTTGATGTCTGGGTGCGCGGTGGCGTCGATGACGCGGGGATTCAGTCGGAGATAGCTGCCAAGCTCGTGCGTGCGAGTGTGCCCCCTGGCCACGACAGTCCAGTTCTCGCCGAGCGCATCTGCGAGCGCGTTCACGTCGAGCGAGTCGACAACCGTCGTGCCGCGGTCGCGCCAGGTCGGCGCGTACACGACGACCGAGTTCCCCTCGGGAATGCCGAGTGTCTGGCGCGCCGTCGCCTGGGCCACGGGGTTCATCTCGCCGACAATGTCAGCGAGCGCGAGCCTGTCGTCGCGCGGATACCCAGTTTCGAGAATCTCCCCCGCAAACGCGTAGCTGCCACGGAACTGGTCGGTCGAGTGTGCGTTCTGCGAGAGCATCATGCTCCAGCGGCGACTCTCACGTTTGATCGCGAGCTTCGTGCGCAGTGAGACGTTCGGGCGACCGAGCGCGAGGTGTTTCAGCATCGTGCCGTGCCACGTCTGGAGCACTGTTTGTTCCGGCCCACGCTTGAACCCGAACCGAAGCCAGTCGTTGACGATGAGCAACCGGGCCATCCGCCTCGCGGCGAACCATTCGACGCCGCCGACGAGCACGGGCGTCGCTCCCGCTGGCACCGCCTGACGCTCGCTCGTCACGCTCCAGTAGCGGGGCAGCTCAGGATAGCGAGCGGCGATCTCGCGGTCGAGCGCGAGCGGATTGCAGCTGACTTGCCGACCATAAAAACTCTCGAAAAAGACACCATCCGGTGCGACAAGCTCGGCGGCCGGAAGCCGCAGGCGCTCGACAGCCGCGAGGACACGGCTGGCCGACTTGCCATCGCGATACGGGTGGAACCGCGACGCGAGGGCTGCGGCTGCACGCGATGCCTCGCGGCGAGCGGCGGTGCCAGTGGTCAGAATCTCACTGAGCGAGGCGGTGACCTCGCCCCAGGAGCGCGCGATGTTCGCACCTGCGGTGACCTCGAGCGCCTCGTACAGGCCGCGCTTCGCGGTGTACGCGTCGAGGTCGGGGGCGAACCACTGGATTGGGCGTTCGAGGAGCGAGAAGTCGACGGCGATTGACGAGAAATCTGTGATGACGGCGTCGAAGGCACCGAGTAGCGGGGTGATGTCGCGGGCGATGTCGCTCCCCAGCAGGTGGATCCGCTCGCCGACAGCCGCACCATACTCCCCTTCTCCGAGCGGGTGGGAACGAATGACGAGGTGCGCGTCGACGCTGGCGAGGGCTGCAACGATTTCCGTCACCTCAGCGTGTGTAGGGATGGCGGGATCAACGTCGCCGTCTCGCCATGTCGGCGCGTACAGCACGAGCGGGCCCGTCGCGCGCCCACCCTGAATCCGCTGCGAGAGGATGTCGAGTACGTGCTCACGGGCCGCGGCCGCCATGGCAGGGTCCGCTGCCTGCGCCGCGAGCTCGTCGTCTCGCGGATCGCCGAGCACGGCGACCTTGCCCGGAGCGACTCGGAACGCCGATCGGAGACGCTCGGCCGCAGTCACGGAACCCGCAACGTACAGACTGACCTGCTTGGTGCCGCGCTCGTACATACGCTGCAGCACCCCGCGGAGCGGGGCGGGCCCGCGTACGGCTGTCGTCACCGGGGAATCGAGGTGAATGCGCTTGAGCGGGGCCCCGTGCCAAAGCTGCACGATGGTTCCGCCAAACACGCCGAATCGGTTCACGTCACCGAGGCCGTGCGTCACGACGAGCGTCTCTGCTCGAAGCGTCGCCCAGAACCCGTGCCTGCCGCGCCTGAGCACTGGAACGAATCCTTCGGCCTCCGCGAGTGCGCGTTCGGCCTCCTCGGCGACGAGCCAGACGATGCGGGCGTCAGGCCTGCTGTCGCGCAGCTCGCGGGCGAGCGCAAGCGCACCTTCTCCAACGCCGATCCCGCTGCCGAACGCCCAGGTTCCTGGCACCCGGGGAACGAAGAACGCGAAGACCCAGGACAGGAGGTATTTCGGGATCGCGAGAAGCTTCGAGAGGTTGCCGCTCGCGAACTGGAATTGACGTGCACTCATTTGTCTCCACTGTAGAACACGAAAGCGGGCACCGTTTCGAGTGCCCGCTTTCGTGAGAGAGGAGTGGTGACTACCAGTCCAGCGTTCCGAGGGTTGTAGTGGTCTGACCGGCGACTCCACGGCGGGTGTAGTCGATTGTCACTTCACTGTCTCCCGCGTGCATGCGAATCAGAGCCGAGACTGATGTGCCGTCAGCGGCTGGCACGCCGTCAACCGCGGTGATAACGTCGCCAACTTTGAGACCAGCCTTTGCGGCAGCGCCGTCGCGGACTACCTCCTTAATGAGGCCTCCCGCGTGGTTCGCGTCTTCATCGTCGTCAAGGCTCGAATCCACGACGCTCGCACCGAGGAGGCCGTGGGTCGGCTTCTCACCGGCGATAATCTCGTCGGCGACGCGCGTGGCGAGGTCCGACGGGATCGCGAATCCGAGGCCAGCGCTTGACGCGTTGCCTTCTGTCGCGCCCGGCGACGCGATCGCGACGTTGATGCCGATGAGTTCGCCCTTGGCGTTGAGCAACGCGCCGCCGGAGTTGCCTGGGTTGATCGATGCATCGGTCTGCACGACGGGCAGCGTGACCTGTCCGCCTGTCTGCTGCGAGTTCTCCTGCTCACCGGGGGTGTCAAACCGGAAATCCCACGGGAAGCTGCGACCGTTGTCCGGTGCGCCTTCCCCGTTGTGATCCTCCTGCCCCTCCTGGCTCGGATCCTGCGGAATCAATGCGCTGCCAACTGAGATTCCGCGGTTGAGCGCGCTCACGACGCCGCTTGTTACCGTGTTGGAGAGACTCATCGGGGCGCCGATAGCCACGGCGAGGTCGCCGACGTTCACGTCTGCTGAGCTCGCGACGGCAACCGGGGTGAGGCCTTCTGCCTCAACCTTCACTACTGCAATGTCTGAGTATGGGGCGACGCCGACAAGCTTGCCGTCGAAGACGCGCCCGTCGCTGTGCTTCACCCGAATGCGCGGATCGGTCGCCGCGCCATCGAGCGTGACAACGTGGGCGTTGGTGATGATGTAGCCGTCCTCGCTGTAGATGACACCAGAACCGGAGCCAGAGGCGTTCTGCGAATCGACAGTCAACGTCACAACGCTCGGTGTTGCAACCATCGCGACACCCGATATATCGGTCGCGGTTTCGGGGTTATTGAGCTTGACAGTGCCGCCCTGCTGCGAGACAGCGTTGCTCTTCGGAATAGCGTTCGCAACGACGAGCGAGGAGACGCCCCCGCCGACAATTCCGCCGATGAGCGCTGCCACTGCGAGACCAGCGAGGAACGTGCCTGTCGAATGGGTTCGCTTCTGGGCAGCCACACCGGCCCCCTGCTGCGGAGCCCCCGGGGCTGCAAGCGTCTCGTGGAGCGCCTGCGTGGGGTACTCCTGTGTCAGCTGGGGCTGCTGCTCGGCGTTCGGGGCGGAGTATGCACCCTGCTGCGCCGCCGGGTACGCACCCTGCTGCGCGGTCGGGTAGCCGCCTGGCTGCACGCCGAACGCTGCGCCGGCACCCTGAGTTTCGGGGCTGCTGCTGGGCGCAGCGCTCGGAATGCCCGACCCGTGCGAGAACTCCGGCGGGGTCACACCACCGGGCTGCGGCGGCGTGACTCCCCCGAGGTGGGGCGCTGGTGCCGCGGCCGGCGGCGTGGCCGGAGCGGACTGCTCATGGGGTGTCGGCGCGCCGGCCAATCCCTCGCTCGGCCGCTGCGATTCTTCAGGTTCGACGGGCTGGCCCGGGGTGTCGTTTTTCTCAGCCATCGTGGCTCCTCTCTCGATGACCCCAGCATTCCGTCTATTCCTATGAATTTGATTTGGAAAGGCTCCAGAATGACTGCAGATCGCTAAGAATGGTCGCCCGACACCTCAGCCCGGAGCTTTCTACGAAGCGCCACGATCCCACCGAGGAGCCCGCCCGCTCCAACCATTCCCGCGGCGAAGAGCGCCGGGAGTTCTCCGGCGGAAGCGCCAGTTGCCGCGACCTTCTCGGAGGGCGTGCTCGGCGCATCGGGCTCGATGATTTCCGCAGTCTCGGCGGGAATTCCATAGTCGTCGCACCACGGCACAAACAGTTCACCGGAGTCATCATCCTGATCCTCCGGAGCGAGGCAGGCCTGAACGGTCACCCATCCACGTACGTGCTCTGGAAGCTCGAATGGCTCTGCAGTGACCCAGCTGTCGGGCCCGGCAAGCGACACTGTCAGGCTGCCAAGTTCAGTCGCGTTCTCGGGAGCCTCAGGTTGCTGCGTCGGGCGCCCATCAGACTGGAAGAACGTGAGGCGCACGACTGCGGGAATGAACGCGTGCTCCTCATCCCGAAGCCAGGTCCCGCTCCCGACGACTCCGCGCACAGTGTCAATGAGGCTGCGGTCACCTGGCTCCAGCCGGTTGGCGACGAGTGCGGTCTCGAGTCTCAACTCTGTCGGCACAATGTGGCGCTCTGCGACAACCCCGAATCGGTCTGAGTACACTGCTCCGGCTGCGAAAAACCCAGAGTCGCGAACCGCCTGGGTCTGGCGCTCCTCCCTGATCTCCCACACCCAGTAGTAGTAGCCAGTTGCGGCGTCCTGCACGGTGAGCTCGACAGCGTAGTCCCCCGGCCCCGAGTCGACCGCGAGCTCCGCGGCGCCCGCTACTGGCGCGCCGTCGGGTGCCACCACGTCCTCGACCTGCGGCGCCTCGAAGGGGCCGTACAGTGTGCCGTCAGCAACGATGGGCATGAAAGCTGCGACGCCAGCGCTCGGCCAACCGCCGGATCCGGCGCTCACGGTCACGACGTCACGAAAGACAGGGTCTGCTCGCTGCACGAACTCAGCCGGCACCTGCGTAGTGATCGCGGGCGCGAAGTCATGGGAGAACGAGACCGCCGTTCCCGCGAACTCGCCAGTGTTTGTGCCGACGACAGGCTTCACACCAGTGCCAATTCGCTGCTCAGTGTCTCGCGTTGCCGGGTGCAGAATCAGCTCAGCCGGCCAGTACTTCTCGTCGACAGACCACGTGCCAGTCACCGTGACCTCGGTGGTACTGTTCCAACTTGGCTCGTGCGGCGACGCAGTCCAGTCAGCGCTGCCAGCGCTGGCGCCTTCGACCCGCAGTTGGGTCGCGCCGTCGTCGAACACGCCGCCAGCAATGCTGAGTCCGCTTGTTCCCGCCGGGTACTGCACCGAGCCTCCCAAGGCCTCTTCGTCGGTTGTCACGACAAGCTCACCTTTCGGCGAAGCGTGCCCTGGCGCGAGCGCGGCAGTCCTGGCCTCAGCCGCGAGGCGTTTGCCGGCCTCAACGTTTGCAGTGCCGCCGTTCGCACGAAACAGCCCGTACTTCCCGTCGATCCAGGCAGCGTTTCCTGGTTCTCGCCGAATTTCCCACAGCGCGACCTGAACGGCAACAGCCCTGTCGGCATCGGCGGTATCGCCGTGTTCGGCGAGAACCCAGTTCATCTGCCGCATCTGCGTTTCGCTAGCCGCCTGCGTGTTCACTGTCCCGCGCCACCCCCACGCGTCATTGACCTCGACCGAATATCCGGGGAGCTTGGTGACCCGCGTTGGCTTCAGCTGGGCACTCACCGGGGCGTCGACACCTGGCTCGAGGCAGTACGCGCGCGATCCGTCGGCCGTCGTAAACGCGCCGACGTGATACCCCGCGTAAGAAATCATGCCGTCAAAGCTTGCGGCATGTGCGCTCGGCACAATCCCGAGCAGGAAGAGCGGCACGGCGAGCATCGCCGAATAGACGGCACGGCCCGGCGAGCGCCTTCGATCTTTGGATATGTGCATTCGGAAACCCTTTCGCTCGAGAACTGCTGAGCGACAAGGTTGCCTGCCCTCATGTCTCGACGCGATCCGTTCTCCACAAGCGTCGCGGCCGCTCGATTCGCGTGAACAGCGAATGCCTGGTAGAGTAATGTCTTGTGCCGCGGGGTGGAGCAGTTCGGTAGCTCGCCGGGCTCATAACCCGGAGGTCGTAGGTTCAAATCCTGCCCCCGCAACCGTGAGAAAGGCCCCTGACTAGGAATTCATTCCAGTCAGGGGCCTTTCGCTTTGCTTGCTTCACGATAGGCTCGCTCCCCCGCATCGCCTCCAATGTGGCCGCGCGGGCGCTCAAGAACGTGCCGGCTGAACGCGTTCGCCCGCACCCTCAGGACGCGAAAACCTGCGTCGTCAGCTCACCTGTGGGCGGAGCAACACGCCCACGCTACAGCTCAGTTCGAGAACCGAGCGGTGCACCCGATATGGTTATTGACGTGCCGCGGGGTGGAGCAGTTCGGTAGCTCGCCGGGCTCATAACCCGGAGGTCGTAGGTTCAAATCCTGCCCCCGCAACGAAAAACAGCCCCTGATCAGGTGAAAACCAGATCAGGGGCTGTTGGCTTTTCGGTTGAAAGTACCGAACTACGCTAAGGACTACGCTAAAGCGATTCCGCCGTGATACTGCGTGATACTCCCGAGATCACGCGGATGTCGTGGCTCATGGGCCTGTCCGAAGCGGAGCGGCGGACGGGCCTGCCCGCTGCTCGGAGCGGAGCGGAGAGCACGGCCTACCTCATCCCCTCGAACGGGTCTGTGACGCCGTGCAGGCCGTGCTCAGGGCACGAGAACGCGACCCGAATGCCAACGCCCTCGCCGCCCTCGAATATCTCAGGCTCGCAGTCACGGCCGCAGACGGCGCAGGTGCGGTAGTTCTCGTTGCTCGAGCCGTCGCCGATGCGAATCATTGGCAGGTCGCTCATGAAAGACTCCCCTCGCCAGAATCGCCGGCTTCTTTAGAGACGATGGACATGAACTCGACCTGCTAATCGCTAGAACGTCCAGAGCCTTCGCCTTTTGGCGAACGGGATCGTCGTTCGAGACCACGACCGGCTTGCGGAACGGACGGTCGGCTGCCGGTAGAGGCCGACGAACGCGAAGAGGGTGCCCAGTCGAGACAATCGAGCACCCTCTTCGGAACGGCGCGCGTCTACGCGCCGGAGAGGACGCGCTGCTTCTGCGCCTCGAACTCAGTTTCAGTGAGCACGCCCGCGTCCCGGAGCTGGCCGAGCTGCGCGAGCTGGTCGAGAACCGAAGTGCTGCCCCCAGCGGGTGCCGGTGCGGGCGGTGCGACGGGCTCCGGAGGAGCAGCCGCTGCAGCGGGAGCGGCGGCAGCTGTGTCCTGCGCGGCCCAGCGTTGTTGCTGGCGGCGGTGGGTGCTCCCGATGACCCGTGTTGCGACGGATGCGCGCGCTGCGGTGCGGAGGAGACTCATGACTGATTCCCTTCGTTGAGTGCTCGTTCGAGATCCTCGATGGCGATTCCGCCCGAGAATAGTTCTACGCCGCCTGCCGCCGCCCATGCTCCTGCAGCGACAGCGAGCGAGCGATCCTCATACACCACCGCAAGCGCTACCTGCCCGCGTTGAAGTTCGGCGGCGATGCTCGCGAGGTCATCTGCGTCGAGAAGACTGCTCGCTGCCCCATCGAACGTCGAGAGGTTGATGCCGGTGACACCGCCGAGGTCCGTGAGCTCGAGCCGGCCGGGAGCGCCTGTCTCGTCGACACCAATGAGCTCGATATCTAAGATCTCAATGATCCCCTGCTCGACACGGTCTAGCATTGCGGATAGGCCGGGGCCAAGGTCGGCGTGCTCGTCGAACACGAACACGAGGTAGTCGACGGGGCCCGCGAATTGCTCTGTTGCCATGGTTAGGCCTTCTTCCTGGTGATGGCGCGGACCGCGTTCAGACCACCAAGCACGATGAGCGCGACACCGAGGAACCACCACAGGAATACTGCACCCCACAATGGGCTGCTTAGGAGTGTGAAACCGGCGATGACGGAGAGGATCGCGAACACGATTGTGAGGCCACTCGAACCGGACTGGCCGAGAGAGAAAAGCGCAGTGAAGCCCTCGACGATCCACATGACGCCAACCATGATGGTGAGGAAAAGCGCCAGGAACGCAGCGGACTGCTGGAGCGAGGAAAAGGCATATACGCCGGCGATCACGTAGAGGATGCCGAGGAGGATGTGGCCGATCCGACCGCCTGCACCGAGCTCTTTGGAGAAGACCCCGAGTGCCGCGTAGACGATACCCGAGATGATTGCGTAGGAGGCAATGACACCGGTCAGCGCGACTGCTGCCTTCGTGGGCCAGGCGAGTACGGCGATGCCGAAGCCAACGGCGGCGATCCCACCAATTAGCAGTGCGAGGCGTGCTCCCTTTGTAGGCGCGGCGGGGGACAGGGTGGCAGTCGTCATGAAGCGCCTCAGATTTTCTCTTATGCATGTTTGTGACAGGTTCGTCTACGAGCGATCCTATCTGCAACTCCAGCTAGACAGTGGGCTTTCACGTCCAACATGACGAAGCTTGTATGCAGGTAGAGGTATGGGTGCCACCAGAACAGCCAGCCTATAGTCGTACTGACCTCTAGGGCGACCGCATTTCCAAGTACTCTGGAGAGCTTCCCTGTGGCAACCTCGTCGAAGAACAGCCAGCAACGGCTGCTCCGTACACCTTCGAGCCCCACCGTGGGCAGCTGACCGCCCCTAGTGCGGAAAGGTACGCTTGGGCAGCACTCCTGCAGGAGCTCGCAAAAATGCCCCGAGAGCCTGAGCGAAAGCTTCCGGTGCCTGGAGGTGTGACTGGTGCCCAGCTCCGGCAAGGACACGAAGCTCAGCGTTCGCGATGGCTTCTGCAAGCGCTCGCGAGCCGGGGAGACCCAGTCGATCCTTGGAGCCACAGAGGACGAGCGTCGGCGCGACAACGGCTGCCAGTTCCCTCGAGAAGTCCGTTGTTCTCGCCGATTTGAGTGCCGCGATCATCTGGGGCTTGTCGACACCGTTGCGCACGTATTGCTTCGCGGGGATCAGGGACATGAATACCTGCTGCGCGATCGCCAGTGTCTTCGGCAGGCGAATCTGCCCCGCAGCAAGCGTCAACGAGAGGACTCGGTCTGGATAGTCGACTGCGAATCGCAAGGCGATCATCGCACCAAGTGAAAGACCGCAAAGATGAATTGCAGCGACACCGATCCTATCGATCTCAGCAGCAATGCTCGCGGCCGACCTGCTCAGAGAAAAACTCTTGTTCGGTGCTGGCCCAAACACGTCGATCACGAGTGGGGCGAAGCCATCTGGAAGCGCGCCAGCTTGGGCGCGCCACACCTCAGGTACTTCACCCAGGCCATGGACGAAGACAACGAGCTCGTCACTACTCATGGTTTCTACCTTCGCACAACCTTCGCCGCCGACAGCGAAGCACGATCCGCCGTATGCCTGCGAGCGCACACCCCAATACCTAATTTCACTGATATCTCTACGTGCTTGTCTAAAAGCTGCACCCCAACCGCTTCACTACTCGCTGCAGGTCCGGTATTTAGTTGGATCATGTCACTCATCAAATCCATATCCTCCGTCGCTGTGGCGGGTATCGCGCTCTCCACGGCCTTCCTGGCTTCGACCGCCGCGACCGCTGATATGCGGACTGAACCAGTGAAGCAGTTCGCCGGCCAAGAGCAACGGGGGCTGGGCCTTGGATCTGAGACGTCGTTCACCATCGAAGCGTCAGCACACAACTCGGACACGAGCGTAGTCGACACCTGGAAGATTACCGACGAGCTCGACTCACGTATTAGTGACGTACAGGCGGTGACTATGGAAGTGATCAACCCAGCAGACCCTTTGCACCCAACACCTCTTCCATTCGTTGACGAAGAAAGTAACGCGGGGTATCGATGGGAACGCACAGGAAACACGATTTCGGCTTGGATCACCCCAACCGGGCTTCGAGACTTTGTGAATCTTCCTGGCATGATGCCGCGAGACATGCAGGTAATCCGAGTCACGGTTGATGCATCTGTGAGTGCAGTGGGAGACGGAATCATAAAGAACACCAGCACACTGGAGTACGCAACCACCGCGTGGGCCAACGATACTGCTTGCGCAGTCAAACACGATGTTTGTTCTCCATCCGGATAACCCAAGCATAGGCGCCTGCTTCGGAGATCCGGAACACCCGTATCTGCCCCCTTGGATCCCCACAGGCTGGGACGAGTTGCCTCCCATACCACATTCGCGGCAGGCACCCTCGGAGATTTCGAACATCGCGACTACCCGGTGGGGCTGGTATGAAGCGTATAAGGTCGACGGTGTGACCGGCGCAGGGCTGGCTGGCGCGAAATTCGAAGTGTACCCCGCAGCAGACCCCTACGGGGAGAGGTGTGTAGCGACCCCCTTGGCCGGGTCTGGCCCAATCGAAGTTGTCGAGAACGGAGCCACGGTTACGGAATTCACATCTGACACAAACGGCCGCGTGTTCATTCCAGGCTTGTTCATCGATCAGGACCCAATCCACCCTTTCAGCGCGTACCGCTGCTACGTACTGAAAGAAACTCTGGCTCCGGTGGGATACGATCTGCCTTATGGCAGCGCCGCATACACCCCGTTCAGCGTGACCCCCGGTGCCCCAGGTACTGGCACCACATATGTTCCAAAACGCATCCCAAACACACGACTACCCTGGGCGATGTCCCTTCCCACACCCATCGTCGTCCAGGCCACCTGTCCCGTACCTGGCCAGCCGACCGTCCCCAGTGTGATGTTCCCACCTACTGCCAACATTCGCACTGTCACGATGGTCGGTGAGGTCAAGGCCGGCTCAACTGTCACCGTGCGAGTGCTTGGCGATGAGGAGTACGTATTTGTCCAGTCCGCAGGCTGGACTATCACGAAAGTCGGCGCCAGTTTCATGGGGGAATACACCGTGAAGTTTGATGCTATCGATTGCGAGAAGCCGCCCGTAAAGGAGTCAAAGCCACACGAAACAAGCCTTGCCGTTACCGGTGGCAGTGACATGGTCCCGCTCCTGCGGATGGGAGTTGGAGCCATCCTGCTCCTCGGCGCCGCAGTTTTCACCGCAGCTCAGGTTACTAAACGACGTAGGCGCGCAATGGAACAAGCATGAATCCCTCAAACGAATCCTTGATGCGTCGGCGGCTGAGGCTGCAGCGGTCAACTTTGTCGTCGTGATTTCAGTCCCAGCAACCGCCGCTCCTCACTAAGGTAGAGCGCACAAGCAAGCGACCCTGAAGCATCAGCTTCGGGGTCGCTTGCTTGTGCATGCGTCTCAGCCGTCTTCAGTACACGGGGCTCAGCAGTGAAGCCGCTCCCTATCGGCAGGACAATTCTCCGTGGACAGAGATTTGCGGCGCATGCCGCTTTTGCCGTTGGAGGGATGCGGCCTCACATTCCGGGGTGTCCAGCATTCACAGTTCCACAGCCTGCCTCAGGCCGGTTCTCGTTGACGCGTCTGATGCGCTGAGCTTCTGCGGTGGCCTCAGGCTGCCTGTCAGCCGTGCAGTGAAACTCGCGAGCTGCTCGTCGTGCTCGAGGAGGTGCTGGCGCCCCTCCTGGTACTTGCGAGATGTGCTGTTCACGGCTGCACGGTCCCTCTTGATCGCTGCCCTGGTCATCCGGGGAAGAGCGAAGCGCAATGAGTCTGTCGTATGACAGCCAACAGCTTCCCCGTTCTCCAACAGCAGAGCTGTCACTCTTTGGTACTCATCTCAATGATTCTCAGGGTTTTGAACATGGGGAACGGTGTTCGCATCCGACCCAAAGTGACGAGCCGATAGCGGCCGAGCCCGCAATGCTGGCTGTATGGATGATTGGACTGAGTTGCCGAGCAGCCGCAGTCTGTACTGCCGTGAAGGCTCGCTTTGCAAATAGAAATGGTGGCAGAGATGCACAAAATTTGACAGAGGTTCGTTAGAGATCTCGCCAACGCAAGCAACCATGATGTGTTCATGTCCATTCGTCCACCCAAATGGATACTCCCTCGGCGCCGCCATACGTGCCGCCTTCTCGCGCTTCAAATTCATGGTGTTGCCCGGCAAGGTCTACTCGGCACATCCCGCATCCCTCTGAAAGCGCTAAGAAGATTCCAGCATCAAGACCTACGCATCTGATTGAACAGCGGAACGGATAGCGGCGCAATAGTACCTAATCCAGCGCACAGCACTACCTATTTACGTGTCCTCGGCAACGTATTTCACAGGTTAGCGATGGTGATTGGGCTCGTGACAGGCGAGAGTTCTTCAGGGGCAAACATGGAGAAACTAGTTGTCCTTTGGAACGAGCAGAATCAGCCGTTATCGCAATCTGGGCTGAAATGAGGGGTGCAGGGAACATATGCGAAGTGGGGCTTCCTTCTCGTCGAAGTATCACAGTTTGGTGCGAGTAGCCGCGGTAGGTGCGGCTGCAGCACTACTTCTGGGGAGCTTCGGCTTTACCCCAGGCGACACGGCAGCACACGCCGCAGAAGAGCCGGTGCCGTCGAGTACCGACAACATTGCTCAAATCTCGCCAGAGGCGAGTGCAACGAGCGACCAGGATCCATCGGACACAGAGATGGAAAGCGAGTCGCCCGATTCGCCCGTTCCCACAGACATTGCGCAGCAAGTTCCTGAGATCACCACAGAGGAACTAGCAGAAGTAGGTATTGCGCCTGCCTCGGTACCGGTGGCACCCGCAGGCAGCGTCGTCATCAGCGTGCGCGTCGGTGGCGATAGAGCAGCCGACACCGGCACCCAGGCCGTCAACATGAACAACGCTCAGGCTACCGGAGTGGCCGGTGTGACGCTCTACCTCGGTGCCCCGGGACGCAAGTACTCCGCAGACGATGGGACCGTCACCGACGCCATATTCACACCGTTCCCTTACAGTTGGGCAAAGTGCGTCTCCGACGCGGACGGTGACTGCAACTTCATCGTCCCGGTCAAGGCTGCCGGCACGACACCGGCGGTCGATGAATCTGGCATGGTGGTCAACCGCAAGCCTTGGGTTGGAATGTCTCCCTCCGCGCAGCCGGCGATCACCACGCCCGGATGGCACATGCCGGCCACGTCGGTGTTCAGCAATAACGTCAACGTGAGCACCCCGATTGCTGCTGCTTCGTTTACTTACCTATTTCAGGTGAACACCGTGGTGGTGGCGGGGTCGACCTACAAATCCCTGGACAACACCTTCCCGTTCCTGAAGGACGGCAACGGGGATGCCACGAATTTCGATCCCCTGATGCCGTACGCAACCCAGCCGGGGACGACGGTGTCAGGTGGCCGTTTTATGGTAGTGCGCGACAACCCATCACTCAAGTACACGCCGAACTGTGCTCTAAAAGTGGCGGTTGTGCTCGATCTCTCCAGTTCTATGGCACCGGGAGAGGTCACCCAGGCGAAGGCCGCAATCGATGGCATGGTGAACAACTTGACCGGCAAGAACACACAACTTGGTGTGTTCAGCTTCAATAGGGTGAGCCCCGCCGTTCAGGCGAACGGCAGCTACGCAACGAATTACCCCGGCCCCTATTCAGTGACCACTCCCGCGCAGGCCGCGACGTTCAAGAACCTCTATAGCACTTGGACTGCACCGCTAAGCGCAACTGCGAACTACAATGCCTCCACGAACTGGGATCACGCGCTGACCACGGTTGCCAACTCGGGGGTGACCTACGACGTGGTGGTTCTTATCACCGACGGGGCACCGACCACCCTGACCGCAAATCCGGTGGGCACTTGGGGCCTGGCACTCTCGGGCTACCTTCCCAACACTCGCGCGCTAGAAGCTGGCGTGTTCTCGGCGAACCTCGTGAAATCGAAGGGTACGCGCATCGTGCCCTTCTACGTAGACGATCTGACCGCCTCGAATGCTGCAGTCAAATTCTCAGTGACAAATAACATTCGCAACGTCTCGGGCCCAACACAGAATTCCGACTTCTATAACGTCAGTGACTTTAGTGGCCTCTCGACATATCTCAACAACTTTGCGCAGACCTGCGCTTTCAGTACGCTGAACGCGCAGATCAATGTGAACAAGCGCATTCAGGATGCTGATGGCTCCAATGAGCGGGTTGCATCCGGCTGGGTACTGGGAGCAGCCACCACCGCGACCGCTGGCACGGTAACCACAACCCCAACCGCCACCACGCAAGTGACGCCCGCAAGCGGCAAGGTGACCTGGACTGCAGCGTTCGGGACGAGCGCGTCCCGTGCCAGCGTGGCTATCTCGGAGACGCAACAGCCAGGCTACGAGTTCGTGAGTGGATCATGCACGATTACTCCCGTGAGCGGTGCCGTGCGAACCGTACCTATTTCGGGCGCAGCGGGTGTCACCTTGACCGGCATTGCGCCCCAGGACACGGTGGACTGTACCTTCGTGAACAAACCACCCACACCTGCGAAGATCAATGTCACCAAGCGCATTCAGGACACGGACGGAACGAATGAGCGGGTCGCTTCTGGGTGGACACTCGGCGCAGCAACAACAGCCACTACCGGTACGGTTACAGCAAGTCCGACCGCCACTACGCAGGTGACGCCCGCGACCGGCAAGGTGACCTGGACTGCAGCGTTTGGAACCCCAGCCTCCCGTGCGAGTGTAGCTATCTCCGAGACGCAGCAAGCGGGGTGGGTATTCGTGAGCGGCACGTGCACCATTACGCCTGTCACTGGATCTCCTCGCACCGTCACACTGCCCAACGCCGCCGGTGCAACACTGACTGCGATCGCCCCCGGGGACACGGTCGACTGCATATTCGTGAACAAGCCCGCTGCACCGGTCACCGGCAGTGTGCTCTGGGAAAAAGTCAATGGAAGTAAACATCTGGCGGGCTCAAGCTGGAAGCTCACCGGTCCAGGCGCATCAGGAACCGTCAGAACAATCGACGACTGCACCAACGCGCCTTGCTCAGGTCCGGACACAGACTCGAGGGCAGGCTACTTCGATGTGACCGGACTCACTCAAGGGAGCTACACCCTCGTCGAAGTAAAGGCACCCGCTGGTTACGTATTGGATACGACACCCCATTCCTTCACGATTGGAACCACGCCGCCGGCGGTGCTCAACTGGGATCTCGGCCCGATTCAGAACGAGCAGCAGCTCGTACCAGGTATCCCCTTGACAGGTGGAATCGGGCGAGACCACCTGCTCATCGCAGGCGGCGGGTTCCTACTTGCCGCACTTGCTCTTGCAGCCGTGTTCTGGCGCCGTGCACGGAACACGTCGGGGCTAGGCAGGAGGTCGCCCCAAGACTGACCTCACCACTTTCCGACCAATCGAGATTCACCTAGCACAGAAAGCACAACACCCATGGCTACGTATAAGAAGACACGCGGCATGATCGCCGCAGCTGGAGCCGTCGCGCTCGGATTCGGCGGACTGATGTTCGCGACGATCCCCGCGAACGCAGTCCCGGTCGACGGGCCTGTCGATGCCACAAAGACCGGCTCGCTCACAATTCACAAGTTTGAGTACCCCGCAGACGGAAACCAGAACCCCTCAGGAACGGGTACCAACCCGACCGGCCCGATCGGCGATGTGGTTTTCACGGTTTGCAAGATCGACAACATCACTTCCCTCGGCGATACCTCGAACGCTGGCTGGGCTCAAGTGAAGGGCCTGAACGCCCTCTCAACTCCGCCGTTGACCGGTACGGTCGCAGGCGTTGATTCGAGTACAACGTTCCCAGTGAGCGGTTGCCAGACCGTGACCAGCGCGGCGAGTGGCAGCACCCCAACGTTGAGCGGCCTCGCTGTTGGTGCCTACCTCGTCACTGAGACCAGTGCTCCCGCTGGCGTGGTGAAGGGTGATCCCTTTATCGTTACCTTGCCGACCCCGGCCGACACCGCCGCAGGCGCTACCAACACCGGCCGCTGGGAGTATGACGTGAACGTCTACCCCAAGAACCTCAAATCCACCGCTCCGACGAAGACCATCCACGATCAGCCGAACAACGGTGTCGTGCTCGGTCAGGATATCGACTACACGATCAGCCAGGTGGTTCCCGCACTACCCAGCGGGCAGAGCTATACCAAGTTCGTCGTCACCGACGCGCTCGACGCGAAGCTGGATCTCAAGTCCGGCTCGGTGGTAGTCACATATGACGGTGGGACGCTCACCGAAGGCACTGATTACACGCTCGACACCACCGGTGATGTGATTGTGGTTACGCTTCTCGCAACAGTGCCGGGCACCCCTCCTGCCCCGAATTCCATTCCGATCGAGGCCGGCAAAACCCTCACGGTCGACTTCACCGCCACCGCAAACGCGACCGGCGAGATCCCCAACACCGCTGTCGTTAATATCAACGACCTTGACTTCGACGGGGACGGCACTCCCGGCACACCCACAACCGAGGTAAAGACTCGCTGGGGCAACCTTCTGGGCGAGAAGATCAACGCTGACGACACAATGAAGCTCGGCGGCGCGAAATTCGAGGTCTACATGACCGCTGACACCGATGGCACCTGTGCCGCGGCGACCACCGCTGATCTTGCGGGACTTTCCTCGGTGACCACGGTTACCTCCGCTGCAAATGGCAGCATCGCAATCCCCGGCCTTTGGGTTGGCGATACGAACGACAATGTCACCAACCGCTGCTACATCCTGAAGGAGATCGAGGCTCCTGCAGGCTACGTGCTCCCAACCGGAGACGCCGCACTGCACTCTGTGAACGTCACTGTAGGCACGGTTTCTACCGCAACCTTCGACGTGAGAAACGATCAGCAGCTCGTCCCCGGCCTGCCTCTGACTGGTGGCGATGGGGAGCGCATGCTCCTGGTGGTTGGTGGGGCACTTCTCATCCTGGGCGCGGTTGGGGTTGCTTTGCGACTTAACAGACGACGCGAAATCACCGCATCGGCCTAGCCACCTAGTAGGTTCCCCACAGCGCGAGAATCTCCCAGATCGCTTGACACTCCCCCCTCAAGCGCGCGTTGTGGGTTCCTTCCTGACCCCTACCCCCATAGTGGGCCAGGAAGCTCCGCGCGGTGCCGGAAAGAAACTTTCCGGCACCGCGTTCTCTTCTGTCACAAACTGAGAGGCGCACCCACATTGTCATACAGCCGCACGAAGGACGAAGAGGCGCCTCGAATGACTGTGCCCGCTCGAAAATGGCGTGCCTCAGCATCATTGATCCTCACGGTTCTCGTGGCTGTTGCTGGCGTCACTACTCTCACCTATTCCACTGCGGCGAGCTGGGTTTCCGCGATTAACCAGAGCCAGGTCGTTAATCGATACGAAACATCAGTCAACCATGCTGAACCGTCAGCCTCAGAGCAACTCAGAGCAGCGCATATTTACAATTCGGCGCTCTCATCCGGTGCACTTCTCGAGGCGAATTCGACGGTGCCGCAGGGGAACGGCGAGTACGCGGACACCTCTTTTGACTACCGCAGCATGCTCGCTACCTCGACTGGAGTGATGGCACGACTTCAAATTCCCAAGATCGATGTAGACCTTCCCGTTTACCACGGCACCAGCGAAGAAACACTTGAGATCGGGGTGGGGCATCTCAAAGGCACCTCGCTACCGGTTGGAGGTGAGAGTACTCACAGCGTGCTCACCGCACACCGAGGCCTCCCCTCCGCCACTCTCTTCACGAACCTGGATCAGGTGAAAGTGGGTGACACATTCACCATCACGACGTTCGGGGAAGTTCTGAACTACCGCGTCGTCTCCAGACAGGTTGTCGCGCCCGAGGACACCGAGACATTGCGGCAGATTGAGGGTGAAGACCTGGTCACGCTCGTCACCTGCACACCACTTGGCGTGAACAGCCATCGAATTCTCGTGACCGGAGAGCGTATCAACCCCACCCCGCCAGAAGCGATTGAGGAGGCTAGGTCGTCCGCGAGAGAGCCGGGATTCCCCTGGTGGGCGGTCGCCTACATCAGCGCTCTCGCCGTAATCGGCTGGTATGCTTGGTGGGCTGGAAAACCACCTCGCCGACTACCACAGCATGCCAGCACGGAGTGCAGTTCCAACGCGCAACAATAGTACTTGGGTGCGGAGAGCTACCGGTTTTCGAGAACCAAATAGTGGACTTCGAGTTGGAGGATAAGTGGAACTGGAGACTTTGCAATGCAGTTTGTGGCTTTAGAAATCAGCGGTGACAGCTTGCGACAAGGGGCAATAGGCTTGCGATGAGCGGGATCTGCTAGAGCGGGGCGGGGGCTTCATGGATATTCAGCACGGCGACACGCTTGCCCTCGCGGCAGAGACGGTTCGAGCCGGCGGTCGCGTGGAAGTAGTCGGCAGTCATGGTAGTGGCAAGAGTACTTTTCTGAAGAATCTGAACGATATCCTGCGTGACGGCGGGTGGAGTACTCTTTTTATTCGTGGGATCGCCTCTCTCAAGCAGTTTCCGCTCGCAGCCCTCAACTTTCCAGGGGTGTTAGATGCTGGGGATGAGGTCCGTGGTATCGCCTCAATTCACCAGGTAACTTTTGCCCTGCAAGCGAAAGTATCTGGCCCTAACTCGGTGATCTTTATTGACGACTGGAATGAACTTGATGAGGCTTCATGGGGAATCATCGATTCCGTCCATCGTGCGCTTTCGGTACCAGTCGTGTTCTCCCACTTGCGGGGTGCTCGGGCGAGCAGTATTTCGGATGAATCTTACCTCTCACGAGTGCCCACGGGATACGTCGTGGAAATGCGGTCGTTGCGAATTGATGAGCTAGGAGCAGTACTCAAAACGCACCTGAATTCACCGATTGAGAGAGGTGCACTAAGTCGTGTCTATGCGATGACAGGCGGGCACATAGGTTTAGCACTTGCCTTAGTGAAGGCAGCACGGCGTGAGAACCAGTTGGTTCAAGACTCTTACGGAGTATGGACAAGCACGGACGACCTGTGGAGCTCTGGTCTCACGTCAATGCTCGAGACTTACGTCAGCGACCTCCCCACCCATGTCCGAGATTCCCTGGAAGTTCTTGCCTCCGTGGGGACAGTTGACCTGGACACTGCACGGAAGCTTGTTGAGGTTGAGGTACTCGAACTGCTGGAGGAGCGTGGACTCACAACAATCCTCTCGGGTTCAGTGCATGACTGGGTGATGGTTATTCCCCCTCTCTTAGTCGAATATTTTCGGCGCGCACCCGCCTCTACCCGGAAGGATCGCCTCAATAGGCACATCCTTGAGCGAATCGGTGAGGTGGAACCCGCCGCAGTCGTCCTAGCAGGGAATTCTCCCCTGGCTCCAATAGTCGATGGCAGAGAGGCATTGTTTGCTGCCTTGGCTCGGGAACAGGTACGAACGCGGATCACAGTTGCGTCGGCAGATTGGGTGGTATCACAGACACCACGAAATGCGGTGGGCTACATCACCGCGCTCATGCAGTCACCTCAGGCAGACAGTGAAGTACTTGTTGAGCAGGTTTTCCGTGACACGGATTTCTCTACCGGTGAAATCGAAAGTCATGCAGAGCTCATCGTTCTTCACGCCAACTGGCTTGCGCATGTTCAGGGGAAGGTCGATGACGCGCTGGAACTGCTTCGCACCGAGCGGAACTCTTTTGGTGACTTCGGGCGGCTACTTGATGCGGCTGAAGTCACTATTCTCACCAACCTAGTCAGGGCCCCCAGCGATTCCTTGAAGAAGCTCAAGGTAACCCACGACCTCCCAGTAAAAGTGCAACTCGCCCTTCTAGAAGCGCAAATGTTGATCTTCGTGACATCGTGCCGGTTTAATGAAGCCCACCAAGCGTTCGAGCGCATCCGTGTATTAGACCCTCTGCAAGAGCAGATCAAACCACGAGTTCTTTACGGATTTATGTTACTCGGGGAGGGGCGCCATGCTGAAGCGCTGCACCTCCTTACTCATTGGTTAGAGGAAGCGAGGAAACAGGTCGATATCCAGGGCGTTCGCTCTCTCGCGTGCGCGCTTGCGTTGTGCCACAGCCAGTCAGGAGACCATTTTGCCCTTGACCGCTTAGCTGAAGTTGTCGCTGCGGTTGGAGGCCACACCTCGTTCCCTTCGAATCCACAGGTGGCCACGGTCTCCGTGACCACTAGTGTGGTCGCCGCCCGTCGCGGAGACACACTCCTCACTGAACGGTTTGTACGTGAGGCGCAGCGACAGGGTATTGCTGATGGGCCGCTGCCGGCACAGTCGCTTGCCTGGCCAATTGCGCAACTGATGATCCTGCAAGGAGAACTAGAACACGCTGCAGAAGAGCTCTGGAGATCAGGTGAGAAGTTATGGGCTCGGGAAGCGCGCTATGCAGGGATGCTGGAAATGTTCGTTTCGATCGAGATTCACCCCAATGCAGAACGACTCGACAAAGTGAATCAGCTCCTGAAGCTCGTTCCCGAAAATGTCTCCCTGCAAGCCCAGGGAGTTTACGTGACGGCACTCGTGAAGAAGGACCCGGAAAGCATGTTGAGGGGTGCCGAAGCGCTAGTGGACACGGGGCGCTTTGGTTTAGCTGCGTCAGCCTATGCCATGGCCGAAGCATGGTTTGAGAACGCGGGAAATGCTGCACGCGCTACGGATGCGCATGAAGCCGGGAACCGGGCGCGATCGCGGATCGGTAGTTCTGCACTTGACGTTTCCCGGTTTAGTGCATTGCCTGCAGTTCTTTCCCGCCGAGAAGAGCAGGTCGCGAGGCTGGTTGCTTACGGTCTCACCAACCGTGAGATTGCAACGGAACTCTACCTGAGCGCTCGGACCGTCGAGGGGCACGTGAGACGAATCTTTCGGAAGCTGAAGCTCAAAAACCGACGCGCTCTGGAGGAATACTTCACTGACCAGTCTGGAATTTGAGAGTTTGATCTTGGGACAGTTCGAAGGCGAGCCTGTTGAGCCCTGGATTTTTGGCAGAAGCAATCAGTGATATGAAGGTGAAGCGCCCCGGGTTTCGTGGAGGCTCGGTTATCTGGAACCGGCTCCGATGGGAACCTGTTCTCCAACGTAGCTGACGGGCTCGTGGGATGCCCAGTGGGCGGCCTCGAACTCGGCGGGTGGGATGTGTCCGATCTCGCCGTGCAGGCGCCGGTGGTTGTACCAGTCGACGTATTCGGCGACTGCGATCTCGACGTCGCGGATCGACGCCCACCCGCCCTTGGGGCGCATCATCGGGTTGCGGATACACTCGGCCTTGAACAACGAGTTCAGCGCCTCGGCCATCGCGTTGATGCTCCTATATTTGTCAACTCACAATCTCACCTGTCCTCGGATTGACTTTGACGAGGTGGTAGAGCTCGCGAATCACATAGCGTTTCAAGCATCGGATGATGTCTCGTTTGCTTTTCCCCTCGGCGGTTCTGCGGGCGACGTAGTCGATGGTGGGCTGGTGGAATCTCATCCGCACGATCACGGTCCGATAGATCGCCGCGTTGAGTTGCCGGTGCCCGCCATGGTTGATGCGATGCTTCCCGCTGGTCATGCCTGATCCGGTGGGGACCGGGCTGATACCCGCGAGTTTCGCGAACGCGGCCTCGGACTTGATGCGCTCGGGGTTGTCTCCTGCGACGATGAGGATTTCGGCTGCAGTATCCACACCAATACCAAACTCGTCCAGCAGATGTGGTGCGCGTCCGAGAACGAGCTCCTCGATCATGCTGGTGAGTTCCTTGATCTCCTCGTCGAGCAAGAGCCAACGCTTCGCAAGCGACCGCAGCGTATGCCGGTTCGCATCCTCTGGGGAGTCGAGGCCGCGCGGCCGGAATGCTGCGCAGTAACGCGCGAGAGTGCGTTGCGTCTTCCGCGCGGTCTCGGCACGGAGCTGTTCTTGCGCGTGCACGAGCAGGGCTTTGAGCGTCACCATCGTCGCGGCTTTCTGCTTCACCGCAGTGTCATGGGCAACTTTGAGCTGCCGGATCATCTCGACCGCGCCATCCATTGTTTTCGGGGTCGCGGTCGCGAACCCCGCAAGTACCGCTCGCGCGGCGTTCTCCGCATCGAGAGTGTCGGACTTACCGTTGAGCCGGCGGAGTCTGCGGTCAGGGCGTGAGACCTCGACGACCTTGTACCCGTGCCGCCGCAGGAACGAGGTGAGGCCTGCCCCGTAGGAGCCGGTTCCCTCGATCCCGAAAGAGATGATCTTTCCGAACCCTTGAGCCCAGGCGAGCAGCTGCCTATACCCGGCGGTGTCGGTTGCGATCGTGAGGGTCGCGAGTACCCCGTCGATGGTGTCCATCACTGCTGCGACGTGAATGTGTTTATGCGTGTCGACGCCGATCACGATATGCCCTGAACGGGTGGGTTCTGTCTGGGTCATAGCGGGGGTCCTCTCGGCCGGTTATCGTGGGTTTCACGCTGTCACCGGCGAGGGGACAGGACTGTCACGGGGACGCTGTTTGAGAGTAGGCTCCAGGCTCCTATTAGGTCACGCCTCGTCCGGTGGCAGCGCTTCATGCGCTGCCCGGGCGGAGGGTCGACAGATCAACGCAAAGGCACCCTGCGGGCCATTCGTAACAAGAGTCAGACCGCTCCGACCGGGACTCCCCAATCCTTGCGAGATCGGGTGCAAACAGACTGACAGTCGTAGCTGTCGCCGACCGTTCCGACGGACGCGACGGCGTCGGCTTCGGCGAGGCGCTCGGTGTAGCGAATGGCTCGATACTGCACTCCGGCATCGCTGTGATGGATCAGCCCGGCGATGTCCTGCCCTGCTCTGCGGCGCTCCCAGAGGCCCATGTCGAGCGCGTCGACGGCGAGATCGGTGCGCAGCGACGTGGACACCTGCCAGCCGACGATACGGCGAGAGAACACGTCGAGGACGAACGCGGCGTAGGTCCACCCGGCGTGGGTACGGATGTAGGTCAGGTCCGCAACCCAGAGCTGGTTCGGTGCCGTCGCGGTGAACGCGCGCTTCACGAGGTCGGCGGGCCGGTCGGTCTCCGCGCCGTCCCCGAAGGTGGTCTTGCGGGTCTTGTCGCGCCGGATGCCCTGGATGCCCGCGGCGCGCATCAGCCGCTCGACGGTGCAGCGGGCGACCTCGACGCCCTCCCGGTTCAGGGCAGCGTGGATCTTCCGGGCGCCGTAGACACCGAGGTTGGGTCTGCTGAGGGTTTGGTTGAGTCCAAGACTGCTTCGCTCATGAGGGTCGGAGCTGGAAGGATGATGACCATGCCAATGAAGTACAGCGAGGAGTTCAAGCGTGACGCTGTCGCGCTCGTGGAGTCCGGCATCGCACAGAAAACCGTGTGCCGTGATCTTGGTATCTCGAAATCAGCACTCGGTGCGTGGGTACAAGACGCCAGGTTCAAAACGTATGGGATGACCCCCTCGAAGGACCCTGAGGAGCAGCGCGAAATGCGAGCTGCTCTGAAACGTATTCGTGAACTCGAGATGGAAAACGAAGTGCTCCGGCGTGCGGCAGCGTATCTCTCGCAGGCGCATATCACGCCCCCAAAATGATTTACCCGCTCGTCCGTGAGATGGCTGCGCCAGGTGCCCGTGTCAGGGTGCCGGTCGCGGTGGCGTGCCGGGTACTGGAGTTCAGTGAGCAGGCCTACTACCGATGGCTCACATCTCCGCAGTCTGCCCGTGAGGCCGAGGAGGAGCAGTTGATCGGGGTGCTGCGTGAGCTGCACGAAGAGGATCCCGAGGGTGGCTACCGTGTGCTTGCTGATGATCTCCATGATCTCGGCTACGACATCAGCGAGCGGCGCGTGTGGCGGCTGTGCAAGGTCGCGGGTATTCAGTCGGCCATCACCAAGCGTAAGCGCCGTTACCAGCGAGCTGGAGAGCCGGTGGGTGATGATCTCGTGGAGCGCGACTTCACCGCAGATGCACTTGACGAGAAGTGGCTCACGGATATCACCGAGCATTGGACAGGAGAGGGCAAGCTCTACTTGTGCGCGATCAAGGACGTGTGCTCGAACCGGATCGTGGGGTACGCGATCGATAAGCGGATGAAGGCATCGCTTGCGGTTCGGGCGCTGGGAAACGCGCTGCAGCAGCGTGGCTATCCGGCGGGCGTGATCGTTCACAGCGACAGGGGCAGTCAATTTCGTAGCCGGAAGTTCCAGCAGGCTTTGAAGCGGCACCAGTTGAAGGGTTCGATGGGAAGAGTGGGCGCGTGTGGTGATAACGCTGCCATGGAGTCGTTCTTCTCGCTGTTACAGAAGAACGTGCTTGACCGGCAGTCGTGGCGCACCCGGCAAGAGTTGCGCCTCGCGATCGTGGCCTGGATCGAGGGGAAGTATCACCGGAAACGACGTCAGCGCAGGCTCGGGAAGCTGACACGGGTCGAGTTCGAGGCCATAATGATGGATGTCGTCGCTTTGGCGGCATAAACCCCGGACTCAACCAAAGCATCAGCAGACCCGAGGGAGCACGCGGACCTTGTTGCCCTTGCGGATGCGGTGGCCCGCCAGCTCGACTGCCTCGGGCGCATGGCGCTCGAAGTTCAGACCGAACGGCAGCCGCTTCTGAAGCGGACGGATCTCGTCATCGAGATCCTTCGCAAGCTGCGGATCGAGCTGTTCCAGCGTGCGCAGCAGGTCCGACAAGCGCGACATCGGCACCCCTTTCTGGCAAGACTAAAGAGTCCGTCATTGCGCGTGCGCAACACGGACTCTTTCCGATTCTAGTGATTCGTGTGTAGGAGCGCGAAGAGCATTCCGTTCCGGGCATGTCAGTCTCGCCCGGCAGCCGCCGGGCCGGGATCTCCTCCGGGAGCAGCGCACGGCGGCGTAACCGCGTCATTTCAATAGAGCCTGACTGCCTGCCGTCGGCGCTGCCCCGCATCACTGCCCGGAGGAGGAGGACGCTCCAATGACCACCATGACTACTACCGACACCACACCCCGAGTCTGGATCGGATGCCTTGCCTGCTACAACGCAGGCCGACTCGTCGGCGACTGGCACGACGCCATAGGCGCTGCCGACGTCACCACAGCCGACGTCCACGGCCGCCCGAGCTCGCACGACGAGCTCTGGTGCTTCGACATCGAGAACATCCCCGTGCGCCGCGAGATGAGCCCTAGCGAGGCCGCGGAGTGGGGGCGCGTGTTCGACGAGATCGACGAGCACCAGCGAGCTGCGCTTTACGCGTGGGTCGCGAGCGGAGACTACGTCGCCGAGGGCACCGGCGACCTGCCCAGCACCTCTGACTTCGAGGACCGCTACTGCGGCCACTGGGAGTCATTCGACGACTACGCGAGCAGCTACGCGGATGACACGGGGTTGCTGACCGGCATCCCCGAGGAGATCCAGCGCCACTTCGACTGGAAGTCCTGGACTGCCGAGCTGGCCTATGACTACACCACGTGCGACGCCGACAGCGGCGTCTACGTGTTCCGCAGCTACTGAGAAAAGAGCCCACTATGAACCAGGAGATCGACGACGAGCTGCGAGCAATCCTCGCGAGAAACCTCGAACGCTGCGGGCCGATCCAGGCGCACGCCGACACCGACGGAAAGGAACCAGAATGAGCGTGCACAGCAACGCCCGCGCGCACGCCGCCGACTTCAGGTGGCACCAGGGCCGCGACGACATCACCGAGCACACCGCACGAACGCTCGACCTCGAAGCGCTCTACGACGCTACCGGCGAAATGCTTGCCGAGCATCTCAGAGCCGCACGCGATGACGAGCCGGTAGAGCCAGACGAGAGCGAGGTCGCGCTACCCAGCATCGACGACATCACGGTGTGGAAGCCACCGCCTCGGCCGCTCGACCTCACGTTATCGCTCAGATCAGCCGTAATCGGGCAGGACCGCGCCGTGGGTGCTGTCGCCGAGCGCGTCGCGATGTCACTCTCCGGGCTGAAGCTCAAGCCAGAGCGACCGCACGGGGTGATTATGCTGAACGGCCCGAGCGGCACCGGGAAGACCACCCTGGCACACCAGCTCGCCACCGCCGCGTACGGCGACGCAGAAGCCATCATCCGGCTCGACATGTCCGAGTACGCCGACGCAGCAGACGCACGCATGAAGCTCATCGGGGCATCACGCATCTGGAAGAACTCGACCCGTGAAGGGCTGCTCACCACCCGTGTCGCCGAGAAGCCGCGCAGCGTCGTGCTGCTCGACGAGTTCGAGAAAGCGCACCCCGACCTGTGGCAGCTGTTCTTGCAGGTGTTCGACGATGGGCGCCTTACCGACGGCTGGGGAACCGAGGCGAGCTTCGCGGAGACGATCATCGTGATGACCACGAACCTTGGAGCCACTGCCGAGTCGCGCACGCCCGAGGACGTGTTCCCCGGGGAACTGCTCGGCAGGCTCGACGTGAACGTCGCGTTCGACCAGCTCTCGCCTGAGACGGCGAGGCAGATCGCTGAGAAGGCCGTCAGCGAGGCCGTGACGCGTGTCACGCAGCAGGGCTGGTACGTCGAGGTCGGTGAGGATGTCGCCCAGTGGCTCGCCGGTCGGCACCGCGACACTCGTCTCGGCGTACGCGGGCTGCACCGCGAGATCGAGCGGCTGCTTCTCGCACCGCTCATCGCGTTCGACGATCACAGGGTGCGAGTACAGGTTCGCTCAGATGGTGCAGCGCTCACGTTCGAGCCGCTGCGGGGGCATGACGACCCCCTCGAACCGTAGCCGCACGTACGCGCAGGAGATCACTTCTCCCGGGAGCACACCCGCTCTCGGGTGACATCTTCCATGGGAGTCAGCTCGACCAGAAGGCTTCATCGCCGCCGCAGGCGTGCTCGGTGCCCTACAGCAGCACTACAGGTCAGCTTTCGCGAGAAGCTCCGACATGCTCATGCCGAGCGCGTCGGCGATTCCCGCGAGGGTCTCCATGCGAGGGTTCGAGGCTCCCGCTGTAGCGATGGGGCCGGAGCCCCTGCCGCGCTCAAGCAGACTCATCTGGTTCTTGGTGAGGCCGGACGCGTGCGCGAGGTCCTCCTGCGACATCCCGCGATCGTTGCGCAGCTCGCGCAGCGTCTTGCCCAGACGCCTCGCGTCACTACTCCTCCAACCCATACCTCAATGGTGTTGAGAGGGACAACAATAGTACACCCACTAACGTAGTACCACTATAATATGAGTCTGCTCGTAGGCCAGGCGAAATTGCGGGTCTGAACACAGCGAAAGAGGCCATTAGATGACCAAGAAGACGATCAAGACCACGACCGCACTGCTGGCGGCCGGGGCGATGCTCCTGCTCGCGGGATGCTCCTCCGATGCCCCACCCGCTGGCGACGGCGCGCCCACGGAATCCGCGGAGCAAGGCGTATTCGAGTTCCAGACCCCGCGCTACGGCTCCGACAGCGGCGAGGTGCTGATCCGCCTGCCCGAGGGCCTGCTCGACGTGGTCACCGATCGTGAGATGCTCTCGACCGAGGCTGTGCTGACGCCTCGCGAACTGGGCGGTGCGAAATACTGCGCGATCGACGTCGAGCCCCGGTATCTTGACGGCTCGCAGGACGTGCTCAAGGCACCGTCCGAGAGCGCAGGCGACCATGCCGCGGAGGCATCCGAGCGATACGAGTCGCTGGAGACCTGGGAGCCTGTCGAGCCCGAGGTGGTCGCGCTGTTCATGGACGGCACCATCGGCACTGTGGAAAAGGCCCAGCAGTACATCGCAGGCGGGGGTCAGTACGCCGACTGGGTCCAGGGAGTGCTGGACGAGGTCGGTGTCGGGTACTACTCCGACGCGCCCGCGTGGGGCCTCCTCCGAGACGCGGAGACGATCTCTGAGCTCGACGACGCTGATCCCGTAGCGGGCACTTATTACTCGGACGACCTGAGCGTCATCACGCTCGTCGCCAACTGCGCCGCATCGCCCGCAGACGACGGGGACATGGAGTTCAGCTTCCCCGCGAAGGTGAAGGAAGACGGCCAGATAGCTTGGCTCGGAACCGTCGAGCTGTCCGTCATGAAGTCCGGCACGATCACTGTGACCGAGGCCCGGGTCGCAGGCTTCGTCCGCGACACCGACGGCAACTGGATCGCCGACTGATGGTTGCGAAGCAGCCCTACGTTCCCCGCCGCCCAGGCACCACCGCCGGCCAGCAGCCCGCATCTCCAACGCAGGCACAGCGCCCCGGCCCGCGCGCCACGGTCGAGTACCGGCAGATGACGGCCCCCGCAGCCGACGGGAAGTTTGAGTGGCTCCTCAACGCCCACGCGGCCGAAGGCTGGGAGGTTCAGTCGATCAACCTGTTCGAGGGCACCTACCTGGTGACGTTCGTGCGGAGGCTTGCGGTGCGCAAGAGGGTCACCACCACGGAGACCACCCGTCACGAGGACATCCGTTGACCGTCTCCGCACCGCGCCGCAGCCGCAAGAGGCTCGTCGCCCTGATCGCCACAGGCGTGCTCGTCGTCGGCGCGGGCATCACCGGCACAGTCTTCGCCGTTGCTTCCCACAACGCCGA
This sequence comes from Leucobacter aridicollis, assembly GCF_024399335.1. NCBI lineage: Bacteria > Bacillati > Actinomycetota > Actinomycetes > Micrococcales > Microbacteriaceae > Leucobacter > Leucobacter aridicollis. Next base: position 2,289,182 of record NZ_CP075339.1, read on the forward strand.
GACCGAGCGCCTCTGCGCGGATGCCCTCGACGGGGCCGCTGCCGCCCGCGAGGCGCTCGCAGCGTCCACGGAGGCGGGCGAGGACGCCCTGACCGCCGTCGAGAGCACTGCGCTCGCTGACGGCGGCACGAGCGCGCCGTACGCCGGGCGCGAGGGCGCGACCGATCTCGTAGCCGACGTGGCGCACAAGCTCGACGGGGCCGAGGGCACAGAACTCTCGGATTCCTGTGAGACGCGCGACGATGCCGAGGAGATCCAGTCGTCGATAGCGCCCGCCACCCGGGCTGCAGCCGATCTCGACGACGCCGTGGAAGCGCTGCTCGCCGACTTCGAGCAGCACAAGGTGGACGAGACCGCGCGCATCGCGGCCGAGAAGAGCGCAGCCGAGGAAGCTGCTGCTCAGGCCGAGGCAGAGCGTCTCGCCGCCGAGGAGGCCGAGCGCCAGGCCGCTGAGCAGGACTCCTGGAGCGGCTACGACCCCGGGTACTCCGGCGGCGGAGGAAGCAGCAGTGGGGACACAGGCGGCAGCAGCAATAACGGCGGCGGCACGATCATCGCCCCGCACCAGGGCGGCGGAGGATGCCCGCCGAACCAGCCCGTCTGCTATGGCTGAGCAGCACCCCAAGCAACAAGACCCTGCAGCCTCGCGCTGCGGGGTCTTCGCTTTACGCAGCGCGCGCACGCAGAAGAACACCCACCCACGGGAGCTTGCGCTCTCGGGGGGACCTCCTTTTAGGGAGAGAGCTCAGGCAAGAAGGGCTGCATGACTGAGTGATACAAGTGTCATTGTGCTGAGTGTGCTCACTTGTTCCATAGCTTTCTGTAGAGACTATCTGTCATTTCTCACGCGTGTAAAAAGATAGGTATAAGTCAGCACAGTCAGCACACTTCCGCATGATTACGCGGTTTTTGCCTCTCAACGCATGCGCCCGTTGGCCCGAGCAGCCTCCCCAAAGAGGGGTCTCCCGAACCACTACCTAAAGAAGAAGTATTACTACTTACTACGAGCGCCGCGCCGAAGGCGTGCTCGATGCCCTGCGGGTGTCGCACCAGTCACCGTCACGAGAGGTCACGCGACGTGAATAATCCGCGCTCCGGCAGTATGTATTTACTCACTGTTCGTGGGCATGTCCGAAGCGGAACGGAGGACGTGCCCGAAGCGGAGCGGCGGGCGCGCCTATGCGAGCCCCGAGATCTCCTCGGTCGAATCACGAGATTTCGACCGAGAAACGACCGAAGTTGACACGAGGCAAAAGACGTCACCGAGAGTGACACGAGTTTCGACGGAGCCACGACCGGCGACAGACCGAGGTTTCACCGGGGCTGAAAGCGCCCACGGAAAAGTAACCGATGTTTCACCGAGCTACGACGGAGCTTCAACCGGCAACAGCCCGAGTTTCGACCGAGGCAAAACGGCGTCCGAAACGCGACCGAGAGTGACACGAGTTTCGACCTGCTACTGACTGAGCTTCGACTGAGAAGTGACCGAGCTTTACCAATAATCGCTAAAACCGAGGTTGGCACGAGGTTTTCAGGCTCTCAGAAGTGGCACGAGTTTCAACTGAGGCTTCGCTCCTGACCGATTCATCTTCCACAACGCCCGCCAGGATGCCCCCTCGCCGTCACGGCTGCGGGGGCATCCTGCGTGCTGTCAGGGCTGCCGCCGTGCTGCGCACCGTTGCCCTCTGCTGCGGGTCATTCGTTGTACGGGATTCCGGTGCGGGAGCCGGTTTGCTGCTGGGTGCCTCCGTCGATGAGAGCAGCTCGCGCGGCGTCCTTCTGGTCGCGGTCGCGCTTTGCTGCGGCTGCGTGACGGTTCTCGGCCTGCGGCGCGGGTACGGGCGTCGGCGGCGTGAGCGCGGCGTCGAGGCTCTCGCGGAGCGGCTGGCGCTTCACCTCGTCGTCGATCTTGTCGAGAGCCTTGTTGCCGAGGTCGCCAACCTGCTGCGCGAAATCAGCGGCCCACTTGATGCGTGCCGATGCGATGCGCTCGCGGAGCCCGGCCACGTAGTGCGCTTCTGCCAGTTCTTCATCAGCGGCCGCGCGGGCGGCCAGGATGTCCGCGTCAGCGTCGCTGCGATGCCAGCTGAGCGCCTCGGCATCGTCGATAGCGACCTCGCGCAGCTCGGCACGGTCTGCGGCGTTCTGGGCGGCGTCTGCGGCGTTTCTCGCCTTGGTGCGGGCGACCAGCGCCAGGTCGTCGCTCACCTCTTTTCGCGCGGCGATGACATCCTCACGAATGGAGGCGACAATTGCCCTGTCGCGATCCAGCTCCAGGCGATCGCGAGCGTTGCGGGCCTCGCCTCGCGTGGCTGCGTTGCGCAGCGATGCCGCCTCTGCCTTCTCGTCCTGCACCTCCTCGTAGACCTCCTTCGGCAGCTCACGGCCGTGGTGCTCGCCGGGCTCTGACTCGACCGGGTAGCCCTCGGCGATCATCCGCTCGCGCAACTGGGCCTGGTACTCGCGGATGCGCTCGCCCTTGCCGTACATCTTGCCGTTCGCCTTCCGCACCTCGGCATGACTGGTGTAGGCGCGCGAGGCCTCCGTCCGCAGCGCGCCTGGCACCTTCGGGTCGGGCGCGAACGGGTCGGCCATGACCTGGATATGCGGCGTGCTCTCGTCGAAGTTCGTCGCCCACCCGTGGATGGAGTCCATGCCGCCGGGGCTGACCTTCAGACCGAGGAACGCGACCGCCGTGACGAAGTACCGCATCGCCTCGTCGTGGTCGCGTGCGACCCAGCGCGAGCGGCTCATCGGCTCGCCGGTCTCGGGGTCGAGCCGCTCGGAGCCGTCGGGGTTGTAGCGCGGGTAGTAGTCCTTGATCTCGACGCACATCGTCTTCGGCAGATGCACGACGAAGAGATCGACGGTGCGCGACCCTGCGGCGATCTTCCGGTGCACGCGCTTCTCGCGAGCATCGCCGTAGTCGAGCACCTGCTTGATGCTTGTCGCGACCTCGAACCCGCTGTTGCCGTCGTTCACGTACGCAGTGTTCAGGTGCGCGTCGGCGGGCGCGATGCTGCCGTTCTTGTGCGCCTGACGCGCGACCTCCTTCGGGTCGAGATGCCGCATCGACTCCTTCAGCAGCTTGCGCCGCTCACCACGCGTTCCCACCCTCGTCCCGGTGTGCCTCGGCGCGTCCTTGTGCTTGTGGAAAGCGGCGTGTCCCTTGACCTCGCTCATCGTCGTTCCTCCTCTTCTCTCGGCGCTCCATCAGCGCCACTCGTAACCACTCGTGTCGCCGCTGTCGCTGCGTCGTCACATCGTCCGGGGCCCCTCGCTGCGCTACCCCGAACGCTGCGCCGCCGCGATGACGATTCCCGCCTCGTGCTGCCCTCTCCCATCGCCCCGTACAGGGGTCGCTGTGAGCCTCTGGGCATCCCGAGACGGAAATCGTCATAGCCCCGTATGACGATTGCTGCGCAATCGTCCGGGGCCCTGCGGGGCACCTCGGCCCTGGCGGGCCTCGACGCGCAACTGCGACGACGCCCCACTGGGGCCTCGTCTGCGGCGCGCGTGGCGCGTCGAGCACCGGACAGCCCGCTCGCTGATCCGGTGCCCTCCGACATGGTCACGACGCTACGCATCGCGACCGCCGTACGCCTCATGCTGAGCGCCCGAAGTGTCCGGCGATTCCGGGCGGTCAGCGTCGTCACCCTGCGCGGAAGTGTCCGGCGATTCTGCCGACACCTTGCTCGCGAGATGCGCCCGCACCTCGTCGGTGTCGAGCGCTGCATGGAGGCGCTCCACGGCCTCGGTGGTGTCCGCGCCAACGGACTCCGTGAGCCAGACGCCGAGCGCCTGACGAGCGGACAGCAACGCCTGCTTGGCAGCCGCAGCCTCCGCCCGCTTCGCGGACCTGATCTCACGGTCGAGCTTGCGGCGCTGTGCCTCCATGTCGGCGATCTTCTTCGCCGTGATCGTTGCCACGATGTGGCTCCTCTCTGTCGATGTACTAGCCGCCTCACAGGGCAGCTCGGGTCTGAATCTTGTTCACGATCTGGTGCGCGTACCTGGAGCAGTGCTGCGGGCGCGCGGCCGAGGGTTGCCCCGACCGCGCGGCCCGCTGTTGCTACGGCTTACTGACGGCGACGAGCCCGTGCGCGGTCCCGTGGCGGGACTTCACACCGGGATACCCCAGACGCTCCAACGACTGGCTGAACTTGGTCTTGCCGAGGATGTGAGCCGGGTGAATGTTCTCGCCCTGCGCCCACTCGGTGTAGGCACTGTGCAGCCCCGTAGTAACGAACGAAGTAGCAAGAGGGGCAGGGTTGCAGCACTCATCGATGAAGCGGCGCACGTCGTCCTGGCTCTCGGCGTACTCCTGCGTGGCGACCTGCACCGCGGCCGGCGTCACCAGGCCATTCGCCTGGTAGTCAGTCCACCCTCGCGCCGCCCACGCCAGCACGGCGTCAGCATGAGCCTTGAGCTTCTCAGGCAGGAGGACGTCCTGCTGCGCGTCCGGGATGACCACGCTGAACGGCACCACGCGCACGCGGGCCCAGACGGCGGCGTCGTTGGCAGGGAGCTTCGGCAGGAAGTTCGTCACCATGAACGCCGTGAACGCGGGATCGAACTCGAACGGCTTGGCCCAGAGATCGCGGGCAGACAGCTTGTCGCCGCCCGTGAGGCGCTTGGTGAGCGCCGCGTCGAGCCGGGCCTTCTCGTCGAGCTCCGAAGAGACCAGGAAGCGTGCCCCGCGCAGCTTCGCGATCGCGGGCGAAGCGCTGTTCGCGTTGCGGCCGTGCGTGGCCTCGAAGAGCCCGTCGTCGGCCACCGTCGCGTAGTCGCCCAGCGCGTGCATGACGGCGTTGTAGAACACGCCCTTGCCGTTGCGGCCCGTACCGATCAGGATCAGCAGAACATGCAGCAGCACCGCGCCCCACAGCGAGAGGCCCACGGCCTGCTGGAGGTAACGGAGCACCTCGGCGTCAGGCAGCACGGTCGCGAGGAACTCGTCCCACAGAACGGACTGCGCCGGGGCCTGCGGGTCGTAGTCGCCGACGGTGACCTTGGTGAGCATGTCGTGCGGATCGTGAGGATGCCGCATGCCGGTATTCAGATCGAGGGTCCCGCTCGGCATGTTGAGCAGGTGCGGCTTGGCGTCGAAGTCGCTCACCTGTGCGGCGATGCCCGAAAGCCTCCCCGCGATCTTCAGGATCGAGTCGAGACCGCTGCTCGTCTGCGCGTTCGCAGCCATACCGGTCTTCGCTTCTGCAGCCTTCCTCTCGTCCGACTTATCCAACGCAGCGGCAGCCTCAGCCACACCCTCCGCCTTGAGCGCCCGGAGCGTATCCAGGAGCAGACGGGTGACCACGGCCTCGTTCTCGTCCGCCTTGTACCGCGTGCCGTCGAAGACGAACCACTTGAGACCGGCCGTGTACTTCACCCGGTGCCCATGATCGGCCGCGAAATGGTACGCGAGCTTGGCCTGATTGTCGGAGGCGTCAGCCAGCGCGAGATTCAGCTTGCGCTGGATAACATCGACATGCGACAGCTGCGCAGCAGCGTCGAGACTGGTAGACTTGTGCGTAGCGTCAGCAGCTACTTCGACGGCCTCGGTGTTACCAGTACCGGGGCTGTTCTCGTTCTGGTGCATGGTCTCACGCACCCCCGTTCGAGGCCGCGACCCGCTCTTCGAGCCAGGCGTCGAGATCCTTGACGAGGTAGTAGACGCGCGAGTTCAGACCACCCGCACGGAAGAAGCGAGGGCCACGGCCCTGAGCGCGCATATTCGCGAGCGTGCGGTTGTTCAGACCGACGTACTGAGCAGCGTTCGGCGACGAGAGCGCGCCAGGCGTGAGCTCGATCACAGGCGGGGCCTCGACGACGAGACTCTCAGCCTTCGAGACGCGGCCGGTGCGGGGGTTTGCGGGGGGCTTCTTGGTCTTGCTGATGGCGGCCATAAGGCACACTCCTCTCAAAGAGGAGTGCTCGGGGGTTTACCTCCCCCTAGTACCTTTACCTCCGAAGAGGTGGCCCAGGCTCGTCCTGGTGCCGGTCCGTCATCTGTCGTGCAACCACACTCGTGTTCATTTGTCTTGTAGCTCGGGAGTTCCTTTCGGATCGCCTAAGCTGCTGCGATCCTAGCAAGTGATGCAAGCATCACGCAACTTCAAGCCTGCGCGAGGCGCTGAATCGCCGCCTCGGCAACGGAAAGTGGCATGGCCGTATCTGTGTAGTGCGACCGGTTCACGTCGGCCGTGTGGCCGAACTGCGCTTCGAGCATCACATCCGGCACGGTGCCCTTGAGCAGCGTGTTCAGGGTCGCGCGCCAGATGTGGGAGCGCTCCTTCTCGAACGCGGCGATCTTCAGGTCCTCCGCAAGCTCCAGATAGAGGGACCGGTTCACTGACGTGAGGTTCGACAGGTCCCAGACGGCGCTCTCCGCGTACGGAGAGCCCACCAGCGGGTCAGAGCCTACCCCGGGCTGCGAAAGGCGCTCACGCACGCGCACAGCGATGTCCTCGTTCAGCACGTACGCGACGCGCGGGGTGCCACCCTTGGCGATCTCCTTCACGACGTTGACCCGCAGGCCGTCGGCGTCATCGAGCATCAGGTCCCGCCACACCTGCCGCGCCTCATTGACGCGCAACCCGGTGGCGGCCTGCAGCAGGGTCAGGTCAATAGCGTTGCGGCGCTGAGCGATCCGGTCAGCCAAAGTCCAGCGACCGCGCTTCGGCTTCTCAACACCCTCGGCAGGGTCGATCGCCAGCAGATGCTCCACCACGCGTCGGTAGTCCGCCTCTGAGAGAGCCACGCCGCCCGTGCGCCCGTCGTGCGGGCGCGCATTGGCCTTCAGATCGAGCCTCTCGCCACGGATAGGGTTCCCCTGGATCAGGTTCCGGCGCTTCAGTGCTTTCATCACATAGCCGCTCAGCACCGTGCGCGACTGGCGGGCAATCTCCGCGCCGTGCAGCTCGGCGATCTCCAGTAGGCAGTCCTCCAGGACGTCGTACTTCACCGCAGCAGCGATCGTGCGACGACCGAGCGCCCGCGCATGTCCATGCCGTTCGCAGTCGCCGATCAGCAGCCGCAGCGCGCCGCGGTACTGATCCTTCGTGCGAGCAGCCACGCCAGCCTTGTCAATGTCGGCCGTCACCACTTCCCGAGCAAACTCCCCGAGGGAGGAGCTCGGCTTCCAATCGGCCTTCTTCCCACCAGAGCGCAGCATCTCTTCTGCCGTGGACTTGGCTTTGGCCTTCACCTCGGCGTTCGACGAGCCCTTCGGCATCTGCGTGCGCCTCGCCACGGGCTCCGCGTCGCCGTGGAGGCGGATGCGCCAATCGAGGAGCTTCTTGTCGCCGACGACGCGCACGTTCGCGCGGTCGATGCTGTGCTCGCCCTCGGCGAGGCGGCTCTTCGCCGCGGGGGCCTTCTTCGCCGACTTCGCGGGCATCTTCACTACTGCGGTTGCTGTGCTCATGCCTTCTAGCGTAGTCGGAAACTACGCTAAACACTACGCTAAAGAATCCGTGATACTGCGGGTGGACTGAATGATACTGCGGGACACTTTACGTAGATAACGCCTGGTCAGAGTTATATTTTTCAACAGTCGCCGCAAGGTGTCAAATATGAACATTTACTACCCCGGAGGTCGTAGGTTCAAATCCTGCCCCCGCAACCAAGAGTCGCACTGCGGCACAGAACCCCCTGATCGTTGATCAGGGGGTTCTGACGTTTCTGCTCGTATGCCTGCGATTGTTAGCGCGCGGCTGCGTCAGACGATGCGACGCCCAACCAGGTGTGACGGTTCCCCGCCCAACACCACCCAACCTTGGGTGCTCCGCGTCGCTCGCGTCCGTCGCGGCCGGTGCCGCCACTGATCCAGATCGCCGGGGTGCGCGCGTCGAGCCCCTTGCCGCGCCGCTTTCGCGAGCCAACGGTCATGAAGCATGCGCCGGGTTCGAGGGCGTCTGGCTGCTGCAGGAGCCAGGAGATTCCCTCGTTCACTGTCAATGGCCGCCTGCCCCGCCGCACAATTTCTGGGAGCGCCTCGTCTGGGCTCCAGTTCGAGTACTCATCGCCGCGCTCGACACCCGTGATGTCGTAGAGCTGGCGCTCGCGCACCCGCGCCGCCGGGATGGACTCGAAGGCGTCGAGGTCTGTCATGTCTTCGACGACAAAGCCTGGCTTATCGACGCGGCGGAGCAACGGTGCGAGCCGTGACGCGGGAACAAGCCCGGGTGCGACAACGAGCAGGGCGCCGGGCGCCGTCTGCAGGTCGCCTGCCAGGGCGCGGAAGTCTCCCACAGAGAGTCCTGCGAGGGCGTGCACGCCGAGCTCGACGAGCCTGTCGAGCTGCGAGGTGATTGATGGAAGCTGGGCGTCGAGAAGCTGGGGAATACTGGCGCCTTTCAATCGGAAACGAGGGCACCGGGCGAAACGCCCTGTGCCCTCGCACTATTCCCTGCGCCAGTTCCCGGCGATACGGCGCGCGTCGCGCCGCCCCTACTTCTTTCCGGCGCGAAGCGTCTTGTAGAGCATCTGTCCGAGCACGAACGCGAGCAGCAGCGAGAACGCGACGTTCGACGCGAACGGCGTGATCTTCGTCGCAAAGACCGACCCGAGCGGCGACAGCACACTCGCAGCAATGCCGAGCACGAGGGCGCTGCGCAGGTCGACGTTGTTGCGCTTGAAGTTGCCGATGGTGCCCGAGATTGATCCGGGAATGAGCATGAAGAGCGAGGTGCCCTTCGCGACGAGGTCGTTCGAGCCGAAGAAGAACATGAGCGCGGGAACGACGATCACGCCGCCGCCGACGCCGAGGAGGCCCGACAGCACGCCCGTCACGAGGCCCAGCCCGACCAGCCCGGCGCCGACGAGCACGGTGATGTCGATCTCCGCTTCGCGCTGCGGAACCACGAACCACAGGCTCACGACGACGGCGAGCAGGAACACCATGAAGAGCCACCGGAGGAAGCCCGTGGGCACCTTCGCGAGGAGGTAACTGCCGATCTGCGCGCCGACGATGATGCCCACGGCGAGCAGGATCGCGGCGATCCAGTCGACGTTGCCCTGCACCGCGTAGCCGATACCACCAACCACTGCCGCCGGGAGGATCGCCGCCACCGACGTTCCTGCCGCAAGCCGCTGCTGGTAGCCCAGGAAGATCGTCAGGAGTGGCACGAGCACGACTCCGCCGCCGATGCCGAAGAGGCCGGAGAGGATGCCGGTGATCGCGCCGAACATAGCAAGCAGCAGGATCGAGGGGCGGGGGGTATCAAAGTCGGTCGAAGTCATCGGAGCCTTTCAATGCGTAAATCAAGCGCGGCTGTCGCGGGGGCGGGCGGGGATCCTCGGATCCGGATCAGCTACCCCGCGCCCAGAACGACGATTGCGGAGCCGTCCGAGCGGGGGTCGCTCGCGGCCGTATAGGTGGGCTCCCCCGAGGTGCCTGGATCGATGCGCACGACGTTGGAGTGGCCGAGCGATTCGTCGCGCGACGGTACAGTGACGAGCGCGAAGCCCGCTGCCTCGATCGCCTCCTTCGCGACGTCGGATACGTCCGCCTCAACAACGACGCTCACCTGCGTGTCGCCGGTGATCTCTTCGACCATCCAGCGAGGCGCGTGGGTCGCGCTCGCGGGGTCCTCCCCCGCGAGCATCCGCTGCAGCAGGTGGGTGTGAACCTGGGGCTGCGCGGCGCCGCCCATGGTCGCGGGCACGTAGCGAAGCTCGTCGCCATCGAGCACCATCACGGGCATGAGTGTGTGCCGCGGGCGTTTTCCCGGCGCAAACGCGTTCGGCGATTCAGGATCGAGCGAGAACGAGGTGCCGCGGTTCTGAAAGATGATGCCGCTGTCTGGCTCGAGAATGTATGAGCCGAAGTCCCAGTACACCGAGTTGATGAACGACACGGCCCAGCCGTCCGCGCTCACCGCAGAAAACCCGACGGTGTCTCCGCTCGCCTTCGCGTCGCCACGGATCGGGCGCTCCGGTGCGGTAGCGGCCACGAGCTGAGCTCCCGTAGCACCGTCGAACGTCGGGTCTGACAGCAGCTGGGTGCGCACGAGGTTGCTCTCGTAGAACGCGCGGGCGAGCTCGCCGGCGCCGGCGCCGAGCGGGTCCTCGATACCTGCGGTGATCGCGTTGAGCGCGCGGAGAAACATGAACCCCGAGGTGTTCGGTGGGCCCGTCAGTACCCGCATGCCACGGAAGTCAGTTTCGATCGGGGTGTCCCAGAATGGGCGATACGCAGCCGTATCTTCCAGGGTGATCTTCGAGCCACGCCGCGCGAGCCCGGCAATCCAGGTGCGGGCGAGTTCGCCCGAGTAGAAGGCCTCTGGCCCTTCGCTCGCAAGCTGCTCGAGCGAGGCAGCGAGGGCTGGCTGCACGACAGTGTCCCCCTCCGCGAGCGGCGTGCCGTCTGGGTAGAAGATAGCGCTCGCCCCGGGATCCTTCGAGAACTCTGGCTGCGCGGCGCGCAACTCACGGGCGACTGACCGCGAGTTTGGGAACCCGTCGCGCGCGAAGCCGATTGCGGGGGCAAGGTGATCGGCCCAAGCGCGGGTCGCGCCGAGCTCGTGCAGCGCCTCCCATCCGCGAATACCGCCAGGCACCGTGATGGTGTCAACGCCGCGCAGCGGGAGGGCTTCGCCGTGTGCGTCTCGCAGCGCTTCAAGCGTCTGGCCGGACGGCGCCGTACCCGTGGCGTTCAGAAACCTGATCTCGCCGTCAGGGCTCCTGACAATAGCGACGAGGTCGCCGCCAAGAGCGACGTTGTTCGGGTAGACGACGCAGAGCGTCGCAGCTGCGGTGATCGCTGCGTCGATCGCGTTGCCCCCAGCGCGAAGCACTTCCGCACCTGCTTCGGTCGCCAAGTGGTGTGATGTCGAGATTGCGCCAAGCTGTGCTGCGGTCATGCGCGTGGCCCCCTATCTTGCGTGTCGTCGGTATCGGGTGCGGCGGAGATTCGTTGCGACCTGTCCTCGCCCTCGCCTGCGAGCGCGATCTGCTCGGCGATGTCGAGCACGTGGGCGCGGGCCTCTGCCTCCGCGAGGTCACCGTCCCCTGCGGCAATGGCTTCGAAGATGCGTCGGTGCGCCGCGCTCGACACCTGGCGTCTCGCCCGGGTTTGATAGCGGGTGCCACGGCTCGGTGCAATCTGCTGCGCGATCTGCTCGTTGATGAGTTCCAGCAGCGGGTTGTGTGTGTACTGCGCGATCGACTGGTGGAAGGCGCGGTCAAGCTCCGCATACCTGTCTTTCGCGGTGTCGCTCTCCATCGCTTCGACAAGCTCGCGAAGCTGCGCAATGTCGCGCGGCCTTGCCCGACCCGCCGTGATGCGGGCGATCGGGGGCTCAACGATCGCGCGAAGCTCCATGATGTCACGCATCTCGGCGGCTGCGGCGTTCACCGCTTCGCCCATCTGGTCAACGATACCCGAGCGCTCCCCCGGGCTGAGCACGACTGTGCCCCGACCGGGCTTGCGGTCGATGAGGCCTCGATTCTCGAGCTCGCGAAGTGCTTCTCGGATCGAGACGCGTGATACCCCGAGGTGCTCCGCGAGGGCGCGCTCCGGCGGCAATCGGTCCCCCGGCGCAAGCTCACCGTCGAGAATGAGTCGTTCGAGGTCGACTGAGAGGCGGTCCGGCAGCGACAGCGTCGTCGCGGGCTTCAGGGAGGTCCAATCCATCGCCACTCCTTTCGTGCGCATGGGTGATGTTCGGGGTCGGTTCGTGTGCCTTGCGTGGTTCTGGCCCCCTCGAAACTACCGCGATCCTGCGGCGCTCCGGCGCAATTGACGGAGCGGTTCGAAGCAGGGTATATTTGCGTCTCGTTCGAGAAGTTGGTCAGACCAACAGTTCATTAACCATACACCGAACGCCACATCAATCGATACCCGCAGAGCCGGATCTCCGCACCACAAGCGCGACCCAGGCGAGGCATCTGCCCGTATGCCCTCATGGAGAATCAATGACGAAACCCCGCCCCTCCACCGCCGCCTCGCCCGGCGCGCCGGAGCACACCACTCAACCCGGAACCGGTGTCACGACAGCCCTTGGCATCGTGGTCGATGATGCCAAGCCGAGTGGCCTCCTCACTCTCTCAGGCGTCGAAATGTGGGAGCGCTTCAGCTTCTACGGCCTGCAAGTGCTGCTCGCCTACTACCTCTACTACTCACTCGGCGAAGGTGGGCTTGGTCTCCCCCAGCCTGTCGCGCTCGGGATCGCCGGAGCTTACGGCGGCCTCGTCTACATCGCCCAGATCGTTGGCGCCTGGGTCGCAGACCGAGTTCTCGCCCCCAAGTACGTCGTGCTCGTTGGCGGCTCGGCGATCCTCGCGGGCCACATCATGCTCGCAATCGTCCCCGGGCTCACCGGCCTCATCATCGGCCTCGCGCTCATCGTGATCGGCACCGGCGGCCTCAAGGTGAACACCACAATGATGGTGGGCGAGCTGTACCCGAACGGTGGCCCACGCCGCGACGCCGGCTACTCCATCTACTACATGGGCATCACCATCGGCGCGTTCGCAGGGCCGCTCGTCACCGGCTGGCTGAACCAGTCCTGGGGCTTCCACGTCGCCTTCGGCGCAGCCGCCGCGGGCATGGCCCTCGGTCTCGGCCAGTACATCTTCGGAATGCGCCGATTGCCCGCAAGCACCGGGATGGTGCCAAACCCCCTTCCCGCAGCCCAGCGGGTGCGGTGGATCTGGATCACCGCGATCCTGATCGCCGCAATCGCCCTCGCGGTCGCCTTCGGTCTCGTGCGCCCCGACAACATCAGTAACGTCGTCGCGCTCGTCGTACTGATCGCAACGCTCGGCCTGTTCACGATGCTGCTCACCAACAGAAAAGTCAGCAAGCAGGAACGCCGTGCGGTCGTGCGCTACATCCCCGTGTTCCTCATGAGCCTCGTGTTCTGGACACTCCTGTTCCAGCTCTTCACCGCTTTCGCAGTGTTCGCCGACACGAAAATTCACCTCACAGTCGGGTCCCTCACGATGCCGCCTTCACTCATCGTGACGCTTGAAAGCCTCGCAGTCGCGGCGATCACCGCGCTCCTCGCCGTACTCTGGACCCGCAGCCGCGCGTCACGCATGCAGCCAATCACCAAGCTCGTCGTTGGCGTCATCGCGATGTCTGCTGGCGCGGCGATCATCGTGCCGTTCGGACTCGCTGCAGGCGTGACAATGCCACTGCTTATCGCGCTCCTCGTCATGGTGTTCTTCGCCTTCGGCGAATCGCTCTTCGCGCCGTCAGCCCTGTCGTTCACCGCCGAGCTCGCACCGAAGGCCGCAACGTCACAGATGACCGCACTGTACTTCCTCACCATGGCCGGCGGGTCGACCTTCGCCGGATGGATCTCACAGTCCTACCGCGAAGGCTCGGAGGCACAGTACTTCGCGATGGTCGCCATCGTCTCGCTCGCCCTCATCGTCGTGCTCGGGATCGCCTACAAGCTCGTGGACCGGGCGATGTCTAGCCGCTAGCTAAGGTGCTGACTGGGCGCTGGCCAGCCGATGGACGTGCACTGGACGTGCGCTAGCTCTCGTCGGCCGTGCGCTGGACGAACGCTGGCTGTGCGCTGGACGAACGCTGGTTCTCGTCGGTCGCGGCCGATCCAAGGGCGTCTGTTGGTCGGGGGTGCGCCACCTTTCGAGGTGGTGCGCCCCCGCTCTGTTGTCCCCGGGCCGGTGCCGTGAGGTCTGCTCGCTCACCGGGCTGATCCTCCTGTTCCCATGGGTGACCCTCCTCCTCCCATGGGTGACCCTCCTCTTCCCTGGGTGACCCTCCCCCTGTGTACCCCCGCCCCTGGTTGCCCCTCCCCTAGGTGACACTCCCTTCCTGCGCTGGAGAGCCCCTTTCTTGCAGGACAGCCACTTGCCAGCGGTAGGTGAATGCCTCGTTGGCGAGAAACATACTCTTCGGCGGGCGGGGAGGGACCACAAGGCACGACAAACGGGTGTGGCCCGGAGGAAAATCCTCCGGGCCACACCCGTCTTGCGGTGAGACTTGCTAGTTGCCAGCCTCGAGCGCTCGCGTGAGCGCATCCTCAAGCCGCTCGTCGGCCTCTGCGAACTTCTTCAGATCGCCATCCTTCATTGCCGCCGTGCGGTCATCGATGGCCTTCTTCATGTCCTGCAGCGCCTGCTTCAGCGCCGGAGAGGTCTGCGAACCTGAGCCGTCGCTCGGTTCCACGGTCTCACCGTCGGTATCGGGATCCGGGTCAGCAGGAACTTCACTATCCCCGTCTCCCGCGTTCGCGCCTGAGTTTCCGCCGAACAGCTCGTCGAGCGCCTTATCAAGCGTGTCCTCGAACGCGATGTCGTCACCGAAGGAGACAAGCACCTTCTGTAGCAGCGGGAACTTCGTGCCAGTCGACGCCTCAAGGTAGACAGGCTGCACGTAGAGCAGACCGCCACCCACAGGGAGCGTGAGCAGGTTACCGCTGATCACGCGAGTACCGCCCTGGCGCAGCAGGTTCAGCTCGGTCGACACCTTCGGATCGGTATTGAAGCTGTTCTGCACCTGGCCCGGCGCCGGGATCGTGTTGCTCTTTGGCAGCGTGAGAAGTTTCAGCGTGCCGTAGTCCTCAGACACCTTTCCGGCTTCAGAGCCTGCGTTCGAGTTCGCCGCAAGGTAGCCGGTCAGGATGTCTCGGGCGGTCTCACCGCGCGCGTCAGGAATGTACGTCGAATAGATCGAGTAGGTTGGCTCCGCGCCCTTACCCGCTGACAGGGTGAGGTAGTACGGCGGCTGCGCAGGGTTGCGCTCATTCTCGTTCGCGCTCGCTACCGGATCATCAGGCGTACGCCACGCGTCCTCAGCCGAGTAGAACGCACCGGCATCGGTCACGTGGTACTTGCTCAGCACCTCGCGCTGCACCTTGAACATGTCAGTCGGGTATCGCACGTGGCTGAGCAGCTCGCCACTCATATCGTCGACGCTCTTGAGCGTTCCGGGGAAGATCTTGCTCCACGACTTGAGGAGTGGATCCTCGCTGTCCCATGCGTACAGGTCAACGCTGCCGTCGTAGGCGTCGACAGTTGCCTTCACCGAGTTGCGAATGTAGTTCACAGGCTTCGCGAGCATGCTCGCGCGCTGGTTGTCAGCGTCAACTGTCAGCGCGTTCATGTCGGTGACCTCGGAGTACGGGTACTGCGCCGAAGTTGTGTAGCCGTCGATGATCCACTTGAGCTTGCCGTCCACGACCGACGCGTACGGAGCAGCGTCGATGGTGAGGTACGGAGCTACCTTCTGCACTCGCTCAACCGGGTTGCGATCGAACAGGATCTGTGAGCCGTCAACGACAGCACCTGAGAGCAGGATCTCGACGTCCTGGAACTTCAGCGCGAACATGATCTTCGAGAAGATGTTGCTCAGCGTCGGCCCACCCTCGCCCTTAAAGGTCGTGAGGTTTGCGCGGCCACCTGCAGCGGCCTCGACGTCGCCCTCAGCCGCGTCACCTGCGTCTGCTGGAGCGTCTTCCTCCGCGGGCGCCTCAGTTGCCGGGGCTTCTTCGTCAGTGGTAGCCGCTTCGTCGCCAGCGGTGGCGTCTGCAGTGGTCTCGCCTTCGGCGTTCTCCTCAGCAGGTGTTGCACCCTCGGCGTCAGCTGCCGGAGCCTCAGGGGTGCTCTCGATGTCTGACGGGAAGTCGAGCTCGATCGACTTGTCGCGTTCGCCACCGACGATCGAGTACTCGGGCGAATCCATGCCGAAGTACACGCGCGGCTCAAACTCACCGAGACGGCCACTCGTCGGAATACCGCTCTCAAGGAAGACGGGTTCGCCACCGGGTGAGCGCTGGTTGCCGTACGCGGCGACGAGCCCGTACCCGTGCGTGAACACGAGGGTGCGGTTGTACCAGCTCGACTGGCCCGAGATATCGATGTCACGGATTGCCGAGACGGTGTCTTCGATCTGCCCGTCGAGCTCGTAGCGGTCGACGTTCAGCGACTTCGGGAACTTATAGTACTGCTTCGACTGTTCGAGCTGCGCGAAGGTTCGCGAGATGACCTCGGGGTCCATGATACGAATGTTCGAGGTCGCAACAGCGTCGTTACGCAGTGCGCCCGGCTCTGCGTCGGTGACAGCGTCGTAGCGTTCGACCTTCACCTCGTCGAGGCCGTACGCCTTGCGCGTCGCGTCGATGTTTCGGCCAATGTACTCAGACTCCATGCTCTGCTCGTCGGGGACGACGCGGAACTGCTGGATTGCCCAGGGGTATCCGACGCCGAGCACAAGACTCGACACGATCAGCAGAGCCGTGCCGATCACGGGGATGCGCCACTTGCCAGTCACCGCGGTCACAATGAACAGCACAGCCACAATCGCTGCGATGCCAGCGAGGATCTGCTTGCCGGGGATCGTCGCGTGGACGCTCGAGTACATCGCACCGGTCGCGTAGCCCTCAGTGCTTGTGACGGTTGCGTACTGATCAAGCCACAGGCTCACGGCCTGAATCGCGAGGTACAGGGTCGCGAGGATCGCGGTCTGAATGCGGGTCGACTTCGACACGCGAAGCTCCCGCTCGTTGAACGAGATGCCGCCGTACAGGTAGCTCGTGGCCGCTCCGACGAGCAGCGAGATGAGCACGACTGCCGAGGCGAATGCGGTCACCGACTGCCAGAGGGGCAGATCGAAGAGGAAGAACGAGATATCGAAACCGAACTGGGCGTCTTTCTCACCTGAGGGCTCAGAGTTCCACCAGAGCAGCACAGTGCGCCAGCTCGATGCCGCAGCGATGCCCGCGAAAATGCCAAGCATTGCGGGCAGGAGCCACTTGACGAGCCGCCGCAGGGGTTCGATCACCTCCTGGTAGCGGTCAAGCTGTGCGGTGAGGCGGGCATATACCGGCCGCTTCCGGTAAGCAATGTCAATGGCGAGGAACACCGGGATCGACATCGCGAGGAAGCCGACGATGAACATGGCGCCTGCCGCAATCCACTGCGTCGCAAACACGGGAAGGTACCCGAGTTGGTTGAACCACAGGACCTCAGTCATCACTGACGAGACCGCGAGGAACGCGATAATCAGCGCAACCACGAGGATGATTGTGATTGCGAGCGGGGAAAGTCGGCGCGATCGGGGGGCAGAAGTAGTCTGTTCGGTCACCCTCCAAGCGTAGCGTTTGGCCGCTGAAATTCCTGTGCGAGTCGAAACACCGCGACACCTGTTCGCAGTCGGCGCAATGAAATCGCGCGACTCTCGGCACCGTCTCACCATGCGTGCCGTAGCGTTAGCAGTGTACGAGGCATGAGGAGAACGCCGTGAATAACGACGATATGCAGCCAGGCGGACCGGACGACTCGTCGGGCCCGAACTTCGAAGAACTGCAGCGCCTGCTGCAGAACATGTTGAGCGGCCAGCAAGACGGCGAACTCGACCCGAGTGTGCTCGCGAAGGCAGCGGGAATCTCAGCAGATCCCGCGGTGCTCGGCGCCCTGTTTTCGACGCTGCGTGGCGCGATGTCGAACCCGAGCGACAAGATCGACTGGTCGGTCGCGCGCCGAACCGCGCTCGATGCCGCGGGTGGAGATGCGGGCGCTGACAGCGGCCCAGCGAATCGCGCGTTCCCGCTCGCATCGCTATGGCTCGATGAGGCGACTGAACTTGGGCCGGTATCCGATTCCCCCCGAACAGTGAACCGCATCGAGTGGGTCCAGCGGTCGATCGATACCTGGATCAGCCTCGCCGAGCCAGTCGCCGAGTCGGTCTCGCAGGCACTCATGAACTCAATGAGCACGCAGATGCCTGAGGAAATGGCGGCTGCGCTCCAGCAGGCCACTCCCATGCTTCGCAGCGTTGGCGGCGCGCTCTTCGCTGTGCAGCTTGGCTCGATCGTTGGTCAACTCTCTGGCGAGGTCGTGTCGGCGGGCGATATTGGAATCCCGTTGTTTGAGGGGGCAGGTTTCGAGGGCGGCGCGCTCCTGCCGAGCGGCATCGCGAAGTTTGCTGAGGGCCTCGATCAGGATCTTGAGGCTGTCACGCTGTACCTCGCCGTGCGCGAACTCGCGCACGCTCGCCTGTTCCGCCACACAAAGTGGCTCCGGCTCCATCTCCTCACCGCAATCACTGATTACGCTCGCGGCATCCACATCGACACGGATCGCATCGAGGAGTTTTCTCGGGAGCTCGACCCATCGCAGCCCGAGCAGATCCAGGAGATCCTCGCGAGTGGGGCGCTCTTTCCGCCGAAAACTCCCGCTCAGGAGGCGGCGCACGAACGGCTCGAGACAATGCTTGCCCTCATCGAGGGCTGGGTAGACATCGTGACCGAGGACGCGACAAGCAGGCTCCCCGGAGCTGGCGCCATCGCCGAAATGGTGCGCCGCCGTCGCGCGACAGGCGGCCCAGGCGAGCGCGCGTTCGCCGCGCTCGCTGGGCTCGAGCTTCGCCCCCGTCGGCTGCGTGAGGCTGCCGCGATGTGGCGTGCTGTCGTTGATCGCGGGGGCATTGCCACCCGAGACGGTCTCTGGTCGCACCCCGACATCATGCCGACCGCAGAAGAGATCGACGCGCCTGATCTACTTCTCACCAGGATCGGGCTGATCGGCGACGGCGCTCCCAAGAGCGACCCGTTCGACGATGAGCTGCGCAAGCTCCTGAGCGGGGAGCGCTCGGGGGACGCTGATACGGGGACGGGGTACGAGAGCGGCGACTCCCCGGCGAACTAGCCGAGCGGGCCGGCCAGGCGCGACCGGGCCTTGCGAACCTAACGTTGCCCACAGGGGTCCATTTCCCGCACGGAGTGCTCGGGCCTGTGGATGCCGGCCAGAAGGGCGCCTGCGGAGCGCAGACTACTTGACATGACCCCGCAGATATCTCTCACCCAGATCGACCCTGACCTCCCCGTGGTCTGGGAAGACCCAACAACAATTCGGGTCGGATTCGACCGAGCACTTGCCAGGCTCCCCGCAGAGGAGCCAGGCGCCCAGGCTGTGGTCGCCCGTCTCATCCGCGGGGCGAGCGACACCGAGCTCGCGCGCAGCGATTCCCAGGTCGTTGAGCACGCGCTCAGTTCGCTCACCCACGTGCTCGTTCACCGGACGGCACCAGCGGGGACAGTTGCCGCTGAGGAGACAGGTGATTCCTCGGCGGCAGCTTCGGCGGCGTCTTCTGCGTCACTGCAGCCAGCACCGCGGAACCCGGCACCGGCGACGATACGTCGAGCAGCAGCCAAGCGTCGGTGGGGAGATCGGCATGTTCAGGCGCCCCAATTCGGCGGCGCGTCTGCAGTGATGCCCGAGTCCGCGCGACGCCCGCCCACTGCCCGCCTGTTCGACGACGGCATCGACGTCCCATGGCTGCGGGAAACCCTTGGGTCAAGCTCCGAGTGTGTGCTGCGCCGCGAAGCAAAACCTCCCGACCTCGCTGTCCAGGTTCTCAGGTTTCTCGAACCCCTCGGCCGAACAGCCCGCTGGTTGAGAGCTGGGGTGCCGCAACTCATCATCAGGTTTAGTGACGGCGCGGCTCGCGTTGGCCCGCTCGTGACGCCAGACGGCGCGCCATGTCACGGGTGTGAGATGCTCCATCTCACCGACGCCGACCCGGCGCTGCCAGCTGTCGCCTCCCAGTTATACGGCGTGCGCCCGAGCAGCGAGACTGGCGAAGTGTCGCAGGTTGCCGCTACAGCTGCGGTGCACTTCGTGCGTGCGTGGCGGCGCGGTGAGCCATGGGTACATGACCGGCAGCTTGAATTGCCAGTCGCGCACGGCAAACTTCAGGCGTTCCCCAGGCTCCGACAACTGCGCACCCACCCTGAGTGCGGGTGCGCTCTCAGCGACCCACCCCAGCCTCGTGCACAAACCTCGACGGCTGGCGCGCGACACGAGCCGCGCTCGCGAACCCCGACAGCAACAGCACGTCGCGAGCGCGCGTGAACGCCACGTACGCGAGTCGTCGTTCCTCCTCAATAGCCTGCTCGGTCTGGGCATGGGAGATGGGAAAGATTCCTTCGCTCAGGCCGACGACATGCACGAGCGGCCATTCGAGACCCTTTGCAGCGTGGACCGCGCTCAGCGTCACGGCCTCCATCTTTGGTTCGTGCTGAGAACGCTGGCGGGCCAGGAGTTCCTCACTGAACCGAATGATTGTTGTGCCTGCGGGCATGTCGTCGGCCAGGGACAAGATCGAGTTCAACGCTTCCCAACGTTCACGCTCCGCGGACCCCTCGGGAGGCTTCGCGGTCCACCCCACCTCGCGCAGCATGTCGCTGACGATCTGAAACAGCGGACGATCGTCACCAGCCTTCGCTTGGCCTCGGATCAGCAGGATTGCGCGCCGCACGTCAGCCCTGTCGTAAAACCGTTGCGCGCCGTGCACGCGAACCGGGATGCCCTCGCTCGCAAGTGCTTCTTCGATCCGCGCTGACTGCGCGTTTGTTCGATACAGCACGGCAATGTCGGAGGCCGGCGTGCCAGCTTGCCTCGCCTGCGCGATCGCCTGGGCGACCGCTCGCGCTTCGTCCTGCTCCGTCTGGAACCACGAGAACTGTGGAGCCGTATCGGCGGCGGGACGCATCGGGCTGAGCTGGAGCGCGCCAGGTTTGTCACGCATGAGCCTGTTCGCGCCGCCAACGATGGGCGGCGTTGAACGGTAGTTGCGCTCAAGCTTAAACTCCCGCGCGTTCGGATACTCGGTGCCGAAGCGAAGCAGGAACGAGCTCGAAGCGCCGGCGAACGAGTAGATCGTCTGACTTGCATCCCCGACGACGCACAGGTCATCGCGAGCGCCAAGCCACAGGCGAAGCAGGTGGTGCTGCAGCGGCGAGACGTCTTGAAACTCGTCCACCGTAAAGAACCTGTATTGTTCGCGCACCTGCAGTGCGGCGCGCGGCTCGACCTCGAGCATGCCAGACAGCAGCACAAGAACGTCCTCGAAGTCGATTTGCCGACGCTCTTCGAGGAGCTTGGTGTAGCCCTCGTGGATGTCCAGAAGTTTGTCGCTCTCGACACCGGCGAGGACCGGCCGCTGCGGGAGCTGTTGTGCGTATGCCTCCATGCTCAACATCGACACTTTTCGCCACTCAATCTCGGCGGCGATGTCGCGAAGGGTCTCACCACCAAGCCGAAGCCCCATCGACTCAACGGTCTGCGAGATCGCCGCAACTTTACCTGGGAGCACCTGAGGTGCGTCGCCTCCAACGAACTGCGGCCAGAAGTGGCTGAGCTGAGCGAGCGCGGCACCATGGAACGTGCGGGCGCGGACCCCATCGGCGCCGAGCTCCCGCAGGCGACCCTGGAGCTCCCCCGCGGCCTTTCGCGTGAAGGTCACTGCGAGAACACGCTGCGGGTCGTACACCCCGGTCCGCACACCATAGGCGATGCGGTGCGTGATAGCGCGGGTCTTTCCCGTGCCTGCACCAGCCAGCACCGCGACCGGGCCGCGAAGCGCCTCGGCAATCTGCCGCTGGTCGGGGTCGAGGGCTTCGAGGATGCGTGCTGCTTCGCTCGTCACAGAGCCCCATCCTGGGCCCACGTGTCGAGCATCCAGCCTGCGATCGAGAGCGCTCCGGGCAGCAGCAGGCCGGCCCCTGGCGACCGGATTTCTTCGCGCGTGAACCACCGCAGCTCCGAGATTTCAGTCGGGTCGGCGACGAAAGCTGCGGGGTCTTGCCCAGGAGCGAGGCTCGCCTGAAAGCCGAGCATCAGCGATCGTGGGAACGGCCACGGCTGCGACGCGACGTAACGCACCTCAGCTACCCGAACGCCTGCCTCTTCGAACACCTCCCGCGCGACAGCGTTCTCGAGTGTTTCGCCAGCTTCGACGAACCCGGCGAGCAGCGAGAAGCGACCAGTCTCCCAGAGCACGTTCGAGCCGAGCAGTACACGATCCTCGTGCGTGATCAACACAATCACTGCCGGGTCTGTGCGCGGAAACAGCTCGCCGCCACTCTGGGTGCGCCTTGACCAGCCGCCGTCAGCGACCGTCGATGGTTCTCCGTCGCGCGGAGAGTACCCTGCCGCTTCGTGCCAGCGGATCACGGCGAGCGCCATCGTGACAAGCTCCCGCTCAGCATGGTCGAGCTTCATCACCGCCTGGAACGGATGCCTCCAAGTGATCCCAGGCTCACCGTCCGACTCCTCGGTAGCGATCGCAAACATCGGCGCACCGTCACGACGGCCCAGGTAGACACGCTCATCCGCTGGCGCAGTAACCCTCGCCGTTGGCACGAGAGCGAGACTCAAGTCAGTCTCGCGGACAGGCACCTTCGGCCCGGCAATGCGAAGCACGCGGGCGTCAGGCGCAGCCCACGCGGCCTCGAGTGCCTCGAGCGATCCGCGCGTCGGCGCGTCTCGGTCGATGATTCCTCCGGCAAGCGGCACTCGTTCCACACTCATATAACGATCTTCTCAGACTTCGCACCCGCCATTGCGCGCCGAAACCTTAGAGACTGCAGCACAGTGCGCGTGGCGCACCACCCGAGACCCGGCTGATGCATACCCTAAATGACATGGCGACACTCCCTCTCACCCTCGCAGCGCTCGCGACCTCAGCGGTGCCCGGTCTGGTCGCGGTAGCTGTGCGACCCCACCACGGAGCCGGTGAAGAATACGCAGCGGCTGTGCTCACCACCCCAGACGATGAGGTCATCGTCAGTGTCCCTCGCACACAACAGGCAGAAACTACGCAATCCGCGTCGTTGCTTGGTCTCGCAGCGCTGACTGAGGGGGCGCGCGCTGAACTCCCATTCGACGCCCCACGCCCACTCGGAATGACCCGCGCGGGCGACACTCGCGCGGTCGCAACCACGTACCTCCCCGGCTCACGATTCGATGTACAAGATCTCAGCTCGGACGCGATCCTGATCGGCTCAATCGCAGAGACGCTTGCCGCGATCCACGCGCTCCCCCGAAGCGTCGCCCAGCAGGGCGGTCTCGTCGAACGAACCACGCGCGATCAGCGACTGCTCGTGACTCGCGTCGTCGACCGTGCGCACGCGACCCGTTACCTGCCGCAGACTGTGCATGCCAGGTGGAACGAGGTGCTTGAGGCTGCTGAACTCTGGGACTTCGAACCACGAATGGTGCACGGCACGTTCACCGCCGACGCGCTCCTCGTCGATAACGATCGAGTTGTCGGCGTACTCGATTGGTCTGGGCTCTCGATTGGTGACCCGGCAAGCGACGTCGCGTGGCTCTACGGGGCTGGCGACGGTGTCTTCGACGCGGTGCTCTCGCGCTACGCGAAGCTGTCGGGTGTGAGTGATTCTGCAGCACTCCGCAGCCGGGCGACGCTTTACCACGAGCTCGAAATTGCGAAGTGGCTGCTGCACGGCATTGACGTTCACGATTCTGAGATCATCGATGACGCAGTCGGGATGCTCGACAGGCTCGTCGATAGGCTCAGCATTCTGACCGCTGCTGTGCCTGGCCGCGATCCCCTGGACGAGGCCGCCGCGCTCGAGCTCCTCGAGCAGACCCCCGTCGTCTCTGACCGCCTCTCGGAGACCGCGGCGTTCGAAGCGCTCGACGAAGACAGAATGTTTGGGTTTGACACCGACTTCATCGATCCACTTCCCGATGATGATTCCACAGGCGCGTCTGGCGCCACGGACGCCGCAGACGGGACCGTCGACGACCCGGACGTCCAGCTCACCGAGCCAGTCGACGACATGCTCACTGAGCCGATCAGCGACGATGACCTGCCCGGGGCGCGCCGCGACTGACTGCGGCTACTCGGCGAGCTTCGCCGCCGCTGCAAGCCACGCCGCCTCGAGTTCGGCAAGGCTACGGACTTCGACGCCGCGAATCTCGACGTTTTCTGCGACGTAGAAGAGCGAAACATCGATGCGCTCAGGGGCGATTCCTGCCCACTGCGCATATGCGTGCCTGTAGAGGTCGAGCTGAAAGAACCGGCTCTCGCGTTCGGCGTCCGTGGTTGGCGCACGCCCCGACTTCCAGTCGACGACTTCGAAACGCGGCTCTTGCGCGTCGGACCCGTCGGCCGCCGGTTCGAGCTCATACACAGCGTCGAGTTTGCAGACAAGCGTGCGGCCCGCGAATGGCAGCGCGACCTCGAGTTCGACAGCGATCGGCTGCCTTGACGCCCAGCGCGACTGCTGGTAGACGTCAATGAGCGGCTCGAGTTCGGCCTCCACGTCAAACTCGGTGCGCCCCGGATCCCATTCATCCGGGTCGAGTCCGAGGAGCGGCAGTGCGGTTCCGCCGGGGGTCGTTGCCCGCCGCTCGACCCACTCGTGAAATCGGTTGCCGACGCGGGTGCGCCGGTAGGGTCGCTGTGGTATGGGCCGCAGTCTGCGTCGCTCTGCGGCGACGGGATCTTCAACAAACTCGTGGAAAGTTGACGCGGTAATGCGCTCAGGCAGTGGTGCGTCGGCGGCGCTCGTCGAAGTGGCGAGCGCATCCGCCGCCGCGCGCTCGGCGAGCAGCAGTCTGACCGTCTCGTCGACTCCGGACTGCGCGAGCGTGTCGTCCGCAGGTGCCACGACAGCAGGCTCGAGAGCGGCGGCGGGCGCCCCTGCCTCGCTGAGCGATTCGAGAACGGCGTTCGCCGCCCGAAACACGTTCGGGGCGCGGTGTCCGAGCGGGTCGAGCGGCCAACTCGCGGTGAGTTCGGCGATCTCGCTCGGGTCTGACTCGTGCACGGACTCGGCAGGCAGCTCCGGGAAGAACTGCCCCTGCAGTTCCTGGAGGTAGACCGATGGCACCCGTGCCCGAGTCTGACCACCCCAGAACGAGCCCGACAGCAGCAGTCGACCGGCTGACCGGGTGATCGCGACGTAGGCGAGGCGCCGTTCTTCCTCGGCGTGGCGTTCCTTCAGCTCTGCTCGATAGTCGTCGAGCCGCTCACACAGCTCTTTCTGCGTCGTGGCGATCCGCCAGTTCAAGTGCGGCCGCGCCCCTCGATCGCCGCGGAGTTCGTCAGGGAGCTCGCCGGTTCGGAGCCAACCAGTGCCGCTTCTCGCGCTGCCAGGGAACTCGTCTGTCACGACGCGAGGCACCGCCACGATGTCCCACTGCAGCCCTTTCGAACCGTGCGCGGTAATGAGCTGGACGGTGCCAGGCAGCGGCGCGGCAACGTGTTCAGCGACGTCGTCGTCTTCAAGCGCTCGTTCCACCCACTCGAGCAGCGATGCAAGCGTGCCTCGTGTGTCGATTGCGAGGAAGCCTTCGGCGAGGTCAGTGAAGGCTTCGATGTTCGCGAGCGCTCCAGCTGCCGCTCCTCTTGCCTCGTTCGCTTCGAGTTCAATGTCGAGGCGAAGTGCGTGCATCACGGCGCCGATGAGGTCGGCGGTGTTCCCACCGACTCCGCGTCGCAAATCACGCAGCATCTGCCCGGCCTCGCGCAACCGTTCTCTCCCGCTCGTGGACACTCCTCGCAGTGCGCCATGGTCGAGGTTCTTCATCGTCGAGATGGCGTCGAGGGCATCGATGAGCGTGAACTCACGGTCGGGGTCTGGCAACACGCTGTCAGCCGCACGATCTTCGTCGGCGAGCGGTTGCAGACCGACGTCCCGCTGAGCAAACCACTTCGCTGCGTCGCGCAGGCCGGCGAGGTCTGCGACTCCGATTCGAAAGCGCGGGCCCGCCAACAGTCGAATAAGGTCTCCCCCGGCGTCTGCGTACCACAGGCATCGCAGGCAGCTCACGATGTCAGTGATTTCCGGGGTGCTGAGCAGCCCACCGAGACCAACGATGCGATTGGGAACGCCGGCCTCCGTGAGCGCTGCAGCAAATGACGGCATTGCGGCACGTTTCCTGAAGATGACCGCGGCCGTCGGGGGCTCCCCGTTTTTCCCTGGCGTCGTATCGCGGGCGCGCGCGATCCACGCTGCGAGCAGCTCGCGCTCCTCGTGCACTGTCTCTGGGTAGATGACCTCGACCTCGCCGTCGTCTGCCCCGGGCCTGGGCTGTAGTTCGGGCACGTCGACTGCTGCGTTCATGCGCAGTTCAGCTGCGACGGTGTTCGCCGCGGCGAGCACGAGCTTCGGGTTTCGCCAGCTCACCGAGAGCGTGAGGGTGGCTGCGGATTCCCCGCCGCGGAAATCACGGTGGAACGATTTCAGCCCCTCAGCGGACGCCCCTCGCCAGCCGTAGATCGACTGGTGCGGATCGCCGACGGCCATTACTGGCATGCCGCCGAACAGCTGCGCGAGGAGTCTCGTCTGCCCCACCGACGTGTCCTGCACTTCGTCGAGCAGCACCGCGCGATACCTGGATCGGAGCACCCCAAGAGCCTCGGGGGCTGCGTCCAGCGTCTGCGTCGCGAGCGCGAGCTGGTCTGAGAAATCGATGAGGCCGCGCCGCTGTTTCTCTTCTCGGTACGCGCGCGCGAGGCGAGTAATGAGCGGCGTTTCAGCGATCGCTTTCACAGCGTCGCGGACCTTCGCGTAGACCTTCCCGCTCGGCTTATCCGGGTCCTCTTTCTCGTTGTACGGCAGCCGAGTGACGCCGCTGAACTCGGCGACCATCTGGTCGACACTGTCAAAGCTCGTCAGGTTGTCGGCGACCGCCCTGTCCATCGCGATGACGTGCCGAATCAGCGTCGGCGTACGCAGCTCGCTCGTGACGAGGTCTGGGTCATCGCTCGCGAGCAGCGTCTCGCGAGCAACTCGCCATGCCGTCGCCTCGTCGATGACGACAGCGCCAGGTGCCAGCCCGGCTGACGCCCCGAACTCCTGCAGCACTCCGGCAGCAAACGAGTTGTAGGTGCTGACGTCGGGAAGGGCAAGGCCGTCTGCGAGCTGCTCGTTCAGCTCGCGGGAGCGTTCGAGTTCTTGCTCGTTCAACTCCCCGAGCTCGGCGAGATCGCTGAGGCGCGTGACAAACACCCCAAGGCTCCCAACGATGCGTTCGCGTAGCTCCCCCGCCGCCTTGCGCGTGAAGGTAAGCCCCAGCACCGAATCAGCCTCGGCAAGCCCGTTGGCGACGAGCCACACGACCCTGTTCGCCATGGTTTCGGTCTTACCGCTGCCTGCGCCGGCGATCACGAGCGTGCTCCCAGCGAGCGGGTGCTCGATCACCGCCCGTTGCTCGTCGGTTGGGAGCAACGGCTGCTCACCCGGGATCGCAAGGATCTCGGCCACTCTGGCCGCAGAGAAAACAGGAACGCTCACGCGTGGCTCACCGCCTGGATGATGTGCAGCCGGCAGTTGCCCGGCTTGTGCGGATCTGAACAGTGGTGCTCAACCCTGGCGGTGAACTCCCCCGCCGCCATGGTCTCGGCCACGCCTGCAACACGGGAAATGAGCTCCTCTCGGGCTTCATCGCTCAGGCCAGATTGCTCGCGCACCACGAATCCTTTCCCTCGAGCGGCATCCGGGTGCACATACAGCAGCTTGGCTGCGGTGCGCACGTCGCCTCCGACCTCAACGTCTCCGGTGTCGAACGCGCCAAGCATCACACCGAGCTGATATGCCTGCAGCTGCACATGCTCCTCAGCCTCGGGTTTCGTCGCGGGCGTGCGCCCAGTCTTCAGATCAACAACGGTAACCTCTGCGGCCCCGCCACCACGCTGCACTTCGAGTCTGTCGGCGATACCGCGGAGCTCTGCACGCCCGATCGCGAGGCTGAAGCCTGACTCCTGCCCGAGAAGCTCTTTCCCAGACGCTTCGAACTCTCGCAGGTAGTCGGAGAGGCCCTCGGCCATGTGAGCCGCCGTGCGCCGCGCGCGCTCAGATTCCCACTCAGCGTCAAACGGCAGCTTCTGCCACTCTGCGAGGATCACTTCGAGCATCTCTTGGGGGTCGTGACCGTCAACGGTTTCGAGGGCGTGGTGCACGAGCGTTCCGAGGCTTGCCTGGACGCTGCCGATGCCCCCGCCAAGCGCCCCGATTACCCAGTCGAGGGCGCACGTCTCAGCTTTCTCGAGCTGCGACGGGCTCACAGGCACGGGCCGCTCCTCTTCGCCTTCGGCAGGAGCGTACAGCGGAAGCGTGGTCGACGGTTCGAGTACACCATACCAATCGCGTGGGTGCGCCCCGCTGACGTCTGCACGCGCGAGTGCGCCAAGCGAGACCACCGCAGTCTCGTCAGTCACATCTTCGACGACGCGGCGGCGCATCGACGCGGTGATCCCGCGAAGCGTCAGCCTCGAGCTCGGCAGCCCTTCTACCCGGAAATCGCTCCCCAGGCCGAAGAACGGGCTTGGGTGACTGTTCTCGTCGGCGACCGCGACGACGAGCAGCTCCTCGCGTGCACGCGAACACGCCTGCAGGAAGAGTCGCAATTCGTCGTGCGTCGTGTCTCGACGTGACGGCATGAGCGCTTCGCCACCGCGCAGCCAGCGCTCCAGTGCCGAAGTGCCGAGGAGCGAGCCTCGAGCCCGGAGGTTTGGCCATGAGCCGTCTTGCACCCCGATGATGGCGACGAGAGCGAACTCGCGCCCAATCATTCCCTGCGGCGTCGTGACTGTCACCATTTGCCGTTCGCTCCGTTGCGCGAGCGAATCCTCGGGCACCGTGTTTCGCAGGATTTCGTCGAGAAGCTCGGCAATGGGCTGCTCGCTGTCTTGCTCCTCGTGGCGCTGCAGCGCGAAGAACAGGCCGACAACGGCGTCGAGTGACCTGTTCGCCTCGTCTGCACGCAGGCCTCGGCCCGCAATCGCTTCTTGCTGCCAGCGATCGGCGAGCTTCGCCCTGTCCCACAGCGCCCAGAGCACCTCTCGCGGGGTACCACCGCCCTCACGCACCTGCACTCCCGAGGCAGCCATGAGGCCGAGCTTGCGAATCGCTCGTCCACCGGCGCTGTCAATTGCCGGGCTCGGGCCCGGAAACTCGAACGCGTCGAACACCAGCTCGTCGACAGTGAGCGGGACGCGCTCCTCCTCGCGGGCGGCACGTCGCTCGTCTAGGAGCAGCCCGCCGCGGAGCCTGCGCACCGCGACAGCGTCAAGCCCTCCGATGACGCCGCCGGCGAGCCGCAGCACTCCTGCGGCGTCGAGCGAAGCAATTCCGAGCGCGTGCTGCAACAGCGTCACGAGCTCACGCACCACCTGATGCTCCCGCAGCACAATGCCGCCGGCGGCGACGCCCGTTGGCACCTGATGGCCGGCGAGTAGCCTGGCCACCCGGGTGACTTCGGCGCGAGTACGACAGACGACAGCCATCTCACCCCAGTCGAGGGCGCGATCACTGTCGAGGCCGAGCTTCCTCGCGCGCATGCGGTGCGCGATCGCGCCGAGCTGTTCAGCAGGAGTCGCCACGCGCGCGAACTCGACGCTGTCACGGACGGCGGCCGCTCTCTCGGAGGCAGGCTTCGAAGGGCCCTCGGGATCCTGATGGGGGCCCGTCTCCGTCACCGGCGCACCCGAGGCATGACTCTCCGCGGCCCGCTGCGGCGCGGCACTCTGCGCACCGATGCGCGCGCTCATCCCGCGCACGAACCCCCGAATCGTGGCGCCGTGCCTGTACACGGTGTCAAGCACCACGAGCTGCTCGGCGGCTCCGGGAGGCGGTGTCCAACCGCGGCGGACGAGCTCCGCCGTGAGCCCGGCGAGCACCCGCGTGTGCTCGCCTTGGAACGCGCTCGTCGCAAGATCAGGATCGCCGAACACCCACACAGCGCTCCCTACCGCAGCGCATGCGGCGACAAGCGCGAGTTGGCCCTCGCCGAGCTCCTGCGCGTCGTCAATGAGGAGCAATTTCGGAGCTTGCACCTGCCCGTCTCGAATCGCCTGCGCGGCGAGCCGCAGCACTCCGCTTGAGCTCACCTCCTGCGCACGCGCAGCTTCCATGCGCTGCTTGACCTCCTGCAGCAGGTCGAGCGCCTCGCCCCAGCGGGCTGCAAGTGCCGGTTCTGGGCCAGCAGAGTACGGAACGCTTCGCGCGTGTTCGAGGGCCCCCGACAGCGCACCCGCGAGCTCGGCAGGCTCGTAGCCGAAGTCGTCAAGCACACGCCAGAGCTCGCGCAGCTCGGCGCGAAACGGCGCCGATAACACCACCTCGGTAGCGAGACCGGCCTCCCCACGCGCCCGGCCGGAGTCGATACGGGCCTGCACTGTCTCCGCGATCGCCTCGTCTTGAACGGTGCCCGTCAGCAGGCGCGGCGCCGCTTCACCAGCTGTTGCTGCCGCCCGCCCGAGCACTGAGAACGCGAACGATGAGGCCGTGCGTACTGGCGCTCCCCCAACCGCGCGGTCGAGCCGCCTGTGCACGCGCTCCCGCAGGCGCGTCGCGACGAGCCTGCCCGGGGCGAGCACGAGTACGTCGCCCTCTTCCCACCCCTCGCGCGCCATCGCGCGAGCGTAGCTCTCTATGAGCAACTCAGTCTTGCCTGTGCCAGGAGCTCCAAGCACCCTCGCATGCGATCGCGGATCAAGCGCGAGCACGCGCTCCTGCGAAGTGTCGAATGCGATCATGCTTTTAGCCTAGTGAGCACCGCAGACATTGGCGGCGGGCCATGTGCAATACTCGAAGCTGTTTCAGTGTGTACGCACGCACCTCAGAGTGGAGGACCGATGACCCAGGTAGCCGACGCACCCCAGACAATCCCAGGCTCAGAGACGCCGAAGAAGAAACGTCGGGCCCTGCGAGTGATCGGCTGGATTGTCGCGGCCCTGCTACTCATTGCGCTTATCGCAGCGGGGCTGGGCGTCTGGACGGTACAGCGTTCGTTCCCAACAGTATCCGGAACCGTCACGGCGACGGGCCTCACCAGCGAGGTCACTGTGCAACGAGACGAGCGCGGGATCGCGACGATCACGGCGGATTCCACCGACGACCTGTTCTTCTCCCAGGGCTATGTGCACGCGCAGGATCGTTTCTGGGAGATGGACTTCCGCCGCCACCTCACGAGCGCGCGGCTGTCTGAACTCTTCGGCGAATCCCAGGTCGGCACCGACTCGTTCCTGCGGACCCTTGGCTGGCAGCGCATCGCGGAGGAGGAGTTCGCGGCGCTGAGCGATGAGGCCCGTTCGTACTACGAGGCGTACGCCGCGGGCGTGAACGCGTACCTTGACGATCACAGCGGCAGCAAGCTTTCGCTTGAGTACGCAGTGCTCGGGCTGCAAAACTCAGGTTACGAGCCAGAGCCGTGGAAACCTGCAGACTCGATCGCCTGGCTCAAAGCAATGGCGTGGGATCTTCGCACCAACATCGAAGACGAGACGGCCCGAGCGCTTCAGGCACAGTTCCTCGAAGCCGACGAGCTCGCCGAACTGTACCCTGGCTACCCGTTCGAGGAGCACCCAGTGATCCTCGCGGACGACCCCTCGGGGAAGCGGGTCGTCGCAGTTGGAAAGCTCGAGCAGGGGGCCGCGTTCGTTCAGGATCAGTTCACGGACCTCGTCGAGTCCCTCAACCTCGAGCCCCTTGAGGAGCTCCTCGGCAAGGTTGACTCCCTCATCACGCAGCAGGGCGAGGGTATCGGCTCTAATTCGTGGGTTGTCTCCGGCGAACACACGACGACCGGTGCCCCGCTGCTTGCAAACGACCCCCACCTCGGCGCGGCGCTGCCGTCAGTCTGGACACAGATGCAACTGCGTTGCTCGACAGTATCCGAGGAATGCCCGTTTGACGTCGCCGGTTTCAGCTTCTCAGGTCTGCCCGGCATCGTCATCGGACACAACCAGAATGTTGCATGGGGATTCACAAACCTCACGACTGACGTCGCAGACCTATTCGTCGAGAGCGTCGACGGCGACAAGTACTGGTACGACAACGAGTGGCGCGACATGACCACGCGCGAGGAAACCATTAAAGTTGCCGGCGGCGACGACGTCACCCTGACTGTCCGAGAGACTGGACACGGCCCGATCGTCTCAGGGCTCACAGGGGATTTCACGGCGATCGCTGACGCCCCTCACGCTGAGACGCCCGAGGGCAAGATCCTGCCCGTCGGACCTGGTGACATCGGGGGCACGATGCCGTACACGGACGCCGCCCTGGCTCTCAGGTGGACCGCACTCGATGCCGGATCGACTCCCGAGGCAATCTTTATGCTCAACCGCGCCGAGAATTTCACAGACTTCCGCGAGGCTGCAAGCAAGTTCGACGTGCCCGGCCAGAACCTCATCTACGCTGACCCTGAAGGCAACATTGGTTACCAGGCCCCGGGCAAGCTCCCGATTCGCGCGGCCGGGCAGGAGGGCTACCTTCCAACGCCTGGTTGGTCGAGCGAGTACGACTGGCAAGGGTTCATTCCGTTCGAGGAACAGCCCTGGTCGTACAACCCGAAGTCGGGCTACATCGTCACAGCGAACAACGCGATCGTGAATGACGACTACGCCCACTTCCTCAGCCGCGACTGGGACTACGGATACCGTGCCGCGCGGATCGTCGAGCTGCTCGAGGAAAAGATCGCAGCTGGCCCAGTGAGCGCCGCCGACCTTGCCGAGATTCACATGGACAACCAGATGCCAGCAGCGGAGGCGCTCACGGCGGCGTATGCGGGTGTCACGGCGGACGACAATGGCGTGCAGGCAGCACTCGATCTCCTCGCGACGTGGGACGGACAGAACTCAATCGACTCGGCCCCCGCTGCCTACGCGAACGTGCTGTGGGAACACCTCACGAAGCGAATGGTTTCGGGCAGGGATGGCGACATTCCGCGCGATGACCAGTCCCGCTTCGCGAGGGTGCTGTCGCTGCAGCTCGCGAACCCCGAGTCTGAGTGGCTGACTGCGGGCGGCACGGAGACACGTGAGGAGCTCCTGTCTGGGGCGGCGAGCGACGCATACGAAGAACTCACGAAGCTGCAGGGCACGAACCCGGAGAAGTGGAACTGGGGGAAGCTTCACGCGATCACACTGACACACGGAACATTTGGGGAAAGCGGCATCGCTCCAATCGAAGCGCTGTTCAACCGAGGCCCCTACGACACATCTGGCGGCTCAGGCGTCGTCAACGCCACCGGGTGGGCGCTTGGCGAGGGCTACCAGACGTCGACTGTGCCGTCGATGCGCATGGTCATCGACGTCTCAGACTGGGACGCATCAACCTGGCAGAACCTCACGGGACAGAGCGGCCACGCGTTCCACAAGAACTACACGGATCAGGTGGCGGGCTGGGCAGCTGGCGAGCAGTACGCCTGGGCGTACAGCGCTCAGGCTGTTGAAGCCGCGACGACGGACACGCTGACACTGACCCCGGCGGCTTAGCCCCGTCGCGCGTCAGCCCGTCCGCGCACCGGACCTGCCCAACGCCAGGCCACTCACACGCCAGAGCGCTCACACGCCAGGCCGCTCACACGCCAGGCCACTCACAGTAACCATGGGATCTGGGGTTCCTATGCCGAATGCAGACACTTTGGACATAGCAACCGCAGATCCCAAGGCGTGGCGCTGCGACTGAAGGTTTGAGATCCGGCTGAAGGTTTGAGCTCCGGCTGAAGGTTTGAGCTCCGGCTGAAGGTTTGAGCTCCGGCTGAAGACCGGCGCTGCGAGCGAAAGCCTGCTGTGTAGCGGGAGGGCGAGCATCCCAGTACCCGCATCACAGGTGGTGCGCTGACGGCGAACGGGCCCACAAATCGTGCGGCCTGGCAAGGCAAGCGGCATACACTCAAAGGAGAACAGGGTTGCGCCGCAGGCAGCAACCGCATCATGACTTGTCCAGGAGGCAGCTGTGGAAGTACGGATCGGCATCAATCAGTCGGCGCGCGAGCTCTCATTCGAGACCGACTCGTCGGCAGAAGAACTCAGCACCCTCATCCAGGCAGCCCCCACCGGCCTCGTCTCGCTGACTGACAGTAAGGGGCGCACCTTCCTCGTGAACCGCGAGCTGATCTCCTATGTTGAGCTCGGCAGCGACACCTCACGCAAGGTCGGCTTCGTGAGCTAACCCACTACTCGGGCCGGCCAGATGGTCAGGCCCCAGGGCGGAGCGCCGGTTCGGCTACTCCCCCAACCGAAACGAATGGCGGTATCCCAGTTGGGGTGCCGCCATTCGTGCGTCTCGCGCTTTCCCCTTCTCCCCTGGGTCCGGAGCTCAACCGTCGGTGCCGGCCCGGCGACCACCCTCAAACGCGTTAGCGCCGGTGAGCAAGCGGGCCGAGGCCGCACTGATTGCCGCGCCTCAGTGCCTAGACGTCCAGGTGAGCTCGGCAATTCTCGATCCTAATCACGCGGTCAGCTGCCGCAACGTCCGCTGCGTCATGGGTGACGACAGCGACCGCAACGCCGCGGTTCGCCTCAGCCGCAAGGATCTCCCGCGTGCGCGCGCGGCTAACCTCGTCAAGCCCCGCCGCCGGCTCATCGAGCAGCAGCACGCCCGCGCCAACCGCGAGCCCCTGCGCGATGAGGACCCGTTGGCGTTGCCCGCCAGAGAGCTGCGAAAAGGGCGCGTCGGCAAACTCGGCCGCACCGACGCGTTCAAGCGCCTCCGCGACTTGGCCAGCCTGTGATCTGCGGCCAGGCCGGATGCCTCTCGCCGGAGCCGCGACCCCGAGAGAAACGACCTGGCGACCGGTGATCGGTAGCTCCGACGGCGCGTCGGGTCGCTGCACGACGAGTGCGATTGGGGTGTCTCGCGTGACCTGACCCGACGTTGGCCGGCGCACCCCGGCGAGCACCTCGACAAGCGTCGTTTTGCCGGCGCCGTTTGGCCCGACGAGTGCCGTGACACGCCCGGCGGGTATGTCGACGCAGACCCCTGATAGGACGGGTTTTGAGTCGTGGGCATAGAAGAGCGCGCGGGCTCGCACGGGGGCCAAATCAGTCATGGCCACAAACCTAGCATGTTGATAATGGTTTTCATTATCTGTAGTGTCTGTGTCCATGTTCTGGTTCTTCGATGCGCTCGGCTCCGCGTTCTTCGCCCGTGCCGTTGTTGGTGGCGCCGTTGTCGCCATCGTTTGCGGCGTCGTCGGCACGTGGGTCGTGATTCGCGGGATGGCATTCTTCGGCGAGGCGATCGGGCACGGCATGTTGCCGGGCGTCGCCATCGCGACCCTCGCAGGAATTCCCCCGGTGATCGGGGGCGGACTCTCGGCCGCGGTCATGAGCGCGCTTGTTGCCGCGCTCCAGCGCCGCGGCAAGCTCTCATACGACACGAGCATCGGTCTCCTGTTCGTCGCAATGCTCGCAACCGGCGTGATCATCGTCTCGGGCTCAGGGAGCTTCGCGACCGACCTGACGGCGGTGCTGTTCGGCGACATCCTCGCGATCTCCTGGACCGACATCGCATTGCTGGCCGCTGCCTCGTCGGTCGTGCTCACCGTCGCCGCAGCCAGACACCGCGCGTTCGTTGCACTGGCATTTGACAGGCGTCTTGCGTTGACGCTCGGGTACCGCCCCCACCTCACGCAAGGACTGCTCGTCGGGCTCGTCACGCTCGCAGTCGTGGCCTCGGCTCAGGCCGTGGGAACGCTCCTCGTCGTCGCACTGCTACTCGGCCCGGCCGTCGCGGCACAGCCGTGGCACCAGAGCATCCAGGGTCGCATGGTGATCGCGGCGGTGATCGGGGTCCTCGCCGTCACGGTCGGGCTCGCGATCTCGTGGGCTATCGGCTCCGCCGCCGGCTCGACCATCGCCGCCAGCGGCGTAGCCGCCGCCGGGATATCGCACAGCTCCAAGCTCGCCGCGGCACGCATCTGGAATTCAAGCGCCCCCATCGCCTCACGAGAAAGCACCATATGAATCGCCTATCACTCCCCCTCGTCCTCGCCTGCGGAGCAACACTGTCGCTCGCGCTCGTCGCGTGCAGCATCACGCCCCAACCAGCCACATCACCCTTGCCAGAAGGTACCGATACGGCACGCCCCACGGACGGCAGCGGGCATGGCGCGGTGGCAGGCGCGGTCGAAGTCGCCGAGGCCCAGCTACAACTGGCAACCGTCTCCGCGGACGGCGAGACCAGCCTGCTCGACCTCATCGACGGCGGCGAGCGCGCGCTCGGGTCAGTACCCGCGCCCGAGCGAGTGACGACTGACGGTCGGTACGTGTTCTCCGACTCTGGTTCGGGGGTCGCCATCACCGATGGCGGGGCTTGGACCTGGGACCATGGCGACCACTTCCACTTCTACCGCGCAGAACCGACGCAGATTGGCATCCTGCCGGGAGAAGGTCCAGCTGCGATCGCTGGTGATGCCCTCCCGACCACCGGCTCGACGGGCGTGTTCTTCGAGGGCTCGGGCGAGGCTGTCTTGCTCGACAACGCCGCACTGAGCACGGGCTCGCTCGTGGAGAGGTTTCGTGTCTCCGAAGCCCCGCACGCGGGCATCGCGGCGCCGCTCGGCGACGGCGCACTCGTGTCTCATGTGAACACGGACAACGGCGCGACAGAACTGCGCGTTGTCGACGCGAGCGGCACCCCCACCGGCCAGACCGCCGCGTGCGAGTCACCTCGCAGCGCCACCACGACCCGGGCAGGCCTCGTCGTGCTGTGCGAGGCAGGCGCCATCGTCGCGGAGGCTGGCGCCCCAGGCGGCAGCGACAGCCACACGAGCGAAGGCGAGGGCGCCAAGGGCACTGACATCGGTTCGACCACCAAGGACGCGGACACCGAGCACGCGTCACTCACCCTCGTTCCGTTCCCCGACGCACCTGGGGGCACCCCTGAGCACCTCGCCGGCCGCAAAGGCAGGCCAATGCTCGCCGGCATCGGTCACGGGTCTGACGGGCAGCCCGGCATCTGGCAGCTTGATGCGCGCGCGCATACCTGGGCATGGAGCCCAAGCTCCGCAGAACTTCTTCGCGCGGTAGCAGTCGGCGACGAAGCCGAACACGTCGTCGCGCTCGATGCGCGCGGAAGTGTGCGGGTGCTGCGTTCCGGTGAGGAGCTCGCCGCGACCCCACCGCTACTCGAGACCGCTGATCTCGCCTCAGACCATTTCGACACCCTCACCCTCACCGTTGACTCGCAGCGGGCCTACATCAATTCGCCGAGCAGGGGCCTCGTCTACGAGATCGACTACGTTGACAGCGCCCGGATCGCCCGTGAGCTGGCGCCAACGGTGCGACCCGACTTCCTCGCGGAGGTCGGGCAGTGAGCCACGGTCAGGGCGCCCGCGTCACGAGGAGGGGCACTCGCCGGAGTCTCGCCATCGCGGCGGTTCTCCTGCTCTCCCTCGCGGCGTGTAGCCCGGGACCGAGCGGGGACGACGGCCAGGACGCTCAGGCGAACGTCGTCGTCACGACGAATATCCTCGGAGACGTTGTTTCGCAGATCGTCGGCGACGCCGCCACTGTCACGACGCTCATGCAGCCGGGCGCGGATCCGCACTCGTTTGAGATCTCAGCGCAGCAGGCCGCAGCGATGGACGAGGCGGACCTGCTGGTCTCCAACGGCCTCGGGCTTGAGGAGGGCCTGGAGCGGCACCTCGACAGGGTCGCGGCGGCTGGCGGCAGCCAGTTCATCGCTGGCGACCACGTCAACGTGTTGCGATATGCCGCAGGCGACGCGCAAGGTGTCGCTCATGCCGCGGGTCCCGATCCTCACTTCTGGACGGATCCGCTGCAGATGGTCGCCGTCGCCGGAGCCCTCACCGACGCGCTCGCTGCGCTCGACGCGCTCGACGACGACACTCGCGCCGCCATCATGCAACGTGGCACCGCGTACGCCGAGGAGCTTGCCGAAGTCGACGCGAGCATGAGTGAACGCTTTGCCGCGATCCCGCGCAAGCAACGGGTGCTGGTCACCAACCATCACGTCTTCGGATACTTCGCGGAGCGCTACGGCTTCGAAATCCTGGGAACCGCGATCCCCGGTGGCACGACGCTCGCGGCGCCAAGCGCGAAGGATCTCGACGCGCTCGTGTCCGCAATCACCGAGGCGCGGGTGCCGACAATCTTCGCTGAGTCTTCGTCGCCTGACAAGCTCATGCGGGTTCTCGCTGATGAGGCCGGAATCACCGTCGACGTCGTGCCCCTTTTCACCGAGTCACTGTCTGAGCCAGGAGCCGGGGCAGACACGTACGTCGCCATGTTGCAGACCAACACTGAGCGCATCGTCGCCGGCCTCGCTACCGAGGGCGGCAGCTGACAGGTAGCCGCCGCCCTCGGAGCGGAACCGGTACGCGGCACAGGGCGCCATCGCAGTTGGCCGGGCTCGCCTGGGCTCGTCCGGCTGGGTCGTGGCGGGGACCCACTGCGCAAGGGCGGTCCGGTCTGACACACATCAACTCACAGCTCACACACAACACAACCAACACGAAGGAGAATCATGCACACACGAGCACACACCCCGGCGAAGGGGCGCGCACATACACGCCGGTGGGTCGCCGCAGCCGCGGCAGGGGTCAGCCTCGTCGCCGTCACGGCGTGCGCACCCGGCACGGCAGCCGGAGAAGACCACGCCGGTCACGACCACGGCGAGGACTCCTCAGTCGCCCACACTGCTCTCGCGGTCACGACCCCGGGCGGCGTCACCGTTCTCACGAGCGACGCTGCGACAGGCGGCGGGATCGAGGCCGTCGAGTCGTTCGATACCGAGGAATTCACCCGCCTGAACGCATTTGGCGACGGCAAGCATCTGCTGCTCACCACGTCGCGCGGATTCGAGGTGCTCGATGCCGACGCCGCGAAACTCACCGGGCTCGTGTTCCCGGCCGAGGCAGCCGGCCACGCGGTACGCCACGAGGGCACGACCGCGCTGTACGACGACGGGACTGGCATCACCACGCTCGTACCGACCAACGCACTACTGAGCAACGACACTGATCGGCCCGACACGCGGAGTTTCGAAGCCGATGCGCCGCATCACGGAGTTTCCATTGAGCTTGGCGACGGCACCCTCCTTACGACCGTTGGTACTGCAGACGGCCGATCGGGGGCGACAGCGCTCGAACCCCACGACGACCACTGGCACGACGTCACCACGTCCGCGGACTGCCCAGGCATTCACGGTGAGGGCACCGCGCGCAACGAGGTCGTCGTGTTCGGCTGCGAAGACGGCGCCCTGCTCTACAAAGACGACGAGTTCACGAAGCTCGACGCGCCCGACGCGTTCGGCCGCATGGGCAACGCGTTCACTGCACCAGACAGTCCCATCGTCGTGGGCGACTACAAGAGCGATCCAGACGCCGAAGGCTACCTGCTGGGCGCCGTAACGCTCATCGACACGGAGCACGAGACGCTCGACGTTGTGGCACTCCCCGAGAACGTGCGGTACACGTTCCGCGGCGTCACGCGCGGCCCAGAAGGCAATGCCTACGTGCTCTCGACGGATGGTTCGATTCACGTTCTCGACCCGAAGACCGGAACAATTGTTGCCTCGCACCCGGTCATCACCCCCTGGGAGGGGCCTGCAAACTGGCAGGATGCCCACCCGGCAATCGTCGCCGATGGCGACATCGCCTACGTCACGGAGCCAGCGACGAAGTCAGTCCACGCTATCGATCTGGCGACTGGCGAGAAGATCTCGTCTATCACGCTCGACGCACCACCAAACGAGATCGCCGTGGCGCTCAGCCACTAGCGCAGGCGGATGACCATGCCGGTCGGGGCTCACACACGCCCGACCGGCATGGTCGTGAGCCTGCTAGTTCACCAGCGGGCTCTCGGCGAAGTCGAGTTCATCGCGAACCGCGTCGAGCAGCGCATCCGCAACCTCTCGCTTCGAGCCAGCGATAGCGGCAACGACATCGCCGTCCATGTCAAGCACCCGGACGTCGTTCTCCTCGGCTTCGAAGCCCTCTTTCCAGCCGACGGCGTTCACGGCGAGCAGGTCGACGCCCTTCCGCGCGAGCTTGCGCCGCCCGCGCTCGAGCAATTCGTCTTCGCTTTCGACGGTCTCGGCGGCGAACCCGACGATAACCTGATCGCCCTGGCGCTCGCGCACCAGGCTCACGAGAATGTCAGGGTTCTCGACAAGCGCGAGCGTTGGCGCGCCACCACCCGAGTCCTCTTTGCGAATCTTGTGATCGGCGATGTCGGCGACCCGATAGTCGGCGACCGCCGCCGCCATGATCACGACGCGTGCTCCCTTCGCTGCGGCGTGCGCGGTCGAATCGAGCTCAGCCGTTGTGCCAACTGGTACGACGCGAACCGCGGGGTCGCTCGCGACCTCGGCGAGCACGCTCGTGTCGATGTTCGCGGCGAGCAGCACAACTTCAGCACCCCGATCGGCCGCCGCTGCAGCAATAGCTATCCCCTGCTTGCCGCTCGACCGGTTGCCGAGATAGCGCACTGGGTCGATCGGTTCGCGTGTGCCTCCTGCTGTTACGAGGACCCGCACCCCGGCAAGGTCACCGCGCTCCCGAGCGACAGAGTCCACGGCACCCGTTGCTGTCCGCTCGTCGTCACGCTCTACCGCAGGCATCGCCTCAGTCACCTGTGCTGCCCAGCTCGGAGGCGCGGGTGGGCTCACGCGATCCTGATCTGTGGGCTCAGGCACCGCGGCAGGCTCGTCGGCGGGCGACGCCAGCTCGCCCGCCCCGCCGTCGCCGAGCAGCCGCTGGACGTGTTCGAAAATGTCGGCGGGCTCGCTCATACGGCCGGGGCCGCTGTCGTTGCCAGTGAGTCTGCCGTTCTCAGGACCGACGAAGGAAACACCGCGTGCCCGCAGAATCGCAACGTTGTCTTGCGTGGCTGGGTGCTGCCACATCTCCGTGTGCATCGCGGGCGCAACGACAACCGGTGCCCGCGTCGCGAGCAGCGTAGTTCCCAGCAGGTCGTCGGCGAGGCCCGCCGTCATTCGTGCCAGCGTGTTCGCGGTTGCAGGCGCGACAACAATGAGGTCGGCGTTCTGCCCGAGCGCGACGTGCCGCACCTCGGGGACGTCTTCGTGGACTGACGTCGTCACTGGGTTCCTGCTGATCGCTTCCCAGGTGGGCTGGCCGACAAAGCGCAGCGCGTCCACCGTCGGCACGACATGCACCTCGTGGCCAGCTTCGACGAGTAGCCGGGCGAGGGCGACGGCCTTGTACGCGGCGATCCCGCCGCTGACTCCAAGCACAATGTTCACGCCTCAATACTTGCACTGATTGCTCGGTTTCCGCAGAGACGCTGCGTCGCTCGTCCGCGGGACCTCGCTGCCAGCGTGCAGCTGCGAGGCGCCACTACACTCGAGAACATGTGTACCGTCGTGATCGAGGTCCCCGCAGACGAGTCCGCGCCGACGAGGGTGCTTGCCGTGCGTGATGAGGATCCGAACCGCCCGTGGGATCCCCCAGGCGAATGGTGGCCAGCCAAACACCCCGGGACACTCGGTGTGCGCGACCGCCGGGCCAACGGCGCGTGGCTCGCTGTCGCGCCCGACCGGGGCAGGCTCGCCGTGATGGTCAACCGCGCTGCAGAGATGGCAGAGCCAGCAGGCGGCTTCACCTCGCGGGGCGGCCTCGTACTTGACTCGGTCGCCGGCGGCGCGCTCGTCGACCCGCCAACCGCCGCCCCGTTCTCACTCGTCGAGGTCGCCGGGTCGGCATCGTTCGTGTCGGCGTGGGACGGCCTCACGCTGCGACGCAATCGCCTCACCCCCGGCATACATATGCTCGCGCACCATGACGTTGACGATCCCCGCTCCGAGCGGATCGCTCGCTGGCTGCCGGAGTTCCGGGCTCTGGCAGGGGCCCCCGAGGCCGAGTGGCGCGAGTTGTGGCTTGGGCTGCTCGCCCGCACAGCAGAGCTGTCACCGAGCGACGATGAGGCGATCGTGCGCGACAACCGGCCGCTCGGTTACCCGACGCTATCCCTGCTGGCGTGCATCGCTGAGGTGTCGCCGGGTGTTGATCGCGGTGGTGTTGGTTCCCGGGGGGCTGGGGACACTGGTGCTGGGGACGCTGGTGCTCTCGTGGATCTCCGCTGGGCGCCATTCACCGAGCCGGGCAGCTGGGGCACCCCAGAGTTCGCGACAGCGTAACCACTCGGCGCGCCGCCGAGACCCGTTGCGCACATCGTTCCCTCCTGCACACACAAAGCTGCGCGGTGGTTGGGTGTGCGCTCACCAGAAAGATGTGCCGGGCACACCGAGCGGGCACTCCTGGCTATACGTCAGACCCACCAAAGAGTAGGTTCCCCGCAAGAGGATCCCTATCCACGCGCAGATAACGGGTCGTCTCGCGAGAAACCTACTCTGTCGAGGGGCTGGGGCTGGGGCTGGGCCGAGCCAGCGCGGGGCGGGCCCAGGGCGGGCAGGGGCCGAGCGGGCCCAGGGCGGGCAGGCGCCCAGGGGACCTACGGGCGGCGCTCGAGCAGCACCGCGACTTCAAGGTGGCCTGTGTGCGGGAACATGTCGAACAGGCGCGCCTCGCGCACTGCGTATGACTGCATGCGCTCGAGGTCTTTCGCGAGAGTTTCCGGGTTGCAGCTCGAGTAGATAACGCCCGGGATCCCAGACCTTTCGAGCCAGTCGGCAAGGGTGTCACCGATCCCGCGGCGGGGCGGGTTCACCACGACGAGCTCGGGCAACTCTGCGGGGTCTGCGGCGAGCGCGAATTCGGTCGCGTCACCGGCGAGGAACGTGGCGGGGATGCCGGCTTCGGTCGCGCTGCGCTCGGCAGAGCGAATCGCCTGCTCGCTGAGTTCGACGCCGAGCACGTCACGCCGGGTGCCCGACGCTGAGCGCGCCGTGAACAAGGTGAAGCCGCCGACACCGCAGTACAGGTCCCAGAGCGACGCGGGCTCGATCGCATCGACCCATGCAGCTGCCTGCTCGTACAGTGCGAGCGCGACGCGAGTGTTCGTCTGAAAGAAGCTTTGCGGCCGGAGGTACAGCGTCACGGGCGTCAGCCCCTCGCCAAGCTCCATTGCGAGCGCGGAGCCGACGAGCGGCTCCTCCCGCTCCCCCTCAAGCACGGCCTTGTGCTCGGGCAACAGGTTGACTGAGATCACCGCTGCCTGGGGCAGCAGCTCTCGCAGCCAGTCAACGCGGGAGCGAATCACCCCGAGGCCGTGCTCACTTCGCACGACGAAACGAACCATCAGCTCACCAGCGGGGCTCACCGTGACGTGCACGTACTTCAGCTCTCCTCGCCGACGCGGCACCGAGTACGGCTCGATGCCCGAGGCGTTCACGAAGTCGGCGAGGAAAGGGATCACAGCCTGAATGTCGGGCTCGTGAATCAGACACTCAGTGAGGTCAACGCCGGCGCCGCCGCGGTCGAGGATCCCGAGGGTCACGGCGCCTGAGACCCCACCTACGGCGAGCTTCGCGCGGTTGCGGAAGCCCGCGACCCCGCCAGAGACGGGTGCGAGCCAGGCGGCAGCGGGAACCGCGGGAAGCAGCTCGGCGCAGCGCTCCTGTTTCGTGCGCAGCTGGGCGTCAATCGGGGTTTCGATGAAGGTGCACGAACGACACACCCCAGCCTCGAAGTAGCGGCAGTGGGGCGGCGCGGCGAGGTCTTGCACTGGCAGCACCATGGGCTAGGCGGTGAGGCCGAGCCCGTCCATGCGGCGAATGTGGTCGGCGATGAGCTCGGTGAACACGGGCTCCACCTCGCTCTCGACGAACTCGCGCTTCTCGCT
Organism: Leucobacter aridicollis; assembly: GCF_024399335.1. Lineage (NCBI taxonomy): Bacteria > Bacillati > Actinomycetota > Actinomycetes > Micrococcales > Microbacteriaceae > Leucobacter > Leucobacter aridicollis. Next base: position 2,332,431 of record NZ_CP075339.1, read on the forward strand.
GAGGTTCAGCACGGCACGCGATACGAGGAGGGTGTCACCGACGAGTCGTCGTCCCCAGAGCGCGAGCCAGCTTGACAGCTTCGGGTCGTCTTCGAGCGCCTGCTCAAGCAAGCCTTTCAGCGCCGCGCGGCCCTCGCCGCCCGTGAGCACGGCGATCGCCTCGGTGCGGTAGGAGTCTTTGAGACCAGTCGCGAGGCTCGCGAAAAAGTCATCAAATAGACCGCCGACGAGGTACAGCGACAGCACGTGCTGATGCCAGTCGTCGGTGTCGATGCGCTCAACATAGTCGTCGATGACCTTCGTGAAGGGGCGCATGACGACGTGGGGCTCGGAACCGCGGCGGCGAATCTCGTCGGCGAGACGCTGCTGTTTCGACAGCGTCTCCCCCGCAACCCTCGCAAGCGTTTCTTTCGCTTCGAGTGTCGCGGCGCCTGAGACGCCGCGGGTCGCTGCTTCGTACAGCTCGAGCTGCAGGTAGGCGGTGAGGCCAAGAAAGGGCATGATTCCGGGCGCAAACTCGGCAAGGTCGACGCGCTCGGCTGCCGATTCGCTTGCGTGCGAGAGCGCCGTCTTAGAGGGCGCCTGCTTCTTGCGCAATCCCCGGATCCAGTCAAACACGGTGCCTAGCTTACCTCCGCTACGGAGCGACGCGGGAATACCGTGCATAGAAATAGCACAGTCTGAATCACGCAGATGTCGCATTGCCCCATAGACTGATGGGACACGTATTTTTCTCCGTCGCCGCTGGAGTGTCGGAGGCTGCGCCCTGTCTCACGCGCAGCAATGCACAATCGAACACAGAACAGGACACAGGCGTGACCACATTTGTAGAACTCGGAATCGACCAAGACATTGTCGATGCGCTCACCGAAAAGGGCATCTCGCAGGCCTTCCCCATTCAGGAGCAGACGATTCCCCTCGCCATCACTGGCCAGGACATCATCGGCCAGGCGAAGACTGGAACGGGCAAGACCTTCGGCTTCGGCCCTCCCGCTGCTGCAGCGGCTCGGCGCGAACCCAGAGCCCGGAGTGCAGGCGCTCGTCGTCGTGCCGACTCGCGAGCTCGCGATGCAGGTCTTCGAGGACCTCGAGCTCGCCACGAAGAACCGTGCGACTACTGTCGTGCCGATCTACGGCGGCAAGGCGTACGAGGGGCAGATCGAGCAGCTGAAGGCGGGCGCCCAGGTCGTTGTCGGTACCCCGGCCCGCCTCCTCGACCTCGCGAGCCAGCGCGTGCTCGATCTCGGCAAGGTCCGCGAGATGGTGCTCCGATGAGGCAGACAAGATGCTCGACCTCGGCTTCCTCGCCGACATCGAGAAGCTGTTCTCGAAGACTCCGGCGAACCGCCACACAATGCTGTTCTCCGGCGACCATGCCAGGCATCATCGTGTCGCTCGCGCGCCGCTTCATGTCGAACCCGATCCACATCCGCGCGACTGACCCCGACGAGGGCGCAGCGCAGGCGAACATTCAACACATCATCTACCGCGCGCACTCGCTCGACAAGGATGAGGTCATCGGCCGCATCCTGCAGGCGGAGGACCGCGGCAAGACTGTCATCTTCATGCGCACGAAGCGCGCGGCTGCCCGCCTGCAGGAGGAGCTCACGGACCGCGGCTTCAGCGCCGCAGCCGTGCACGGCGACCTCAATCAGGATCAGCGCGAGCGCGCGATGGCCGCGTTCAAGTCGGGCAAGAAGGATGTGCTCATCGCGACCGAGGTCGCGGCTCGCGGCATCGATGTTGACGACGTGACACACGTCATCAACCACACGGTACCCGACGACGAGAAGGCGTACCTGCACCGCGTCGGGCGCACAGGCCGCGCGGGCCGCACAGGCATCGCCGTGACGTTTGTCGACTGGGACGACATGCACAAGTGGGCGCTCATCAACAAGGCGCTCGAGTTCGGCATCGCCGAGCCCGTCGAGACCTACTCGTCCTCGCCGCACCTGTTCACTGACCTGAACATTCCCGAGGGCTCGAAGGGTCGCCTCAAGGCGACGCCCGTGAAGGAGACCGCTCCCCGCGGCGAGCGCACCCGCTCGCGCACGTCGGGTGCTCGTTCGGCGGGATCAGGATCAGGATCGCGCTCGGAGTCGGACGCCGCAGGCGAGGGCGGCTCTAAGCGAACACGCCGCCGCACACGCAGCGCGAACCCGCAGGGTCCAGGCCGACACGAGTCGCACGGTCACGAGCAGCACGGTCATGACGCCGACGGCGGCAGCGAGCCCGGCGCCCCGGCGCCCGAGAGCACCGGCACTGACGGGGAGGGCGCACCGCGTCGCCGCCGCCGTCGGGGCGGTCGTGGCCGCGGCAACGGGGCCGGCGCCTCCACAGAGGGTGCGCGGACCGAGGGGACGCAGGCAGCCGACAGCGGCGCTTCGGCTCCCGCGGAGGCTCCCGCCGCGTAGTCCGCCCGACGGCTGAGACGTCACGGTTCGAAACATCCATTGGTGCTCATGCCCGCAACGTTTACGCTTGCGGGCATGAGCATTGATTTTCCCGCCCTGCCCGATACCGTTTCAGTCGACCGCGTCAAGGTTGCGCCCGAGGTCGAGCTGCGCGTACTCCGGGCCGGCTCAGGTTCGCCAGTCGTCTTCGTCCCCGGGTGGAACTTCTCAGCCGAGGTGTTCGTGCACCAGCTCACTGGGCTCGCAGGCGCCCACGAGGTCATCGCTGTCGACCCGCGAGGGCACGGTGAGTCGAGTAAGCCGCTCACGGGCAACAGCTTCCCGCAGCGCGGCCGTGACCTCGCCGCCCTGCTCACAGCACTAGATCTCAGGGGCGTCACCCTCGCGGGCTGGTCGTTCGGCGTACTCGACGTGCTCTCGGCGCTCGAGGTCGACGGGGTGAACGACCGCGTCGCTCGACTCATCCTCATTGACGAGCCGCCGCGCGTCCCCTTCGACCCCGCGAATGCCGCCGAGTGGGGCGAGGCCGCGCTCAACCACGACGGGCTCCCTGCCTACGTGAAGTTCCTCTCAACAGATCGTCAGGGCTTCCTTGAGTACATCGCGGCAGACGCGCTTGGCGTCGCGGCGGAAGATGCAGCGGCCGAGCCCGCTGTCGGGAAGCTCATCGCCGACGGCGCCCGGACGCCGAGCACATCGCGATCATCACCGGCGTCGAGGGGCTCGCAACCGACCTGTCGGCCCCAGCTGCCGCGTTTGACAGTTCAGGCAAGCCGCTGCTGTTTCTCGCGCAGGATGCCTGGGCCGACGACGCGCGCCGGTGGGTGAACGCGAACCTCCCGCACGCCGAGTTCGCAAACGATCCAGTGCACGCGGGCTTTCTGACGGAGCCCGACGCGTTCAACGCGCGGGTGCGGGAGTTCTTGGCGGGCTAGCTGGACTGCGAGGGCCCCAGCAGGCGGGAGCCCGATCCTGATCCTTATCCGCTAACGCGGCGTATGCACAACGGCGCGGATGAGCTCAACAGTCTCGGCAGGGGTCGTACGCTCCCCGAGGCGGTTCGGTTTGCCGGTGCCGTGGTAGTCACTCGCCCCCGGTGACGGTGAGCCCGAGTTCGTCGGCGGCTTCCCGCAGCGGCGGGAGCCAGTCCTCCCGGTTCTCGGGGTGGTTTGAGTTCGATCCCCTTGAGGCCTGCGCGCTCGAATTGCCCGCACCGCGTCGGGAGGTGTCGGCGTGCGCTGCCGCTCGGCGACGGGATGCGCGAGCACCGGAAAAACCGCCCGCCGAGCGTACGAGCCTGATCGCGTCAAGCGTGTCGAGCGCGTACGTCGGCACGTAATACTTCGAGCGGGGGTGGAGCACGTCAGCGAACGCCGCGCGGCGGTCGACAAAATAGCCTGCGGCGACGAGGGCGTCGGCGATGTGCGGGCGACCAACTGTCGTCGCTTCGAACTCGCCGAGGACGTCGTCCCAGGTGAGCCTGTAGTCCATTGGCGATAAGCTCGACCATCTCTCGCGCCCGGCCGAGCCTCGCTTCTCGCACCGTGGCGAGGGCTGCGAAGAGCTCCCCCGCAGCCGGGTCGATGCCGTACCCGAGCAGGTGGCGCGACTTCCACTCATACTTCGTGGTGACCTCGATGCCTGGCAGGAAGTCGATTCCGGCAGCGGTTGCTGCCGCGCGCGCTTCGTCCCACCCGTCAATCGTGTCGTGGTCGGTGAGCGAGAACCCTGCGAGCCCGAGGGCAGCGGCCTCGGCGGCGATCTCAGCGGGCCTCGTTGTGCCGTCGGAGATGAGGGAGTGCGTGTGCAGGTCGTAGCCCGCGCTACCAGTCCATTCCCTCAGTCTACGAGTCTGGGGCGAGGTCAGCGAACGGAGGGCGGCCACGCGCTACCTCGGCGCCAGAAATGACCTGCGGCCGCGCCCTCGGAACGGCGAGCACGACCCGCCCCGGAGGGCGGACGGGAGATCCGGCGCGGCCCCAGTCGTTCCCGCGCCGGATCCAGATCCCGTTACGGCGCCGTGTAGCCGCCGTCGACGAGGTGGTAACTGCCAGTCACGAACGAGGCAGCGTCGCTCGCGAGGAACGCGACCATGTGCGCGATCTCCTCTGCGCGGCCGAGCCTGCCCATCGGATGCTTCGCGATGAGCGCCGCGCGGGCGTCGGCGTCGGCGTTCTTCAACAGCGGGGTATCGACGTAGCCCGGTCCGACCGAGTTCACGCGGACGCCCAGCGCCGCGTTCTCAAGCGCCGCGGTCTTCGTGAGCCCGACAACTGCGTGCTTGCTCGCGACGTACGCCGGCGATCCAGCACTGCCGACGCTGCCGAGGATCGAGGCGATGTTCACGACTGCCCCGCCGCCGTGCTGCGCCATGTGCGCGACCTGCGCGCGCGTGCCGCGGAACACCGCTGACAGGTTGATGTCGATCACGCGCTGCCAGTCGGCGTCGCTGTAGGTCGACGTCGGGCCCACCGCGCCACCGATGCCCGCATTGTTCACGCCGATCTTCAACGGGGCGAGCGCCTCCGCCGCGCGCACGGTCTCGTCGATCACGTCGACGGCGCCGGCATCGCCGACAACAGCGACGGCCTCGCCGCCCGCACCAGTGATCTCGGCGACAACGGCCTCGGCGGCGGTCGCATCGAGATCCTGCACGACGACCTTCGCGCCGTTCGCGGCGAGCAGCAGCGCGACGGCGCGGCCGATCCCTGATCCTGCTCCGGTAACAATCGCCGAGCGATCGGCGACTTCGTACTGTGCCATGTGTGTGGTCCTTTCCACGCGGGAACCGCCCGGCCGGATGCCAGGGCCCTCGTCCCAACCGTACGCCTCGATTCGATGCGCACGCACCCAGCTGGAAGTGGGAGGATGGGAGGATGACCGAGAATACGACCGCCACGCACGAGGCGGAGATCGACAACAGCAACCGGAGCACGACGCCCCAGTCGGAAACGTTCCTCAACTACATCTCGTCGAGCTGGGCCGACCGCGTCGACGAGCTCCCCGCCGAGCTTGCAGTCGCGAAGTTCGCGGCGGATCGCCGCAAGGCCCTCGCCGCCGAGTTCCCCGGCAAGCGCCTCGTCATCGCGGCCGGCGCCCTCAAGCAGCGCTCGAACGACACCTTCTACCCGTACCGCCCGCACAGTGCATTCGCGCACCTCACCGGGTGGGGTTCGGAGTCTGAGCCTGGTGCGATCCTCGTGATCGACGCGTCGGGCGAGACCACCCTCTACTTCCAGGAGCGCGCTGGCCGCGACTCAGATGAGTTCTTCGCGAACCCAGAGATCGGCGAGTTCTGGATCGGGCCGCGCCCGTCACTCGCGCAGGTCGCAGCGCTGCTCGGCGTGCAGACCGCACACCTCGCGGAGTTCCAGGCAGCCGACGGCGACGTCACTCTCGACGACGCCGAGCTCGGCCGCGCGACGAGCGAACTGCGCCTCGTGAAGGACTCGTACGAGCTCGCCGAGATGCAGGCCGCCGTCGACTCGACGCAGCGCGGCTTCAACGAGGTCCTCGCGGCACTCGGCGACGCAAGCGCGCATCCCCGCGGCGAACGCGTCATCGAGGGCGTGTTCAACCATCGTGCGCGCCTCGACGGCAACGAGGTCGGGTACGAGACGATCGCAGCGGCGGGCGCGCACGCGTGCACGCTGCACTGGATCCGCAACGACGGCGCCGTGCGCGAGGGCGACCTGCTCCTCCTTGACGCCGGCGTCGAACTCGACAGCCTGTACACGGCAGACATCACCCGCACTATCCCGATCTCGGGTACCTTCACCGAGCCGCAGCGGCGCGTCTACGAGGCAGTCCTCGAGGCTGCCGACGCCGCACGGGCGATCGTGAAGCCTGGCATCCGTTTCGGCGACGTGCACGACGCGGCGATGGCTGTCATTGAGCGTGTCACCCGCGAGTGGGGTCTCCTCCCCGAGGCTGACGGCACGCCATACCACCGCCGCTACATGGTGCACGGCACAAGCCACCACCTCGGTCTCGACGTGCACGACTGCGCACAGGCAAAGCGAGAGATGTACCTCGACGGCGTGCTCGAGCCAGGCATGGTCTTCACGATCGAGCCTGGCCTGTACTTCCAGCCTGATGACCTCACCGTGCCAGAGGAGCTCCGTGGGATCGGCATCCGTATCGAGGACGACATCGTTGTCACCGAGGACGGCTGCGTGAACCTTTCGGCGAACATCCCGCGCACGGCTGACGACGTCGAGGCGTGGGTGCAGGGCGCGCGCACGGCCTAGCACCTCCGTCGAGTACCGAGAACGGGCCCCCGGGTCCTGAGAGGATTCGGGGGCCCGTTCCTGCTGTAACGCGAATCGCGCTTCCCCGCAAGGGGGTGGTCGGCCTCGGGGCCCATGCGTAGCGTGAGAACACGTCGTGGACACACGCCGTCGGACTCACGAAGGGAAGCCATCATGACCGAAAAGATTCACATTCTCATCCTCAACGGCACGCTCAAGGCCGGCAGCGAGACTTCCAGCACCGAGGCGCTCGCACAAGAGCTCAGCAAGGAGTTCCCGAGCGAGACGAGCACCGTCGAAACGGTCCGCCTCGTCGATCTGTCAATCCTTCCGGGCATCTCCGACGATCTCGGAGACGGCGACGCCTGGCCGGCGCTCCGACAGCGCATCCTTGAAGCCGATGTCGTCGTGTTCGCGACGCCGACGTGGCTCGGCCAGATGACGAGCGTCATGCGCCGGGCGCTCGAGCGGCTGAACGCCGACATTTCGACGCGCGACGACCACGGGAGGCCGCTCTTCGCCGGCAAGGTCGCCGCCGCGCTCGTCGTCGGCAACGAGGATGGCGCACACCGCATCGTGGCGGATCTGCTGCAGGCCGCGAACGACCTGGCGTTCTCGGTACCGGCGAACGCGTGCACGTACTGGAACGGGCGCGCAATGGAGCAGGTGAACTTCGTCGACCTCACGGAGACGCCGGAGCCCGTCGCGGCAGCCAATCGGGGGCTTGCCGCGAACGCGCTCCACCTGGCGCGGCTGTTGCGGGCGCACCCCTACCCGGCGGCGGAGTAGCGCGCAGGCTGCGGCGCGCAGGTTCGGCGGTTGAGCTAGCGGCTACTCGCCTCCGAGCACGCGGCGCGCCTCGTGGAGCAGCTCTGGCTCAGTCACCAGGTCGTACCGGGTCGCAACCATCTGCATGATCGACGAGAAGTCTCTGCGGTTGCGGTTCATGGCATAGGAGAGCAGACCGAACAGCATGCCGAATCCCGCGCCGATGACGATCGCCGAGAGGAATACTCCCCCGATGCCAGCGTTGTCTGGCTGGAAGATGAAGAGCAGCAGGCCGAGGAACAGGCCGAGGTAGGCGCCAGACAGCGCACCCATCCAGGCCACCTTGCCGTAGCTCAGGCGGCCAGTGACGCGCTCGACGCTCCGTAGATCGTTCCCGAGGATCGACACCCGCTGCACGGGGAAGCCGCTTCGAGCAAGCACGTCAACAGCGTGCTTCGCGTCCTCGTACCGGTCGTAGGTCGAGACGATCTCGCCCTTCGGGATCTCGGGCTGGATTGGTGCGCGCGAATTGGGGAAACCGGGGCTGCTCATAGCTCGATTCTGACACAGCAATCGCAAAGACGCGTGCTTTCTTTCCGCGGCATCCCACGGGCGTGTCTCGCGATTCCTCCAGGTGAAAGTGCCCGCCGACCGGTACCGTAGTGGTGTGAGTAGTTCGCGGGTGTTTGTCGGCCGCCTTGCCGGTCGGGGCGTGTTTGATCCCGTCGGTGACCAGATCGGCAAAGTTCGCGATGTCCTCGTCGTGTACCGCGCTCAAGCGGCGCCGCGAGTGGTGGGACTGATCGTCGAGATTCCGGGCAAGCGCCGGGTGTTCGTGCCGATCAGTCGGGTAACTTCCATCGCGTCTGGGCAGGTCATCACGACCGGGCTCATCAACATCCGCCGATTCGAGCAGCGGCGAGGCGAAACGCGCATGATCGCGGAGATGATCGGCATGCGTGTCGACCTTGCTGCGTCAGAGGGCGGCGCTCCTGCACGGGCGACAGTCGAAGACGCGGCCATCGAGCGCACCAGAGCAGGCGAATGGATCGTCTCCGAGCTCTTCGTTCGGCTGCCCAAGGCCGGTGCAGGCTTCGGCCGTGGGCCAGCCCGCACCGTGCACTGGTCGCAGGTCGAGCGGCCGAGCGAAGACACCGGACCGCAGTCGGCAGAGCTCCTGGTTCAGACGCTCGTCGACCTCAAGCCAGCAGACCTCGCCGCAACCCTGCTCGAGCTCCCCAAGGCGCGCATGGTGCCCGTGCTTGACGAGCTCGCTGACGACCGCGTCGCCGACGCGCTCGAGGAAATGAGCGAGACGGACCAGATCGAGATCCTCGCCCTCATCCCTGCGGCGCGCACCGCTGACGTGCTCGACCGCATGGAACCAGACGATGCTGCAGACCTCATCTCGGCCCTGCCTGCGGCGCAGGGCGAAGAGCTCCTTGACCTCATGGAGCCTGAAGAGGCAGAGGACGTGCGACGGCTTCTCGAGTACGAGTTCGATACGGCTGGTGGCCTCATGAGCCCCACCCCGATCGTGCTCGCGGCGGAAGCGAGCGTTGCCGAGGGCCTCGCGATGATCCGGCGCGCGGAGATTCCGCCGGCCATGGCCTCCGCGGTTTATGTGACCCACCCACCGTACGAGACGCCGAGCGGCGAATACCTCGGCATGGTGCATTTCCAGCGCATGCTTCGGTTCCCGCCGCACGAGCGGCTCAGCGCGCTGCTCGACGCCGAGATTGAGGCTGTGCCCGTGACTGCGAGCGCGGCCGAGGTCTCCCGTCGTCTCGCGAGCTACGACCTCGTCGCGCTCCCTGTCGTCGACGATCAGGATCGGCTTGTCGGCGTCGTCACCGTCGACGACGTGCTCGATCACCTCCTGCCTGACGACTGGCGCCACGCGGACTCCGAGGAGGGTCGCGCATGAGCCCCTTTAAGCGCCGCTCTGATCTCGCGGCACCACGCACTGGCCGAGCAGCCCGAGGCCCCGCCGGCAACCGCATCGACGGCAACGAACGCTTCGGCAGGTGGACCGAAGGCATCGCCCGCGGAATGGGAACGCCCTGGTTTCTCCTTGCGCTCACCTTGTTCTGCGTGCTCTGGCTCGCATGGAACTCGTTGGGCCCCGAGCACCTCCGGTTCGACTCCCCCTCGCTCGGCTTTACAGCCCTCACCCTCATTCTGTCGCTGCAGGCGTCGTACGCGGCTCCGATGATCCTGCTCGCGCAGAACCGACAGGACGACCGCGACAGGGTGCAAATCGAGCAGGATCGCAAGCAGGCCGAACGCAACCTCGCCGACACCGAGTTCCTCGCCCGAGAGGTTGTCGCACTGCGGTTGTCAATCAAAGACCTGCCAGACCGCGAGTTTCTCAGGCAAGAGCTTCGCGCACTGCTCGCCGAGCTCGAGAGTGAGCCTGACACCCCGCACACGCCCGAGGCCGACGACACTGAGAACGAGTCACGCAGTGAGTGAGCATAACCGCACCGAGGTCGAACAACGTCTCTGGGACTCGCTCTCCCGCGTCAACGATCCCGAGATTCATCGCCCGATCACCGAGCTTGGGATGGTCGGTGAGCTTCGCGTCGACGAGGCCGGCACCGCAGACGTGCCGCTCAAGCTGACGATCGCCGGCTGCCCAGCGGCCCAGCGGATTGAGCGAGACGTTCGTGAGGCAACGCTCGGGACTTCTGGAGTCACCGACGCACGAGTCGATGTGAGCGTCATGAATCCCGCCGAGCGACAGGCATTCGTCGAGACGGTTCGTGGCCCAGCTCGGCCAGTGCAGTTCGGGCCGGACTCACTCACCCGAGTCATCGCCGTCACAAGCGGGAAGGGCGGCGTGGGCAAGTCGTCGCTAACCGCATCTCTCGCGGTCGCGCTCGCCAGGCAAGGCCTCTCGGTCGGACTCATCGACGCTGACGTGTTCGGCTTCTCGATTCCTGGGATCCTCGGACTCAGCCGCGACGGCGTCACCGAGCAGCCAACCCGCGTTGGCGAGATGATCCTGCCGCCCGAAGCGCACGGGGTAAAGGTGATCTCCATCGGAATGTTCCTCGGAGACGCCGACCCGCGATCGACGGCGGTCTCCTGGCGCGGCCCCATGTTGCATCGCACGATCGAACAGTTCCTGCGCGACGTCTGGTTTGGCGACCTCGACGTGCTCCTGCTCGACCTTCCCCCGGGCACCGGTGACGTCGCGATCAGCGTCGGTCAGCTCCTACCGCAAGCCGAAGTACTCGTCGTGACGACCCCACAAGAAGCCGCGGCCGACGTTGCCGTACGCAGCGCGCTCGTGGCGAGGCAAACCGGCCAGCGAGTCATCGGCGTTATCGAGAACATGTCCGGCCTCGCCCAGCCCGACGGCACCGTGCTCGAGCTGTTCGGCACCGGCGGCGGGGCGGCGGTCGTCGACAGGCTCAACACCTCTGAGAGCGCTGCGGGCCAGCAGCCAGTCAAGCTGCTCGGAAGCGTGCCGCTCAGCCCGGACTTCCGCGAGGGCGGCGACACCGGCTTGCCCGCAGTGCTGCAACGCCCCGAGGACCCGGCCGCCGCCGCAGTCATCGCGATTGCCGAGCAGCTCGCGGCGCAGGGTCGTGGACTTGCGGGCAGGTCACTCGGAGTGACGCCGCGTTAGTCTCGGCTCAGGTCGCTTCGTCATCAAAGCGGACAGTGACGGGGCCTTCCGCTGAGATCCCCTGGCGCGCACGCCTGGCGGCAGCGAGCTCGTCAAGTCGCTCCCGCCGCTCGGCCTGCCGCGCCTCGCGTTCGTCTTCAACAAGCGCGTCGCGGATGATCCTGCGGGGGTCGTATTGGCGAGGATCGAGCTGCTTCCAGTCGACATCCTCGAATTCGGGCCCCATCTCGTCCTTCAGCCGATCCTTTGCCCCGTCTGCCGCCCGCTTCACAGCGCGAACAAAGTCGCTGAACTTTTTTGCGTACTCGGGCAGCCGCGTCGGGCCAATTACGAACAGCGCGATCACCAAGATGATGAGGATCTTCGAAAAGCTCAGGCTGTCCATTCCCATATCGTAGCGAGAACACGGCGGCAATCTCGACTTGCCAGCTGCGTGCCTCAGCCCCACCAGAACTCTCACAGCCGGAACACGAACGAGAACGGCGAGCCAGCGCCGAAATCTCGCCGGGCAGCCCTATCCTGAACAGGCAGAACGACGGAGGACAGAGGAACACGTGAGCAAGCTCGAGCGCAACTGGCAGTACACGGAGCAGTATCCCAGTGAAACTGACACACTCGTGCGCGCCCGGCGGGTATCACTCGAACTCGGCATCGAGCCCGTCTCGCGCGCCGTCTCGGCCGAACTCTCCGCCCTTGCGGTGCTCTCGGGCGCCAAGGCAATTTGCGAGATCGGCACTGGAGTCGGGGTGAGCGGGCTGTCGCTGCTGCGGCACCGGCCAGACGCGATCCTCACATCGATTGAGATTGAGCCCGAGCACCTTCGCGAAGCGCGTTCGCTCTTCACGGAGGCAGGCATTCCCGCATCCCGCGCCCGCCTCGTCGAGGGAGACGCGCGCCACGTCATGCCCCGGCTGAACCTTGCCGCGTACGACATCGTGCTACTCGACGCCGAGCAGTCCCAGCTCCTTGATTACTTCGAACACGCACTGGGCATCGTCCGCCCCGGTGGCGCCATTGTTGTGCCGAGCGCGCTCGCACACGGCCGCGTTGCTGACCCTGCGGCGCGCGATGAGTCCACGCAGGCGCTGCGTGACCTGCTCGCGGTTGTCGCAGAGTCTGACGCCATCGCTGCGTCGCTCGCCCCCACAGGCGACGGCTTGCTCACAGTCGTGCGCCTCGACGGCTAGTTCGTTACCTACGCCCTGCGTGCCACTGACTGGTTGTGTGCACTTCTGAGTGCAGGCCCCAGACAATGAACCCTGCTAACTGTGCCTGACCCGGCGCCACAACTCATGGGATCTGCGGAATCAATGCCCGACCCACGCCGCAGACACATACCAACTGCAGATCCCAGAGATACTGACGGCAGCCGGGACGAAGCCGCAGCCCCTGGTGGCCGGACACAGCGCCACAACCCATGGAATCTGCGGAATCAATGCCCGGCCCACGCCGCTGACACATACCAACTGCAGATCCCAGAGATACTGACAGCAACCGGACTACTGAAACCACGGAGAGGTTTAAGCTCGGCGCACAAAAAATGAGGGCCCCGAGGGGCCCTCATTCTGCGTGTGCGAACGGCGGTTAGTCGCCGAGCACTCCCGCAAGTACATCGCGAAGCTCGGCGGCCTCTTCGTCATTGACTGACACCACCAGACGGCCACCGCCTTCAAGGGGAACACGCACCACGATGACGCGGCTTTCGCGCACCGCTTCCATGGGCCCGTCTCCGGTCCTTGGTTTCATTGCCGCCATGACGCCTCCTCGCATGTTTGGTCTTTCCCCTCTATTATCTCTCGCGAAGCCGGGTCGCGGAAATCCTTTGAGGCTTTTATGCAAAGGAGTGTCACAATACGGCTGTGGAATGCGTACAATATTGGCCCCATTGTCACGAACGAACCACTAGCTTGCGTAGGCGCTGTTCCCGCGCACGTAGTCAACAGTGAGATCGTTTGTGCGAATCCGCGCGCTTGAGTCGCCCGCGTGAAGCTCTATGAGCACCTCGGTGCGCTTCGGCGAGAGGTCGCACTCCGAGACTGGCCGGTCTGGCCCTCCTGCGCTGCACAATCGAACACCGTTGAAGCTCACATCAACGACGTACGGATCGAAGCTCGCCTGCGTGACGCCGATTGCCGCAAGCACCCGCCCCCAGTTGGGATCATCCCCCGCAATCGCCGCTTTGAAGAGGTTGTTTCGAGCAAGCGCTCGCCCGACCTCCTCGGCGTCTGATTCGCTCTCGGCGCCCTCCACAAAGATGTGAATGTTGTGGCCCGCCCCCTCCGCATCGACCTGCAACTGTTCGGCGATGTCATCGCAGACTGCGAGCAGCCCGGCGGAGAACTCGGCCTCGCTCGGCGACACCCCACTTGCACCCGAGGCAAACGCCGTGACCTGATCGTTCGTCGACATGCAGCCATCTGAATCAAGTCTGTTGAACGTCGCAGAGACTGCAGCGCGCAGTGCGCGATCGAGCACGGCGTTCGAGACACAGGCATCGGTCGTAATCACCACGAGCATCGTCGCGAGTCCCGGTGCGAGCATACCTGCGCCTTTGCCCATGGCCCCAATGCGCCAGCCCGCGCCTGTGTGGGTCGCCGTCTTGGATACCGAGTCGGTGGTGAGGATCGCCGTCGGTGCCGACTCATCCGTGGCCGCGAGAGCTTCACACGCGAGCGGCACACCGCCGAGCACACTCGACCTGAATTCTTCGCCGCCCGAACCGATGAGCCCTGTCGAACACACAAGTACATCGGTGGCATTGATGCCGGATATCTCGGCGGCAACCGCGGCGGCAGAGAGCTCTACGGTCTCGTATCCGTATTCGCCGGTGAAGCAGTTTGCTCCGCCGGAGTTGAGGAGCACCGCGCGGGGTGTGCCGCCTGCGGCAATCACACTTCTGCTCCACCGAATCGGATGCGCCTGCGCGCGGTTCCGCGTGAACACGACGGCGCAGCCGGGCTGGGGCCCATCGTTCACGACAAGAGCGAGATCAGGCTTTCCGGAGGACTTGATGCCGGCTGTAACGCCCGCAGAGCGAAACCCGAGCGGGTATGTGACCGACATGAGCGGCCCCTTTCGTGGTTGTGCCTAGCCGAGCAGCGTGGTCGCGGGCGAGTCGAGATTGAATTGTTTGAGCGTCTGGAAATCCTGCATACCCTCGACGCCACCCTCCTTGCCGTAACCGGAGTAGCCAATTCCGCCGAACGGACTCGAAGCATCTGCGACGAGACCCTTGTTGATCCCGAGCACGCCGACCTCGAGCGCGTGGGCAACGCCAAACGCCCGATCGATATCCTGGGAAAAAACGTAACCGGCGAGCCCGAATGGAGTGTTGTTCGCCTTGACGATTGCTTCCGCGTCGGTGCCGAAGGTGTCGACAACTGCGATCGGTGCGAAAATCTCTGCCGAGGCGATCTTCGCCGCCTCAGGCACGTTCGTGAGCACTGCTGGGTTCATAAAGAAGCCGTCGCCCAAGGGCTGTGGCGCCGCACACGCGTCATCTGCCCCGAGCTCGAGCGCTCCAGCAACGAGCCCAAGTACCTGCTCGCGCGCTTGGCCGCTGATGAGCGGGCCGAGGTCGACGCCTTCTGCGAACCCCGAGCCGACGGTGAGGGCGTTCAGTCGCTTCGAGAGCTCGGCGGTGAACTCCCCCGCGATCCCTTCCTGCACGAGGAATCGGTTTGCCGCGACGCAGGCCTGGCCACCGTTACGAATCTTCGACATCACAGCGCTGTTCACCGCGCGCTCGAGGTCTGCGTCGTTGAACACGAGGAACGGCGCATCGCCGCCAAGCTCAAGCGACAGCTTCTGCACGTGCTGCGCCGACTGCTCGATGAGCATCGAGCCGACGCGGGTCGAACCTGTGAAGGACACCTTCTTCAAGCGGGCATCGCTCATGAGCTTGCGCGACCAACCCGACGAGTCTGAGGTTGTCACGACCTGGAACGCCTCAGGTGGCACGCCCGCCTCGAGCAGCACGTCTCCGAGCAGCAGCGAGCTCAGCGGGGTTGCCTCGGCTGGCTTCAGGATCACCGAACAGCCTGCGGCGAGCGCCGCGGCTGCTTTGCGGGCGCCCATTGCGAGCGGGAAGTTCCAGGGGGTGATGAGTAGCGCGATCCCAACAGGCTGACGGGTGACTATGAGTCGCGCTCCCCCGGCCGGCGCCTCGCGATATCCGCCGTAGGAACGTACGGCCTCCTCCGAGTACCACCGCAAGTAGTCCGCTGAGAAGCGCACCTCCGCGCGAGACTCGTCGATTGGCTTTCCCATTTCACGGGTCATCGTGGCTGCGATTGTTTCGATGCGCTCAACAAGGATTTCGGCGGCGCGCAAGAGCACGTTTGACCGTGCACGGGCGCTTCGGCCGCTCCAGGCTGTCAGCCCGCGACCGGCGACCTCAAGACAGTGGCCTGCCAGCTCCGTCGGGACATTTGCAACCTGGGTGAAGGCCGCTCCAGTCGCAGGGTCAACCACGTCGAAGCGTTCGAGGCTCGTGCCGTCGACCCCGGGGATGCGCGGGCCGCTCTCAAAGGATGCAAGGAACGCGTCGTGGGCTTGGAGGATTGTCTGCATTGGATTCTCGGTTCTCTGGTGAAGCTGTCGGTGGCGGTGTCGCGAGGCGCCCAATCCGCCGGGCGCCTCGCACAGTGAGCGGGGCCCGCTCAGTCGCCGAGTGGGAGGATGTCGCCTGGCGCGCTCGCCGGCGAAACGTCAGCAGCGCCCTCGCGCACGGAGCGAAGGAATGATTTGGTGCGCTCATGCTGCGGGTTGCCGAACACAGCCTCGGGAGCGCCAGTCTCGACGATGTACCCGTCTGCCATGAAGACGACGCGGTCTGCCACCTCGCGGGCGAAGGTCATCTCGTGCGTCACGACAACCATCGTCATGCCTTCGGCGGCAAGCTGCTTCATCACATCGAGTACCTCGCCAACGAGCTCAGGATCGAGCGCGCTTGTCGGCTCGTCAAACAGCATGATGCTCGGCCGCATCGCGAGCGCGCGGGCGATGGCGACGCGCTGCTGCTGGCCGCCCGACAGCTGCGACGGGTAGGCGTCAGCCTTTTCGGGAAGCCCGACCCGGGCGAGAAGTTCGCGGGCGTGTGCCTCGCTCGCAGTCCGGTCGGCCCGCTTGACCTTGAGTGGGGCCAGCATGATGTTCTCAAGTACGGTCTTGTGCGGAAACAGGTTGAAGCGCTGGAACACCATGCCAACCTGCTCACGGTGCTTCGCGATTTGCTTCTCGCTGAGCTCATACAGCGTGTTCCCGTCGCGGCGGTAGCCAGAGAGTTCGTCGTTAACTGTCAGGAGCCCGTCGTCGATACGCTCAAGGTTGTTGATGCAGCGCAGAAACGTCGATTTGCCAGAGCCCGACGGCCCGAGAAGCACAACAACCTCCCCTTTGCCGACCGACATATTGATGTGTTTGAGCACGTGGTTGTCGCCGAAGCGCTTGCTGACGCCCTCGGCCTGGATCACAGTTTCGATGCTCATCGTGTTACTCCAAAGGTGTTCTTCAGCCAGCGTTTCTTCATGCTGGGTGCTGCCTGCGCCGCGTAGCCGCGGTTCATGCGACGCTCAAGCCAGCTCTGCAGGAACGTCAGCACGGTCGTCATAAACAGGTACCAAATCGAGGCGGTGAACAGCAGCTCGATAACTTTGTAGTTCAGTGTGTAGATGCGGAAGGCACCGTTCAGCAGTTCGGAGACCGAAATCGTGTACGCGAGCGCGGACGTCTTGAGCATCGCAATCAACTGGTTGCCTGCGGGCGGGAGGATAACCCTCAGCGCCTGAGGCAAGACGACCGAGAGCATCACGCGACGCTTGCGCATGCCGAGCGCGAGTGCGGCCTCGGCCTGACCTTTATCAACTGCGAGCAGGCCAGCCCGGACAATCTCGGACATGTACGAGCCTTCGTTGATGCCGAGGGCGAGGATCGCGGCGAGAAACGGCGTCATGATCGTGTTCGTGCTCACGGACCAGAGCCCAAAGAATGAGACCGTCGGGATGACGAGTGCAATGTTGAACCAGATCAGCAACTGCACGAGCACGGGGGTGCCGCGGAACAGCCAGGTGTAAAAGCCCGCCGCGCCAGAGAGCACGCGGTTGTTTGATTCGCGCAGGAGCGCGGTGACCACTCCGAGCACCAGCCCAACAAGCATCGAGATGACAGTAAGCTCAAGCGTCGTCACGACGCCGCTCAAGATCTGAGGGTCGAAGAGATACTTCGCGGTGACTGTGTAGTCGATGTCAGCAAAGATGAACGCTGCGACAACGCCGGCAGCGACGAGCAGCACGATGACTGCTGCAATCGCGGAGCCGACGCTCTTATGCCCCACGACCTTGAAGAGCTGCTCCCCCTCTCCGGGGAGCGAGATCGTCATTGTGTTCGGAGTGGCCATGGTGACGCCTATCGTGCGTTGTTGATGAGTGACTCGTCGAGCGCGAGGTCGCTGACGCCCCACTCTTCGAGGATCTTCTCGTAGCTGCCGTCGGCAATGATCGCGTTCATTGCTTCAAGGAGCACGTCGCGGAGTTCAGCGTCTGCTTTGTTGAGCATGATGCCGTAGACGCTGTCACCGACGGTGAGGCCTGGAATAAGCTCGACGGCTCCCTCGGCCTGCGAGACGGCGTAGCTGCCGACTGCGCCGAGGATGACGCTCGCGTCGACTCCGCCCTGGCGGATCTGGAGGATGCCTGCCTGATCGCTGTCGAGCATCTGGATGTTGATGGCCTGGTCGCCGTTTGCAACGCAGTCGGCGCTGAGTTCCTCGACCTGAGTGACCTGGATCGTGCCCCGGGTACCTGCGACCTTCTTGCCGCACAGGTCGTCAAGCGACGTGAACTCGCCCACGCGATCGGGTGAGGTGATGAACCCCGACGCTGCCTTGAGGTAAGTGACGTAGTCGTACACCTCTGCACGCTCGTCGGTGTAGGTCATTGACGCGAGCAGCGCGTCGTAGCGCTTCGACTGAATACCGCTGAGTGCAGCCTCAGTCTTCACGTCCTGCCAGTCAAACGGCACGCCAATCTGTTCGCTCAATGCGCTCGCAATGTCGACGTCGATGCCTTTGACTGTCTTACCGTCTTCCTGCAGCCATTCGAAGGGCGCGTAGGTGAGGTCACCCGCGTTGACGATCTTGCCCGCGTCTTTGATGCGGTCGGGCAGCTTGGCGTACAGGGGCGCGTCGGTGTTCACCTCGGCCGCGTCCTCGGCGCCGCTCGCGGCGTCGCTCCCCTGCGCGCAACCGGTAAGCATCAGGACTGCACTTCCCACGAGCCAAGCGGCGAGCGCTCCACGCTTGAGGTTCATATAACCCTCCTTTGGGTATTAGAAAAACTAGGGTCTTGGCGAGCTGGGGTCGGCGCACAACCGGGCCTTGGCAGCCGCTCGGGAATCACAATACACAGGTTGCACGTTGCATGCAACTTACCTTAAGCTTCGATTGCTCACCCCATTGAGCGCCCCCTTGGGCCACCAAACTCGCCGTCAGGAGACAGCATGAACACGCACCAGCGGAGCCCCCGCCCCGCGTGCTTCACGCGACCCGTTCGACCCCTCTCCCTCGGTTTCGGGGCGCTAGGCCTCCCGAAGAACTACAGCCAGGCCAGCTGCTCAGCGACCCACTCGGGGCCGTGCTCGGGGTCTCCCCCGGCCTCCTGGGCGATGAGCAACTGCGCGGTGTTCTTAATGTGGCGCCGCATTTCCGCAGAGGCTGTCTCCGCGTCCTGCCGCTCGATAGCGTCAACGAGCCCCGCGTGGTCATCGACAAGCTCACGCCCCGTTCGAGCAGTCGACGTCGTTCCCACGCCGCGGGTCAGCACGAGGTTTCGCAGGTCGAGCAGCAATCCCTGTAGCCGCCCGTTCCCGGAGGCCGCAGCGATCGAGATGTGGAGGTCGCGGTCAAGCACAAGCAGCTCCTCGGCATCGTCGGTCGCCTCCCCCATTGCCTCGAAGCAAGCCAGAATCCCGCGCAACTGCTCATCGGTGCGAGTGCGGGCAGCCTGCCCAGCAGCCGGCACCTCCAGCATGAGGCGTAGCTGGAACACCTCAAGGAGATCCTCGAGCGTGGTCGCGAGAATCGTCGCACCGCGGTTCTTCTCGATCCTGACCATGCCCGCCTGCTCAAGCTGCAGCAGCGCGTCGCGGATGGGCGTGCGTGAGACGCCGATGCGCTCGGCGAGCTGTACGGCAGACACCATAGTCCCGGGCTCCAGTCGGCCGCTCGTGATCTCAGAGCGGATCTGCTCCATCGCCCGGCGAGCCAAACTGTCTTGTTTCGAGAGCTTTTCCACACCCCCACTATGACACTTCTGAAAGAGGAACGTATGCACACACGACGCATTGCAGTCATCGGAGGCGGCATCATCGGCGCCTCCGTCGCCGCCCAGTTGACGACACGCAATGACGCAAACTCCGTTGTCTTGTATGAGAAGGAGTCGGCCCCCGGCACCCACCAGACCGGACACAACAGTGGCGTCGTACACGCCGGCCTCTACTACCAGCCGGGAAGCCTGAAGGCCCGTCTCACTCGGCGCGGCGTTGAGCTGCTCCACGCGTACAGCGAGTCGCGCGGAATCCGCTACGACGAGTGCGGCAAACTCGTCGTGGCGCACACCGAGAAGCAACTCGGTCAGCTCGACGCGATCCTCGACAAAGCACGGGCGAACGGCGTGCCTAGGATTGCGATCATCGGCGAAGACGCGATGCACGAGATCGAGCCGCACTGCGTCGGTCGGGCCGCGATCCATTCCCCGCACACCGCGATCGTCGATTATCCGGGGGTCACGCGCGCGCTCCTCGAAGACGTGCGTGCCGCTGGCGGCGAAGTTCGCCTCGGCACATCGGTCTCGCGCATCACACAGCAGGGCTCCGAGCAAATCGTGCACACCTCGGGCGGCAGCCAGGCGTTCGACTACGTGATCGCCTGCAACGGCCTGCAGTCAGACAGGCTCGCGAAGCGCTCCGGGGCGGGCAAGTACCCGGCGATCGTGCCCTTCTCGGGCGACTACTACAAGCTCAGGCCCGAGAGCGCGAAGCTCGTGAACGGGCTGCTCTACCCAGTGCCAGACCCTGACTATCCGTTTCTTGGTGTGCACCTCACCCGCACTGTCGACGATGAGGTCACCGTCGGCCCCAACGCGTTCCTCTCGTTCGCGCGAGAGCATTACCACCGCTTCGGTTTCAACGTCCGTGACGCAATCCAGATCGCGTCCTCTGGAGCATTTTGGCGGTTCGCGGGCGGCAACTTCGCGGAGGCGATCAACCAACTCCGCACCGCGAACAAGCGGTCATTCCTCGCAGGAGCCCAGGAGTTTATCCCCGAACTCGCTTCCGAGGATCTCACCCCCGGGCTGCGAGGCGTCCGAGCGCAGGCCATGAACGAAGACGGCACGCTTGAAGACGACTTCGTGATCCAGCGCGTCAACAATGCGGTGTTCGTGCGAAACGCGCCTTCCCCCGCCGCGACCTCAGCGATGGCAATTGCCGAGCACATCATCGAGGAGATTCTCGCAGAGGATCGCCTAGTAGAGCCCCTGCGCGGCGCCTAACTGGTGCCACCGTCAACACTTTCCCGAACCACCAGACTCGAAGGAGAACCCGAATGACCGAAACCACTCCCCAGACTGCGACCGAGGTCGCCATCGCCCAGACCGAGCGCGCCGCAGCCTCGAACTATGCACCTGTGCCGCTCGTGCTCACTGAGGGTGATGGGGCGACAGTCACCGACATCGAGGGCACTACCTATCTCGACTTCCTCGGCGGATTCTCGACGATGCTCTTCGGTCACCGACCGCCGCGCATCACTGCGGCAGCTCACGCACAGCTCGACAGGCTGACGCTCACCGCCCGTGCTTTCTATAACGATGAGCTCGCCGCATGCGTCACGGAACTCACCGAGCTCGCCGGCTTCGAGCGGGTACTCCTCATGAACACTGGGGCCGAAGCAATCGAGACCGCTCTGAAGTGCGCCCGCAAGTGGGCGCACGAAACCCGCGATCTCGCGGCGGACGAGGGCGTCGTCATCACGTTCTCGCGCAACTTCCATGGCCGCACCACGACGATCATCTCGGGCTCCGACGATCCTGTCGCACGCGAGGGCTATGGGCCGTACACTCCTGGCTTCGTGACGGTTCCGTTCGGCGACATGGCCGCGGTGCGCGAGGTTGCGGCGTCGTCTCCAGTCGTCGCCGTACTCATCGAGCCGGTACAGGGCGAGGCTGGCGTGATCCTCCCTCCCGAGGGCTTCCTCGCAGAGCTTCGCGCTTTCACTGCCGAGAATGACATCGTGTTCATCGCCGACGAGGTGCAGTCGGGCATGGGGCGCACGGGCAAGCTGTTCGCCACGGAACACTTCGGTGTGCGACCTGACCTCATCGCTGTCGGCAAGGTGCTGAGCGGCGGCATCCTGCCGGTCTCGGCCGTGCTTGGCGACAGCAAGTTTCTTGGTGTGTTCACTCCGGGCAGCCATGGCTCGACCTTTGGCGGCAGCCCGTTTGCGTGCGCAGTGACTCGCAGTGTCGTCGCAGAGCTACGCGATCCCGACTTTCTCCCCGGTGTCGTCGCGCTCGGCGCAGTCCTCTCGGCCGCATTGGCGGAGCTCTCGGAGTTGCCGGAGGTGACCGCGGTGCGCTCGATCGGCTTGTGGGCGGGCGTCGACATCGACCCCGAGTTTGCGCCCGCGAAGGCAGTCGCCGAGGCGCTCCGCGACCGTGGCGTGCTGGTGAAGGACACGCAGAGCAAGACACTTCGCATGGCGCCGCCCGCGGTCGCGACCGAGGCTGAGATTCGGGGGGCCATCCGGCTGCTCGGCGACGCGATCGTCTCTCTCCGCTAACCCAAGATTTCTTGTGGGCACAAAATCCCGCGGGAATTTGGTGCCCACAAGAATAATCAGGGTGGAATTGACGGGCAGCGCACCCGGCAGCCAGGCACGCAGGCCGCAGGCCGCAGGCCGCAGGCCGCAGGCCGCAGGCCGCAGGCCGCAGGCACGCACAAGCCCCCGGAGCGATTCGCTCCGGGGGCTTGTGCGCTATCGGCTAGCGGCCGAGGTGACGCTCGGGCGAACCCAAGTACAACTGCTGCGGGCGACCGATCTTCGTCTGGGGGTCGAGGCGGGCCTCGCGCCACTGCGCGATCCAGCCGGGCAGTCGACCGATCGCGAAGAGCACGGTGAACATGCGAGTCGGGAAGCCCATCGCTTTGTAGATCACGCCTGTGTAGAAGTCGACGTTCGGGTAGAGCTTGCGCTCCTTGAAGTAGTCGTCCTCAAGCGCGATCTGCTCGAGCTCCTGTGCGAGCGCGAGCAGCGGATCGTTCACGCCGAGCTCTTCGAGCACCTTCGCTGCCGAGTCCTTCACGATACGCGCACGCGGGTCGTAGTTCTTGTAGACGCGGTGTCCGAAGCCCATGAGCTTCACGCCGTCTTCCTTATTCTTGACCTTCTCGACGAACGTCTTGACGCTCTGACCTGAGTCGCGGATCTGCGCGAGCATGTCGAGCACTGCCTCGTTTGCGCCACCGTGCAGCGGGCCAGAGAGGGCGTTGATGCCAGCCGAAACTGAGGAGAACATGTTTGCCCCGGTCGAACCGACAAGGCGAACTGTTGAGGTCGAGGCGTTCTGCTCGTGATCAGCGTGGAGAATGAGCAGCTTGTCGAGCGCGTCGACAAGCACCGGGTTCATCTCGTACGATTCGGCCTTGTTGCCGAAGTTGAGCCGCAGGAAGTTCTCCACGAAGCTCAGGTTGTTCTTCGGGTAGAGGAATGCCTGACCGATCGACTTCTTGTGCGAGTATGCAGCAAGAACCGGCAGTTTTGCGAGAAGGCGGATCGTGTTGACCTCAACGAACTCTGGAACCGCTGTGTCGAGCGAGTCTTCGTAGTAGGTGGACATCGTCTGCAGCCCGCCGGAAAGCATCGCCATCGGGTGTGCGGTGTGCGGGACAGCCTCGAAGTAGTACCGCATGTCTTCGTGCAGCAGGGTGTGGTGACGAATCTCATTGTCGAACCGCGCGAGTTCATCAGCGCTGGGCAGCACGCCGTAGATCAGCAGGTAGGCGACCTCCAGGAAGGTCGACGCCTGCGCGAGCTCGTCGATTGGGTAGCCGCGGTATCGCAGGATCCCGGCCTCGCCATCGATGTAGGTAATCTCGGACTTCGTTGACGCAGTGTTCACGAAGCCGTAGTCGAGCGCCGTGTAGCCGCTCTGCTTAGTCAGCGTGCTGACGTCGATTGCGTCTGGCCCGTCTACTGACTTCACGATTGGGAGCTCGGCGGTTCCTCCAGGAAAGCTCAGCTTGGCGGTGGCCTGAGCCGCAGGTGTTTCAGTCACGTCATCTCCTCGTGAGGTCCGTTTGAGCACGCTCCAGGGTCTGGGCAGCGATCATTTTCACCTTACCCGCAAAGTAGGCGTTCACACACCAAATGGCGCGTTCATGCCGGTTTCTGACAGAAAGTATTTTGACATCAAACAAAATGCCAGCGATTTGGTGACTTTCTCGCTGCGAGCGCCCACGATTAACCGCGAGCTCGCAGGGAGCTCGAATCGCCCGTGAGAGCGGCTACTGCTCTTGCGGTGGAAGGGCCGCCACGATCGGGTGGTCGAAGTCGTAGACTCCCACCTTTGCTGCCCCACCGGGCGAGCCGATCTCGTCGAAGAACTCGACGTTTGCCTTGTAATACTCGGCCCATTCACCGGGCAGGTCATCTTCGTAGTAGATCGCTTCAACCGGGCACACCGGCTCGCACGCACCGCAGTCGACACACTCGTCGGGGTGGATGTAGAGCATCCGATCGCCCTCGTAAATGCAATCGACGGGGCACTCATCCACACAGGCGCGATCCTTCAAATCGACGCAGGGAAGAGCAATTACGTATGTCACTGTGCCCGCCTTTCACTCGGTCAAACCACTCCCTCCATCCTACCGGCGTCAGTGCGCGATTCCCCGCACGTGTGGACGTTGCCGCGTGGCGACCACTTGCCCGCGCGCCCGGCACGACATAGAGTGCGGTTGTAGACATTTGTCTGAAAAAAACACGACGAACCCCGTGGTGCGCGGCATCAGTCGCACACCATAACGATCCGGCGACGATGGAGTCCTCGATGAGCATCAACACACAAGTTTCTTCACCGCCCTCGGCCCTGCCACGCACGCTCCCCGCAGCGTGGCAGGGCCGGGTTGCGCGTTCCCCTGAGAGTCTCTGCATCACGTACTTCGACGGGACACTCACCACCTCCGAGGTCAACGATCTCAGCCTCGCTCTCGCAGCGTCGCTGCAAAGCCACGGTGTCGAGGCTGGTGATCGCGTCGCGATTTCCCTGCAAAACATCCCGCACTTCCCCATCGCCATGCTCGCGATCTGGCACATTGGCGGCATCGTCGTTCCGATCAATCCCATGTACCGAGAGCGAGAGCTGCACACGGTGCTCGCCTCGTCAGGCGCCGTCGGCCTGATCTGTGCGCCCGAGACGATCAGGATCGCGGCGGCGGCCGCCATTGAGACGGACCTAGCCTGGGTACTCAGCGCCAACGACACCCAGTTCCAGCACGAGAACGACCCGCGGGTGTTCCCCACACAACCTGATGATGCTGAGCTCGGCGCTGTCCCGTTCACAACCGATACGCTCGCGAACGCGTTCGCAGAGTTCGCCGGCTCAAGTCCCGATCCTGCGGAGCGTGAGCCCGAAGACATCGCAATGTTGAGCTACACGTCGGGCACGACGGGGCCGCCCAAGGGGGCGATGGCCACGCATCGGTCGCTCCTTGTCGCCGCGCTGAACTTCGGCGAGTGGGCCGTCGTTGATCACGACGACCGAATGCTCGCCCTCGCTCCGCTGTTCCACATCACTGGCTCGGTCAGCATCTGTCTCGGCATGCTGCTCTCCCCCGGGAGCCTCATTTTTCTCAATCGACCGCGGCCCGACGTCGCGCTCGAGGCGTTTTCCCGGCATGCGGCCACCCTCGCTGTGGCGCCCATCACGATGTACACGGCGCTCTTTGAGCTACCTGACGCCAGCGCACGGGACTTCTTGAGCGTGCGCCAGCTATTCACCGGGGGCGCGCCAGTTCCTCCAGCAAAGGTCACCACGTTCGAGCGCCGGTTTGGTCAGTACATCCTCAACGCCTACGGTCTCACCGAATCGAACGCGGGGATTATCGGGGTGCCTCTTGGCGAACGCGCCCCCGTTCACAAGCCGACGGGTACGCTCTCAATCGGCAAGCCGATGCAGGGCGTGTCGCTGCGCGTACTCGATGAGGAGGGAGCCGCAGTGCCTGCAGGGTCGCCGGGCGAGCTGGAACTTGCCGCGGATCAGCTCGCGGTCGGGTATTGGAGAAACGCCGAGGCCACCGAGTCCACGTTCCCGGGAGGTCGGCTGCTCACCGGTGACGTCGCGATCATCGACGAGAAGGGCTGGGTGTATCTCGTTGACCGCATCAAGGATCAGATCAATTCGTCAGGCTACAAGGTGTGGCCGCGCGAGGTCGAGGATGCGCTCTATGAGCACCCTGCAGTGCGCGAGGTCGCCGTCGTCGGCGCGCCCGACGAGTACCGCGGCGAGACGGTGGTCGCGTTCGTGTCGAAGCGTGAGGGATCTACCGTCAGCCAGGACGAACTCGTCGCCTTCGCCCGCGAGCGTCTCGCGGCGTACAAAATCCCGCGGCGAGTCGAGTTCGTCGATGAGCTTCCGAAGACTCTGACAGGCAAGATCAGGCGACGAGACCTCCGCAGCGAATAGTGCAATGACGTGCTGCTTACGGCGGGCCCACGTCCAGCGCGGTCGCCGAGATCAGTCAGACGGCGAGCACCGGAGCTAGGGCCACCCCGCCTATTGCGGCACAGAAGATCGCTGGGCCGGCCGCAAACTCTCGTCTCCGTCGGATGAGCGCGACGAGGCCTGCCAGCCCGAACGCGCCCGCCAGGAGCATCAGAAACAGTCCGACCGAGAGCGGAACCGCGCCAGCCCCCGCCGCCCAGACTGTGGCGAACACCGCGATCGGGAGCAGCTTGGCGTCTCCCCCACCGAGCGCGCCTGCGGTAGCCCACCAGCACACAAATGCAACAGCCAAGGTCGCGATTGCGGCGCCCCACGCCGCACCGAGCGCTGCCCATTCTCCGAGCGCGACGCTCGCGATCGACAGGGCACCCGCCGTCCACAACGCGACCGCGGCCACGGTCTGGTTGGGGAGCGTGTGCGTGAGCAAGTCGGCGCGTATCAGCGCGATCCCGCCGACCACGAACCCGGCGTAGCCGAGCAGCGTGAGGAGCCACGCTGCGACCTCGCGGCTGCTCGCGGGGGCCGCGAGGCCGGAGCCGACACTGGTTGCACATACAAAGCCGCCGGCCGTGGCGACTGCCAGGCCGGCGGCGATGTCGCTCGAGCGTAGGCCCGAGCGAAGGCGTGGGTGGCTAGCCCTCGATAACTTCCGTGCCAATGCCCTGCTCCGTGAAGATCTCGAGCAGCACTGAATGCGGTTCGCGGCCGTCAATGATGGCAGCTTTGGGCACCCCGCCCTTGACGGCATCGAGGCAGGCCCGCATTTTCGGGATCATGCCTGACTCGAGCGAGGGCAGGAGCGCCTCGAGCTCGGCCACCGTGATCGAGGAGACGAGGGAGTCGCGATCGGGCCAGTCGGAGTAAAGACCGGCAACGTCGGTGAGGATCACGAGCTTCTCGGCGCCGAGCGCTGATGCGAGCGCCGACGCTGCCGCGTCAGCGTTCACGTTGAGCGACTCGCCGGGGTTGTCGACGTCCGGGGCAATCGACGAGACCACGGGAATCAGCCCGGCGTCGAGTGCTGCAAGCACCGATTCGGGGCGCACCCCAACGATGTCGCCAACGCGCCCGAGGTCGACGAGCTTGCCGTCGACCTCTATGGGTGGGCGGCGGCGGCCGATGAACAGCCCCGCGTCCTCTCCAGTGGTTCCCGAAGCGAGCGGTCCGTGCGCGTTGATCTCGTCGACAAGCTCGGGGTTCACCTTGCCCGTGAGAACCATGCGCACGACGTCCATTGTTTCGGGCGTGGTGACGCGATAGCCGCCCTCGAAGGTGCTCTCGATGCCGAGCCTGTCGAGCATGCGGTTGATCTGCGGCCCACCCCCGTGGACAATAACGGGCCGAATGCCAGTGTGCCTGAGGTAGACGACATCTTCGGCGAACGCCGTCATCAGTGCATCATCGATCATGGCGTTGCCGCCGAACTTGATGACCATGATGCGGTCACGGAACTTCTTCAACCAAGGCAGCGACTCAATGAGCACCGCGGCCTTCTCGGCCGCCCGTTCGCGGTCAAGTGGAATGGTGACGTCGGTCATTGCTCCCCTAGCTCGAGTACGCCGAGTTCTCGTGCACGTAGTCGTGCGTGAGGTCGTTCGTGCGCACAGTCGCGGCGAATGTGCCGGCGAACAGGTCGATCTCGACGTGCGTCTTCCGCGGCGTCAGGTCGCACTCTTCAACCGGACGGTCTGGCGCGCCGGCGTGGCAGAGTCGCACGCCGTTGAAACTGACGTCGACCGCATACGGGTCGAATGCGGCCTCGGTGGTGCCGATCGCGGCGAGCACGCGGCCCCAGTTCGGGTCGTTGCCGAAGATCGCTGCCTTGAACAGGTTGTTGCGCGCGACCGACCGCCCGACCTCTACCGCGTCCTCGACGCTCGCGGCGCCGCGCACCTCGATGTCGATGTCGTGGCTCGCTCCCTCGGCGTCGGCCTGCAGTTGCGCGGCGAGCGAGTCACACACACCCGCGAGCGCTGCCGCGAACTCTGTGGCGTCGGGAGTCACGTCGGATGCGCCGCTTGCGAGCAGCGTGACCTGGTCGTTCGTGGACATGCAGCCGTCGGAGTCGAGCCTGTCGAAGCTTACGCCTGTCGCGCGGCGAAGCGCAGCGTCGAGCGCTTCGGCGTCGAGCTTGGCGTCGGTCGTGATGACGACGAGCATTGTCGCGAGCCCTGGCGCAAGCATTCCGGCGCCTTTGGCCATCGCGCCGATCGTCCAACCGTCGCCCTCGTGCACCGCGGTCTTCTCGACAGAGTCGGTGGTGAGGATCGCGGCGGGCGCGGTGACATCGTCGGCGGCGAGCGCTGCGACGAGGCCCGGAACGCCGTCAACGATCTTGTCTCGGAAGGCTTGGTCACCAGTTCCGATGAGCCCGGTGGAGCAGACGAGCACGCGCTCTGCTCCATCAGCAAGCACCTCGGCTGGCACGACGCCCTGCGGCTCGGCTGCGAGTTCGCGCGCAACTGCCTCGGCGGTCAGCCTGGTTGTTTCGTAGCCGAAGTCTCCGGTGAAGCAGTTCGCACCGCCCGAGTTAAGGATCACGGCGCGAGCCGCGCCGTTCTGCGCAACCTTGCGGCTCCACAGGATTGGATTTGCTTGCGCGCGGTTCGATGTGAACACGACTGCGCTGGCAGGGGCAGGGCCGTCATTCACGACGAGGGCGAGGTCGGGCTTGCCTGACATTTTCAGGCCGACAGTGATGCCTGCCGAACGGAATCCTGCTGGGATAGTTACGGTCACGGGGCGACTCCATTCACGCTCAGGCCGGTGGCTTCGGGAAT
This sequence comes from Leucobacter aridicollis, assembly GCF_024399335.1. Taxonomy (NCBI): domain Bacteria; kingdom Bacillati; phylum Actinomycetota; class Actinomycetes; order Micrococcales; family Microbacteriaceae; genus Leucobacter; species Leucobacter aridicollis. The sequence continues at coordinate 2,361,054 of NZ_CP075339.1, forward strand.
GCCAAGGGCGATGTTTGCCGACTGGATCGCGGCGCCAGCCGTGCCCTTGGCAAGATTGTCGACGGCGGCGACGACGACGACGCGGCCAGCTGCTTCATCGATTGCGACGCCCATGAGGCAGGTGTTGGCGCCGATCGTGTCTGCGGTGCGGGGGAAGACGCCCTCGGGGAGCACATGCACGAACGTCTCGTCTGCGTAGGCAGTCTCCCACGCCGCGCGAACGTCGGCGGCGGTCGTCCCCGGGGTGATGCGCGCGGTCGAAGTCGCGAGGATCCCGCGGCTCATTGGCACGAGCACGGGGGTGAAACTCAACGTCGGGTTCGCTGCGGCCCCGGCGCCGCGGAGGGCCTGCTGAATCTCAGGAATGTGGCGGTGTGTGCCGCCGACAGCATACGGGTTTGCCGTGCCCATGAGCTCGGCTCCGAGGAGGTGGGTGTGTGCTGCTTTGCCCGCACCCGAGGGGCCAACGGCGAGCACTGTCACGATGTCCTGCGGCTCGATCACGCCTGCGGCGATGCCCGGGGCGAGCGAGAGCGAGACAGTTGAGGCGTTGCAGCCTGGGGCCGCGATCCTTGTCGCGCTGGCGAGCCGTGCACGCTGGCGGGTCGCGGCCTCGCCCGGCCCACCAGCCACGATGAGTTCGGGCACGCCGTACGTCCACGCCTCGTTGTACTCGCCCCCGTAGAACGCTGCCCAGTCTGACTCGCTGATGAGTCGGTGGTCGGCGCCGCAGTCGATCGCGAGCCGCACGTCGGTGAGCTGCGCGGTGAGGGCGCCAGACGCGCCGTGAGGGAGCGCAAAGAACACGACATCGTGCCCGTCGAGAACCTCAGGTGTTGTCTCCTGCAGAGTGAGGTGCGCGAGCGAGCGCAGGTGTGGCTGCGACGAAATGAGCGGCTTGCCCGCATTCGAGTGCCCAGTCACCGTTCGGATCTCAAACTCCGGATGCTCTGCAAGCAGACGAAGCAGCTCGCCTCCCGCATACCCACTCGCTCCGGCGACCGCCACACTGTACGTCATTTGCACCCTTTCTCGCGCACCTCTATTCTGGCACCTCGAACGTCGAAGCCAGACCGCTCGCGTTACCGGTGCTTGAAGTTCGCTTCGCGCTTCTCAGCGAACGCGCGCATTCCCTCTTTCTGGTCTTCCGTTGCAAACAGCGCGGCGAACGCGGTCCGCTCGAGGCGGAGGCCCTCGGCGAGCGACGATTCTTCGGCTGCCTGCAGGGTGCTCTTGGCGGCCTGCACCGCGGGGCGCGACTTCGACGCGATCAACTCGGCGGCCTGCGCCGCGGTCTCGAGAAGCTCGGCTGCTGGAACGACCCGAGAGACGAGCCCCGAGCGCTCCGCTTCTTCAGCCCCCATCATGCGGCCGGTGAGCACGAGGTCTGCGGCCTTGTACTTCCCGATCGCGCGCGGCAGTCGCTGCGTGCCACCGAAGCCTGGGATGACGCCGAGGTTGATCTCGGGCTGGCCGAACTTCGCGTTGTCGGCCGCGATGATGATGTCGCACATCATTGCAAGCTCGCAGCCGCCGCCGAGCGCAAAACCAGACACCGCTGCGATTGTCGGAGTGAGCATCTGCTCGAAGCCGTTCCATGTCGAGGTGAGCCCACCAGCGAGCACATCGGAGTACTCGAGCTCGAGCATCGCCTTGATGTCTGCGCCAGCGGCGAAAGCGCGCTCGGAGCCGGTGATGACGATAGCGCCAATGTTCGGGTCGGCATCAAACTTCGTCGCTGCATCGACGAGCTCGGAGATGAGCGTGTTGCTGAGCGCGTTCAGCGCTTCGGGGCGGTTCAGCGTGATTGTCGCAACTCGCCCGTGGGTCTCGGCGATGATTGCGGTGTACTGCGTCTGCTCTGACATTCTGACTCCATCCGTGTCCGTGACTAGTTCCCCAACGCTATCGCGTGCGAGCGCCCACTCGCGCGTTCTCCACAACACGCGGCAGCACCCCTCTCGGTCACATCGGCCGGAGTGAGACGGTGACGACGCAGGCTCAGAGCTCGGCGATCACGATCTTCTTCATCTGCATGAGCCGTTCATACGCGCCCTCCCGTTCCATCAGTTCGCCAAGGTTCGCGGGAACAATCTGCCAGCTCACTCCGAACTTGTCGACGAGCCACCCGCACTGCTCGGCCTCAGGCACCGCCGAGAGCCCCTCCCACAGCGCATCGATCACGGCCTGATCGGCGCAGTTCACCTGGAGCGAGACGCCGGCCGTAAAGCCGTGGTCGACTCCAGAGCCGTTGTCTGAGCCCATGAACCACTGGTCACCGATCCTGAACTCACCAAACGCGAGCGCTTCGGCAGTCGCGTTTCCTGTGGGGGCACCGTAGGGCCACTGGGCGCCGACCTCGCTGCCGCCAGGCAGGCCCGCGAACAGCGACACGTAGTGCGCCGCCGCTTCTGCGGCACGGTTCTGCGCGGGCCCGTCAAACATCAGCGCGGGGATGATGAGCGGACGCGGCTCTCCCTCTGCTCGCGTGAGCATGAGCTGCCAGCTCACCCCATACCGGTCTTGCACCCAGCCGTACCGGGCGGCAAAGGGATACTCGTCAACAGGCATCATCGTTGTACCGCCGTCGCTGAGCTTCGCCCACAGGGTGTCGAGTCCGCGCCTCGCGGCGTCGACATCGCCGCCGAAGAACAGCGGATCGAAGTTCACCATGAACGAGATCGAGGGGTTCGGTGAGAACTCGGGCCCGGCGTTCACGAGCGCGAGCTGGGTGCCCGCAATGAGAAGGTCTACGACGAGCGCCTCCCCCGCGAGGTCACGTTGGAAGTCGAGCAGCCCCTCGGCCGGATAGCGGGCAGTGACTGCCGAACTCGCCTGAAACCCCGTGGTTTCAAACGCGGTGGCGTAGAACGCGCCGGCTTCCTCTGCGGTGCGATTGCACCAGATGTTCGGAACGATCTGCTGGGTCATCTCTCCACCTGACTTTCTGGGGGCGTGAGTCGTGGTGCGGGAGACTCTACTCCTCTTCGTTGGAACTTCACAGCAAAAGATGAGCCATCGCGGCTCCGCCGCAAAGTTGCAAGAGGCTGTCGCGACGAACTCCGCAGGCAGCGCTATACTCGAACCCGATACCGAACATTCATTTTGTGCAAACGAGTGGCCGCACACTGCAGGAAAAGATGCGCCTACATGCGGAACACTCCGTCGGCGCTGCACGCCGAGAGGCGAGCACCGACACATCCCTTTGCATGCGATCGACGGACAGGTGAACCGACCCGTGATGAGAGATTTTGGCCCCGAGCCCCTGAAATTCGACTTCGCGAGTGCGAACGACCTCGTGACCCAACTCAGCTCAGCCGCGGTGCTCGTCGAGTCCGATCGTGCGGCGTTCGTGTCGCAGGCAGGGCAGGCACAGGTGGACTTCTCGGGAGTGTTTGCGCAGGTGTTCCGCGACCACGTGAGTTGGGCCAGCACCGACGGCCACAACATCACGACGTGTCTGAAGCAGATGCGGCAGCAGGTGAAGACGCTCGTCGAGAGCGCGAAAGAGGAGAACGCCAGGCGGGCAAAGGTTCGGGCAGACCGGGCCGAGAAGTGCGCGGAGCTTGAGCAGCAGTATCGTGAGGAGCAGCAGGCTTTCGGAACCATGTTCCCACGCCAGCCGAGTGCGACTGAAGTTCAATCACTCGTCCCGTTCACCCCGGGCAGCGCCCCGGCGACGTCATCGGCCGACGTGTCGTTGAAGCAGCGCGACCCCGGGTCTGCCGGCTCGCATCGCGCGGGCGGCTCGACGTCGGCGCGACCCGGCAACCTCCGCAAATTCTCAGCAGGGCAGGACTCTCCGTCCCCCGGCCCCGCGCTCCAACGCGCGTGGTCGGCGTTCAATTCGGGCACGCACGGGTGGGGCCACATTGCAGACGGAAATCTGTTCTCGAGCATCAAGCGCTGGTACGAGGCGAACACGACCGACCGGCTGTGGCTGGGACGACTCGCGACCGAGTTCGAGCGGGCCGGCGGATCCGGTGGAATGCACCGGCTCGCCGATAGCGCGATCGCTGCCGCACTGTCGGGCGCGGGCCTGTTCCCGACCAGGTCGGGGCTTGACATGCAACTGCCGCAGACCTTTGGAACGATGCCAGGCACCGGCTACGCCGCCGACCCGGTGAATACGGCGACAGGCAACTTCATCGAGCCCGAGACCGACTGCGCAGGCACCGGTATCGCCGCGAACCTCGTGTTCACGCGCATGTACAACTCGCAAGATCCAGACGGCGGCGCGTTCGGTCGCGGCTGGTCTTCCACCCTCGACGTGCGGCTCGAGCTCGGCGACGAGCGGGCGGAGTTCGTGCTTGCAGACGGGCGCAGGCTGTTCTTTCCTCGCGAGGGTGCCGGGTGGGGTCGGGCGCTCCACGCGAACTATTGGCTTGCTGAGGAGCACGGCGCTCCTGCTGGAGACGGTTCGGGCAGCGACGCTGCGGCAGCGGAGCCAGCATCGCCCTGGCTCGTCGTTCGCGACAACGCCGGCGGGTGGTGGGCGTTCACCCGTGCGGGTGTGTGGCTCGGCACCGGCAATGGGCCCGGCACCTCGGTGCGGGTCGAGCGCGATGGCGCCGGCCGGGTGTCGGCGCTCGCGCACGCGTTCGGGCGCAGGATCGCGGTGGCGTACGACGCTTCAGCGGGCCGCCCGGCGCGGGTCACAGGGCCCGACGAGCGGCACACCGAGTTCCGATACGACGATGCGGGCAGGCTCGTAGAGGCTATCTCCCCCAACGGCAGCCGGTCGTACGGCTGGAACGAGGACGGCCTCGTCGATGAGGTCACCGGTGCGGGCGGCGTCATCGAGTGCGTGAACACGTACGACGCGAAGAAGCGCGTCGTCACACAGCGCACTCCGCATGGCCGCGACATGCTGTTTTCGTACCTGTCAGGCAGGGTTACTGTGGTCGCCGACAGCGACGGCGAACAGTCGAACTCGTGGGTCGCCGACAGGCTCGGTCGCCTGGTCGGGGTGACTGACACCGACGGGCACCGGCAGTCGATGAGCTACGACGCGCACGGCAACCTCGTGTCGGTGACCGAGCGCGACGGTGCCACCACCGTGCACGTCGTCGACGCGCGCGGCCGCCGCACGCGCACGGTCACGCCCGAGGGCGGCGATACGGCGTATGAGTGGGACGATCAGGATCGCCTCACCAAGACCGTCGCGACGAGCTTTGCCGCGCCCGCCGCTCGGGAGCACGCGCCGGCAGACGCCGACGAGCACGCCGGGGCGCAGGCTCCCGCGGTCACGGAGTTCGCGTACGCATCCCCCGCCGATCGGCACCCCTGCCAGGTCACCGACCCACTGGGCGGCGTCACGCGCCTGACATGGGAGCGGGGGCTCCTCACTCGCATCGTCGACGCCGTTGGCGTGTCCCTGACGCTCAGGTACGACGAGCGCGGCGATCTCTCCCCAAGCGTTGACGCTGCTGGCAATGAGACACGGTTCACCCGAGACCATGCGGGTCGATTAACGAAGGTCGTGTCCCCCTCCGGGGCGACGACAACGTGGCAGTACGACGCCGCGGGGAATGTGACGCGGCGGGTGGATCCTGACGGGGCGGTGTGGCGCTACGAATACTCGCGCGGCGGGCAGCTGCACGCGGAGATCGACCCTGTCGGCGCCCGCACCGAGTACGAGTACGGTGAGCACGGCGACCTCGCGCGGGTGCGCGACCCCCTCGGCCGGGTCGTGGAGCAGCGGTTTGACGCCTTCGGCAACCCGTCTGAACTGACGCTGCCCGACGGTGCGAGCTGGCTGCTTCGGCACGACGGTCTCTCGAGACTGCGCGAGGTCGTCGACCCGTATGGCGGCTCGTGGCGGCACGAGTATTCCCCAACGGGTGAGCTCGCCGCGACAATGGACCCGGCAGGAGTGACGAAGCGGTTCAGCCGTGACCGTGGCGCTCGCACCGAGACCGCAGCGTCGGCCTTTACCCGGGCCGTCACCGAGTTCGACGAGTTCGGCCGCCCGGTGCGACGCTCGGGCACAGACGATGCCGCCTCGATCACCGTGTACGACCTGTGCGGCCGCGTGATCGAGGAACTTGATGCTGACGGCGGGCTCACTCGCTTCGTGCGCGACGCCGCGGGTCGCGTGGTGTTGCAGGTATCGCCAGCTGGCCGCGAGACACGATTCGAATACGACGAGTGCGGCCGCCCCGCTGCGATGGTCGACGGTATTGGGGCACGCACCGAGATCGAGTACGACGCGGATTCGCGCGTGGTGCGCCGGCGCCTGCCGGACGGCGACGTCGCAGACGTGAAGTATGACGCGTGCGGCAGGGTGACCGCCGAGCGTCTGCCGGGAGTGGGCGTCGGCAGGTACCGCTACGACCTCGCGGGCAGGCTCGTCGCTGCGCAGGACACGAGGTTCGGGCAGCGAAAGTTCGCGTACGACGCAGCGGGCCAGCTCGTCACCGCCGTGAACGGTGCGGGCGGCAAGACGCACTACGACTACGACACACTCGGGCGGCTCATCGCGATCACCGATCCGGCTGGCGGCGTCACCCGCCGCTCCTACACGGCACTCAGCCGGGTTGCGACGCTCACCGACCCGCTCGGTCGCGTCACCACTGGCACCTACGACGCTGCCGGCAAGCCCGTCACTCAGACAGACCCCGACGGGCGCGTGCTGGCTTGGGAGTACGACGCCGACGGGCAGCCGTGCGGGCTTCTCGCGGAGGGCGCGCGCCTCACCTCGGCGCAGACCGACCACCGCACCCGCACGGTGACCGCGACCGATCACACGGGCCAGGGCCCTGCGCCCGCCTCGCACAGGATCGTGCGGGATCGCCTCGGCCGCTTGATCGAGCGCACCCGCGACGGCGACACCACCAGGTGGGAGTACGACGGCGACGGGCTGAGAACACGCATGGTCACCCCGGCTGGCAACGAGGTGCAGTACGAACATGACGGGGCTGGCAGGCTCACCAGGGTCGAGCACTCCGCGTTCGGGGTGATCAGCTACGACTACGATCCGAGCGGCAACCTCGTCGCAGCGGTCGCCGGCGACACCGCGCAAACCTGGCAGTACGAGAACCGCTACCCCGTCGCGCACACAGTCACCTCGCCAGACGGAGTCGAGACGACCCAGATCGGCCGCGACAGCGACGGCCGCATCACGACGATCGCTGAACCTGCCGGGTCAACCGTGTACGGGTACGACGGGGCCGACCAGCTCGTGCGCGCCGAGCGCGTCGACGTGGCCGACGCCAAAACGCTCCACGAGTGGGAGTATGACCTCGCAGGGCGCATGGTGCGAGAGCGCGGTGCCACTGGCGAGGCTCGGTACGAGTACGACGTTGCCGGCCAGCTCAGCATGCGCACCGCTGCCGACGGCGCAGCCACACGCTACACCTATGACGGCGCGGGCAGGCGCATCCGCGAGGCCGGGCCCGACGGCGAGAGGTGCTACGAGTGGGATTCGCGCGGCTGGCTCTCCGCGATCACCGACGGCACGACCACGCACAAGCTCTGGATCGACGGCTACGGTGAGCTCGCGGAAGTCGACGGCGCCCCGGTCTCCTGGGACAGCGCCGCGCACCTCCCCGCTCTGACCCGCCTAGGCGGCGACCCCGTCTACGCTGCGGCCGGCGGCTACGCCGGCCTCGGGAAGGACCTCTCCCCTGCCGGGTGGCGGCAGGCACGCCACACCGACCCGGTAAATCCGTGGGGCATCAGCGGCGCCCTGCCGGTCAGCACTCCGAGCACTCCCGGCATCGGTGTGACAGGCCACGGTGTGCCCACGATCGGGGGCCTCGAATGGATGGGCGCCCGCGCATACGACCCCGTCTCCCGAGGCTTCCTCAGCATTGACCCCCTCGTACCCGTGACAGGTGCCGGCTGGGCGGGCAACCCATACGCGTACGCGGGCAACGACCCACTCCACGCACTCGATCCGCTCGGGTTGTCGCCGGTGACCGACAAAGACCTCAAGCCCGCGAAAGAGCCCGGTTTCTGGGAGAAGCTCGGCAACGGCATCAGCGACGGCTGGAGCAGCGTCACGAAGGCAGCCGGAGATGTCTGGTCAGGGTTCGGAGAATGGGCGCGGTCGGACGCCGGCCGAACAACCAAGGTTTGGTTGGACGGTGTCTCGGCGGTGACTGGGTTTCTGGCGATGGCGACTGCACCCTTCGCTCCAATCGCCGCTGGGTTTGCTGCAATTTCGTTGGGCACAGGCCTCGCGTCAACCGCTATGGACCTTGCAGCAGACCCGTCATCGTTCTCTTCCGTCTCTGGAGTCGCGCTGGCCGCCCTTACCCTCACACCTCTAGGCAAGATCACCCGTGTATCCACGGCTTTCGCTTCCAATTACAAGACCGTCGTCGGTGTCGTCGACTACAAAGTGAGCGCAGTCTCGGCAATCGTCGGGGCCGGGCAGCTAGCAGAGGACCTCAGACATGCAAGATGAAAACGTCACACACGGCAAGAACGAGCCCCTATGGAAGAAGAGGATCTGGTGGATCTCAGTGGGCGGCATGGCAGTGCTCTCCAGCACCCGCCTCATCATCGGGGCATTCGAAGCACCCGAGGGGTCCCAGCTCAGGTACAGTCTGTTCGGGCTTCTCGGAGGGCTGACGGCCCTGGTGTTCGGAGTTCTCATGTCATTTGCTTTCTGGCTTGCGGGGCATTCACGTTCCAAGCGGATCCGCGCCGACACGCATGATGCCCCTGTCGTGTATGTTGCTGGGCTCGCCGAGGATGGTGATGAAGTTCTCTCAAAGCTCGGCGCTACCTACTCCTTCCCTCGCCCCAAGTACGCGGTAGTCTCTTTCGGCGCTTCACCCCAGGGGCTCTTGGTCTATCGCCGGTTCAGCCATCGCATTGCATTCTTCAGAGCCGACCGCGTCGCTGATGTCCTCTACGAACGTCGTGTGCTTGCTTCCGGACCCGAGCACGAAGTGATGACGTTTCTTGTTGAAGATGAGACAGGGAGCGTACATCGACTGAGCTTCTCCATCTTCAGTCCGGGCAAGATGTTTGTAGTTGCGTACTCGCGGAATTACAAAGAGAAACTTCTCCATGATTTCCGGGAGGTGCTGGGTGTCAAGGATCGAGCAGCAGAAAGCGGCGAACTACCGCAAACTCAGTCGGTCCCACGCGGTCAGGAGCCCAGAACTTGGACCGCAACGGCACGCGCTAGACCACGAGGCTTTCCCCTGGATGAAGCGGGTGAATAGGTTTTCGTACGGGAACTTGTGACGGAAACGTGAGTGTCAAGAATTCGAAGGGAAGCTACTCGGTAGCAAAAGTTGGGATCTTTCCCACAGCGGCAGTCGGGAGCGCGCTCGAGCCTCTCGAGACGGAGGTCAAACCAGAAAAGCGGGGGCATACCGTTCCCGACGCAATCATGAAAATGATTCGCCCCATGCACCCTTCTCGCACCAAGAAGAGCTGCGTCTATACGTACGATTCCCCGGATCATGGAACGGGCAAAATCGTGGTGACGATATCTGGCTGGCTTGACCGAGAACGAATGGACGAGAAAATTCAGATGCTTGAGATTGAACGGGTACTTGGACGAAGCGAACCTGGAAAAGTTTCAGACACAGCGGGAAGGATGTACAGCATCCGACTCCAAGTACGAAACCCCTACATACAAGTCCTCTTCGGATCCCTCGCCGTGTTCGTAGGCGGCATGCCGCTATACAGCATTCTCTTTGTTCAAAGCATGGATATGGCCAGTACCATCGGGTTCTTCGCACTTGGGGCAATCTTGATCTTGTTGGGATTCTTTGGTCTGGTGTGTCGGGGGGCTTACCGGCTGCGATGGTGGCACCGGGCTCGGGCAGAGGTGAAACGTCGTGGGGACACCATGCCATTCGATCTGAAAGTGCTCGGCTGACCGTGACCAGCACGACTGTGCGTTCCCGCAGCAATGTCAGCCCCGAAAAGAGGTTGACCTCAGCCAGCCTCGCCATATCGCCAGCGACAGACAACAAGCCTCGTCGGCAATCGTCGAGGCTAGGGCGACTCGCAGAGGGGCGCAGACATGAAGAATAAGAGCGCCGCACAAAACAAAAACGAGTCGCTTTGGAAGAGGCGGATCTGGTGGGTCTTTGTAGGCGGCATGGCCACGCTTTCCACAGTCAGGGTATTCATCAGCGCATTCGAAGCGCCCGCGGGTTCCCAGCTCCGTTACAGCCTGTTCGGAGTTCTCGGGCTTCTTACCGGCATGCTCGTAGTTCTCATAACGTTCTGTCTCTTATCCGCACCTGGAAAAAGCAGGCTCAGAAAAGCGCAGGTCGAGTTTCCAGGAGCGCTTTTCATAGTTCACGCGGATCTCGCCGAGGGCAGCTATGACACTATTCACACGCTTGGCGCCACCCCATTCAAGAATCACGCAGTTGTCAACCAAACACTGTGTTTCACCTCGGATGGCCTTACGGTGTATCGCGGTCTAGGGAAGAAGATATTCTTCCTACCCTCGACAAACATCCTCGCGGCAAGACTCGTTCGCGGAACGCTGTCAACGGGGGCAAGCAGCTGGGTATTCCAGTTCCGCACCCTCCAGGACGCTGCAGAACACAATCTCGAGTTTGCTTTCAACGACAAGAAGGCTCTGTTCTCTTTTTTCCCTCCCCCTTCCCATCGAAAATACGCCGGGATCCTCACTGAAATCCAGGAGACACTGAACCTCACGTCTCCACGAACAGGAGGTCAAGACAGTTAATGGCTCACCGAAGTCAGGTGGAAGCGCCTGGTTCGGGTTCAGAATCTCGACTTGGTCGGGCGCTGGGGAAGCTACTCGGTCAATACTGGACGCCACATCTACACGTACCTGCTTCCTCGCTTCTGCGACCTCGACGCAGATCCGCCATCGTCCTCGTCGGTGTCCTCGACTACAAAGTGAGCGCCGTCTCGGTAATCGTCGGGGCAGGGCAGCTGGCAGAGGAGCAGAGCAATGCAAGAGCAGAGAGATAGGCCAGGAGTGGACAAACCCTTTCATCGACGCCCAGTATGGTGGATAGCTGTGGCGGGCGCGACAGGGTTATCCCTGTTTCGCCTCATCACCACTGCCTTTGCGGCACCAGCCGGTTCACAGCTCCGCTACTTCCTGTTTGGCGTACTTGGCGTACTCACCGCTCTCGTGCTAGTCATCATCGTGGTCTTCGTGGTTTGGCTTGCCGGTCTTTCTCGCGTCCGAAAAATCCGAGCTGAGGATCCGAATGCACCTGTTGCACACCTAGTTGGACTCGCAGTGGACGGAAACGAGGTTCTCTGCGCGCGCGGAGCAAGTCATTCATTCGCGAAGCCCAGTCATGCGTCGTTGTCTTTCGGCGCTACCAAAACAGGGCTCCACGTGTACCGGCGCTTCAGCGAACGCATCGCACTCCTCCCCGCGGACCGAATCGACGACATCCGACTCGAACGGCGCACGCTCGCCTCAGGCCCAGACCGCGAGGTGATGTCATTCACGATCCGAGACGAGACAAAATACGCCTCACCGACTCAGCTTCACAATATTCAGCCCCGCCAAACTGTGCATGATCCCCTACTCCCAGAAATACATGCAGAATCTTCTTACCGGGTTCCGCGAGACGCTCGGTCTCGAAGGTCGTGTGAGTTGATGCGTACAGCACAGGCGCAGCGCCCCGAGCACTCTCCGGGTGAACGGGAGCAGCCCCTCACGCTCACGGAGGCAACAGCATGAGGCTCGTTCGACTGCTGCTGGCCGCGATCGCAATCCCGGTGGTGCTCTCGCTCACAAGTTGCGAGGGTTATTCTTTGAAGTCGTTTTCTGACAGAAGCCTCCTCGTCGGAACCTGGATTGCCGGAGACTTACCAGGGCAACCAACGGTGACGTTCGTTGACGCACCCTTCTACGCAGACGATACGCAGGAGCACCGCTACGACGGCAGAGTCACTCTGACTGGCTGGCCCGCCGAGATATTCCAGCCAAAGAGGCAGTCCTCCGGTGAGGGCCCGAGTTGGGGTGCTCCAAAAGACTGGACCGGCGAGTGGGAGTTCACGGGCCCCATACTGAAGCTCTCGCTCTCCGAGGCTGGCGAGACCAATCGCCCCGACAGGCTGAGCCGGGCATACCCAAAGGTCATCCTCTACCTTGCGCCGTTGTCCGTCAACTGCGTCAACGCGTACAACGCCCTCTCTCCGTGGGAGGAAGGCGGCGACTCAGTACGGCTCTGTAAGACATGGTGAGCGCCGCGCCAATGGCGGCGGCAGTGGCCTCACCGCGCCCCGTCGACGAGCCAATCTTCGTAGCTCACGCTGTCGATCATGGCGTCTGCGCCCGGTAGGCATGCACCGCTGCGGACCGCCCTGCCAAACTTTCCAGGGAGCGGGAGCTCAATGACTGTCTGGCCGATCCCGTGCGTCTCGAACACCATCCTGCCGAGGTCTGCGAGCCACAGCTCGTCGGGCCCGGCGAGGTCGCGCGCGAACCCTTGCGGCTCGCCAACGGCAAGCTCGAGCAGCCGCCGCGCCACAGACGCTGCGGCGACGGGCCTGGTGCGCATCTTCACGATCGCGCTCCATCTGCCGACGCTGAACGCGCTCTGCTCGGCGAACTCGAAGAACTGCGTCGCACGAAGCACAGTCCACGGCACCTGGCCCTCGCTCACGAGCCGTTCTTGCAGCGCCTTGCCTGCATAGTATCCATACGGGTGCTGGGCGGCCCCAACAATCGACAGCGCGACGTAGTGGTTCACCTCAGCGGCGGTGGCGGCTCGCAGCAGGTTCTCCGTCACGGCGCCGAAGAATGCTTCGGCCCCAGAGAGCTTTCCGCTGGCCGACACATCGATCAGGGCGTCGACACCGTCGAGCCGCGGCGCGGTTTGCCCGGTGAGGTCGGCTGCGAGTGTGGTGAGCGCCCCGGGCGAGGTGGCCGGCGAAGACGCCGCCTCCCCCTGCGCGCTGCCGGCCCCGTTGTCCAGCGAGTCTGCGCCTGAGGGTACGCCCGGGTTTCGCGAGATGGCGAGAACGTCGTGCCCGGCGGCGAGCGCCTGGCGCACGACATGCGCGCCGACTGTGCCAGTGCTGCCTGCTACTGCGATCCGCATGAGCCCTCCTCAGCTGCCTCGGCAGCTCGCCTTGTGCGTGCAGGCGAGCGTCGTCCGTTGGGCCCAGAATACGCCCGGTCTCCCCGCCGCGCTACGTCCCGCGTTACCGCCACAACGCACTGTGGGCGGGCCTGGCAGTGAATGCCTGGCCCGCCCACAGCGGGTGCGCACCGACGCGATGTCGGCGCCGCAGCGCTTAGTCGCGGAGCTTCGCGCCGAACGCCTGCTCGGCGGCAGCGACTCCAGCGAGCTTCGCCTCGCTCGCTTCCTCTGCCTTCAGCGTGCGGTCGGGCGCGCGGAAGCGCAGCGCGAAGGTCAGCGCGCGCTGGCCCTCCTCGATGCCCTGGCCGCGGTAGTCGGCAACGACGTGCGCGTGCTCAAGCAGCTCGCCCGCCCCTGCAACGACAGTGTCGAGCACGTCGCCCGCTGGCACCTCGGTGGAGACGACGAGCGTGAGATCCTGCGTCGCCGCAGGGTAGCCCGACAGGTTTGAGGTCTCGGGCTCGCGCGGAGCAAGCTCCATCACACGCTCAAGGTTCAGCTCGAACGCCGCGACCCTGCCAGGCAGGTGGTACGCGGCGACGAGCTCTGGAAGGAGCTCCCCAGCAACACCAACGACCTCGCCTGCGACGACGAGCTCGGCCGTGCGACCGGGGTGGAAGGCGCGGTGAGCGCCCTGTCGTACCGTGAGAGACGCCGACACGGCGCCAACGGTGATGCGTGCCGCGTCGATCGCGTCTGCCCAGTCGTACTCGCGGCCGGGTTCGCCCGGCTGCTTCTCGATGGCGTCGCCAAGCAGCAGCGCGGCGGCGCAGTGCGGCTGGACAGGGATCGAGGCGTTGAGCGCCGCGAGCAGCTTATCCGTGGGCTTTAGCGCGAGCGGCGGAACCTCTGCGGTGCCAAGCTCGCCGGCGGGGGTCGCCGGGTCGAAGACCCGACCGAACTCGACGAGCGCGAGGTCAGTAAGGCCGCGCGATACGTTACGCTGCGCCGCAGTCACGAGCCCCGCGAGGAGCGAGCGCCGCATGAACGGGGTCTCACCGTCAAGGGCGTTCGCGAGGCGGATCGCGTCGACGGGAGCAGCCTGCTCCCCTGCGCTTTCGGGCCCCTGCCCGAAGTTATCGAGCTGGTTGCGTGAGACGAACGGGTAGCTCTGCACCTCATCGAAGCCCGCCGCGGTCACGACGTTCGCCGCGCGACGGCGAAGGCGCTGCGTGCGGGTGAGCCCGCGGCCCGCCGGAGCGACTGGCAGCTCAGACGGAATGCGATCGTAGCCGACGATCCGCGCAACTTCTTCGACGAGATCAGCTGGGCGGGTGAGGTCAGCTCGCCAGCTCGGAGCCGAGACCCGCAGCCTCGCCGCGTCCACGTCTTCGACCGAGCAGCCGATCATTGTGAGCGCGCCACGCACTTCGTCGTCGGTGTAGTCGGTGCCAAGCAGGCCGTTCACACGGGCGATCGGAAGGAGCACCGGGGCTGGCTCCCAGGCTGCGACGATGTCGCTGCCGAGGGTGTCAGCGGTGCCGCCTGCGAGCTCGACGAGCAGGTCGACCATGCGCTGGGCAGCGGCGCGCGCAACGAGCGGATCGACGCCACGCTCGAAGCGCTTGGACGCCTCGCTCGGCAGCTTGTGACGGCGCTGGCTGCGCGCAATCGACACCGGGTCGAATGTCGCGGCCTCGATGAGAATGTCTGTCGTCGAGTCGTCTGTCTTCGTGGACTCGCCGCCCATCACGCCCGCGAGCCCGATGGGGCCCGACTCGTCAGTGATGAGCAGGTCTTCTTCGTGCAGCTTGCGCTGCTGGCCGTCGAGCGTCTCAAGCGTCTCTCCCGCGCGGGCTCGGCGCACGGTGATGCCGCCGGTGAGCTTCGCGAGGTCGTAGGAGTGCAGCGGGTTGCCGAGCTCGAGCATCACGTAGTTCGAGATATCGACTGGCAGCGACAGCGAGCGGATGCCCGCGAGCTGCAGGCGCGCGACCATCCAGGCGGGCGTCGGCCTGGTCGCGTCGATGCCGCGTACCACGCGCGTCACGAACCCGGTTGCGCCCACGCGCCCGCGGATCGGCGCCTCGTCGGCGATCTGTACTTCGAAGCCGCTCGCGGGAGCGACCTCGCGAAGCCCGGGATCGGTGAACGCTGCGCCTGTCGCGTGCGAGTACTCGCGGGCGACGCCGCGCACCGAAAACGCGTAGCCGCGATCAGGTGTGACGTTGATCTCCACAGCGGTGTCGTCGAGTCCGAGCAGCGCGAGTGCGTTCGTGCCGACCTCGGGGTCGAGTCCGAGCCGCGAGAGCACGATGATGCCCTCGTGATCGTCGCCGAGCGTGAGCTCGCGCGCCGAAGCAATCATGCCGTCAGACACGTGGCCGTAGGTCTTACGCGCGGCGATCTTGAAGTCGCCAGGAAGCACTGCACCCGGAAGGGTCACCACGACCTTGTCGCCGGGGCCGAAGTTGTGGGCACCGCACACGATGCCACGCACATCCTCGCCGCCATCAGCCGCCTGCTGCCCCTCGGGGGCAACGCGCACCTGGCACCAGTTGATCGTCTTGCCGTTTGACTGCGGCTCGGGCTCTTGCGAGAGCACCTCGCCGACGACGATTGGGCCAGAAACGTCGAAGCGGCGCACCGATTCTTCTTCGAAGCCAACGCTCACGAGCTGTGCGTGGACATCCTCTGGCGTGGTGTCTGCGGCGAGCGAAACGAATTCGCCGAGCCAGCTGAGTGGGATCCGCATTAGACGAGGCCTCCGAACTGTGCGTTGAAACGAATGTCGCCCTCAACCATGTCGCGCATGTCGTTGAGGTCGTTGCGGAACTGGAGCGTGCGCTCAATTCCCATGCCGAAGGCGAAGCCCTGGTACTCGTCGGGGTCGATTCCCGCGGCGAGAAGTACGTTCGAGTCGACCATGCCGCAGCCGCCCCACTCGACCCAGCGGGCGCCGCCCTTCGCGTTCGGCTGCCACACGTCCATCTCTGCCGAGGGCTCGGTGAACGGGAAGAAGTTGGGGCGCAGGCGAATCTTCGCCTCGGCGCCGAACATCTGGCGCGCGAAGTGCTCGAGGGTGCCGCGCAGGTGAGCCATCGTGAGGCCCTTGTCGATTGCGATGCCCTCGATCTGGTTGAAGACCGGGGTGTGCGTCGCGTCGAGCTCATCGGTGCGGAAGGTGCGACCGGGGGCGACGACGTAGACGGGCAGTTCGCGGTCGAGGAGCGACCGCACCTGCACTGGCGACGTGTGGGTGCGCAGCAGCAGGTGCCTGTCAGCTGGCTCAACGAAGAACGTGTCCATGAGCGTGCGCGCCGGGTGATCGGGATCGAATCCGAGCGCGTCGAAGTTGAACCACTCGTGCTCGATCTCGGGCCCCTCGGCGACCTCCCAGCCCATGCCGATGAAGATGTCGCTCGCTTCGTCCTTGAGCTGCTCAAGCGGGTGCCTGGTACCTGCGCGACGGCGCACGGGCGCCTGCGTCACGTCAACCGTCTCCGCGACGAGCCGCGCCTCTGCCTCAGCGGCAGCAAGCTCGGCCTCGCGGCCCTTAAACGCGCCCTCAAGCCGGCCGCGAGCCGCTCCCATGAGCTTGCCTGTGGCGGCCTTCTCATCCTTCGGGACCTCACGCATCAGCGCGTTGAGCTTCGCGATGGCTGAATCGTCGCCAACGTGCTCGGTCCTCGCGGTTTTCAGGGCCGCTACTGACTCGGCGGCGGTAAACGCGGCGAGGGCTTCAGCTACGGCGGCGTCGACCGCTTCCTGCGAAATCGGATTGGGGTTCGTGGTGTTGTCTGACACAAGGAAACATCCTACCGTGCGCGGGTGCGAGCAGGCCGATCCTCCCCCGCTGCCGCACCCGCTCAGGGTCCGCGGGTTACACTTGCAGCATGGCCAAGCGACGTGAGCCCATGAGCCGCCAGGCGCGCACCGCGCGCGGCGCGATGGGCGCTGCACTCGCGACGGTTCTTGCCGCAGCATCGCACTCACTCGCGGGCGGGGAGGTCTCCGGTTTCGCTGTCGTCGTGACCGCGATCATCGCGCTGCCCGTGTGCGTCTTGCTCGCCGGCAGGGTCGGCTCGCTCTGGCGAGTGGGGCTCGCGGTGGGAGCGAGCCAGTTCCTCTATCACTGGGCGTTCGCTGGCATCGGCGCCTCGGCGTCGTTCTCGCTCGGCGCCTCGTTCCCGATGGGCTCGCACGCCGCGCACCTCTCGTCGCTGCAGCTTTTCGTTCCCGACGTTGTCGAGGCGGGCTCAGCAGACACGCTCATGTGGGCGCTGCACGCGGTGGCAGCGGGGGTTTCGACGATCCTGATCTCGCGTGGCGAGCGTGCCGTGCTCGCGCTCGGCCGGTCGCTCAGGCGCGTGTTGCCGCAGCAGTTGACTCCCGCGGCGTTCGAGCGCCCAGTCGCAGGGCCGGTCTGCATCGAAGCCCACGTGCTCCGCGATCAGATTGCACGGTTCTCAGCGTGGTCACTGCGCGGGCCTCCGGTCGCGCAGGCGTCGCCTCAACTCCAGCTCTCATTCTGATCGATTTCCCGGCGATCCCGGGAAGAAACGGGACCAGTTATGCACTCGCATACCCACATTCAGGCTGCTCGCATTGGCCGCCAGACGAAGACAGCGCGCACACTCGCGCTCGCGGCAGCAGCGGGCGTCGCGCTCGCGGCCTTCTTTGCGCCGAGCGCCGCGCAGGCGCACGACCAGCTCATCGATGTCGCGATCGACACGACTGACACAGGTGAGGCGTCGGGCCTTCGGCTGACATTCAGTGACACCGTGCTCGAGGTCGGTACCGAGATCCACGTTTCTACTGCAGAGGGCGGCGACGCAACGGGCGGCGACCCGACGTTCAGCGACCGCGATGTCGTGCAACCACTCGCAACCCCGCTTGCCGATGGCACCTACACCTCGGCTTGGCGGGTCGTGTCGAGCGACGGCCACCCCATCGAGGGCGGCTTCACGTTCGACATCGCCGACGGAGCGCCTGGCGAGATTCGCCCATACTCGGGAGAGACCGAGACACCCGCCGAGCCCGAGGCTCTCCCCGAGACGCCGTCGACCGACGACGGCGCGACGGATTCGAACGGCTCGCCGATCCCTCTCCCACTCGCGATCGGAGCCGCGGCAGTCGTCGCCGTGGCCGTCGCAATTCCACTGATTGTTCGCATGCGTAGGAACGCATCGTCCGCGGAGGGCCACGACCCCCGCACTCACGAGGAGTAACTCATGTTCACCACCCACCGCACCCAGCGTTCGCGCCGTGCGGCGGTAGGCTTTGCCTCCGCCGCCGCAGTCTTCGCGCTCGCACTCACTGGCTGCTCACCGGCTGCCGACGCGCAGACCGACACGTCGAGCTCAGCAGCACAGAACCACGAGGCCACGGTCACCGCAACAGACACCTGGGTCAAGGCCACGGCCGACGATGCAAAGCCTGGCGAGGCGATGAGCGGCGTCTTCGGCGTGATCGAGAATCACGGCGATCAGGATCTCACGATCACCGGACTCACGAGTGACGTCGCAGGCATCACCGAGCTGCACGAGGTCGTCGACGGCAAGATGCGCAAGATCGAGGGGGACGTGACAGTCCCTGCAGGCGGATCGCTGCTGCTCGAGCCAGGGGCGAACCACATCATGCTCATGGACATCACCGAGCCGCTCGCCCCGGGCGACGACGTCACTGTGACGCTGACCTTCTCAGACGGCACGACCCTCGATGTCGTCGCACTCGTGAAGGACACGTCGGGCGCGAACGAGAGCTACGAGGATATGGACCACGGCGACATGGACATGTCGGGCGACACTGACGCGATGGACCATGGGTAAGGATCGTCCCGCAGACGTCGACCAGCAGTCCCGCCGGCTGAGCCGCCGCGCCCTCCTCACCGGGGGCGCGGTTGGCGCGGGCCTCGGCGCGCTGCTCGGTGGCGCCGGCGGCATCGCGGGTGGCTACGCCCTCGCCGAGCGGCAGCGCGCCGATGAACCGGGCTTCGACCCTGAGGCGACACCAGCGCTGAATTCGCTTGCCGACGGCCCCGGCTTCGGCGGCGAAGCGCTCCCCTGCCACGGCGCCCACCAGGCGGGGATCACGACGGTGCCTGCAACGCATGTACGCCACATCGCATACACGCTAAGACCGGAGACGGACCGCGATGCAATCACGCGCATGTTCCGGATCCTGACAGGTGACATCGAAGCGCTCACCGCGGGCGTCGCCCCATTGGCAGACCCCGAGCCCGAGCTCGCCGAGCGCCCCGCGCGGCTGACGATCACCGTGGGCGTCGGCCCCGATCTCGTCGACCGCGTCGACCCGGCAAAGCGCCCTCAGTGGCTGGCACCGCTCCCCGCGTTCTCGCTCGACAAGCTCGGCGGCGGCTTCGACGGGGGCGACCTGCTCATCACTGTCCAGGCCGACGACCAGCTGCCCGTCGCGCACGCGGCGCGAATGCTGCACCGAGACCTCGACCGCTTCGGCGAGGTCGCCTGGGTGCAGCAGGGGTTTCGGCAGGCGCGCGGAGCGGAAGCCGCGGGATCGACGATGCGAAATCTCATGGGGCAGGTCGACGGCACCGTCAACCCGAAACCCGAAGACGCCGACTTCGACCCGCTCATCTGGGTCGACGCTGCCGACGGCCAGCCTTGGCTCGCCGGGGGCTCGGCGTTCGTGTTGCGTCGGATTCGTATGGAGCTCGACACCTGGGACCGCGTCGACCGGCCAGGCCGCGAGCAGACGATCGGGCGAACCCTGTCTGATGGCGCGGCGCTGTCCGATCCGCACGGCGGCGAGCACGCCCCCGCGGATTTCGATGCGAAGAATGCGCTCGGCCTGCCGATCATCTCGTCGGCCGCGCATATCCGTCGCGCCACGTCGACCGACCCGAATGAGCGCATCGTGCGCCGTGCCGTGAACTACGATGACGGCCACGAGGCCGGGCTGCTGTTCGGCTGTTTCCAGCGCGATCCGCTTACGCAGTTCGTGCCCATTCAGCAGCGCCTCGACGAGGCAGACCTGCTCAACGAGTGGGTGACGCACACAGGCTCCGCGGTCTTCGCGATCCTGCCTGGGTTCACGAGCGGCGAGACGCTCGGCGCCGGCCTCACTGCCTGACGCGCACCGCGCACACCACGAGGGGCCCTGCCTCGGTTGCAACCGAGGCAGGGCCCCTCGCGTGTCGCCAGGCGTCGCCTCGCATCGGCGGGTGCCAGAGCACTCGGCCCGGGCCACCAGAATTTGAGTCCTGATAAGGTGTGAAGGTTGCTAGCCGACGGATGGTTGAGAAGTCAGTTTTCCCTACCGCGCTGGGAATCTCAGCGGCCGACTGAAATGTCTGCCAGCGATCACACTCGCACGCGACTCCCTCGTTGCCCTGTTCCCCGCGCGAACGGCTAGGAGCAACAAGAGAGTGAGGAAGAGTAGTTAAGTGAGTGGTAATAAACGAGTAGCAATCATTGGCGCGGGCCCGAGCGGTATGGCTCAGCTTCGCGCCTTCGAAGCAGCGGAGAAGCAGGGACACGAGGTTCCCGAGCTCGTCTGCTTCGAGAAACAGGCCGACTGGGGCGGCCAATGGAATTACACCTGGCGGACAGGGCTCGACGAATATGGCGAGCCAGTGCATTCGAGCATGTACCGCAATCTCTGGTCAAACGGCCCAAAGGAGGGCCTCGAGTTCGCGGACTACTCGTTCGACGAGCACTTCGGCCGACCAATCTCGTCCTACCCACCACGTGAGGTGCTGTGGGACTACATCGCCGGCAGGCTGAAGCAGAGCGACGTGCGAAAGCACATCCGGTTCACGACGGTGGTGCGCCTCGTCGCATTCGACGAAACGACACAGCTGTTCACCGTGACGAGTGAGCACCTGCCAACAGGTGACACTACGACCGAGACGTTCGACAACGTCGTGGTCGCGAGCGGGCACTTCTCGTTCCCGTTCACGCCATCTGTCGACGGTATCGAGACATTCCCCGGGTTCGTCACCCACGCGCACGACTTCCGAGGCGCTGAGGCGCTCGCGGGCAAGGACGTGCTCGTGATGGGGTCGAGCTATTCGGCTGAGGACATCGGCAGCCAGGCCTACAAGATGGGCGCGAAGTCGGTGACCGCGAGCTACCGCACCACCCCCATGGGGTACGACTGGCCCGAGCGCTTCGAAGAGCGCCACGGACTTCAGCGGTTCGAGGGGAGCACCGCGTTCTTCGCCGACGGCTCGTCGAAAGACGTCGACGCGCTCATCTTCTGCACGGGCTACATGCACAAGTACCCGTTCCTGCCGCGCGAACTCGCGGTCACGGGCGCGAACACCCTCTACCCCGAGCGGCTCTACCGCGGCGTAGTCTGGCACGACAACCCGGCGCTCTTCTACGTCGGTGCGCAAGATCAGTGGTTCACGTTCAACATGTTCGATACACAGGCCTGGTACGTGCGTGACTTGATCCTCGGCACCGCGGAGATGCCAGGCAGGGCCGAGCGCGAGCGTTCAATGCTCGAGTGGCAGCGACGCTACCAGTCGACACCGACGAACGGCGCTGATCAGATTCGGTTCCAGGCCGACTACGTGCGCGATCTCATGGAGGAGACCGACTACCCGTCGTTCGACATCGACGAGGTCGCCGAGATCTTCGTCGACTGGAAGAACCACAAGCAGCAGGACATCATGGGATACCGCGACTACTGCTACCGCTCAGTGATGACAGGCACGATCGCCACGAAGCATCACACCCCGTGGATCGAGGAACTTGACGACTCGCTCGAGCGCTACCTCTCCCCCGGTTCAGCGAACCGCGAGCCGAGCGGCGCACGGGCGTAACCATTTGTGAGGCGCGACCCCGTGCTACCGCACGGGTCGCGCCTCACCCTGTTCGCTGCGGCAGGTGTGGCGAAACAGGCTCCCCGCCGCGTCCGCAACCGCCATCTTGGTGGCGGCGCTCAAGTCGTGTGACGTTAGGCCCCGTCGAATTGCTCTGCCAGGTCGACTTTCTGTGCGACGTGGGCGTGCGCGCCGGCCTCACCGAGGAGGCGCGCGACGTCGACGGCGGAGAAGCTGCCAGCAAAGATCGTGGACCCAGGCTCGACAGCGGCGCTGCGCGAAAGCGGCCCCGCGGCGATCACGTCGAATCCGAGACTCGCAACGAATTCGGCGACCTCGTTCGCTGCCACCGCGTCGTCTGACACGGCTACGAGCCCGCGACGGTCGTCGGCGCCGAACCCGCGAGCATCTGCTTCCATCCCGTGGTAGCCGATGTGGTTCAGTGCCTTCACAACCCGCGCGCCAACGAGGTGTGCAGCCACCGCCTCGCTCGTCGTGGCGTGGCCGTCGAAGAGTGCGGGCAGTGCGCCGTCAGTCGGTTCCCAGTGGTTCATTGCGTCGACAACGATCCGGCCCGCAAGCATCTCGGGGTCGAGGCTCGCAAGCTTTGGGAGCGGGATCGAGAGGACGACAATGTCGCTCCCTTCGACCGCGTCGTGCGCCGTCGCAACGCCCACACCGGGCGCCATGATCTCAGTGATGAATCGCACGGGCTCGGCGTCACCGGAGCCCGCGACCGTCACCTCGTGACCGGCAGCGAGAGCCGCACGCGCGATTGCAGTGCCAACCTTACCAACGCCGAGCACCGCGACCCGCGTCATGATGCGGCTCCCGTCTCCACTGGAGCGGGTCCGCCGTCGAGCGGGTTCGGCACGACCTCGGGCTCGGGCCCCAGCTCAGCGTCGACGAGCGGCTTCACCTTCGTGCCAAGCAGCTCGATCGAGCGCAACAGTTCGCGCTGCGGCAGCCCGAGGAAGTCCATCTGCAGGAACTGCCGGGAGTGGCCCATGGCGCCGTGGAGCCTGATGATGCGATTCGCGATCTGCTCGGGCTCGCCGACAAAGAGCGCTCCGCCCTCGGCTTCGATCTCGAAGTGCTCTCGAACAGGTGGCGCAAATCCACGGCGGCGGCCGATATCTGCCATCCCGCGGTACCAGGTCGGCCAGAACGTGTCTCGCGCTTCGCGATTGGTCTCACCAATGAAGCCCGGGTTTCCGACTGAGATGAGAGGCTGCCGCGTCGTCTCCGGCCCGGTCGCCCACGCGCGGCGGTAGAGGTCGGCGAGCGCTTTGAACCGTGCAGGGTCGCCGCCGATAATCCCGTACGACACAGGTAGCTGCAGCTGCCCTGCGCGCACGGTCGAGTTGGGGCTTCCGCCAGTACCAAGCCAGATCGGAAGCGACCCTCGGTCTGGGCGCGGCACAACAAGCTCGTCGTCCAGCGCTGCGCGCACCGTGCCGCTCCAGGTGACCGTCGCGTGCTCGTTCACCCTGAGCAGGAGCTCGAGCTTCTCGGCGTAGAGCCTGTCGTAGTCTTCAAGCTTGTACCCGAACAGCGGGTATGACTCGACCGAAGAGCCGCGACCCGCCGTGATCTCGGCACGCCCATTCGACAGGGCGTCGAGGGTCGCGAACTGCTGAAAGACGCGCACAGGGTCATCCGTACTCAGCACCGTCACCGCGCTCGCGAGCCTGATTCGCTTGGTCTGGCCTGCGGCGGCGCCAAGGATCACCGAGGCAGCCGAAGCTGGCATCTCCTCGGTGTGGTGCTCCCCGATACCGAAGAACTCGAGCCCGACCTGATCGGCGAGCACGATCGCTTCGAGCAGGTCGCGCTGCGCCTGAGCCGTGCTGACGAGTTCACCGGTCACGGGATCCGTCGCCTGATTTCCGAAACTGTAGACTCCGAGCTGCATGCCGCTCCCCTTCAACGTGTGGTGATGTCCTTCTACTGTGAAGCGTTGGGCCACAGGGAACAACTCACAGGTTAGTCACTTACTATTGGTAAGCGTGAAGACAGTTTCCGCACCACACAGCGCCCAGCAACTGCACGCGATCGACGACGACGAATGCAGGCTCTTTCGCGAGGCAGCAGAACTCGCCGGCCGAAAATGGACCGCCGCGATCCTGCTCTCGCTCGCTCGCGGCGCCGAGCGATTCTCGGAGATCCACGCGAGCATCGAAGGCATCTCAGACAGGCTGCTCGCGGCGCGCCTGCGCGAACTCGAAACCCAGGGACTCGTCACGCGCACCGTCGTACCGAGCACCCCAGTGCAGATCCGCTACGGCCTTACGCCATCGGGCGGCGAACTCATCACGATCCTGCAGCCACTCGTGCGCTGGGCGAAACGGTCAGGCGCCCGCGAGGCCGCCAGCGAGCAAGAGCCAGCCGACTAGGCTCGCTGCGCGAACGCTGTCTCATACAGCAGCACGCTCGCGGCGGTCGCAAGGTTCAGTGACTCCGCGGCGCCGTAGATGGGGAGGCGAATTGAGCGCCCAATGACCTCACGTTCGGTCTCGCCAAGCCCGCGTGCCTCGTTGCCAAACACCCACGCGATGCCGCCGCCAAGCTGCGATCGAACATCGGTGATCTCGTCGCCTCGCACGTCTGCAGCGATGGTCTCAAGGCCAGCCTCACGGGCGGCCGCGACAACCGCATCGAGCGAGCCCTCAGTCACGACGGGAAGATGAAACAGTGACCCTGTCGTTGAGCGAACAACCTTCGGATGCCACGGGTCGATTGACTCCCCAGAAAACACGACAGCATCAGCGCCGGCGGCATCAGCCGCGCGCAGCACCGCGCCAGCGTTACCAGGATCGCGCACCTCGTGCATCACGGCGACGAGCTTCGCCCCGGCGAGAGCATCTTCAAGCGTCGCCTCAGGAATGCGCGCGACGGCGATGACTCCCTGTGGCTGCACAGTCTCGGCCATCGCCTGAATGACCTGCGGCGTCGCGCGCTCAACGTCGATTCCAGCACCAGAGGCAAGGCGGTCAAGTTCGAGCTGCCAGGCCTCCGTGCCAGTCGTCGCGTAGACAACTTCGGCGAGCCCGGGGCGGTACGTGAGCAGCTCGCGAACAGCCTGCGGCCCCTCAACAAGGAAGCGGCCGGTCGCGTTTCGCTCCTTCTTCCGAGCGAGCGCTGCGACGCGCTTCACGCGCGGGGCCTTCGGGTTCTCGATGAGTTCAGTCACCAGACAAGACTACCGGCCAGCGCGCCCGCCGCCCGCCGGAACGCAAAAGCCCCGCCCCGCAGAAAGCGGGACGGGGCGTAAGCTCAGGCTACTTAGGCAGCAACCTTGGGAGCCGAAGTGTCCTCGGGGAGAGCCTTCTTGGCAACCTCAACGAGAGTCGCGAATGCTGCGGGCTCGTTGGTCGCGAGCTCCGAGAGCATACGACGGTCAACCTCAACACCGGCGAGCGCGAGGCCCTGGATGAAGCGGTTGTAGGTGAGGCCGTTGGCACGCGCACCAGCGTTGATGCGCTGGATCCACAGGCGACGGAAGTCACCCTTCTTCTTGCGACGGTCGTTGTACGCGTAGACGAGCGAGTGGGTAACCTGCTCCTTGGCCTTGCGGTACAGGCGCGAACGCTGACCGCGGTAGCCCTCGGCGCGCTCAAGAATTACGCGACGCTTCTTGTGGGCATTGACGGCCCTTTTTACTCTTGCCATTTCAGTCTTTCCTTAACGAGATAAGTTGGGGCCGGCTTAGTGGCCGAGGAGCTTCATCGCCTGCTTGGCGTCACCCTTGGACAGCACCTGCTCTGCGTTCAGGCGGCGCTTACGACGCGAGGACTTGACCTCAAGGTTGTGGCGCATGCCGGCCTGCTGCTTCATCAGCTTGCCGGAGCCGGTTACCTTGAAGCGCTTCTTGGCCCCCGAGTGGGTCTTCTGCTTTGGCATCGGTTTTCTCCTTGTTGTGGTGCACCGCCGAAGCGGCTGCGTCATGGGCGCTCGGTGGATCCGATCCACCGAGCAGCCACGGGTCTTATTCGGCGGCGGGTTCCGCTGCCTTGGCGGCGGATTCTGCGGCAGGCTTCTCAGCGCGACGCGACGCCTTCTCCTCAGCGCGGCGAGCGTTCTGCTCAGCCTTCGCCTCGGACTTGTTCTTGAGCGGAGCAATGACCATCACCATGTTGCGGCCATCAATCCGGGGGTTCGACTCGACAGTGCCGTACTCGGCAATGTGCTCAGCGAACTGCTGCAGGAGGCGTACGCCCTGCTCCGGACGCGACTGCTCGCGGCCACGGAACAAAATCATTGCCTTCACCTTGTCGCCCTGCTCGAGGAAGCCGACAGCACGCTTGACCTTGGTCTCGTAGTCGTGCTTGTCAATCTTCAGGCGGAAGCGAACCTCCTTGAGAACGGTGTTCGCCTGGTTGCGGCGCGCTTCCTTGGCCTTCTGAGCTGCCTCGTACTTGAACTTGCCAAAGTCCATGATCTTGGCAACGGGAGGCTTCGAGTTCGGCGCAACCTCAACGAGATCGAGATCCGCCTCTGCTGCAAGGCGCAGTGCAGTATCGATCGGCACGACTCCGACCTGCTCGCCACTGGGTCCTACCAGTCGCACCTCGGAAACGCGGATTCGGTCATTCGTACGGGGATCGCTGATCGCCTGCTCCTCTGATCTCAATGTGATAAGTCTGCTCGACGGTGTCGAGGCTCACGGAAATGAGATCGGGAACGCACGCGTACCCACACCCTTAAGCTGCCGCATGAAATGCGACGGAGTGCCAACTACCCGGTAACCTTGTAGAGGTCTCGGGTGGGAGAATCTCCTCTTCCGTAGCACCGGCAAGATTGCCGATAACCTCCAGAAGCTTAGCACACTGAGCGAAGATAAAGACAGGGGCGCTTTTTCATGAGCGAGCAGAACGCCGACTCGGCGGCACAGACCACCAACCACGACGCGGTGTACCCGGAAGGCGACGAGGCCGCGCAGGCGGTTCGCGACATCGCTGACGTCGCCGCGGTTGAGGTCATCACTACCGCTGCAGTCCACCTGCTGAGCGCGGCCGCCGTGAAGGTGGGCCTCGCCGACGACCCAGACAGCCAGATCGATCTCGATGAGGCTCGCAAGCTCATCAATGCCCTGGCTGGGCTCATCACCGCAGGCGCGCCCGAGGTGAGCGATATGCACGCCCGCAGCCTGCGTGACGGCCTGCGCTCCGTCCAGCTCGCGTTCCGCGAGGCGTCGCCGATCCCTGACGCAATCGGCAAGGGTCCCGGCGAGAAGTACACCGGTCCGGTCAACTAGTCCGGCTCGCTCGAGGGGCGCATCCGGGTTTCGGCCTGGGCGCGCCCCTTTTTGTCGCCTCCTCTGCCGCGCCCATCGGGCCCATCAGCCCCATGGATCCCATCGATCCCATCGATCCCAAGCAATGTGATCTGCGAAGTACCTGCCTAGTTTGGCCAAGCAGGGCATTGACATTGCAGATCCCAGATCTTGCGCGACAAGGACAGGCCCGCGCTGTGCACGCTCAGCCGCTCAACCTCTCATCGCCACACGCGCACTCCCGAGGAACGCTACGCCCGCTCACCGGTTCGCTACCCAGTGCGACAGAATAGGAAGTATGTCTTTAGCCGCGCAGCCCGAAAGCGGGGAGCCTTGGCGCGCCCAGGTCGCGCAGGGAGTCAGAGATTCCCTCGGCGTCGGGATCGGCATCTTCCCACTCGGAGTTGCACTCGGCATCCTCGTCGTCCAGGCAGGCCTCCCGCTCTGGGTAGCACCCGCGCTCTCTATCGTCATCTTCGCCGGCTCGGTTGAACTGCTGCTCGTAAGCATGCTCGCGGCCGGCGCACCGCTGCTCACAATCGCAGTGACGGTGTTTGCAGTGAACTTCAGGCACGTCTTCTATGCGCTGTCGTTCCCGCTGTCGCGAGTGAAGCCGGGCCTCCCCCGTGCATACTCCGTGTACGCGCTCATCGACGAGGCGTACGCAACCTACGTACTCATGCCCGCTCGTCAACTCACGAGTGCCCGCATTCTCAGCGGCCAGGTCATGATGCAGTTGTACTGGGTGGGCGGCGGACTCATCGGCCTCGCAATCGCTCGAGCACTGCCTGCGCCGATCGAAGGCTTCGAGTTTGCACTCGCCGCAACGTTTACTGTGATGACAGTCGACGCCGTCCGCTCGAAGCGGCAAGTCCCGTCAGCGCTGCTCGCAGCCCTGGCTTCGGCGGTCGCGATCGCGGCCTTCCCTGGCAACACTATGCTCGCGGCTCTCGTGATCTTCGCCGCGCTCCTCGCGGTCAGGTACGCGGTTGAGGCACGTCTTGACCGCGAGGCCCACGGACCGGAGGCAACGGAAGGAGCCCCCGAGTGACCTGGTATCTCATCTCTGCGATCGCCATTGGCGGTCTCATCACGTTCGGGCTCCGCGTCCTGCCGTTCGCGATGCTCAAACCCCTCCGCAAGTCGAAGTTCGTGCGCGCACTCGGTGAGTGGATGCCAGCGGGAATCGTGCTGATCCTCGCCGTCGTCGTGCTGCGCGACGAGATCGTCGCTCTCGGGGATCACTGGTGGATGGCCCTGGCAGCCACCGCGGTGACGGTGGCGGTGCATCTCACCTGCGGCAGGCGCATCCTCTTGAGCATCGCCGCCGGCACGGGCGCCTACATCGCGCTCGTCAACCTGCTCTGACGGTGGCTCGGCCGCTCACCGCTTCAGCTATTCCTCGATTCGTTCACCGGCGAGATCTTCGCCGCCCTCGGGGTAGGCTGCAACCTCCGAGCGGCGTCCAAGGAAGACCGTGCTCGCGATGAGTCCGCCCCAGATGATCGTCAGCGCAAGCACCAGAAACGTAACCGCAATGGGGGTCATCGGTCGGCTCCGTTCGTCATTGCCTGAGTATTATCAGTGACATCAGCCACCTTCGCGGCTTTCGCTGCCGCCCTCGCAGACTTCTGCGCGACGGGCGGCCAGGGCGTGAAGTTGGTGGGGTCGTAGCGCCACGGGCTAAGCGTCAGCGCGATCGAACCGGCAATCATTACGACGACGGAGCCCCACCCGACGATCGCGAGGTAGCCAGTGTCGTAGCCCGAGTAGGGCTCCTGGATGAGCCCGATGATCGTCGTCACGAGCATGTAGCCGAGCACGACCGGACCGAGCACTGACACAAAGAACAGCCAGGTACGGCCGACTTTGAATGTCGAGAGCGCGCTCAGGTGCCCGCTCAGCTCGGTTCCTGCCCGCCGGATCCAGAGCACGGTGATCGTCATCACGACCGCCGAGGCGACGATGCCGATGTTGTTCGCCCAGTTGTCGATGGTGTCGAGCGCGGTGAGCCCCGATGTCGTGCCGAAGAGCGCGAGCGAGACGAGCGCGAGTACCCCGCCGATGCCGTACACGGCGCCGCGGCGGCTCAGACCGAACTTGTCCATGACGCCGGCGAGGATGACCTCCATGATCGAGATCATCGACGTGAGGCCCGCGAGCGTCAGCGCCCCAAAGAACAGCGCGCCAAAAATCTCGCCTCCAGGCATCTGCGCCGCGATCGCTGGGAAGGTCATGAAGGCGAGACCGACACCCTTCAGCCCATCGAGGTCGGCAACGGCGACACCCTGCTGGTGGGCGAAGAACCCGAGCGTCGCGAAGACGCCGATGCCCGCGAGGATCTCGAACGACGAGTTCCCGAACGCAACCACGAGCCCCGGAGAAGTCATGTTTGAGCGCCTGCGGCGGTACGAGGCGTAGGTCATCATGATGCCGAACGCGACCGAGAGCGAGAAGAAGATCTGGCTGTAGGCGGCGACCCAGACGGACGGGTCGAGCAGCGCGGCGAAGTCGGGAGTGAAGAGAGCGTTCAGACCATCGGCGGCGCCAGGGAGGAAGAGCGCGCGCACGACAAGGATCAAGAACCCGACGACGAGCAGCGGAATCGCGATCATGTTCAGACGCTGCACACCACGCACGACGCCGGCGCCGAGCACGACAAGCGCGACCACCCACATGAGCACGAGCGGAATAAGCACGCTCGGCACGAACTGCATCGTGAACGGCGCTTCCGCGGTCTGCAGGTAGTCACCGGTGAAGAATCCGGCCGCATCGCTGCCCCAGCGCAGGTCGAAGGAGAACACGAAGTAGCTCGATGCCCACGCGAGCACCGCCGTGTAATAGATCGCGATAAACACGCAGATCATCACCTGGAACCAGCCGATGCCCTCGCCGAGCTTGCCCGCGAGCCTGCGAAGCGCAAGCGGCGCCGAGCCGCGGAACCGGTGGCCGATCGCGTAGTCAAGAAACAGGATCGGGATGCCAGCCGTCAGCAGCGCAACGATGTAGGGGATGAGAAACGCCCCGCCACCGTTCTCGTACGCGACCCCGGGGAATCGCCAGATGTTGCCGAGCCCAACGGCAGATCCGATCGCCGAGATGATAAACCCGAACTGCCCCGTCCACTCTGCTCTGGGCGGGGCGGCTGTGGTGTCGCGCTGCGTCATAGTGATGTCACGTCCCTGCTGTGATCGTCGTGAAAGTCAGCTGCGAGCGTATCAGAGGCGGTGCTAGCGGTGCGGGATGCCCGCGATCATTCCACCGTCTACGACGAACTCTGCGCCACTCGTGAACGACGATGCGTCACTCGCGAGAAACACGATTGTTCCCGCGAGATCCTCCGGGGTTCCGGGGCGTCCGAGCGGGATATCAAGCCGATCAGGATCGATCCTTGCCGACATCTGCGTCTCAATGAATCCAGGGTGAACCGAGTTCACCCTGATCCCTGCAGGCCCGAGCTCGACCGCGAGCGAGGCAGAGAGACCACGCACCCCATACTTCGATGCCGTGTAGCCGTGCAGGCCGGGACTGCCGCGCATTCCTTCGACCGATGAAATGTTGATAATCGAGCCGCCGCCCTGGCGCTTCATTGTGGGCACGACCGCCTTGCAACCGAGGAAGACGCCGGTGAGGTTCACCCCGATCACTGCGTCCCACTTCTCGAGGGTGAAGTGCTCAATGGGGGCCGCGTTCGCGACCCCAGCGTTGTTAACGAGCACGTCGATCGCGCCGAAGACCGCGACGGTAGTGGCTACTGCGCTGCCCCACTGCGCCTCGTCGCGCACGTCGAGCTCGACAAAGTGGGCGCCGTCGCCGAGCTCTGCGGCGAGCGCGGCGCCCTCGTCCACGAGTACATCTGCGAGCACAACGCGGGCGCCTGCTGCGTGAAGGGCCCGCGCGTAGGCCTCGCCGATTCCGCGCGCTCCCCCAGTGACGAGCGCGACTTTTCCAGCGAGGTCGGTCACGACGCCACCTCGATGATGACGCGGCCGACAGTATTCGCCGTTGCAAGCGCCGTCAGCGCTGACGGGGCGTCCTCGAACGAGACAGTGTGGTCGATGATTGGCGCAATCGCTCCGGCTTCGAACAGCCGCACGAGCTCTGCGTGGGCCTCACTGACGAGGTGCGGAGCTTTCTCTTGGTAGAGCCCCCAGTAGAGGCCGAGTACTGCATAGTTCTTGATGAGCGGCCGATTCATGGCGAGCTCGGGAATGGTTCCGCTCGCGAAACCGATGACGACGATGCGGCCTTCGAATGCGATCGATTTCGTTGAGACAATGAAGGCGTCTCCCCCGACCGGGTCGAAGACAACGTCTGCCCCGTGCCCGCCGGTGATCCGTTTCACTTCGGCCGCAACGTCGTCGCCGCGCAGAATGACGTGCTCGGCGCCCGCCTCGCGCGCCACGGCGGCTTTCGCCTCGGTTCCAACGACACCGATGACTCGGGCCCCTGCCGCGGCTCCGAGCTGCACCGCTGCCGCACCGACCCCGCCGGCTGCGGCGTGCACGAGCAGCCATTCTCCTGAGCCGAGGCGTGCTCGCCTGTGCAGCGCGAACCACGCAGTTTGGTAGGCGATCGTCAGTCCCGCGGCCCGCGCATCGTCGAGCGAGTCCGGGATCAGTTGCACTGCATCCGCGGGAACGACAGCGTACTCCGCGAGCAGTCCGATGCTGTAGGCGACGACTCTGTCGCCCACGCTGACGTTAGTCACCCCGTCACCGACCGCGACTACGCTGCCGCTGCACTCCACTCCGGGCACAAACGGGAGCTCTGGCTTGACCTGATACTCGCCTCTCGCGAGCAGCACATCTGGGAAGTTTGCCGCGACGGCGCCGACGCGGATGAGGACCTCGCCGGCTTTTGGTACCGGCGTTGTGACCGTTGAGAGTGTAAGCGCGTCGGCTGGCTCACCGAGCGTCGTGACGCGCCAAGCGCGCATCGTCTCCGGAATCTGCGGGGTAGGCATCTGGTCTCCTTAGACTCGACATAAACAGGTCTGTGATCTGCACTGCCGCGAGCGTCCGGTCCTCTGGTGTCTCCTCTGAGTACCAGTATGAGAGGTAGTGGACGTCGCTGAAAAAGTGGGCGATGAGTACTGGGACAGGAATATCGTCCCTGTATTTCCCCTCGAGCTGTCCTCGCTTCACGAGGGTTGCAAACTCATCGTTGTACGCGCGTCGGCGCCGCACAACCTCCTTGCGTCGGGGTTCAGAAAGCATGTCCATGCTTCTAAAAAACACAGTCCCCTCCGCGAGGTATTCGATCGAGGTTTCAAGGACGTCAACGCACACGGCCCGCAGCACATCGTCAACCTCTCCACCAGCGTTCATGATCTCGTCTAGGTGTGTCTGTTGCAGCGACAGGACCCTGTCATAGATTCCGAACAGCAGGTCGTCTTTCGACTCGAAATAGTGGTACATCGCCCCTTTGGTCACTCCCGCTGCGTCGACAATGTCTTGCACGCTCGTGTTCGCGTATCCTCGCTGGGCGAAGAGCTCAACAGCGGCGCGAATCACGTCGCTGACTACCTGTGATTGCTTCATTCGAGCCATTCTTCCCTATTGCTCGGATTTCGCTCGGTTTCACGATGGGTCCCGCTTTACAGGATCGGCCGGATACTCCCACCGCCATCGATCGGCACTGTCTGCCCGGTGATCCACCCTGCGTCTTCCGAGAGCAGGAAGGCTACCGGCCCCGCAATGTCTTCGGGCTCACCAAGCCTCCCCAGGGGGTAGGCCTCGGAGACCTCGCTCTCCTGCCCCTCATAGAGCGCCCGCGCAAACGCTGTCTTCACGACGGCGGGCGCTACCGCGTTGACACGAATCTTTGGGGCGAACTCGTAGGCGAGCTGCACGGTGAGGTTCATCAGTGCCGCCTTTGAGATCCCGTAGAAGGCGATGCCTGGGCTCGCACCGAGCCCAGCCGCCGAGGCGATGTTAACGACGCTTTGCCGCAGACCTGCGGCGACAGCGTCGCGGGTCCAGTCGAGAGACGCCAGTACGTTCACGTCAAGAATCTTGCGTGCTGCGGCGGCCTCAACCTCGGCGATCGGCCCGTAGACAGGGTTGATGCCTGCGTTATTCACGAGGTGGTCGAGGCGGCCATAGCGTTCAGCGACATGCGCGAAGACTTCTGCCCGGTGCGCTGGATCGTCAGCGCGCCCCGCGACTCCTGATGCGTTCGGCCCGAGCGCATCCACTGCCTCGTCGAGCGCCTCCTGGTTGCGCCCGGTGATGACGACGGAACCGCCCTCAAGGGCGATCCTATCGGCGATCGCGAGGCCGATTCCGCGGCTCGCCCCCGTAACGATAGTCACAGTCTCAGCGAAACGTGGTGTGAGCATGGCGCCTCCTTGCGTCGTACATACCGCCCAGTCGGTTTGACCACGATAGCACCCCTGCGCAGAGACTGCACCTGGCGAAAGATCGATTATTACGAAATGCCAACACAACAAACCGTCCGGTCGGTTTATCACGTACGGTGGGGCCACCACGACACGAAGAGGTGCCGATGAACGCACAAGCAACACAACTGACAACCGCAGCCCCACGGCTCGAGGTCGATCAACTCACCGTCAGATTTGGTGGGCTCACCGCGGTCGATAACGTCTCATTTGATGTGAGACCGAGCGAGGTGGTCGCGCTCATCGGCCCCAACGGGGCGGGCAAGACCACGGTGTTCAACGCAGTATGCAGCCTGTTGCGCTGCTCGGGAACGATCAAAATCGACGGCAGCGTCATTCCCCGGCAGACGCCGAAGCTCGGCGGCCTTGGCCTGTCGCGAACGCTCCAGGGCCTCGGACTATTTTCGAGCATGACTGCGTTCGAAAACGTCAAGCTGCCGCTCGGCGGAGCCACCGACGCCCACGCCACTGCGACTGATCAACTCGCGGAGCTCAACCTCACCGAGCTTGCAAACCGCCGAGTATCCGAGCTGTCTTACCCTGACCGGAAACGTGTGGCGCTCGCCAGGGCCCTCGTGACAGATCCGAAACTCCTGCTGCTCGATGAACCAGCTGGGGGCCTCGGCCACGACGACATCGCCGCACTCTCGCAGACAGTTCGAAAAATCGCAGCTCGCGGTCGGTCAGTGCTCCTCGTCGAGCACCACGTCGACTTCGTCATGGACCTCGCCGACCGGATCGTCGTACTCGATTTCGGGAGCGTCATAGCTCGCGGGACCCCCGACGAAATCCGCGCGAACCCCCGCGTCGAGGAGGCGTACCTCGGCGTCGCCGCTCACGGCGCGAGCCCATCGCCAACGAGACAAGGAGAGCCACGGTGAGCCTCAGCACCCGCGCAACCGCGCAGCCCCAGACGGGCGCCGCACTTTCCATCTCGCACCTCACTGTCGGCTACGGCGGCAGCCCCGTACTCCACG
This sequence comes from Leucobacter aridicollis, assembly GCF_024399335.1. Lineage (NCBI taxonomy): Bacteria > Bacillati > Actinomycetota > Actinomycetes > Micrococcales > Microbacteriaceae > Leucobacter > Leucobacter aridicollis. Next base: position 2,395,525 of record NZ_CP075339.1, read on the forward strand.
ACGTGAGTATCGACCTGAGACCCGGCGAGGTCGTTGCACTCCTTGGCGCCAACGGCGCGGGCAAATCCACGCTGCTCGGAGCGCTGACCGGCAGGGTGCGCACCACGACCGGCACGTTGCGCCTCGACAGCCTCGACCTTCACGGCATGCGCACCGAGGAAAGGGCACGGAACGGGATCGCACTCGTACCCGATGGCCAGAGCATCGTCGGTGAGCTGACAGTTGACGAAAACCTGCGCCTTGGCGCGCTCTGGCGGCATCGGGGCACCGCTCGCGAACGCGCGATCCGCGAGATTTACGAGATGTTCGAGCCGCTCGAACGGCGAAAGAACGCAGACGGCCACCAGCTCTCAGGCGGCGAACGGCAAATGCTCGCGCTCGGCCGGGCGCTCATCGCCGAGCCACGGCTACTCGCCCTCGATGAACCCTCCCTTGGGCTCGCCCCACTTGTCGTCGCGCAGATCATGCTCACGCTCCGTGAGACCGCCAGAGAGCGTGGCCTCACCGTCTTACTCGCTGAGCAAAACGTCACAGGCGCCCTCTCCATCGCCGATCGCGGCGTCGTTCTCAACCTCGGCAGGGTCGTCGTCGATGCTGACGCAGCGACTCTCGCTGAAGATTCCACCCTTCGACACGCATACCTGGGGTTCTAATGGATAGGTTTACGTTTCTTTTCGCAACTGGGCTCGCACGGGGCGCGATCTTCGCGCTATTCGCGCTCTCGCTGGTGCTCATCTGGCGGGCCACACGGATCATCAATTTCGCGCAGGCAGCCATGGCCCTCGTTGCTACGTACGTTGCGTTTGCGGTCACGGGCGCAACAGGCAGCTACTTTGCTGGGCTCGCAGCAGGGATCCTCGCAGGGGCGCTTATCGGTCTTATCGTTGAGCGCGGCGTGATGCGCTTCGCGCCGCAGTCGTCCCACCTCACAGGTGTGCTCGCCGCGATCGGCCTCGTGATGGTTCTGCAGTCACTCCTCGGAATCTTCTTCGGTTCCCAGTATCGCGCGATGCCCGCGCCCTTCGACCGCAGCGCGATCGTGATCGGAGGGGTGCCGCTGCTGTCGCCGAACGACATGTTCACGATCGGCATCACAATCGCCGTGATGATTGCCCTCGCGATCGTGTTCGCCCGAACCTCACTCGGGCTCCAGCTTCGAGCCTCGGCGTTCGCCCCCGAGGTGTCGCGGCTGCTCGGCGTTCGCGTGAAGCGCATGGTGACAATCGGCTGGATGCTGGCGAGCGCAGTTGCGGCGCTCGCCGCGATCCTGCTCGTACCCACCGAGCTTGGCCTCAACCCGCACGCAACCGACATGCTCTTCGTCTACGCATTCGCCGTTGCGGTGATCGGCGGCCTCGACTCCCCCGTTGGCGCACTCGTCGGCGGGCTCATCGTTGGCGTCACCATGAGCCTTTTGACGGGCTACTTCGGTGCGACAGTCGCACCGATCGGTGTGCTCGCGATTCTCGTTCTCGTCCTGCTCGTGAAACCGGGCGGGGTCTTCTCGACCCGGAAGGAGCGAAGCGCATGACCCGCATTCTGCCCTCGCTGCGCGGCCGCAACCGCATCATCATCTTCGGAGTGATCCTGACCATCCTCGCGATCGCGCTGACGTTTCTGCTCGACCCGTACCGAAACTTCCAGTTCGCGACCATCGCCGCGTACTTCACGGTGACGGCGGGTCTCACGTTGCTCGTCGGGCAGAGCGGCCAGCTTTCGCTCGGACATGCGGCTCTCATGGCGGCAGGCGGGTACGGGTACGCACTCACGGCGAACGCTCTCGCAGAAGCCGGCGTCGGGGGTATCGGCCGCTTCCTGATGTCGTTCGCCGTCGCAGTAGTCGTTGCAGGCCTCCTCGGGCTCCTCCTCGGGCTCGCGGCGGCGCGGCTTCACGGACCGTACCTGGCGGGTGTGACCCTCGCGCTCATCGTCTCAGTTCCGGCCGTTGCCGCAACGTTCAAGATACTGGGCGGCGATCAGGGGCTCCCCAGCCCGTACCAGGGTGTGCCGACAGCACTCCAATCGCTCATCGCGGTCGAGCAGTGGCATGCCTGGGTCGCGATCCTGATCGCCGGGGCGCTCGTCACCTGGCTCACCCTGTTGCGGAACGGCTCGTTCGGCCTGCGCATGCGCGCAGTTCGCGACGACGAGACCGCAGCACGCCTCAACGGCGTACCCGCCGGGCGCGTCAAAGTCTCGGCGTTCACCGTGAGTGCGGTTGCTGCAGGAGCAGGCGGGGCCACGCTCTGCTTCATCACGCAGTCAGTGAGCCCCGGAGCCTACACGCTCTCGTTCTCGCTGCTGCTCGTAGTCGCCGTCGTGCTCGGTGGGCTCGGCAGCATCGGCGGTGCAGCGCTCGGATCGGTGCTTGTTGTCATGCTCCCCTGGCTCATCACCACGGCCACCGCCCAACTGCCGCTCTCGGCTGATATGGCGCAGCGGCTGACAGGCAACCTGCCAGTGCTCGTTTTCGGCGCGCTCCTCACCGTGACAATCCTTGTCAGGCCGGGCGGGCTCGTTGACCTAGTCCCCACACGCGCGAACCAGGCACCCCAGCCCGCGCCCACCCCCACAACCTAACCGCTGACCAGACCGAAGGCTCACACTCATGACACGACTCACCCGAAACACTGCCGCTGTGTCTCTGGCAGGCGCTGCCACTCTCAGCCTCGTGCTCGCCGCGTGTAGCACCCCAGCCAGCCCTGGCAACGGAGCAACGCCAGGCGTCACAGACGACACCGTCACCATCGGCACGCACACTCCCCTGACCGGGCCAGCCGCCCCCGGGTACGCCGACGTCTCCGCTGCCGCACTTGCTTACTTCTCGTACCTCAACGACGAAGGCGGCGTGAACGGTCGCACGATTAACTACATCATTAAGGATGACGCGTACAATCCCGCGAACACCCAAATGGTCGTCCGCGAACTTGTCCAGGACGACCAGGTATTCGCAATCTTCAATGGCATCGGCACCGCCCCGCATACGTCGGTGCTCGAGTACCTCAACGAGAAGCAGGTACCAGACCTGTTCGTTGCCACCGGTTCCAAGAGCTGGAATCAGCCAGAGAAATACCCCTACACCTTCCCATTCAACGCTGACTACGCAGTCGAGGGTGCCGCTCTTGCCCAGTACGCGACCGACGAGTACCCAAGGCAAAAAGTATGCGTGCTTGGCCAAGACGACGACCTCGGCGGGTTCATACTTGAAGGCGTCAAAGCAAACCTCGGCGCCGACGGCGTGACACACACTGAACAGTATTCGACCTCAAACCCAGACCTCACCGCTCAAATTGGCGCGATGCAGGCGGCAGGGTGTGAAGTGAACATTCTCGGCAGCATTCCTGCGTTCACAGCCCTCGCGATGAGCACAGCCGCAAGGATCGGCTGGGACACCCAGTGGTTCGCGACCTCAGTGGGGCTCGACTATGCGACGCTGATCGAGATCCTAGGCGAAGACACGGGTCCAAAACTCCTCGAGAACCTGAGCGGCGTGAACTACCTCCCCGGAGCCTATGGCGACGGCGAATGGGTCGATCTGTTCCGAGAAGTCAACGAGAAGTACAACAGCGGGGCACCATTCAACGGCAACACTGTATTCGGAATGAGCGCCGCCTACCTCTTCGCAGAGGCCCTCGAGAAAACAGGCAAGAACCCGACCCGCGAGGGCATTCTTGAGGTGATTCGTTCGGGCAGCCTGGCAGGCAACGGTGTTGCGCCGCTCGCGTTTTCGGGCGACAACCACGGCTCATACTTCACTGTCGGCATCGTGACGATGCACGACGGTGTGCAGAACTTCAATGACGTTGCCTACACCGTCGACGGCGGTGAGGCGACTCGGGTAGTAATGGAACCAGTTCCGTTCGTTGAGAGCGGCATTCCCGGTTCCTAACACTGCACGCCCAACCCCGGGGCGTGCGTTCGGTGCCACGCCCCGGGAACACACTCGCAGGAAGAGGGTCATATGTTCTTCAGTTCCCGTGCTCTACGTACCGCGATCACCGCCGCGATGGTGGTCACCGCGCTCGCGCTCACCGCGTGCAGCACCCCACAGTCAAGCGGCGGCTCCGCCGCCACACCAGGCGTCACAGACGACACAATCACCATCGGCACACACACTCCCTTGACGGGCCCGGCCGCCCCCGGCTACGCCTCAGTCTCAGCCGGCGCACTCGCGTACTTCGCCTACGTGAACGACAACGGCGGCATCCACGGCCGAAACATCAACTACATCGTCAAAGACGACGCCTACAACCCAGCAAACACCCAAATGGTCGTCCGCGAACTCGTCCAAGACGACCAAGTATTCGCAATCTTCAACGGCCTCGGCACCCCACCACACACCTCCGTCGTCGACTACCTCAACGACAACGGCGTCCCAGACCTCTTCGTCGCCTCGGGCTCCACGACATGGAACCAGCCGGAGAAGTACCCCTACACCTTCGCGTTCAACGCAGACTACGTCGTCGAGGGGGCTGCCCTGGCGAAGTACGCGAGTGACGAATACCCTGGTCAGACGGTCTGCGTGTATGGGCAAGACGACGACCTGGGGCGCGACACCATCGAGGGCGTCGAACTGGCTCTCGGAGCCGATGGCATCGCTGATACCCAGCTCTACACGACGTCAAACGCTGATGTGACTGCGCAGATCGGCGCCATGCGCGATGCAGGGTGCGAGATCAACATTCTAGGCGCGATCCCAGGCTACGCAGCGCTCGCGATCGGCACAGCTGCGCGGCTCGGGTGGTCGCCGCAGTGGTTCGTTGCGTCGATCGGCGCCAACCCGTCAGTGCTCCGGCAGCTCTTGGGTGAAGAAACCGACAAAGATCTCTTGGAGGGCATGGTCGGGGCGAGCTTTCTTCCCGCCGCAGAGGGCGACAGCGACTGGGTCACGTTTTTCCGCGAGATCAACGACGAATACAACCCGACTGAGCCGTTCGATCGCACCGTGTTGAACGGAATGAGCGCCGCGTACCTCTTCGCTGAGGCCCTGCATGCTGCGGGCGAGAATCCAACGAGAGAGGCAGTCGTCAACGCAATCACCTCCGGGGAGCTTCGGGGAACCGGCATCCTCCCGCTTGCGTTCAGTGCTGACAGCCATGCCTCGTATATGGGCGTCGAGATCAGCCGCGTAGAAAAGGGCACCCAGCAATCCGTTGGCCGAGCATACCTGGTCGAGGGTGGCTCTGTCACAGCGGTCGATCCAGAACCGGCACCGTTTGTCCCGGACGGTATCCCTGGGATATAAGGTGAGGTGGGGCGGTGCTGCGGCACCGCCCCACACGCACTACGAGGCTTTTGCGGGGTCGAACATGCGCTGCAGTTCTCGTTTCAGAATCTTCCCGCTCGCTCCCAGCGGGAGCTCGTCAACGATGTGCACCACGCGGGGATACTTGTACGATGCCACGTGTTCCCTCGCAAACTCGATGATCTCTGCCGGGTCGATCTCTGTGCCCTCGCGCGGGAGCACGGCCGCGTGAATCTCCTGGCCGCGAATATCGTCGGCGACACCAAACACGGCCGATGCGGCGACTTTGGGGTGCCGCGCGAGCGCTGCCTCCACCTCCGTCGGGTAGACGTTGTAGCCGGAGCGCAGGATCATGTCTTTCTTCCGATCCACGATCGTGAGGATGCCATCGCGATAGGTGCCGAGGTCGCCCGTACGGAACCAGCCGTCGACGATCGCCTCCTTCGTCGCCTCTTCCCGGCCAACATACCCTTTGAATACGTTGTGGCCGCGAACGACAATCTCGCCGAGTCCGTCCTCCTCATCAATGAACTCGATTCGGTCCTCAACGTCAGGGTCTGCGATTGCGACGTCGACGCCCCACAGCGTCTCACCCACCGATCCCGGTATCGTCGGCTTGCCGACCGAGTTCACACTCACGGTCGGTGCGGTCTCGGTGAGGCCGTAGCCCTCATGCGGCGGGACTCCGTAGGCTTCCTCGAACGCCTCAAGCAACGCAACAGGGAGGGCGGCGCCACCCGAGTTCGCGAATCGCAGCGGCGGTCGCGCATCTGTACGTCGTGCCGCTTCGACGAGCCCGACATACATCGTCGGCACGCCGACGAACACTGTCGCCCGGTGCTTCACCATGAGCTCCAGCGCTTGGTCGCCGTCGAATCGGGGCATCAGAATGACCGCGCTGCCCGCTCGGAACGCCATGTTGAGCACCGACGTCTGCCCGAACGTATGGAAGAGCGGAAGCCCTCCGAAGGTCACGTCCCCACTCTGCACCTGCAGGCCATCAATGAGGCCAGAATGCACCTGCTCGATGATCGAAAAATGACTTCCGACAGCCCCTTTTGGAGTGCCAGTAGTACCACTCGTAAACAAGATCGTCGCTGCGTCCAGTGGGCCGGTCGGTTCGATCCGTTTGATTGGCTCGGCTGCAGATGCTTCGACCTCGAGCCTGGCGAAGTCGCCGTGAGCATCGGGCGGCAGCAGAACCGTCAACAGCGGCACGCCCGCCTCGGCCGCAGCTGGTGCAGCTTCGCCAAGGGAAGTCGCCGAAGCAATCAGCAGATCGGCACCGGCGTCGCGCAGCGTGCGACTGATCTCCTCTGATTTCAGGAGCAGATGGATTGGCACAACGATCGCGCCAAGCGCGAGCACCGCATAGTAGGCCCGAGGAAAGTCGGGCACATTCGGGATCATGATCGCCACACGGTCACCGCGCCCGATTCCTCGAGCGCGCAGCGCACCAGCGTAGGCCCGAGTCTGGTCCCACAGCTCTCGGTAGGTGATTGCGTCGCCGTTGAAATACACGGCCGGATTGTCGCTATGCCGAACCGCTGATTCGCTGAGGATGCTCGCGACGGAAAGCGTTGTGTGCCCTCGACCGTCTACGGCTGGATCGTGCGGGTGTGCCATCGTTGTGTCTCCTTTGACTGGTAGATAGGCGCTCGTTGGTTACAGCTTGAGCTGAGCCCGGCCCAAACTGTTGAGGTGGACTTCGTCGGGCCCGTCAGCGATCCGCAGGGTGCGTACGCCAGCGTAGAGCGCGGCGAGCGGCGTATCATCGCTCACTCCAGCGCCGCCAAAGATTTGGATCGCGCGGTCGATGATTTCCTGTACCGCTCTGGGCACCGCGATCTTGATCGACTGGATCTCAGTCATCGCGGCGCGGTTGCCGACCGTGTCCATCATCCACGCTGTCTTCAACACCAGGAGCCGAAGCGCCTCGAGCTGTATCCGGGACTCGGCGATCCACTCTCGAATCACTCCCTGTTCCGACAGCGGACGCCCGAAGGCGTGCCGGGAGTT